>NZ_JBIRHK010000021.1:0-53685 GCF_044328485.1 Streptomyces sp. NPDC017936 | reverse complement strand
GCGGGGGCCGGCCCGGTGTTGGGCCCCCGCCCCCCCCCTGGGGCGGCCGCGCCCCCGGCCCCCCCCCCGGGGCCCCCCGCCCGGCCGGGGGGGGGGGGGGGCCCCCCCCCCCCGGGGGCCCGCCCCGCGACGGTGCCGTACCACGGGAACCACGGGCACGAAGGGACGGAACAGCCCATGCCGCACACCGCGAGCGCCGACACACCACCCGGGCACGACAGTTACCTCGTCGACTCGGCGCCGTACGCCCTGGTACGCGCCACCGTGCTGACCTGCCCCGCGCAGTCTCCGGCCACGGCGGCGTTCCGTGCCGCCCTCGCCCGCCTCACCTCGCTCGAAGCCGCGCTGCGCGCGCTGCGCGAGCCGCTCTGCGACGACCTGTACGCCAGCCGGTCCGGCCACGGCGAGCAGTACCACCGTGACGTCGTCCTGCCGCTGCGCCGCGCACTGCACAACGGGCGCGAGCCGCGGCCCGCCGTGCTGGACCGCCTGGACGACCTCCCGCGGCGAGTCCCCCGGCTCGCATCCTGGCTGGAGCTGCGCGACCGTCGCCGAGCCCTGACGGCCGAGCTGGGCGGTGCCGCCGAACCGGCACTCGCGGCCGAGCGGGCGGCCCTCGCCGCCCTGTGCCGGGAACCCGCGCTCGCCCGGGCCGTCGCGCTCACCAGCGGCGACCTGCTGCGCGCGGTCGAACGTGCCGGCCGCCGGGCCGACGACCGCAAAGCCCGCAAGGAGGAGCCCACGGTGCTGCGCCACGCCCTGCGGGCCGGCACCAAGACCAGTCCCTTCTCGTGGTTCACGGCCGTCGGCTGGGGCCGGCCGGCCCCAGCGCGCGCCGGCCGCCCGCGCGTGCGGTCGTGGGGCGAACAGCCCCTCCTGGACGGCCCTCTGCACGCGTCGGTGAAGGTCAACCGCACCCTGACGACCGCCCTCGCCGAGGCCCTGCTGGCCGACCCGCGCCACGGCGCCGGGCTTCCGCACCGCGTCACCAGCACCGCGCGCGTCTCCGACGGACGCGCGACGTACGCCCGCGACCGGGTCGCCTTCGCCGGTGGCCGCTACCTCGTCACCGACGAGGACGCGGCGGAGGTGGCCTTCAACGGGTCCCTGCGGCTCCTGGCCCCGTACGCCGGAACTCCCGCGCCGCTCGACGAGATGGCGGAGCTGCTCGCCTCCGCCCTGCCCGGGGCGCCCGACACGAACCGCGCGGCGGCGCTGGCCTTCCTCGAACGCCTCCGGCAGGCGGGTCTGCTGGTGCCGACCAGTCCGGTCCCGCCGCAGGACCCGGACCCGGCGGGCCGGCTGGCCGCGTGGCTCCGCACGCTCCCCGGCGTCGGGGGGCAGGGCCCCGAGGCGGCCGGCCGCCTCGCGGACCGGCTGGCGGAACTGTCCCGTGAGACCTCGGCGTTCGCCTCCGCACCCGCGCCGCGGCGCCCGGCCCTCCTCGCCGGGCTCGCCGACGGCTGGACCCGGCTGCTCGCCGACGCCGGACGGCCCGTCCCGACGGGTTCGGCGCCGCTGAACGTCCTCTCCGAGGACGTCGTGGCCCCACGGCCGGTGCCACTCGACGGGTTCCTCGACGGGGCCGACCACGAGGCCCTGGGCGAAGTCACCGCGCTGGCCGAACTGTTCGACCTCGCACACGTGATGCGGCGGGCCGCCCGCGACCGGTTCGTGGAGCGGTACGGCGCAGGTGGGAACTGCCCGCACCCCTGGGAGTTCGGCGCCGAGGTCGAGGAGGCCTGGGAGCAGGCCGCCCGCGTCACCGCCCCGGGCCGGGACGATCCGGCCGGGTTCCCCACCGGCGTCGGGGCGCTCATGGCCCTGCGCGCCGAACTCACCGACGCCGTGCGCACCGCCGCGGCCGGATCGCCGGACGGCACGGAGGTCCTGCTGCCGGCCGACGCCGTCAAGGGACTGGGCGAGCGGCTGCCGCGCTGGGCCGTCGAGCGCCCCCTGAGCTACGCGTACTTCCTCCAGCGGGACCCGGACGGCGGGATGCTCTGCGTGAACCGCGTGTACGGCGGCTGGGGCCGGTTCACCAGCAGGTTCCTCGACGCGCTCGACCCCGACGCGGCCGAGGACGTGGCCGCGCAGCTGCGCCGCGGCCTCGGACCGGGCGCGCGCGCCGCGCAGATGCGACCGGTCGGAGGGTTCAACGCCAATCTGCACCCGCTGCTCGTCCCGGACGACATCGGGCCCGACCGCCGCTGGACCTCGCTGGCCGAGGCGGACGTGGAACTCTTCCACGACGAGGCCGGCGACCAGGTGCGGTTCCGGGTCACGGCCACCGGCGAACCGCTCGACGTGCTCTACCCCGGCTTCCTCGCCCCGCTCATGCTGCCGCGGCGCATCGCGGCGCTGCTGTCCGACCACCCGCACGGCGTGGTGGACTTCCGGTCGCTGCCGCCCCGGCACTCCGTGGACGCCCCGGGGGGCGAGGTGGTCCTCGCCCCCCGGCTGCGCCACCGGCACGTCGTCCTGAACCGCCGCCGGTGGACCCTGCCGGCCGGAGTGGTGCGGGCCCTGCACGCTGAGCTGACGGCGGCCCCCGGGACCCCGGTGGAGCCCGTGGCACGCTGGCGCGCCCTGCTCGGCCTGCCCGACCAGGTCTTCCTGCACCCCGCGCCCACCGCCCCCACCGGCCGGGTGACCGAGGACTTCCTGGCGCACCTGCGCCGCCCCAAGCCCCAGTTCGTCGACCTGGGCAACCCGCTCCACCTGCGCTGCCTGGCCAAATGGCTCTCCCGCCACCCCGGCGGTGCGGTCCTCGAGGAGGCGCTGCCCGCGCCGGGCGGATCCGCCGTGCCGACCCGTGCGGTGGAGCTCGTCACGGAGACGTACCGGGCGGGGAGGTCGCGATGACGTCCACCCCGCTCCCGGCGGACGGCGGCGCCGACGAGGTGCTCGACGTGGTGGCGTACTACCACCAGCCGGTCAAGGCACGGCTGCTGGGGGAGGCGGTGCTGCCGCTCACGGCGGAGTGCCGGGACCGGGGCCTGGCCGCCCACGTCGAACGGCACTGGCTGCACGGCCCGCACGTGCGGCTGCGTCTTCGGGGCGCCCCGGCACGGCTCGGGCCGGCCGCCGAGCACGCGGCACGGGCGCTGCGCGACTGGGTCGGCGCCCACCCCTCGCGGCGCGACCTCACCGACGCCGAACTGCTGGAACAGGCCGCCCGCAACGGGCGCGCCGAGCTGGTCGCGCCGCCCTACCACCCGATCGTGCCGGACAACACGGTGCGCCTCGAACCGGTCGACCTCGTTCCCCTGCGGCGTCTGCTCGGGGACGATGGCGCGGCGCTCCGCGACGACCTGCTGAGCGGCGGGCTGGAAGCGCTCCGGGCGGGCACCGGGTTCCTCGGCGAGCACGGCGACGGCGCGCAGGCGCGCGTGCAGCTCGCCGTCACGGCGCTCGCCGCGCACGCGGCCGCCCACCCCGGCGGGCTCGCCGGCGGCCACTGGTCGTACGTGTCCCACCTGGAGGACTTCCTCGTCCATGACGACCCCCACGGCCGACTGCGGGAGGGCTTCGAACGGCGCTGGGAGAGCGCGGGCGACACGGTGACCGCGCTGGTCGGCCGGATCACCGGGGGCGCGGCACGCGGGTGGGAGCGTGACTGGGCCCACTGGTCGGCCGCCGCTTGGCGGCTGGCGCAGGACCGCCACGCCGCGGGAGCCGACCTGCACGGCGATCCGCTCCAGTACCGGGAGCGCGCGGCGGCGACCGGGGACGCGGAGACGACGGAACGATGGAGCCGGGACCTGCGTACCCGCTACAGCGAGTTCCACCGCCTGCTGCGGCGCTCCGACCCCGAGGGGACGATGTGGAGCCGCCCCGACTACCTGGTCTACCGGGCCTGCACCAACGCCCTGTACCGGCTCCTCGCGATCTGCGACGTCACGCCGCTGGAACGCTACCTCGCCGCCCATCTCGTCATCCGCACGGTGCCCCGCCTGACCGGGTGCGACTGGCGCGCCGAGATGGCGGCGGCCGTCGACGCGAGGGAGCGCGGAGCATGACCACTCCCTCGGCGCCCGGAACCCTTCCGGTGAACGCCCGGGCCGGCGGCGACACCACCGGTGAGGCCGCCGGCCACACGACGGAGCCGGCCCTTCCGCGACTGCGCCCCGACGTGGCCGTCACCCCGCTGCGGGCCGGCCTGCACCTGCGCGGACGGCGCGGCAGCGTCACCCTCGAGGGCAGCACGGCGCTGCCCGCCCTGTGGCGTCTGCTGGAGGAGCCCCTGCGCACGGGCGACGCGGCGGAACTGGACCGCAGGGCCGCGCCCGGCACCCGGGCGCGCAAGGCGCTGGACACCCTCGTCGAGCGTCTGCGGGCCCACGACCTGGTGGTGTCGGCGCCGACCGGACGCGCCGCCGACTGGGTCGCGGCGACGGCGGGGCGGCCCGCCGACACCGCCGCCGCGCTGGCGGCGGCCCGCGTGGAGGTCGCGTCCGGCGCCCCGGGCGGCCCGCTGGCGGAGGCCGTCCCGCGCGCGCTGTCGGACGCCGGAGTGGCCTGGTCGCACGCCGTGGACCCGGCGCTGCCCGAGGACGTGGTCCTGCTGCGCGAGGCCGGAGGCGGCCGGCGGGCCGTGGCCGTCGGGGTCCGGGGCGGCCGGGGTTACGTCACGGCCCCCGGCAGCCCGGAACAGGTCTCCTCGGACGCGGCCGCGCTCGCCGCGCACCCGCCGTCGGAGCCCGCCGAAGCCGGTCCGGCCGCGTTCGTCGCGCTGCTCGGCGGCTCGGCGGCGCAGCGGCTGCTGTGCGCGGTCGGCGGGCTGCCGGACCCGGCGAGCGAGGGGGACGACCCGCGACTGGTGCCCGGACTGCCCGCGGTCCTCGTGGCCGACGCCCGGCCCCTGCGGGCCGACTACCGCAGCTGGCTGGGGCCCGGCCTGATCGACGCCGACCGCCGCACCCGCCTGGAGCCGGCCCGGGCGCTCGCCGAGGCGCTGGGACGGGTGACGGCCCTCACCGACGAACGCGTCGGGGTCCTGCCGGGCCCGGCGCCGGGAGCCCTGCGTCAGTCGCCGGTGCCGCTCGCCTCGTGCGAACTGCCGGAGGGCGCCGTGCTGGCCGGCGCGGCGCGCCTGGACCTGGCCCGTCTGGAGGCGTTCTGCCGGGCCGCGGAGCTCCGGCTGGCGGGGCCCGGCGTCGGGCGCGCGTCGGTGGGCGCGGATCCGGCGCACGCCCTGGGCCGCGCCCTGCGCGAGGCCGCGGCGGAAGCCTTCCCGGCCGCGGGCGCGGTACTGCCCGAGGCGCACTGGCGGGAGCATCCGCAGGCCGGCCACTGGTGGACGGCCCTCACCGCACGCCTCGGCACGCCAGCCCGACTCGAGGTGCGGCGTCTCGCCGACGAGGAGGCGTACCTGGCCGTCGTGCGCGGCGGAACGGATCCGGCCGCCCACGGGCCCGTCCTCGGCCACGCGGTGGAGGCGACGCCGGGCGACGCGGCGGCGTTCGCCGCCCTGTCGGCCGCCGCCGCGACCGCCGCGGCCGCCCAGGGGCTCGCCGTCGGGCACCTCTGCCGGGCGAACGGCGCGGTGGCGGCACTGGCCACGGCGGACGTCCGGACGGCTCCTTGGGAGGACAGGGGCTGGACCAACGGCTGGCTGGCGGACCTCGCGCTCCGGGAGGCCGCACTGCAGACCGTGCTGCGCCGGCTGACCGGGCTGCGCGTCCGGGAGTCCGGCGACGCCGCCCCTCCGCTCGTCGCGCGACTGCGCGCGTTCGGATTCTCGGTGCTGTACGGCCGGGGGGAGGGCCGGTGAGTCACGCCGGACGTCCGGTCCTCGGCCCGCTGCCCGTGCCGGTGCTCGACGCCGGGGCCGCGCTCGCCGCGACGGCGGGTCCGGCGGTCGTCCTGCTGCCCCGGTGGACGCTGGAACTCGCCGAACGGCTCAGCCGCCACGCGCTGGCCCATCCCGTGCGCCTCGTCCCGGTGCGGTTCGACGGAGCCCTGGCCGTCGTGGGGCCGGTCCTGCGTCCGGGCGCCGCCGCCTGTCTGTCCTGCGCCGAGTACCAGCGGCTGGCCACGACGGGCGGGCGGGTGCCGTGGCACAGTCCGGCCCTGGCCCTGGCGGGGACTCCCTCGGCCGCGCTGGGCGGGGCGACCGGCGCACTCGCCCTTGAGCTGCTGGAGGCGGCCGACGACGAGTCGCCGGGACCACGGCCGGGCGCGGACGCCACCGCCACGGTGCACCTCGTCCACCACGGCCGCGCCACCTGGTCCACCCACCGGGTCCGTCCGGTCGGCGGCTGCGCGGTCTGCCGGCCGCTGCCGGACGACTCGGCCGCCGACGTCGTACCGGTGCCGTCGGGCCCCCGTCCGCTGCCCGACCCCGAGGTGCTCCGTGGCGCCAACCCCCGCACCGAGGTCGCGCAGCTGCGCGCGGTGCTGCACGACGAGCGGTTCGGCCCGGTGCGCCGGCTGTTCCGCAGCGAGGACTCCGCCTTCTGCCTGACGACGGCGTTCGTCACGGACGGACGGATGGTGGACGACGGCGGATACGGGCGGGCCGGTGACTTCCGCACCAGCGAGCGGGTGGCGCTCTTCGAGAGCGTCGAGCGGTTCGCGGGCATGCGGCCGACCGGCCGGCGGACCCGGCTGCGGGCGTCCTTCGGCGAGCTCGGGCCGGACCGGGCCGTGGATCCCGTGCGCCTGGGGCTGCCCGACCCCGCCTACCAGGGCCATCCCGCCTCGCGGACCGTCCCGTACAGCCCCGACCTGGAACTGGACTGGGTCCACGGCTGGTCCCTCACCCGGCGCCGGGCCGTGGCCGTGCCCGAGCACGTGGCGTACTGGGACGTGCCGGGCGACCGGCCGCGCGTGGTGTACGAGTCCTCCAACGGCTGCGGGCTGGGCAACAGCCTGGAGGAAGCGGTGCTCTACGGGCTGTTCGAAGTCGCGGAGCGGGACGCGTTCCTGATGGCCTGGTACGCCTCCACCCCGCTCGCCCGCGTGGAGCCGCCGCCCGAGGATCCGGAGACGGCCCTGCTGGCCGACCGCGCGGAGCTGGCCGGCTACCGCCTCGTGCTCCTCGACGCCACGAACGACTTCGGCGTCCCGGCGGTCGTCGCGGTCTGTCGCTACGAGGGCTCCCACCCCGGGGCTCCGAGGATGCTGCTGGCCGCCGGAGCCCACCACGACCCGCGCGTCGCGATCCGTTCGGCGGTGGCGGAGGTGGTGACCAACGTCCTGGAGTCCGCGCGCCGTTCCGGTCCCGGGAACGGACTGCGGGACCCGGCGCGGCTGCTCCCGATGCTCGACGACCCGGAACTCGTGGTGACCCTGGACGACCACGTGGGGGTGAACTCCCTGGCCGAGGCGGCCCCGCGGCTGGCGTTCCTCTTCGCCGACACTCCGACCCGCTCCGTCGCCGAGGCCTGGCCCGGTGCGCCGGAGCCGGTGGCGGACCTCGGCGTGCTGCTCGACGCGACCGTGCGGCGGCTGACCGGCGAGGGCCTGGAGGTCATCGCCGTCGACCAGACGGAGCCGGGGCTGAGGGACCGGTTCGGCCTGCACTGCGCCAAGGTCGTCGTGCCGGGCTCGCTGCCCATGACGTTCGGTCACGTCAACCACCGCACCAGGGGCCTGCCGCGCCTGCTCCGGACGCCGTACCGGCTGGGCCGCACGGACCGACCGCTGCACCCGGACGACCTTGCGGTCCACCCCCACCCCTTCCCCTGACCCCGCCCCTTCCCGACCCCCGAACGAACGAGGGCCTCCATGACGACGACCGGCACCTGGCACAGCTACCACCTCTTCCTGCACTCGAACACGGAGGACACCGACGCCTTCCTCACCGAGGAGGCGGCCGGGCTGCTGGACGGACTGGTCGCCTCGGGGCGGGCCGCGAAGTGGTTCTTCATCCGGTACGGGGAAGGAGGCCCGCACCTGCGGATCCGGGTCGCGGGGCTGAGCCCCTCGGCCGCCGCGGAGCTGCCGTCCACGCTGGCCCGGGCCGCCAAGGCGGTGCCGTCCGTGGGTGGCCCATGGCCCTCGCACCACGGTGAGGTCCGCATGGTGGAGTACGTCCCCGAAACGCGCCGCTACGGCGGGCCGCGGGCGCTGCCCACGGCCGAGGACGTCTTCACGGTCTCCTCCCGGGTGGCCGTGGCGGCGCTGCGCACGCTCCGGCGGCAGCCGGCCGGCGGGTCGGGCCGGCTCGTCCTCGCGGCCGACCTGGCACACGCCACGGCGTACGCCCTGGACATGGACCGGGTCACGGCGGCGAAGTGGCTGCGGGGCCACGCGGCGGGTTGGCGCTGGGTCACCGAGGTGCCCCTGCTCCCGGCCGCGGCCGTGCACATGCGGATCAACTCCGTCTACGCGGCGCAGCGTTCCGCGCTGGGCCGCCGGGCGGCGTCCCTGCGGGAGGGACTGGCGCAGGGCGGGGCCGGGGAACCCTGGCTGGTGGAGTGGGCGGACCGGGTCCGCGCGGCGGACGGGACGCTGCGGGCCCGAACGGAGTTCGCGCCCGCCGACGTGGACGCGGTGCTGCGGTGGGTGTGGGCGTCACAGCTGCACATGCTCCTCAACCGGCTCGGCGTCTCCCCGGACGAGGAGCGCGCGGTGTGCCGGCTCGCCGCCCGCACGCTGCTGGACACGGACGAGCCGGTGTCGTACTTCCCGCAGGGGCACCGCGCGCCCGACTGGCAGTACCTGGAGAGGAGCCAGATCCGGATCGGCCGCAACGAGGACTCCGCCCTGCGCCACGCTCCCTCCGACGCGGCGGCCCACACCCACGGCCCCGAGACGCCGCTGCCGGCGGACCCGCTGCCCGAGGTGCCGTTGTCCGCAGCGCTGGCGGCACGGTCGTCCGCGCGCGGCGAGATCGGCGGGCCGCTGGACGCCGGCACGCTCGGCGCATTGCTGTGGAACGCGCTGGCGGAGAGCAGCCGGACCCGGAGGCGGTTCCCGGACGGCTCGGACCGGATCTACACCCACCGCCCCTACCCGAGCGCGGGCGCCCTCCACACCGCACGGGTGCGGCTGCTCGTCCTCGACGTGGCGGGGCTCCCCGCGGCGACGTACGACTGCGTGCCGGAGCACCGGACGCTGCGCCGGGTGGGCCCGGCACCCGAGAAGGCCGAAGTCGAGGCGCTGTCGACCTATTTCTCCCGTCCCGAGGAGGACCCGGACCGGATCGGTGTCGACGGCGCGCCGGTCGTCGCCGGACTGTACGTGGAGCTGGGCCTGCTGCGCCGGCGCTACGGCCTGCGGGCGCTGCGCCTCGGGCTGCTGGAGACGGGGCACCTGGCGCAGACGCTGCTGCTGACCGCCGCGGCCCTGGGGCTCGCGGGCACGCCGCTCGGCGGCTTCCACGACGACCTGGCACACGAACTGCTGGGCCTGGACGACATGGACCAGCCGCTCCAGTACCTGCTGCCGCTCGGGCGCCGCACGGACGGCTGACGGCACGGCCCACGGTGGCCGGCGGACGCCGTCACCGGTCGAACAGCACGCCGGCGACGGCCCGGGACCCGAAGATCCTGGCCGTGCTGGACGCCGGTACGACGCGGCCCTTGCCGAAATCCTCGTCCGGGTCAGGCGGCATGCTCGTACGCGTGGAGAAGGCCGCCGAGGCGATGCTCGGCGTCGTGACCGAACGCGATCCGGCCTGTCCGGGCCGCTGGCCGACGGGAGGGTCAGCCGAGCCGGAGCAGCAGGTCGGTGAGCGCGGCCGGTGTGGTGATCATGCAGTCGTGGCCGGTCGCCAGCTCCCACACCTGCGCCGGGGCGCCGTTGGGCTGGATCGCGGGAACGGGACGCCGGACGAACCCCTCCGGCAGGACGGTGCAGTGGATGTGCGTGCGCGGGATTCGCCTCGCGGCCGGCTCGTTCAACCGCACCGGTTGCCGAAGGCAGTGCACCGGCTGGTCGGACAGCATCGTGCGCAGCCAGGCGACGTCGTTCGGGTCGCTCACCCCGAACAGGCCGGCGGGCGGCGGCATCTCGGGCGGCGGCGGCACCCGCCAGCCGCTCTCCGACCGCAGGGCGAGGTCGATCAGGTGCTGGGTCACCGGCATGACGTCGACCGCCGTCTCGCCGTCCTCGGGGACCATCGCGTCGAGGTAGACCAGCTGTGCGATTCGGTCCGGGACGTCGTTGGCCACGGACGAGACCACCAGTCCGGCGTAGCTGTGCCCGACGAGTGTCACCTCGGTGAGGTCCTCCTCGGTGATCAGCGTGACGATGTCATCGACGTGCGTGTCGAGTCCCACGTCGGGGCCGGCCAGATGTGCCTTGTCGCCGTAGCCGGTGAGCGACGGTGTGAGCACCCGGTGGCCCGCCGCCGTCAGCAGCGGAACCACCCGCTCCCAGCATCTGCCGCTGTGCCAGGCGCCGTGGACCAGGAGGAACGTCGACATGGTTGTGCTCCTTGCTGTGTGGGCCCGCGTCGGGACGCGGGAGGAAGAGGGCTCACCGTCCGGTCACGCCGATGCCCTGCCGGCGGGCGTCCTGAGGCCTCCCGCCCGGCCGGACGTGTGTCGTCTGGTCCGGCCGGACAGTTCCCCCTGCGGGGAAGGGCCGGGCTCGGTGGGCCGGTGGCAACGTTGCCGCAGCGGTGCCGGGCGAGCCAGGGCCTTCACGATCCTGGGGGTGACAGGGCCACCCGGACGCACGGCCGTGCGCACTACCGTGGGGTCATGACCGGCGAACCGAACCTCCTGGGCGACTACGTGCGCGCCCGCCGTGAGCTCGTCACTCCCGAGCAGGCCGGCGTCCCGGTTCTGGGAGTGCGGCGGGTACCGGGCCTGCGCAGGGAGGAGGTCGCCATGCTCGCCGGCATCAGCGTCGACTACTACCTGCGTCTGGAGCAGGGCCGGGACCGCAACCCCTCCGTGCAGGTCCTGGAGTCCCTCGCCCGTGTGCTGCTCCTGGACGGCGACGCGACGGAGCACCTGCTCGCTCTCGGCGCGGACCGTCCCCGCCGGCGTCGGCGTCGGCCCGCGAAAGAGACCGTTCCGCGGGGCGTCGCGCAGCTCGTCGCCACGCTCCCGCTCCCCGCGCTCGTCGAGGGCCGCTACTTCGACGTCCTCACCGCCAACACGCTGGCGACGGCTCTGTCGCCGCGCTTCACGGCGGGCGCCAACCGTCTGCGCAGCATCTTCCTCGACCCCGCCGAGCAGGCCCTGTACCCGGACTGGGAGAAGGCCGCCGCGGGCATGGTCGCCGGCTTCCGCCGGTCCGTCGGCGCCGACACGGACGACCCCCGGTGCATCGAGCTGGTCGGCGAACTCTCCCTCGCCAGCTCTCTTTTCAGCCGACTCTGGGCCCGCCACGACGTGGTGGCGTGCGAAGGCGCGCCCAAGCACATCGACCATCCTCAGGCAGGCGGCCTGTGGCTGAACCGGGAGCGGCTGAGCGTCGACGGCGCGATCGGCCAGACGCTCGTCATCTACCACCCGGTTCCCGGTACGGACAGCGCTGACGGATTGGCGCTGCTCGCCTCTGCCGCACGGCCACCGGTCGCGCCTCCCGGAGCTGATCAACGGGCACGTGCACCTCAAGGGTGACGTAGGGACCGGCAGCAGCCCGCCATCCACCGCAGTGGGCGCCTCTTCCTCCTTCCGGGCGTACGGGCTGCAGGATGACGCAGACGTTTTCGCCTCCGGAGGTTCTTTCGGAGCCGGTCATGCCCACTCCATGCCGAGCTTTCGCAGCGCGTCGTCCAGGACCGATGTTTGTGATCAGAAGCGGGTGGTGTGGCCTGGACTGATCAGTTCGTTGTGCGACCGCGGTCCGGCCGTACGTGCGCCTCGGTGGCTGTGACGGTCACGGGACCGGGCCGATGGTGGTCTTCTGGAGTGCGGCTTCGTCAGGTGGCGGTGGTGGTGATCAGGCAGTGTCATCTGCGCTGCGCATGGTTCATGTTCGGCGATCGTCGGAATGCGGTGGCACCTGAACGCCCGTGCCGTGGTTCTGGCTTGGGTCACCGCCGACACCTGAAGGGCGCTGCGGAAGGCCGTGCTCACGCATCCTGAAGCGGGTGGCCGGCCTGTTGTCGCATGCGGCGAGGGCGAGGTGGTGCGTGCGGGCGACGGCCCGGCCGGCGTGGTGGAGGCCGTCGCCGCGCTGCCGTCTGGCCCGCGTCGGTGGCCGTCCGGGCTTTTCGCCCTTCGGCAACAGCGGTTCCAGCACAGCCTATTGCGCGTCCGTGCGGTAAAGGAGGCCGTCGGCCCGGCCGAATCCGATGAGCCCGGATCGCGAGCCACCGCATGGCAATACGCTTGCTCACTCCTTCGTTCGGGAGAACGCGTTCCAGCCGTGCTCCAGGAGGTCGAAGGCCCGGTTGATGGCTTGACGGGGGTCGTCATGGGCGTAGGCCGCGCGGGGGGCTTCGAGGGCGAAGTGCGCCAGGGCGGTGCAGGCGGGGTCGCCTGCGGCTAGGCCGCTCTCCTCGGCAATG
Organism: Streptomyces sp. NPDC017936; assembly: GCF_044328485.1. Lineage (NCBI taxonomy): Bacteria > Bacillati > Actinomycetota > Actinomycetes > Kitasatosporales > Streptomycetaceae > Streptomyces > Streptomyces sp. NPDC017936. Next base: position 41,264 of record NZ_JBIRHK010000021.1, on the reverse strand, counting down.
GCCTGGGCGAGTGCGGTGGTATGGCGCAGCCACATGTTCTGAGCGTAGTCGCGTAGCGCGGGGGTGCCGGCCACCAGGTTGGTGAAGGCGGTGAAGGTGGCGTCATCGTCGGCGGAGGCCAGCCGGGTGGTCAGGGCGTGTTCGCGCAGTGCGGCGGGGATGGACCGGCCCTCGGGCCGCTCGCGGACGGCGGCGAGCAGGCGGGCTTCCTGGTCGGCGTCCTCGTCGAAGACGAGGGCTTCCTTGACCGGGAAGTGCTTGAACAGCGTGGTGGTGGACACGTCGGCGGCGTCCGCGATCTCGCGAATGCCGACCGCGTCGTATCCGCGCTCAAGGAACAGGTGCAGTGCGGCGTCGGCGATGGCCTGGCGGGTGGCGGCCTTCTTGCGCTCGCGGCGCCCCATCGGCGCAGGAGAGGTGCCTGCCGTGGTGTTGGTCGTCGTGCTGGGCATACCGACATCCTACCCTTCGATTGACCAACTTCAAAAGTTGAGTCGTTGCACTTATTGAGTTGGTGTGCTTTTCTGGAGCGGCGGCTGCGAGGGCTGCCCGGCCCCCTCTTCTCGACAAGGCCCCCGCCGTCGCGCCGGCTCAGCGGTCAGGGCAGTCATGCCACTGCTGCACAAACGAACGGAGCACATATGGACACCACTCCCGCACCCCGCATCGCCATCATCGGCGCCGGCCCCGGCGGCCTGACCTGTGGCCGCATCCTCCAGCGGCACGGCATCACCGCCACCGTCTACGACCGCGACGCCGGCCCCGACGTCCGTGACCAAGGCGGCACCCTTGACCTGCACGCCGACAACGGCCAAACCGCCCTGCACGAAGCCGGCCTCCTGGAGGAGTTCTTCCAACTGGCTCGCCCCGAGGGGCAGGAGATGCGTCAGATGGACCCGACCGGCACGACCCTCTTCCATCACGTCCCCGAGCAGGACGAGCGGTTCAAGCCGGAAATCGACCGCGGTCAGCTGCGTGACCTCCTGCTCAACTCGCTTCAGCCCGGCACCGTGCGCTGGGACCACGCCCTACAGGCCGTCAGCGGCCCCGCCGAAGGCCCTCAGCAGTTGCACTTCACCAACGGCACCACCGTCGAATGCGACCTCGTCATCGGTGCCGACGGCGCGTGGTCCAAGGTCCGCCGCGCCGTCTCTCAGGCCATGCCCCAGTACAGCGGCGTAAGCTTCCTGGAAGCCTGGTTCCACGACGTCACGACCCGGCACCCCGACATCGCCGAGCTCGTCGGTCAGGGCAGCGCCGCCGCAGCTGACGGCGACCGCGGCCTGTTCGCCCAGCGCAACAGCGGTGACCACATCCGCGTCTACATCATCCAGCGCGCCCCGGCCGACTGGATCACCGTCAGCGGCCTCACCCCCCAGGACACCAGCGGCATCCGCGCCCACCTCCTGGAGCGCTACCGCGACTGGTCACCCCGCCTGCGCCAGCTGATCACCGACAACGACGGCCTCTACATCGACCGCCCGATCTTCGCCCTGCCCGTCCCGCACACCTGGGAGCACCACCCCACGGTGACCCTGCTCGGTGACGCAGCCCACCTCATGCCCCCGCTCGGCGTCGGCGTCAACCTCGCCATGCTGGACGCCTGTGAACTCGCCCTCGCCATCGCACACCACCACACCATCGACCAAGCCATTCACGCCTACGAGAAGACCATGCTTCCCCGCTCCACGGAGGCGGCACAGCTCCTCGACGGTGCCGCCAACCACCTGCTGTCCACCGAACTGCCCGACTTCGCCATCGCCGACAGCCGCTGACCATCCCCCAACGCCGGACGAAGTGGCCAGAACGCGCTCCGCCCCGAGCCTGGCCGGTGAACCATCATGGCCTTGGGGAACATCGGCACAGCCGTTATCGGCGAAATTGGTCTTGAGTGGTGGTCACGCTCGGGACGGAGCGGAGCTTGTCCATGACGACCCCCCGCGGGACCGCACGCGTCTTCTTCGTCAGGTGGCGGAAGGAGCGCGGGGCCGCGGTCTCGTCCCGCCGGTTCTGATGGAGCATCAACTCCTCCGTCTCGCGGAGGCTGAGCGGGAAGCGGAAGTGCAGCCACACGCAGTGAGGGATCACCTCGACCGGATACCGGTGCCTCCCGTGCGACGGCGCACTGTCCGCCGAGGATCCCTCCCGGCTCGATCAACCCGAAGATCATCCCACCTGATCAGCCGACGTGACAGTGCCCCTCAGCGCGCTCCGACACGGTCTCCGCCAGATCCAGTACCGCAGCAACCTCATCAACGGATGCCTCACCGAAACCGGCCTCACCTCGACGACATCACGGCGACAACGTCAGTCACCACGGACCGCGACGCGGCACAGTACCCGATCTGCCCACCAGCGGCGGCCCGACGGCCGGGCGTCGTACCGTGGTCGTCAGTGTGGTCAGCTGAACGTGTCGCAGCTGGCGACGCGGCCGGAGCGGTAGCCGGTGGAGAACCATTGCTGGCGCTGGCTCGCGGAGCCGTGGGTCCAGGTGTCGGGTGTGACCTTGCCCTGGTAACGCTGCTGGATACGGTCGTCTCCGACGGCTGCGGCCGCGTCCAGCCCGCGGTTGATGTCGTCCTTCGTCAAGTCGACGATCAGTGGCTCACCGCTCTTGGGGTCGGGGGTGGTGGTGGCGTGGTGGGCCCACACTCCGGCGTAGCAGTCCGCCTGCAACTCGAGTTTCACCGAGCCGCTGTTCTGGCCCCTTCCGTTGCCGCGGGAGATCGTTCCGCTGAGGTCCTGGAAGTGGTGGCCGTATTCGTGCGCGATGACGTAGGCCTCGGCGAACGGGCCGCCCTTGGCGCCGAACTCGCTGCTCAGGTCGTTGAAGAAGCCGAGGTCGAGATAGACCTTGTCATCGGCTGAGCAGTAGAAGGGGCCGACGTCGGAAGTCGCGTTCCCACAACCGGTGTTCACACTGCCGGTGAACAGGAACGTCGGGGCCTGCTGGTAGGGCTTGCCGACGGCTGTCTCCGCCTGTTTCCAGAATGCCTGCACGCTGTCGACCACGGCGACGATCCGGCACTCCTCCTTGCGGTTGGCGTCGGCACCGGTCCGGCAGTCCGCCGCGAGGTCCGCGGCTGACGTGCCGGACGAGGACGTGTCGCTGCCGCCCGAGCCGAACATGCCGGGGTCGACGCCCAAGAGCACGGACGCGACCAGCACCACGAGCCCGACCAGTCCACCGCCGATGGTCTTCCCGCCGCCCGGGATCCCGCCCAGCGCACCTCCCCGACCGTCCTCGACCTCGGACGTGTCCAGAGCAGCATCGTCGTCGAATTGCATACGTTGACCCTCCCTCAAGCAGCGCGCCGGACCGCCCCGCGTCGTCCCGCTCGCCTACCCCGTACGAGGGCATCCCCATCCCGTCCTCTTCCCGCTCCGCCTCTCGAAGGAGCCGGCGGGCGACGCCGCGACGCCGCTCTGTGGGTGAACGGCGGACCGCCGTGCGCGGCGACGGCCCCTCCACGCCGTCGACCGCGCAGCGGCACCCGGGTGGGCATCAGGCCCGGCCGGTCCCGTAACCCGCCGGACCTTCGACGTCGGTGAGCGCTGCGGCTGTGGCCTGGCGCAGTCGCTCACCAGCGGCCCGGAAGTCCTCGAAGCGCTCGCGTCGCTCCTCCGTGGGGAGGAGCAGCGGCAGCCCGACGTCCAGGAGGAAGCCGGGACAGCGGCCGGACCGCGGGAGCGGGTCGAAGATGGGCAGGAGGGTCCCGCTCTCCGCGTCGACGAGCGGGACGCCACCGGAATACCGGCTGTCGCCCACGCTCCGGCCCACGGTTACGTCGGTGCCCCGTTCTCGGCGGAGCCCGGCCATGGCCTCCTCGATCCCGGGGAGCCGCCGCGAGTGACGGGCCAGGGCCGCCCGGCTCGGGTCGGCGGCAGCCGCCCGTTCCCTACCCTCCGCCTGCAGGCGGGCAGTCTCCAGCCGATCAGCTCGGGCCTGCGCCTCCTCCCGCTCCCGCCGCTCTTGCTCCGCCGCACGCTCCACCAGCTCCTGCGCGCGGCGTCTTTCCTCATCGCGGGCACGGGCCTCGTTCGCGCACTGAGGTGTGGTCCATACCGTGCGGCTCGCGTGCCCGTTCCGGGCAGGCCAGGTGTACGGGACGAGCCGGTCGGACAGCAGCAGTGACAGGAACCGAACGAGTGGCATGCTCGGCTGCTGCCTCCAGGCGGAGGCGGTGAACACCGCCGGCGTCTCCGCGACGACGGGGTGTCGTCCCGCCGGGCCACGCGTGCGGAGGGCGCCCCCCCCAGCCACGGTATGGACCAGCGGTCGCTGAACCAGCAGCAGCGCACGCCGTCGGCGGCCATCCGCTCCGTGCACTACACCACCTCGCCGGGGGCTGTGCGCTGAGCTCCTGGCGCACGTCCGGGTAGCGCAGCCGGCCACTGAACTGCTCCGGATCCCGTGTCGTACGGTCCGACGTCGCGGTCGCCTGCCGTCCGCAACGGATCTCACCGAACCCGGCGGTGCCGCCGGTACGGCCGAAAGAGCTGAACCTGTCCCGGGAATCAGGCCGCGACGAGCTCCTGCTCGCGGTCCGGCGTCTTGACCTTGGGCTCCTTGTTCGGCAGCGAGAGCCGGAAGACCTTGCGCCACGCGGAGAACACCTGCTTGGGCAGCGGCCCGGCGACGTACTCCAGCTCGTACTTCTCGAACAGCGCGCGCACCTTCACCGCGACCTCGGCGTACCGGTTGCTCGGCAGGTCCGGGAACAGGTGGTGCTCGATCTGGTGCGACAGGTTGCCGGTCATGAAGTGCATGGCCCTGCTGCCGCTGATGTTCGCCGAGCCCATCATCTGGCGCAGGTACCACTGGCCGCGCGTCTCGCCCTCGATCGACCGGCGCTCGAAGACCTGCACGCCCTCGGGGAAGTGTCCGCACATGATCACCGAGTGGGACCAGAGGTTGCGGACCAGGTTCGCGGTGAACGTGGCGGCGAGCGTGGTGAGGAACGACGGGCCCGACAGCAGCGGGTGGATCACGTAGTCCTTGAGCACCTGCTTGCGGATCTTGCGGCCCACGGCCCTGGCCCGCGCGCGGAATTCCGGGTTCTTGCGGCGGCGCTTGTGCAGGTTCTTGCCGAGCTCCAGGTCGTACGCCGCGATGCCGTACTCGAAGAAGCAGGCGTTGATGAAGTTCCACAGCGGCTGGCCGAGGTGGAACGGGTGCCACTTCTGGTCCTCGTCGACGCGCATGATGCCGTAGCCGAGGTCGTTGTCCTTGCCGATCACGTTGGTGTAGGTGTGGTGCAGCTCGTTGTGCGAGTGCTTCCACTGGTCGGCCGGCGAGACGTGATCCCACTCCCAGGTGGTGGAGTGGATCTTCGGGTCCCGCATCCAGTCCCACTGGCCGTGCAGGACGTTGTGGCCGATCTCCATGTTGTCCATGATCTTCGCCACGGACAGACCGGCGGTGCCGAGCAGCCACGCGGGCGGGAAGAACGAGAACAGCAGCACGCCCCTGCTGACCAGCTCGAGCTTGCGCTGCGCGGAGATGACCTTACGGATGTAGGCGGCGTCTTTCTCGCCGCGGTCGGCGATCACCTCGTCGCGGATCGCGTCCAGCTCGCGGCCGAGCTCCTCGATCTGCTCCGCGGTCAGGTGGGCGGTGGGGTCGATGGCGGTCAAGATGTTCCTACCGTTCGATGTCGCAGGGGCCCGCCGCGGCGGACACGCAGGTCTGGATGAGGACGCCCGGCTCGGCCTCGGTGATCTCGCCGGTGCGCAGGTCGCGGACGGCGCCCGCCTTGAGCGGAGTGATGCAGCCGAAGCAGATGCCCATGCGGCACCCGGAGGGCATGAGCACGCCGGCCTCCTCGCCGATGTCCAGCAACGGCGTGGCGCCGTCCGCGTCGACGGTCTTGCCGGTGGCGCTGAACGTGACCTCGCCGCCGTCGCCGGCGACGACGATGCTGGGGCGGAAGCGCTCGGTGTGCAGGCGCTCTTGTACGCCGTGCTCGCTCCAGTGCCCCTCGGCGGCGTCGAGCAGGCCCGCGGGCCCGCAGGCCCAGGTCTCGCGCTCGGCCCAGTCGGGCACGAGTTCGTCGAGACGGGTGATGTCGAGGGTGCCGTCCGTGTCGGTGTGCACCTCGATGAGCCGCAGCTTCTTGTCCGCGACCAGGTCGTGCAGTTCGTCGCGGAAGATCACGTCCTGCGGCCGCGGCGCGCAGTGGACCATGACGACGTCGTCGAACGCGGTGTCGCGCAGCATGCCCATCACGGGCGTGATGCCGCTGCCGGCCGTCAGGTAGAGCACCTTGGCGGGCTTGGCCTGCGGCAGCACGAAGTCACCGGTCGCCTGGTCGAGCTGGACCAGAGTGCCCGGTTTCGCCTTACGGACCAGGTGGTTGCTGACCTTGCCCTCCGGGATCGCCTTCACGGTGATCGTGACGCGGCCGTCCTGGCGGTTCGTCGGCGAGGTGATGGAGTAGGCACGCCACAGGCGCACCCCGTCGACGTCGACCCCGATCCGCACGTACTGACCGGCTGTGTGGCCGCGCCAGCCCCGCCCCGGTCTGATCACGATGGTCGCGGCGTCACCCGTCTCGGGGTGCACGGCCTCGATGCGCCCACGCAGGTCAGCGCCCGCACGCAGCGGACTGACCAGGTCCAGGTAGTCCGACGGCAGCAGCGGCGTCGTGACCATCTCCAGCAGTTTCCACGCCCTGCTGCGCAGGGCCGCACTCATCATGACTCCAGCTTGCTGCGCCACAAGGCGTAAAGTCCTGACCGCAAGACGTAAATCTGGTCGGCTGAATTGTTCGCAGGGAACAAAAACGTGAGTCATGCAATCCGGAGGGCCAGCGAACTGGCCCTGGACGAGACGACGGTCACCGCACTTCGGGCCGCGCTGAAGACCACCGCCGACGAGGTCGTCCAGGCGATCATCGAAGAGGTCCCTCCCTACGCCAACGCCCTTTCGGGCCACATGGGCGGCACCATCCGCCGAGCCGTCCGCACCGCTCTGGGGCACTACCTGGACCTCGCGAGCGGGAACGCCACAGGCGGCGACGCCGGTGACGCAGCCTACGAACTGGGCCGCGGCGAGGTGCGCGACGGCCGTTCGATGGACGCCTTGCTCAGCGCCTACCGCGTCGGCGCCCGCGTGGCCTGGCGATGCCTGGCAGCGGGTGCCGTACCCGCAGGCCTGCCCGCCGCCGAGGTCGCCAAGTTCGCCGAGCTGACCTTCGCCTACATCGACGAGCTCTCCGCCGCGAGCGCCGCGGGCCACGCCGACGAACTGGCCGCCCGGGGCAGAGCCCACGAGCGCCACCTGGAACACCTGGCTCGCGACCTCCTCGCCGACGCGAGCCCGGACGTGCTGCTGGCCTCTGTTCAACGAGCCGGGTGGCAGCCTCCGGTGTCGCTGACCGCGGTCCTGCTGCCCGCCGCCCAGGCCCGGCCTGCCTACCGCGCGCTCGATCCGAGCACCCTCGTCCTCGACGATCTGCCGGACGCCACCGGTGTGCTGCTCGTCCCCGATGCCGACCGATCACATCTCCTGCGGCAGCTGGCCGGTCGCACCGCCGTGGTCGGCCCGGCCCGGCCATGGACTCGTGCGTCCGCCTCGTACGCACGAGCCGTACGCGCGCGCTCCCTCTCCTCTGACATCCGCGACACCGAGGACCACCTGCCCGAGCTGGTGCTGAGCGCCGACGCGGACGCGTTCGCAGATCTGCGTGCCCGAGCCCTCGCACCGTTGCTGACCTTGCCTGTCGCGACCGCACGGCGGCTGGAGGAGACGTTGCGGGCGTGGCTGCTGCACCAGGGCAGGCGGGAGGAGGTGGCGGCGGCGTTGTTCGTCCATCCCCAGACAGTCCGGTACCGGATGTCGCAGCTGCGGGAGCTGTTTCCGGATCTCGCATCGCCACACCGGGTCCTTGAACTGACGCTGGCGGTCGGTCTTCGGACCAGCTGACGAGTACTGCCTCGTTCTCGGTGCCGTCAGCCGGCTCGTGCGGCCCGGGAAAGAGCGGTATGAGCCAGCTGGGACCGGGGGTCGATGTGAAGACCGGACAAGGCCTCGGGAAGCCCGTCGGGGGCACTGTCCCTGAGCAGCGCGGTGGCGGACACGGCTCGACTGGATCCGGTGGACGATGCGCACCGGCCCGCTCGTCGACGCGCTCATCGAGCATCCGGTCGGCGACCTGGTCCGCCATGCCCTGGAGAACGGCTTTCATGTCGTCGTGGAGGGCGCTGTTCGGGCACGAGCCGACCCACGGGCGCGCGGCGGGCTGCAACTGGGTGACCGGCGGGGCGGCCAGGCCGGGTTGCTCGACTGCAGCGACGACGTCGGCGACACAAGCGGCCCGGGAGACATCCTGCGGATGACGCTCGCTCGCGCCGTGCCCGCGCTGATCGACCGCGACGACCCGATACCGGGCGATCAGCCGCGAGGCCACCACCTCCCGCTCACCCGCATGACCGGCCGAGCCGTGCAGCAGCACGACCGGCCCCCCGGCCCGCCCCGGTCCCGGCAGACAAGCCGAACCACGTCGCACACCACCACACGCTCGGACCACACCACGACCGCCCCAGGAATCGTCCCGCCCCGATCATGCCCCGACAGCCACGAGTCGCGCTCAAGGCCGCCCTTCTCGAAGGCGCGCCGCCAGGAAACACCGGCCACGTCCGCGGCGACGGTGCCCTGCGACCGCAGCGGGGCAACTGCCACTGTCAGACCCAGGTGGCAGCATTACCGAAGTGGACGCCCTGAGGCTTCCTCAACTCACCTCCCCAGCAAACGAAGAGGAGCATTACCCTTGCGACTGCACCGCGTAGCGCCCGGCATCGCCGTGGGCATCCTCGCCCCGGCCCTCCTGCTCGCCACCCCGTCCTTCGCCGCCACGGCGGCACCGACCGCGGTGACGGTGCCCGCGGTGTCCTCGTCCACGGACGAGCCGGACGCCGACGACCTGAGGGTGGCCATAGCCCGGATCCTCGCCGACCCGGACAGCGGCCGGCGTGTGACACGAGAAGCCAACGCCCTCCTGGACGCCAACGACCCCGAGGCGATGCGCGCCTGGCTGGAGACCGGCTACCGGATCGCCCAGGCCGAGGACGACCGCGTCGCCATCACACGCCTGCTCGCCGACCCCGACAGCGGCCGGCGCGTCATCGCCGAGGTCAACGCCCTCCTGGACGCCGACGACTCCGACGCGATCCGCGCCTGGCTGGAGACCGGCTACCGCATCGCCCAGGCCGAGGACGACAGCGTCGCCATCGCCCGCATCCTCGCCGACCCGTCCATCAGCCCGGCCCTGCGCGCGGCAGCCAACGCCGCCCTCGACGACAGCACACCCGAAGCACTGCGCCACTTCCTGGAAGTCGGCAGGTACCAGGTCGCCTGACCGGCACGGCGCCGCACCACAGCGCGTCACCCGGGTGGCACCCCTGCCGCACGCCCGGTCGCCGAAACGCCGAGAACCCGGGCGGGGCCGCCTGCACCTCTGTGTGCCGGCGGCCCCGCCCGGCAGGCCCTGTGCCGGCTCGGCGCCCTCCGCAGAGCTCTGTGGTCTCGCCGCCCGGTGCGGCATGGGCCACTGACACCCCCGACAGCAGAAAGCGCATTCTTCGATGACCACACAACCCCTACGCACCGAGCGCAGCGGTCCGCAGACCGCTTCCGTCGTGACCGACCTGCCGTTCAAGCCTCAGCTCGTCAAAGCGGTGTTCAGGGACGTGACCTCGTTGCACGTCTCCCGGCCGGCCGCGTGGGCCGCCGCGTCGGTGACGCGGACCGTGCTGACGGAGATCATCGACGGCGCGAGAAGCGCGGCGGCCGAGGAGGCCAGGAAGAGGCTGATTCCCAAGGACCTCATCTCGGCGATCGACCGGAACGTCGAGGTGGAGGTGGGATCGGCGTGGTACCTGCACAGCCCGACCTTCCACGGCCTGATGGGCGAGGTGCGCAACGCCGATGGTGCGCTCGTGTCTCTCCGTGAGCGCCGCGGGACGCGTACACCGAGCGGTGTGGCCGGCGCCCACCGGTTCGAAGCCGGGGTGAGAAGGCTGCTGAGGAGCCGGGGGGTGAGGGCGGTCCCGGCGATGGTCCGCGACCTGGACGGAATCGCGAGCGTGTTCCTGACGGCCCTGGCCCGGGACGCGGCCAAGGTCGTCCGCGAGGGCGGGGTCAAGCGGTTCGGGACGGTCAGTCTGGTGGTGCCGGGCGAGCCAGCCCCGGCCCCGCTGCTCAAGGACCCCCTCCTCGCCCTGTCCACCCGCCGCGGGGACGGGCGGACTGTTGACGGGGACGACGTCCTGGCCGCCGTCACGATGCAGCTGTTCGGCGATCTCAGACAACGCGCCATCACCGAGGCAGCCGAGATGACACGGAACACGTCGGCCAACTGATCGGGCCCGCCCCTGCGCTCTGCCCACTGCGCACGGTTCCCACGTGTGCGCGGCTCCCGGAATCCGCCGCCCGCATTCGGCTCCGGTCGGCTCGCGAGAACGGGCTCGTCGCATGGGCGCGGACCGCCGGCCGCAGGCACCCCACGGGGAAGACCTCCTTTGGTTTCGCGGCACTTGACGGGAAACCTGTGAGCGGCCGGACAGGGGCGCTGCTTGATCCGCGGGGAGCGCATACAACGAGGTGGTGCCTCCACTGGGTCCGTCCACGGCACGATGGTCCCGCTGTCACATCGAACGTCTCCCCGGCTGACGTGGCACACCCCGAGGACCCCGGCCCCCGTACCGGGGCCACCGGCACCAGCAGCGCGAGCAGACCATGACGAGAGGGGCGGAACACCATGGCACCGCCATGATTCCCCCAGCAGGATCCCGTCCTCGACGCCTCCGCCGAACACGGCGTCCAGGGCCTCCACCTGTACGGCGACGCCGAGCACGTCCACCGCCACACCCTGAAACGGCGTTCACCGCCGTGTGGGACACCGGAACAGCACAGCCGCACCACCCGCCACCACCTATGCCCGCCCGCATCCTTCCGGCACGCCGCCCACACCCACCTCATCCACCCCGACGACCTGCACAACCTCACCCAAGCAGCCGAGCACCGGCACCGCCTGCAATGGGCCCACCACCTCCGACTCCGCACCGCCGACCACGGCAGTACTGACGCCCTGTTCCGCCTGGCCGGGATGCGGGAGGAGGCCGGGGATCGGGAGGGCGCTGAGACCCTGCTCCTGGGGCTGATCGCCACGGTCCTCGGGTGGCTGGCTCTGGCCCGCTCCCGCCGCACCGGCTGACCTCAGCGCATACGAGCGCGCGTCCGCGTCTGCCTGAGAGCCGGTCGAATGCCCCACCTCCTGGTGCTGTCGAAACTCCGGTTCTGGCTCAACTTCCGTGCATCAGCCATTCCGGGGGACGGCCGGCGTCTCGGGGTGGCATTCGAAGGCGCCTGAAGGCAGGCCGTGGTCACGGAGGTCGGGCTGACAGTCCGGGCCGTGGAAGAGGGTGTGCTTCGACTGCAGTAGCTGTTGTTCCCGTCGATCAGGAACGTCGTGGTGCTGTCGGTGAACGCAGGCATCGAGATGGTGCGCGTTGACGCGCAATACGCCGCGGTCGGCGCTGCCTGCCCGGAATGCGGGGCCTGGCCGATCCGAGTTCACAGTTCCTGCCTGCGGTTTCCCACCGACATACCGAGCGCCGGACGAAGTGTTTTGCTCCAAGGGCGAGTTCGGCGGTTTTGGCGCCGGAACACCAAGTGCCCGTGCCGGACCTTCGTGGAGCAGATCCCTGCGGACGGCCAACCGGGCTCTGTCAGCAGCGCGGGCACCCGCCGAACGAAGTGTCACGAGGTTGAAGTCCTGGCGGATCTTCGCCGAGCCCGCTGCGGTCCGAATCGCCTCTCGTCCATCGGTGCCGCCATCTTCACCCTGGAGCGTCAGCGCTGAAAAGACTCACTGGATCCTGAGGATCTCGGGACGGACATCTCGTCATCGTGAAGAACTACCCGCCGGAGTTCAAGGCGGACGCAGGTGCCCGGCACCGGCGGCAGCGCCTCTGCGGCCCTGCAACCGTCGGCGTCCGAAACTGCCGACGGCCCGGCGGCTGTCCGGGACAGCGGGAGAGGAGGCCGCTGACCAGCCCGGACATACCCTCTGTTTGTCCGGGACACCGCAACATGCTTGATCTTGTGCTGCCGCGGCCCACACAGTAAGTGCTTTCCGCTCGGCAGGAGTTGCCGGGCTCCACACAACAGGGGAAGCCATGAACCGAATGCGGAGCACATTCCTCGTGGCCACGGCCGTCGCGCTGGTCCCGAGAACGACGACCCGGGCGCAGACGGCGGCACTTCACAGAGGGAGTCATCGGTGAAATCGTCCGCCAAGGGCTGGCGTCCGGTGCCCTCCCAGAGGCGCAGACGTCGGCGCCTGATCCGCTTCGCGGCTCTGACTGCCGCCCTGCTCGGGCCGATCGGCAGCGTTCCTGCTTGGGCAGTGGTCGAAACGGAACCTGTCGTCCGCGAGACCGGCTCAACAAAAGGGGAGCAAGGCACCGGCAGTACCCTGGCCGGGGATACCGAGGCCGCATGGACACAGGCAAAGAAGAGTGGCGAACGCGTCGAAGTCAGCGCCAGGAACACCGAATTCGCGACCGTGTGGGCTAATCCTGACGGCAAGACCCTGTCCATGACACTCAGTACCGAACCGGTACGCGTGAAGACGGGCACATCTCCGCGCTCCTGGCAGCCGATCGACACAACGCTGGTCGAAGATGACAACGCCATCGAGCCGAAACGTGTGAAAGGCCGGATGGTGTTCTCCTCCGGCTCCAACCGGCGACTGGTGACCGTGGTGACCGGCAAGGGAACGTCGGGTATCGACTGGCCTCGCGACCTGCCCCGACCGAAGCTCGACGGCGATTCCGCCACCTACACCGATGCCGTGGCACCGGGCGCGGACCTGGTGGTGCGGGCGCTGCCGGACACCTTCGCCCTGAAGGTGGTCCTTCGGAAACGCCCCACGAGCCCCCTGGCCGTACGGCTGCCGCTGACTCTGCCGGAAGCGATGACATACGGCCGTACCAAAGACGGCACACCGCAACTGGTCACCCGTGACAAGAAGAAGCCGACCGCGCGGCCGGTCGCCGCGGAAATGCTGGACGCCAAAGCCGGACAGTCCCCGGACAAGGGACGCATCGGTAGCACCGTTGCCCGGCTTGCGGGATCCGACAGTGACCCCATCCTCGTGATCAAGCCGGACGCGGACTTCCTGGCGGACAGCACGGTACAGTACCCGGTCACCATCGCAGCCGATCCCGTCTGGATCGGGGCCGGCCTCGACGCCGACACCTTCATGTGCTCCAATGGGCCGACCACCACCCAGATCGCCTCCACCTATCTGCGCGCCGGCTCCAACAGCCAAGGCCACTGCCGCACGTACCTGCGCTTCCTGGTGAACGACACCGACATCGCCGGCGGGAAGATCCTCAATGCCGACCTGCAGATGTGGAACTGGCGCTCCACCACCTGCGGCTCCCAGGTCGGTTCCGGCATCGTGGCCCAGATGGTGACATCGCCCTTCGACCCGGCGACCTTCACCTGGTCCTCCCAGCCGACCACCACCCGGACCGGTCAAGCGGCCAACCAGGCGGCATACAGCGACACGTGCTCATGGGGCGAAGGACAACTGATCCACTCCATCGAGCAGATCGTGCAGACCTGGGCCGACGGCACGACCCCCGACTACGGCCTTCTCCTTCGAGGCGTCGTCGAGAACACCACCCCGAACTATCGGCAGTACGTCTCCACCGAACGCAACCACCCCGACCCGCGCGGGCATGCCCCTCAGCTGTTCATCGAGTATGAGCCCGCCAGGACGGTGCGCTTCGCCGCCGCGGGCGACGACGGCCTGCCCCCCGGGGCGCTGGAAGGCGAGCCCTTCATTTTCGAGGACTTCTACGACCTGCCGGGTTACACCGCGTCCAATCTCGACCGGCTGCGGGACACGGGCGAGCTGCCGGGCTCGCTGCCTTCCCAGGAGGGTGGCGAGGACTGGACCCAGCCCGTCACCCAGGAGCCGGATCCGCCCTACTACGAAAACCAACCGGGTGAGCCGGGCTACGAGGAGGATCCTCCGACGGATCCTCCGGGGCAGCATACGGTCACCCTGCCTGCGGAGACGGACCTGTGGCTCGATGACACCGGATACGTCATCGGCTACACGGAAACCCTGTGGTCCGGGCTGTACTCCTTCAGCGGGCCGGTGATACGCGAACGTGCCTACCTGCACTTCGACACCTCGCAGCTGGCCGGCAAAACGATCACCGGCGCTCGGCTGGAGCTGGAGAACTCCAACGCCTTCGGCTGCGGCTCCACCGGGGCAGGACTGAAGGCCCGGCGGGTCACCTCGGCCTGGACCCCGGAAACACTGCAGTGGAGCAATCAGCCCGGCCTGACCGAAGACGGCGCCGCCGTCGCCTCGGATCCGGTGCCGTGCACGGCGGACAGCCCCTCGACGGGCGACCTGTGGACCTGGCCGGTCACCGACATGGCTCAGGCCTGGGCCTCCGGGCAGGCGAACCACGGACTGGTGCTGAGCGCTGCGGACGAAAGCGATACCGCCGAGTACGACCGCGGCTTCCACTCCTCCCGGACGTCCGTGGGCAAGCCTCCGGCGATGGTCGTCACGTACACGGACAGCCCACTGGCCATGCCTTCGCAGTCGGCGCGTCTCCGCAGCGCGGCCGATGATCCGGCTCCCTATGAACCCGGCGATGACCTGGTGGAATTCTGGAACGACCGTGACGGAAAGCGCATCAACCTCCGCGACGGCTGGTACGTCTCCCGGATAGACGACGGCTGGGGACAGACCAAGATGGAAGTCAAGCACAACCTGGACTGGGAGGTCGCGCGCACCGTCACCAAGAGAACCACCTTCGGGGCGCCGGGAAAGTATCAACAGCTCGAAAATCCGTGGCGATGGAATTACGAGCTGCCCATACGCCTCGTCGAATGCCGAGGCTTGTGGCCTTGGGAAGATCACAACCACAAGGATTGCAAACTCCTGGACAGCACGCGCGTACGAGTCGTCGTCGACTTCAGTGGCCCGAAGTTCGACGGGCACAACACAGGAGTCATCACAGGCTATTGCTTGGGCAGGCAAGTCTGCGATCCATGGGTGAACGAAATCGAAAACCCGGCCTGAACCAGCTGGACGGTAACGATGCGCATTGGCGACAAGGGGCAGGTGCTACGGGCCTGCCGGCTACTCGGAGAGTTGGCTGCCGTGCAACGCCCCACCGCGGAGTGGGGACTGTGCTTCAGCCGATTGGAAATCGTCGGTGAGCGTCCCGGGCTGCTGGTCGAGTCACCCGCTCGGAAGACCGTCCGCCTTGACCTGAAGTGGGACTGCACGCGTGAGGCCCTGCGCTGCCAGCTGGCAGCGCAGGGCCTGCCCGCCTCTCCGGAGCCCCCCGGGCATGACGCCTGCTTGTGGACGCCGCGGCCCGACGCGTCAAGCCTCATCAAGCACGCCTACGTCCTACGGGAACTTGCGCTGAGCGCCGACGCTTTCTACAACTACGACATAGGGCAGAGCTGGCGAGGAACCGTACTGGACATCGCTTACCAGGAGACCAGCACTGACTTGCTGGTTGAAGTGGACGGAAAACCATGGCGCATCAGGCAAAAGATCCGGACGTCCAGACCCGGCTCCCTCACCGGCGTCGCCTACAGCTTGATGGATCAGATAACCGGCCTCGTCGAGGGAACGCACCCGGTCCCGTCGGAAGATGTACGAGAGGGCACCGTCATCCTGTACTCGGGCCGCGCCTGACGGACACTTCTGAACCGCTCCTGCTGCCGGTCTTGCAGCAGGTTCGTACCATCACCAACAAGCTCGGGCACGGCAGGTGGTGAGACGTCGAGGATCTCGGCGGGGCTTGGTGATCACACCTGCCGTGCCGGAATCAGGTACGTGGTCTGCTGAGGGGACAGCAGACCAGTGACGGCCTGGACGATGTCGCTCGTGTGCTCGCGGCGGCCTGGTACTGCAACGGTGTTTGCCGTGACTGCTGGCCAGCTCGTTCGTCGGTGTGGTCATGGGCGGGGACCTTGCTGATGTCAGGCTGTGGGCGGGTGAACTGAGCGCTCTGCATGAGCGGTTCGTGCACCGGTTCAACCGGGAGGAGCCGCGGCAATCTGCGCTGGCGCACATGCGAGGGCTGATCGCGCCGCTGGAGCGGAAGAACGGCTGGACGCTTGCGGAAGAGGCTGGGCATGCGGGTCCCGACCGCATGCAGCGGCTGCTGATCCGCATCGCGGGCAACCGCTGGCGGTCGAGGAGTGCTTCCAGACCGCCAAGCAGGAATGCGGCCTGGACGACTACCAAATCCGCCGCTGTCCCGGCCGGCACCGCCACATGACCCTGGTCATGGCCGCCCACGCCTGCCTGACCGTCCTGCGGGCCCGACAGTTGGACGCGGAGAAAGCAGAAACGGATCCTCCCAGCTCATCCACCTCAGCCTCCCGAAATCAGACGCCTGATCACCCGACTCACCGACCGCCGGCCCACCCCGGTCGACCCCATCCTGCACTGGTCGACCTGGCGACGACGCCAGCACCAGGCCCGTATCAGTCACTACAAGCGCCGCGGACACAGTCCCTGAACCGGTAAGCAATCAGCACAAGCACCGTTGCAGTACCAGGACCATGAGTGCGATGGCGAGCAGGAAGACGGTGACAGACACGGCAAACTCACTTCAGGTGATGAGGTATTGACGGGCTCGAAGGTCGCGGAATCGGTGTTCTCCGGGGTTCACCGGAATGAAGATGGACACGGACGGACACATCACTGGCGGGGAGCGGGTGCAGGACGAGCAGAACGATCTCGATGTCGCGCTGACGGAGCTTCGCAGGCGATTGAGTGATGGACTGGCCCGCTCCGGTCTGGAAAAGACGCCACTCGCCCGCCGGACAGGTCTGGTGCGTATGCCGATGTCAGCGGTTTTTCAGTCCGACGGGCCCGTGCCGTCGGCGAGAACGGTGGCGGCACTCGCCCATCGGTTGCACCTTCCCGGGGAAGAGCTGCTGGAGCAGCGGTGAACCGCTGCTTGTGAAGCGGCCGTCGAGGGGAGAGCAGGACCTGGCAAGCCGATCGACGAGTGGGATCCTCACGAACTGGAGGTCCACCCGGCCGACTCTGCTGAGTCCGGGCACGGCTCTGGCCTGCTGCGTGGACGTTGAGACGCTGGCCCGACAGGTCGTCGACGTCGGCGTCCTGAACCACTTGGCCCGTGTCAGGGAGGCGGCGGGGGACCGCAGGCGAGCTGAGCATGTGGCTTGGCACGCCGCCCGTGCAGGTGACGTGGGCGCCTCGAGATCACTGGCCGCGCTGCGGGAGAGAGCGGGAGAGCTGGAAGGCGCCGAAGGCCTGTACGAGCAAGCCTTCGGCGCCGGCAGCATCAGAGCCCTCATTGCGCTGGCTCTGATGCGGGCAGGTGCGAACGACCGGGCAAGCGCCGCACACCTGGCCCGTCTGGCCGCCGATGCCGGTGACGCGGACGCACTGATCACCCTGGCCGTGCTGCAGGAGGAAGCGAAGAAGGAGCCGATGTGGCCGTACGGGCCGGCCCCGGACGGAACACCTATGTCCCCGTGGCCGTAGTCCACCCCTCTCCTCGGATCCACACAGCCGGCTGCGGTACGGAGGCCGCCGCCGATGTTTTGATGCGGCTTTTCGACAAACCCCGATCGGTGATCGACGTCCTCGCAGAGTGCCGTCCTGAGCCGAGTGATTACGGCGTAATCACCTCTGAGGCATGCAGCCGCCTGCGGCCCCTCCTGACAACCGCGGCTGTGGCACGGCACAGACGTCGACCTTCCCTCTGCCAGGCTCCGTCGTGCAACGGTGAGCGCAGCCGGCGGGGTGGAAGCTTCAGGGGATCGACCGACGACTGTGAGTCCGGCTATTCGGCCCAGGCCTGCTCCAGCAGGGCCCCGAAGGTGGCGGGCTCTCGCCCGATCAGCTCGGCGAGCGTCGAGTCGACGGCGGCGAACTCACCATTGCGCGCCGCGGCGAAGATGCTCAGCATCAGGTCGGCGACGGGGGCCGGGACGCCGTGCGCCAGGGCCTGCTCGTGGAAGGCGTCGTCGGGGACGACGGTGCGGGTGAAGGGCCGTCCGGTGGCCTGGGACGTGATCTCGGCGATGGTGCCGAAGTCGAGTGCTGCCGCGCCGGTGAGCGGCGGGGTGGGCCCTTCGAAGCGGCCCTCCTCGGTGAGGATCGCGGCGGTGGCCTCGGCGAGGTCGTCGTGGCCGGTCCAGGCGACGGGGCCGTCGGCGGGGAGGGCGATGTCGCCGGTGTGGCGGGCGGACTCCAGGAACTGCAAGGCGCTGGCCGCGTAGAAGCCGTTGCGCAGCGCGGTCCAGGGCAGGCCGGTGGCGCGCAGCAGGTCCTCGGTTCGGGCGTGGTCGCGGCACGCCTGGAAGTGGGAGTCGTGGGCGGCGCCCATCTGGCTGGTGTAGAGGATGCGGCCGACGCCGGCCTTCACGGCGGCGTCGATGGCGGTGCGATGGCCGGTGACGCACTCCTCGCCCGTGCGGTCGAGGGAGACGAGGAGCAGCTGCTCGGCGCCCTCGAAGGCATGCACGAGCGAGGCGGGGTCGTCGAAGCTGCCCTGCCGGACACGGACGCCGCGGTCGGCGAGGTCCTGGGCCTTGCGGGGGTCGCGGACGCTGACGCCGATGCGGTCGGCGGGAACGCGCTCCAGGAGGCGTTCGACGGTGCGACGGCCGAGCTTTCCGGTGGCTCCGGTCACGATGATCATGGGTTCTCCCGACGCTGTTTCCAGTGGAATCACTTTTACGTTAACACTGGAATATCAGTGGAACCAAGTTCTCGATATCATCGGTTCATGGCTACGCGCGACACCCCCGACACCCCCGACAGCCCTCGTCGCCGCATCGTCGAGGCGGCCGTCGAGCTACTGGAGAACGGCGGGCCGGATGCGGTGAGCACCCGTGCGGTCGCCGCCGCGGCCGGGATGCAGCCGCCGGCGATCTACCGCCTCTTCGGCGACAAGGAGGGTCTCCTCGAGGCCGTCGCGGAGCACGGCTACGCGCAGTTCCTGGAGAACAAGCGCGCGCCGCTCGATCCCGAACCACGGGACGCGGTGGAGGACCTGCGCCGCGGCTGGGACATGGTGGTGGAGTTCGGGATCTCCCGCCCCGAGCTGTTCGCGGTGATGAACAGGGCCACCGGCCGGGGGGCCGACATGGCACACCGCGCGGGCTTGGAGATCCTCCATGGCCGGGTGCGGCGACTGGCGGCCGGGGGGTGGCTGCGGGTCGACGAGGAACTGGCTGCCCAGATCATCCAGGCCACCGGCCGAGGCGCGGTCACCACCTGGCACTCCACCCCGGCAGACCGCCGCAATCCGGCGCTGCTGACCGCCCTCCGCGAGGCCATGGTCGCCGCCATCACTCGCGCCGAACCCACGGTCCCCACCACGGAGACCGGCCCCGTCGCGGCGGCCCGCGCGCTGCGCGCCGCTCTCCCCGACGATGCCGGTGTCCTGAGCGACGCCGAGCAGCACCTGCTGCGCGAGTGGCTCACCCGCCTTGTGGCGGACGGTGGCGCTCCGCATGCCTGATCGCGCGGCAGGAGCCCTCGTGCAGATGAGAAGGCCTCCCGAGGAGAGATCGTTCGATGAAGTGGCGTCCACCGAGAAGGGCCACGGGCGGCCACCCGGCTCCGGCCGGTTTCCCCTCGTCCACAACGCCCCGCCAACCTTGAAACACGCCTCAACCGCCCACCGGGGCAGCGCGGAGACTCGTCGCAGTGGCTCGAGCAGGGCCTCGTCATGCACAGCGACCCCGAACCCAGGACGGCTGGTCCGCGGATCACCATCCCGCTGGTATCTCACCTGACCCATCGCCTTCAGCCGCTTGGTCGGCTTCAACGCATAGCAGTTGTCATATCCGGGCGAGATCCGGTCGCAGCCCGTCGTGGGATTCCAGATGACCTCGGTCCACTCAATCGTCGTCGAGGTACTCATGGCCCACCGCCAGCAGCAATAATGGGACTGGAACGGAACGTGACTGCTCGGCTACGGCTCCTCCCCCCGGACCTGCTCGGAGTCTCGACTTCCAGAGGGGCAGAATGACATCGGCGATCATTGGCCTGATAGGTGCGGCTCTGGGGGCCTTGACGGCCGTGATCGGCTCAGCCCTGTCCGAACGACGGCAAGCACGACACGAGGCCGCGACGTGGCGCCGGGACCAACGGGCCGCCGCCTACGACGGCGTTTTCCACGCGTTGACCAGAGCCGCCAGTTACCGCCACAAGATCCCCGCCGGACGTGCGCCTGACCAGGCCCTCCTGCAGCAATGGTTCGACGATCTCGTCGAAGCTCAGTACCAGCTGCGTCTTCTGACGGCCCACTGCCATCGTCCCGGCGGCGGAACGCGCCTCCCCGTCGCTGTCGAGCGGATGAACACGGCCCTCGCCCTCCTCGGGGAAGGTGACCTGGCCAAGGCGGCCGACGCTGCCGACGAGGCGGCCGAACTGATCGCCAGGTGCGCGCGAATCGACATGGGCAACGAGCCCACCCCGCCAACTCCGCGACCGCTACCAGCCGGCGAACCTCGCCAGGAGCCTGGGAGCGGACCATGACCGAACGTTCATCACGGGGAGAGTGCAAAGAAGCTTGAAGAAGAACGGCACTACGGCCCACTCGCACTGGTCGCGCACATCATGCAGCCACTGCGGAGGGAGCGGTCAGGCCCTGGGACCGGATTCCCCGCCGGCGATGACCCGGCAAACCGTCTCGTCCCGGCTCTGACCGACCACCGGGTTCGACGAACCGCCAGCCCGTCGCCTGCCACGACGTGGGCGGAGTCCTCGCCACCGGTGAGGCGTTCAGTCGACCTGCCCACCACGGGAAGGGCACGAAGCCACGCCGAACTGGCTGAAGCCAAGGTCAGGTGCGCAGCAATGAGGCGTGGACGCGGGCGATGGCCCGCAGCACCTCGTCACGGTTCTTGGCCTGCTGCATCCATGCCGGCAGGCGTGCCACCACGGTCATCCTTCGGCTGTGGTCGTGCCAGGGAATCCCTTCACGCAGCGATGCCTGTACGAATCGTCTGATCAGGTCCAGGTGTTCCAGGTTGTAGGCCCATACCCACCCGTGCCGGGTCTCGGTCTGCAGCCAGAGGCGGGCATCGAAGGACGGGTCTGTGGCCGGCGCGTGCCGGTCCCGGTGCAAGGCCACACCGCCGCGGCTCCAGTCCTTCGCCATCCCGCAGCTCCGACAAACGAGACGCCTCGGCGCGAAAAGGCCCTGGTCGTGAACCCGGGACGGGTCTGGTGCTGTACCGATGTGCGCGACCTTTTCGCAGCCGGGACAGCGCACGAGAACCGACGTGAGGAAGTCGTACTTCGTGCTCCGGGGGTCCCGGAACCGGTGGCGCGTGGAGGTCGAACTCATTGGACCAGTATGCGAGCCACGCACCCAAGGCTCCTACGGGTTGAACCTCGAGCCGAAAGAGCGTTTCGTCCTGGCAGGGGTGTTCGGTACGTCGAGGCCGGTCACGGGGTTGGTGGCTGTGCATGTGCGCGTGCCAGGATCCGTTCGTGGAGTGCGATGTGTGGAGACGGGCTATGTGGCGATGGCCAGTGGCGCCGACTGTCCGGGAAGAGCAGATCTGGTCCTGCTGGTGGTGCCATACCGTCACACAGGTGGGTGGTGAGTCGTTCGAGATCGCGCGGCCGCCATACCTGCCGATGGAGATGCGCGGGGAGAGAGCCGTCGCGGACGGCCTGCCTGCCGACGTGTCGCACGCCTTTGGAGTCTTCGACGAAACCCTGTGCGGCATCCAGGAAGATGGCATGTCGCCGTCTGACCACTTGTGGCTGCCGGAGCGGGAGAACGCTTGCGGCGCCTGCCGTGAGGCGGCGGCGGTGATCGATGAACGCCGGCCCCAGGACATGAGGGGTGAAGAGGCGCGACTCAGCGTTGCTCGACGACCAGGCGCCTGACAGCCGTGCCCGGACTCGGCGGCGTGCCGGAGCGGTTATGCGTCTTTCCAGTCTGACTAGAGCGTGTCTCTTCGAGAGCTGATCAGTTGATCGGATATTCCTGTCCGGTTAGTGATCACTGATGCGATGTGGGACCGGATCGAGCCGCTGATGCCGGCCGATCCGGTCCGTGGGCGGCGGTGGGCCGACCACCGTCGCACGCTGGAGGCCATCGCGTGGAAGTACCGCACCTGCTCGCCCTGGCGCGACCTGCCGGACGAGCTCGGTTCGTTCCGGACCGCTCACAAACGGCTGATCAGGTGGGCCGTGGACGGCACCTGGGAACGGATCCTCGCCGCAGTCCTGGCAGCGGCCGATGACAGCGACGACATCGGCTGGACCGTGTCGGTGGACTCCACCGTCTGCCGAGCCCATCAACATGCCGCCGGAGCCAGGAAAAGGGGGCTGCGGACCGCTCCGAACCAGACGATCACGGTCTCGGACGCTCCCGCGGCGGCCTAAGCACAAAAGTCCATCTCGCCAGCGACAGCTATGCACGACCCCTGGCCCTCCACGTCACCGCAGGCCAGGCGGGTGACGCACCGGCCTTCGAGGCCATCATGGCTGGCATCCGCGTTCCCCGGAGCGGACGCGGCAGACCGAGGACGCGTCCGGAGGCCGTCCTGGCGGATCGCGCGTATTCATCGCGTGCGATCCGTGGGCAGCTGCGCCGACGAGGGATCCGTGCTGTCATTCCGCAGCCGTCCGATCAGGTTGGTCACCGTCTGCGGCGAGGTAGCGCAGGCGGTCGCCCGCCGGCCTTCGACGCCGAGGCGTACAAGCAGCGCAACGCGGTCGAGCGATGCATCAACCGGCTCAAGCAGTGGCGCGGTCTGGCCCTGCGGACGGACAAGCTCTCCATCGCTTACCAAGCCGTACTCCACCTCGCTGCCATCCTTATCTGGGCCCGTAGGTGACCCAGCTCCGCAGCTGAACTGATCACGGTGAACCCACCCGATGGCCCTTGCTTCTGCGCGAAGACCGACCTATGGACGACCTCGTGAAGTTCCTTCGGGACCGCAACATGGAGGACAACCACGCCTATGCCGAGGTGGCCCACCGCCTCGGTGCCGACGCCCTCCTCGACAGCCACCTGCCGATGCTCGATCTGGTCGACATGCTGGCCAGGGACTACCAGGCGATGGACTCGGCGGATTCACGTCGCGCAGGGCTCGCTCATGCGCTCAAAGTGCCGGCACAGTCCTACGCCGAGCACTCCCAGTACCGCCAGGAGTGGCGTCCGTCAGCCGACCGAAGAGACATCCCCTAGGACCACGAGTGCGATGGCGAGCAACCGGTTTCCCCTCGTCCATAACGCCCCGCCAACCTTGAAACACGCCTCAACCACTCACTGTTGACAACGCTCGTGATCAATACGGTGATCACGAGCCAGTGCCGCATCAGGCAACGTCCGCCCTGGGCGGTCTGCGACGATGACGCCATGGACGAGGAAGTCATTCCCATTCTTCGCGTCGAGGACGCTGCGGTGGCGGTCGGGTGGTACGAGCGACTGGGCTTCGCCAAGCAGTGGGAACACCGCTTCGAACCGGGACTTCCCGCGTTCGTCGAAGTCGCTCGGGGCGGGGTGCGGTTGTTCTTGTCGGAGCACAGGGGCGATGCCCGTCCCGACACGTTGGTCTACCTCCGCGTTCGTGATGTCGATGCCATCGCCTCCGAGTTCGGGGTGCAGGCGAAGGATGCTCCGTGGGGGCGTGAGATTGAGCTGCGTGACCCTGACGGCAACCGGCTGCGGATCGGCACGCCGACGGAATGACCATCGCTGGCAGCGCGCGGCAGAGAAGCTGTGCTGGTGGCTGAGCGGGTACGCGTCCGCGAGATCGATGACGACGAGGGGCAGCGCCTGCTGCGGATCGTCCGCCGGGGCAGCGGGTCGGTGGTGACCTGGCGGCGGGCGCAGATGGTGCTGCTGTCTGCGCGGGGCATGCCCGTGGCGAAGATCGCCGAGGTGACGTTCAACAGCGCGGACCGGGTCCGGGATGTGATCCACCACTTCAACGCCGACGGCTTCGACTGCCTCTACCCGAAGTACAAAGGCGGTCGGCCCAGGACGTTCACCCTGCCGGAGCGGGGCGAGATCATGAAGATCGCCAGGTCCAGGCCGACCGAGCACGGTCTGCCGTTCTCGACCTGGAGCCTGGCCGAGCTGGCCGACTTCCTGGTCGCCGAGGGGGTGGTCGACGACATCAGCCATGAGGGCCCTCGGATCTTGCTCCGCGAGGAGGGCGTGTCGTTTCAACGCATGAAGACCTGGAAGACCTCCCGCGATCCCGACTATGCCGCCAAGAAGGCCCGCGTCGAGCACCTCTACGCGATCGCCGACGGGGAGGTCATACCCGAGGACGGCGAGCCCGAAGTCGTCTTATGCCTGGACGAGTTCGGCCCGCTCAACCTCCAGCCCCAACCCGGTCGACAGTGTGCCGAGCGCGGCGGACGGCACAAGGACCCCGACCGGGAGCCCCGGCCCCGGCGGCGGGCGACCTACCCCTGCCCGCACGGGGTCAGGCACCTCTTCGCTGCCTACGACCTGGCTAACTGATCGTTTCAAAACGAGGTTCGGAGTCGTCCCGAGCAGATGATGCCGTAAGCGAGTTGGAGGAGGCCGGGGCGGAGGTCGGCGCGTATCTCGTAGCGGGTGCGCAGCCGTCCGGACTGGTGGAGCCAGGCAAAGTTCTGCTCGGCGACCCAGCGGGTCCTGCCCGGCCCTGAGCCGCGCGAAGCGTCACGGCGGGCGATCCGGGGGCGGGGCGGGAGCAGCGGGGTGATGCGCTCTCCCAGGTCATCAGGCGCAAGATCGTCCGGCACCTGCAGAACCGTGCCGCTACGCGGCCGGGATACCAAGGCTCGCCACAGACCTGATGAAGCGATCAGTCACGGTCCCGCGCGAGGTCATCCGGCGGCCACCGCCGAATGCGCCCACGGTGTCTCACGGGACGCCACCTGGCCGAACCCGCCATCCTCCCGCGCTGCGCGGGAGGATGGCGGGTTCGACCAACCGGCCGGTTCAGCCTCCGCACTGATTGATCGAGAAGCCGGACACCGCGTTGTCGTAGAGGAACAGAAGTTCCTGTGTTGCACCCGGCGCGATGGGGTAGGAGATGCCGTTGTAGTCGACATCGGTCCAGATGCAGAGCTCGTCGCCGCTGCGGTTCCACACCGAGCTGGCCCGGTCGTTCCACGCCCAGCCGATGTTGGGGGTCTGCACCGGATAGAGCTGCACGACGTCCCCGGTGAGGTTGTGGCCGTCGAAGAAGCAGATCATGCCTTCCCGACAGCTGCTCACGATCCCGTCCTTGGCGGGGTCAGCCGATGCGGTTCCCGGAGCTGCCAGTACGGCGGTAGAGGCGAGGACCGCTCCCAATACCGCGGTCTTGACTGTCAGCTTCATACCTACCTCTTTCCCGTTGCTGCCTGTGGGAGCGCGGCCACGGTCGCCGCGTCCAGCTGTCACTCCTCGAAGGAATCCGGTCGTAAGACGATCACCGCGCGCATGCGGTTCACAGAGATGACATAGGTCACAGTCTCCGGAAGGGGTGGGCCATGGCGTTCTCGCGGCCTACCGGTCGTTTCGGCAGGGGATTCGGAGTCGTCGCAAGCAGATGATGCTGCAGGCGAGTTGGAGCAGTCCGAGGTGGAGGTCGGCGCGTATCTCGTAACGGGTCCGCAGGCGTTTGAACTGATGGAGCCAGGCGAAGGTCCGCTCGACGACCCACCTGGTCTTGCCCAGGCCGGATCCGTGGGCGGTGCCCTTGCGTGCGATCTTCGGCGTGATGTCACGAGCGCGGAGGAGTCGGCGGTACTTGTCGTAGTCGTAGCCGCGGTCGGTGAAGAGCCGTCGTGGCCGGTGGCGCGGCCGGCCTACCAGGCCGCGGATGCGGGGGATCGCGTCCAGCAGCGGCATGAG
Source organism: Streptomyces sp. NPDC017936 (assembly GCF_044328485.1). Classification (NCBI taxonomy): domain Bacteria; kingdom Bacillati; phylum Actinomycetota; class Actinomycetes; order Kitasatosporales; family Streptomycetaceae; genus Streptomyces; species Streptomyces sp. NPDC017936. The sequence goes on along the minus strand of NZ_JBIRHK010000021.1, from coordinate 15,350 downwards.
CTGGGTGACGTCGTGACGGTTTCCGCTGGTCAACGACATGGCAAGGGGTGTTCCGTGCCGGTCGGTGATCACATGGTGCTTGCTGCCGCGGCGGCCACGGTCGACCGGCGAAGGTCCGGTGTGAGCCGCCCTTTCAGGGCCCGTACATGCGAGCCGTCGATCGCGGCGTCGTCCATGTCCAACAGGCCGGCTCCGCGGAGTTCCGCGAGAAGGATCTCATGCAGACGGGACCAGACGCCGGCCTCGGTCCAGTCCCGCAGGCGCCGCCAGCACGTCACCCCGCTGCAGCCGATCGTCTCTGTTGGCACGTCCGCCCAGGTCACACCCGTGCACAGGACGTAGACGATCCCGCGCAGAGCCACACGGTCATCCGCAGGCAGACTGCCTGGATACCGCCGACGCCGCGGCGGGCGAGGCGGGAGCAGCGGGGCGACACGCTCCCACAGATCGTCAGGCACAAGGTCATCCGACACCTGCAGAACTCTGCCGCCCACCAGCTCAACTGCCAGGCCTCTGAGTCAAACTCATTCTGAAATGATCAGTAACTCGCAGAAAAACAACGCGTCGGTTCTGGTTCTGGAGCGCGTCGTTATGGTATCGGACGCTGGACTTGCAGGTCATAGCGATCTGCACCGCGCGGGTCCGGAGAGGTCCTTACCTTGCCACACGGGAGATCGCAGCAGGTCGACGGCCGCTACCACAGTTGCTCAACGAGGCTTGAAAATCAGCGTGTTGTTTTTCTGCGAGCCCTAAGGGGTCGGCTCCGGAAGCCCTTCGGGGGTTGACGCCCAGGGCCGGGTGGTGCGTGTCGCATCGTTGGACGTCCAGGGCGGCGGGGTGACGGCTGTCTCGGCTGCCTGCAGAAGGGGGCTCTGGGAGACACAGGTTGTTTTGGGCCTGGTTGGCCCGACGGTTGGTGGCGAGGCTGTGGTCATGACCGACAGCAACAGCGATGTGACCGGCTTCCACAACCGTGTCGTCCTGATCACCGGCGGAACCAGCGGGATGGGCTTGGCCACCGCGCGTCTGCTCCTGGAAGCCGGCGCCGATATCGTCATCACCGGCCGCGACGATGCCCGCCTCGACCACGCTGCTGAACAACTGGACAAGGTGTCCGACCAGGGTGCCCGGCTGTTCACGGTCCGGGCCGACTCCGCCAGCCTCACCGATCTCGACCGCTTGGCCGCCCTGATCCGTGAACGCCACGGACGTCTGGACGGGGTGTTCGCCAACGCCGGGGTCGGAGTGTTCCAGCGCAGTGGCGAGGTCACTGAGCAGGACTTCGACCTCAGCGTTGACGTCAACTTCAAGGGGGTGTTCTTCACGGTCCAGAAGGTTCTGCCGCTGTTCAAGGCGGCGGGTGGCGGTTCCATCGTGATCAACGCCTCGTGGACACTGCACCGGGGCCTGGCTGTCGCACCGGTGTACGCGGCCACCAAGGCCGCCGTCCACAATCTGGCGCGCACGCTGGGCAGTGATCTCGCCGGGCGCGGTATCCGGGTCAATTCGATCAGCCCGGGTTACATCGTGACCGAGATGTTCGATGCCGCCAACCCGGACCCTGCCTCGCACGATGCCATCCGCTCCCAGGTGCCGCTGCGGCGGCTGGGCCAGGCCCAGGACATCGCCGAGACCGTGGCCTTCCTTCTCTCCCCGCGGTCGTCGTACATCACTGCCCAGGACATCGCCGTCGACGGGGGCCTGGTGACTGCCATCCCCGCCTCCTGACGGCGGGTGTGGTGGCTGCCTGGCCCCGGCAGGGCCAGGCAGCCACCCATCACGATCGGCCACAATCGTCGTATGAGCACAGCGATCAACCTGGGCGAGTTCCTTCGCACCCGCCGTTCTCTTCTGCATCCCGAGGACGTTGCCCTGCCCGACTTCGGAGGCCAGCGCCGGGTCGCGGGCCTGCGCCGCGAGGAGATCGCGCAGCTCGCCGGAGTGAGCGTCGACTACTACACCCGGATGGAACAGGGTCGCGTGCCCAACCCCTCGGGCGCGGTTCTCGACGCCCTCGCCCGCGCACTTCGGCTGGACGGGGATGCCAGGCGGCACCTGCACCGCCTTGCCCGACCGCAGTCCGCCGCCCGGCACGTTCCCCGGCGCCAGGCCCGGCCGCAATGCGTGCGCCCCATGCTCCAGCGGTTGCTGGACGATCTGGTGGACATGCCGGCGATGGTGATGGGCCGGCGCATGGACATACTGGCCTGGAACACGGCAGCGGTCGCCCTCTTCGGTGACTACGCAGCCCTTGACCGAGCCGAGCGCAACATCGCCCGGATCACTTTCCTCGACGAGACGTCCCGGGAACTATATGCAGACTGGACCTCTTGCGCCCGCGAGAACGTGGCCTACCTCCACCTGGACGCGGGACGGCACCCCGAGGACCCCCAGCTGGCGAGCCTGATCGGCGAACTGTCGATGAAGAGCGAGGACTTCCGTCGCTGGTGGGCTGAGCACCCGGTGCAGGACAAGACCTCGGGGACCAAGCGATTCCGTCATCCGGTGGTCGGCGATCTGGAACTGGCCTACGAGACCCTGCGCGCAGCGGACGATCCTGATCAGGCCTTGATCACGTATGCCGCCGAGCCAGGCAGCCCATCACACGACGGCCTGCGGATGCTGCTGGCCTGGGCCACTGAGGCACCCTCCCCCTCCCCGATGCCGGACGACGACCGCGCGCGTTGACCTTCTGGGCAGTCCGGGCCTCACCGCCGGCGACCCACACCCACGTCACACGCGCCATCAATGCCCCGACCAGCACATCGACGAATAGAGCACCGTAGACCGGCAGGCCCGGTCCCGGCGGATTCCATGGTGCGTGGCGAGCCCCGCGCTCGCTTCCTACATCGTCCACGACACACCGGGCCAGACGCAGCCTGCCGGTCGGCGTCAGCGGGGCATTACGGTGGGACACGAGGGCCTCCTGGCGGTCGGCGGTAGATGTCGCAATCCACGCCGAACCCAGAAGGCCCTCACCCGTTCAAGCACCCAGCACGCGTGTCACCAACGTCCCGGGACAACACACCTAGGCCGTGTCTCTTTGATCCGTTGGTCAGTTGATCGGATGTGTCCGTCCGGTTAGTGATCACTGATGCGATGTGGGACCGGATCGAGCGCTGATGCCGGTCGATTCGGTCCGTGGGCGGCGGTGGGCCGACCACCGCCGCACCCTTGAGGCCATCGCGTGGAAGTACCGCACCGGTTCACCCTGGCGGGACCTGCCGGACGAGCTCGGCTCGTTCCGGACCCGCTCACAAACGGCTGCTCAGGTGGGCCCTGGACGGCATCTGGGAACGGATCCTCGTCGCGCTCCTGGCAGCGGCCGATGACGTTGACGACATCGGCTGGACCGTGTCGGTGGACTCCACCGTCTGCCGAGCCCACCAGCACGCTGCCGGTGCCTGGAAAAGGGGGCGTCAGGCCGGGCCGAACCCGAAGACCACGCGCTGGGACGCTCCCGAGGCGGCTTGAGCACGAAGATCCACTTAGCCGGCGACAGCCATGCGCGGCCGCTGGCCATCCGCGTCACCGCGGGGCAGGCAGGTGACGCACCGGCCTTTGAGGCCGTCATGGCCGGCATCCGCGTTCCGCGAAGTGGGCCCGGGAGACCGAGGACGCGGCCGGATGCCGTCCTGGCCGACCGCGCGTATTCATCCCGAGCCATCAGGAGCCACCTTCGCCGGCGTGCATACGTGCCGTCATCCCTCAGCCCAGCGACCAGGCCGGCCACCGTCTCCGACGCGGCCGGGCCGGCGGCCGACCGCCCGCTTTCGACGCCGAGGCATACAAGCAGTGCAACACCATCGAACGATGCATCAACCGCTTCAAGCAGTGGCACGGCCTGGCCATGCGAACCGACAAGCTCGCGATCGCCTACCGGGCCGCCCTCCACCTCGCGAGCATCCTCATCTGGGTGCGAAGGTGATCAAGGAGGCAGGACTCAGTTCCACCAGTCGATGTCTCCGCTGCTGTCGACCTCGGGGGCGGTCACCGCGCCGAACCAGGACGACTGACCGTGATGCTCCATGGCTTCCGCCACTTCGTGGAGCCATGAACCCAGACTCGGCCACCCCAGAAAACATGCCTGGTCATCGTGAACAGCATCGCCGAGGTGGTTGCGCCACATCCCTTCCCCGGCATCGATGAAGTGGTCGTCTCCGTCACCTCCGGAGACGGGAACCCACTTCGTGCCCCACCAGGGCGTTTGCGCCTGGTCCGGGTCGTCCGGTTCCCATATCCCCATCCGCATCTCGCGGACCTCGATGATCTCCGACACCGAATACAGCCTCCGACAGGGGAGCACACCCAGCAGGGATGTATCTCCGTCGTGACACCGCAGCGACTCGCGGAGATCCGCAGGAAGCGGGAACCCCAAGCGTGCCTCGGCTTCCTGAATGGACTGCCACGAAGCCGGGGGCCTGAGGTCTGCCAGAGCCTTCGACGCGTGTCGGGACAACCAACCGTCGATGCGGCGCCAGGACGTCGCGACCGGGGGTACGACAGGATCTATGCCTCGGCGAGGAGGTCGCATCATCATGCAGAACATCATCCATCCGGGCTCACGCGGTCAACCACGCCGAGCTGCAGACCAACCTCCGTCTCACCGAGCGAAGCCAAAGAGACAGAACCTAACTGGCTCCAACAGAAGCGGTTCGATCATGTGGCTGTCGGCTTGATCGCTCGTCGGTGTGGGCAGGGGGGAGGCGTCGGTCGCGGTCGTGGACCGTGTCGGACGAACTGGGGTCGCTCATCGAGCCGTTGCTGCCCGAGCCGCCGCCGAAGCAGGTGGAGGGACGGCCTCGGGTGCCCGACCGGCAGGCCCCCTGTGCGGCATCCTGTTCGTCCTGCACACCGGCATCCAGGGGGAGTGCCCGCCCCAGGGGCTCGGCCTCGGCTCGGGCATGACCTGCCGGCGCCGCCTGGCGGCCTGGAACGAGGCCGGCGTCTGGGACCAACTGCACCAGTTGCTGCTGAACAAAATGCGGTCGAAGAACCAGCTGGACTGGTCCCGGGTGGTGATCGACTCTCCTCCTGGCTTCGCCGGGGGCACCCCCACCCCCGTCCGGGCCGCACGCAGGGGCCCCAAAGCGGCCCCGGCCCGGTCGGCCGCGCACGCCCGGGCAGCGGCACCACCTCGTCACCGACGGCCAGGGCATCCCGCTCGCGGTGTCGCTGACCGGCGGAAACCGCCACGACGTCACCCGACTGCTGCCCCTGCTGGACAAGATCCCGGCGGTCGCCGGGGTGGTCGGCCGCCCCCGACGCCGCCCGGACGTGCTCTCCGCCGACCGCGGCTACGACCATGACAAGTACCGTCGGCTCCTTCGCGCGCGGGGCATACGCCCGGTGATCGCCGAACGCGGCCAGCCGCACGGCATCGGCCTGGGCACCTTCCGCTGGGTCGTCGAGCGCACGGTCTCCTGGCTGCACGGCTTCCGCCGCCTGCGCATCCGATGGAGAGACGCGACGACATCCACGAGGCCTTCCTCGGCCTCGCCGTCTGCCTGATCACCCACCGGCACGTCCAGAAACTTTGTTAGGGCCAGTAAGCCCCTGGAGGGCTTGAAAGCGCTTTGACCTGGGGTTCGGCGGGGGCGGAGCCTTCGGCAGTCGTATTGATCACTGACTGTCTGGAGGTCCGGGGTGCCGGTCGAGTTTCTGACGGGTGAGCAAGCCGCGAAGTATGCGGCGTACGACGGGGCGCCGTCCCGTACGGAGTTGGAGCGGTTCTTCTTCATGGACGACGCGGACCGGGCGTTGATCGAGCCGTAGCGGCGGGCCCGCAACCGGCTCGGGTTCGCGGTGCAGATAACCACGGTGCGGTTCCTCGGGGTGTTCCTGGAGGATCCGACGGACGTGCCGGCGGAGGCGGTCGACTACCTCGCCGAGCAGTTGGGCGTCGCGAACGCGTCGGCGTTGAAGGCGTACGGCGAGCGGGAGAACACCCGGCTCGATCACGTTCGTGAGCTGCGGCGGGTCCTGGAGTACACGGAGTTCGCCGAGATGGAGGCGGAGCTGCGGGCGTGGGTGGATGCGCGGGCCTGGACGACCGGGGAGGGGCCGAAGGCACTGTTCGACGCGGCGGCCGGGTGGCTGCGTGAGCGGCGGGTGCTGCTGCCCGGGGTGACGACGCTGACCCGGCTGGTGGCCGCGGTGAGGGAGACGGCGAAGGAGAAGCTGAAGACCCTGCCGCGGGTGGAGAGGGCGTCGGCGAAGCCGGCCGCCGCGTTCCAGATCGTGTTCGACACCACCAGCGAGCAGGTCGACACCGACACCGGGGAGATCAGCCCGACCGAGGTGGAGACGCCGGCGGCGATGTGGGAGCGGATTGAGCAGGTGGTGCCCCGGCATGAGCCGGCCGCGGCGATCACCGCGCTGTTCGAGCTGACCCCGCCGCTCGACTCGGACGCCGACGAGGCATGGCGGGCCCAGCTGGTCACCCGGTTCGGCACCGTGCGGCCGTTCCTGAAGCTCCTGGTGACGGTGGTCGACTTCGGCGCCACGCCGGAGGGCGTAGCGGCTATGCGTGCTGGCAGGTGCGGTAGGAGGTTCGTAGCGCGGGCGGGGTGGACGGCGGCCGGAGCAGCGGATCAGTCCGGCGTCACCGCACCTTCCGGCACTCCGAACCACCCCTCCAGCGCTTCCGCCAGCCCGACCGTCGACATCGGCGCCTGCGCCCCCGCGTCGGCCGCCCAGGCCGTGAAGCCGTCCGGACGGACGAGGACCGCCGCCAGTTCCGGGCGGGACGGGCAGCCGGCCGTCAGGGTGTCGACGCGGCCGGCGTACCCCGCGGCGAGGGTCCGGAGCTCCTGGTCGTCGGTGAGGTCGAGCAGGAGCGCCCGGCCGCCGTGGAGGTGGTCCGCGAGGCGGCTGCCGTCGGTGAGTTCGAGGTCCGGGGTGCTGCGGCCGGTCAGCGGGTGCTCGCCCGGCAGCTCGTACCGCACCCCGCCACCGTTGAGCCGTGAGGTGAGGTACGTGGTGCCCACGACCGTCCCCGCCAGGTCGCTGACGATCTCGCGCAGGGCCCGGGACTGCGGATCCGGGCGCATGGCCGCGACCTGGGACCGGGTCCAGTCCAGGACCCACGCACCGACCGGGTGCCGCTCGGAGGTATACGTGTCCAGCAGCCCTTCCGGAGCCCGGCCGCCAATCACCGCGGCGAGCTTCCAGCCGAGGTTCATCGCGTCCCCGATACCCAGGCTCAGCCCCTGGCTCCCGAACGCGGAGTGCACGTGCGCCGCGTCGCCCGCCAGCAGCACCCGGCCCTTGCGGTACTCGGTGACCTGGCGGGCGTGGTCGGTGAAGCGGGTCGCGGTCCGCACCCCGGTGATCGTGACGTCCACGCCGGACACGCGGCGCAGCCGCGCCTGGAGGTCCTCGGCGGTGACCGGCGCGTCCCGGTCGGCCGGCGGGCCGTCGAAATCCACGATGACGACGCGGCCCGGCATCGGCCCGTAGGCGTACACCCCGGTGTCCGTGGCGGTCCAGCCGACCTTCAGGTCCTCGGCGCCGGTCATCTCCACGACCGCTTGGTGACAGGTGATCTCCGGGTCCGTACCGGGAAATTCAAACCCTGCGAGCTTGCGGACCGCGCTGCGGCCGCCGTCGCAGCCGACGAGCCAGCCGGCGCGTATGGCCCCGTGGCCGGTCCGCACGGTGACGGCCCCGTCATCCGCGTCGAAGCCGGTCAGTTCCACTCCCCGGCGCACGTCGACGCCGAGCTCGCCCGCCCGCCCGCCGAGCAGCCGCTCGATGTCCTGCTGCGCCACGAAAGCGATCTCGGCGGCGGGTCCGGCGTCGCCGAGGCCCGGCTCCGTACGGTCGACCAAGTCGGCGCGCAGCATGATTCCGGCGAAGTGCCCGACGAACCCGAGCCCTTGACCCGCGGCCCCACCTCCGTCCCCGCCGCTCCGCTCCCGAATGAATGCCTGGAAGCGGCCCATCGCCTGCCGCTGCACCTTGGCCAGCGCGGGCAGCATGCCTCGGCGGTAGAGCGCCTCGGCGCTGGGCGTAGTGATCGCCCCGCCCTTGATCGTCGGGTCCACTTCGGTGAGGCGCTCCAGGACGGCCACCCGCGCGCCTCCGAGCCGGAGCTCGCAGGCCAGCATCAGTCCGACCGGGCCGCCCCCGGCCACCACTACGTCATAGTCCATGGCGCCGACTATGACCGAGGGCCAAAAAGGCCAAAAAGGCGCCGCGGTGTCAAGGGGTCGGCCCCGCGAGGAGAAGGGGGTCGGCACAGTTAGCGCTGACAACGCTCAAGGAACGAGGCTCATCGGCTGCTATCGCCGGGAGCGAGCAGGCTCGTGAGCTCGGCGATCGCCTCTGGGGACGGCTTGAAGCAGCGGCGGACGTTCTCCGGCTTCTTGCGCCGGGACTTCGCCATGAGCATCAGGAGCGACGATCCCTGCTCGCCGAGGTGGGTCAGAGAGGAGTGGCGGTATTCGTGCAGGTCCCAGCCTGCACCGGGGCCGCGGAAGGCAGTGTGCTCGTCCAGCAGTGCTCGGGCCTGCCCGTACGACAGCCTGGCCAGCCCGGTGTCCGGGCAGACGTCGCGGGGGCTGACGACCTTGCCCGGCCCCGGACGGCGGTGGGTGACGAACACAGGTCCGCGGGTGCGGCCCTTGAGCAGCCGGGGTAGGAGCCGGGCGGTACCGGCCTCCCAGCACACGGTTTCCAGCACGTAGTCCTCGCGCGCCTGGCCGCGGCGGCGGGCCTTGGTTCGGGCGCCCTTGGCCTTGACCAGGCAACGACGCCCGGCGAAGTCCAACTCCTCGATATGGACGCCCAGGACCTCTTCGGCCCGCCCGGCGGTCTCGTAGAGCATCCGCCACAGCGTCTTCTCCTGCAGGTGGACCTCGCGCCGCGCGATCAGCCGGTCGATCGCCATCTTGGAGCGCGCCGGGGTCTCGGAGTCCGGCACCACCAGCCGCTTCGCCCAGGCCGGGAGCATCGGTCCCTCGTAACCTCGCTCACGGCACCGACCGAGCCAGGACAGCACCCCCGCCCGGCGGGAATTCCAGGTGTTGACCACCGCGGTGCCCCAGAGCAGTTCGAAGGCCTCGCCGACCTCGTCGTCCGCAACCGACGCCAGTGGCCGGGCCTTGCCGAGCCGTTCGGCAGTCTTGCCTCCCCCGATCCTGTAGTCCTGGACCGTGTTCGGGTTACCAAGCGAGTCGAGAAACACGTCCGCCGCGCGGACAGTGAGCGTTTCCAGCTTCGCCACGTCAGGGTGAGGACGACCTTGGCGACTGACGTCATGCGCTGGGAGCTGATGCGGGCTCCGGCCAACTGGCCCGGGGCCCAAGAGCAATTCGGCAAGGAAACGCAGGAGCGGAGTGGTTCGGTCTGTGTACTCGACGGCCTCGCCAGGCGGCCGGTGCGGTTCTTCTGCAGGGCGCCACGGCGGACGTCGTCCTCGCTGGTGCCGTGCAGGTTCCTCGGCTGGGTCCGCCGGGCACAGCGGCCTTGTTGCGAGGAGTTGGCGGGCGGCCACCTCGCTGAGCGGTCAGTCCTGCACTTCGGGCCTCAAGGTGGTCGTGGGATGGAGGCAGGAAGCTTGCTCGGAGTACCATCCCTGCGAGGTTCTCCGGTCGGCGCTCCGACCCCCAGTGACGCAGTCGTACGGGGGCAGCCGTGTAAAGAGGGTAGAGGGGAATGAGTGTGGCGGAGAGCTGGTCCCGCGTGATGAATCTTCTTCGGCAGCATGCCCCGGCCGATCATGCGGATCTGCCCGGGCCCGCTACGGAACAAATGCTCGCGGCCGCCGAGGACCGGATGGGTATCCCCCTTCCGCAGGATCTGCGGGCGTGGCTGCTGCAGAACAACCTGGATCTTCCTGAGGAAGATGTCGACGACGATGTGGCATGTTGCGGCTTCGCCGGGTTCCCGGACGAAGGAAGCTTCTTTCTGGGCATCCGGGCGATGGAGAAGCTCTACGCGAATCGCTTCATGCCCGGTGGATTCGATCCTCCGGACCGGCCTGACGATCCATTCTGGCGTAATGAGTGGATCCCCTTTCTGTCGGACCAGGACGGCTGGATGGGAAAGTTCATCGACGTGCGGGACGGGCGTGTCGGCAGGTGGTTCGTGGGTGAGATCACGATCACGGGCGAGTACGAATCGCTGGCTCACTATTTCGACTCGGTGGCGGAGATGCTGACGAAGGTCGCCGATGGAAACCATCCGGTCTGTGAGGTCGCCGAAGGGCGACTCGTCTGGTCGTGAAACAAAAGATCTCGTGTCAGCCCCAACTGGATGACCGTCATGCGATTGGGACCGCAGCGGGCTCTGCGGAAGATGCGCCAGGATCTCAGTCTCGCGACGCTTCATTCGACTGGTGCCCACGCGACTGACAGGGCCCGATTGATCGTCCGCTGGGTCGCTGTGAGGTCCTGGTGCGGAAGACGTCTGATCGGCGTGGTCACCCAGGAGCCGGCCCCGATGCAGGCGCGGTCGGCGAGAACGGGAACGCCCTGACGTTCGCCACCACCGAAAACACAGCTCAGGACACGAACCGCTGCTGGAGTACTGAGGAACAGACCGGCTGGCCTGACACTTCGCAGCGCCCTGCTGATCACTCGCTGGGACTCCCGCTGGAACCTTCACGGGCCCTGGATTGCCTCGCAGCGCTCGAACACGGTGATCGTGACAGCGACGGCGATGGGTTGGTTCGAGTCCACATGCAGCATGAACTCGACCCCGCCGGCTTCGGTGGGGCCGCCGTGCGGGACGATGTTCGATACCCACACGTTGGGCCCGTTGACCTTCAGTCTCGTGTCAATGGTGGGGCCGAACGCGCCTACAGGGTTCCATTCGGCCGCCGTCACCAAGACCGCGGAGCTGTTCGTGATGTCGAAGCCGCCGATGTTGAAATTCTTTGCGACGCGCCCCTGCTGGTTCAGGTAGAATTTTCTGAAACTGCGTGCCATTGCTTGTTTCACCTCACATGAGGTATTCGGACGCCAGGGGCAACCGGCAATTCGGTGGATAAAGATTTTCCCGCAACTCAGATTTCACCCTGCCGGCGCCTGCTCTGCCTCGATGAACGACTTTCGCTCCTGGCTGAAACCGGCCCAAACGGAAGCCCGTTGAGTGGGTGAGCTTGGACTGATGGGCGAGGTCATTGAATTGCAGGACAGTCTTTAGTGAGAACCCGGGATGGGGGCTGTGCCGCTGAAACTGACACCCTCTATGGCGGGTTTTCCGTCAAGTCCCGATCCCGTACCGGGGGCCCCAGGCAGTTGGCATATGCCGACAACAGAACTCTGCCACACGACTCCTGCCCTCGCATCCGGGCACAGATCGGGCCTGGCATTTCCACGCCCTCGACGCAGTAGCCGAGTGGCCTGGCTCCCTTGCGGGCATATGCAGGCTTGATTGGGCGATGTCGCGGCCGCCCGGCATGCGTCGCTCGTCTCGCGGGCGCATGGGTCTTGCCGGACAGTCCGTCAGGAGAGGATCCTCCCGTGAGCCGGCCGCTGCCGCAGTTGCCGAAGCCCGAGTTCGTCCTGATCCCCATCGAGGCCCGACCCGAGATGCCCACCCAGATCGCTGTGGATCTCGGGGAGACCGGCATCCCAGGCGGGTTGATCGGATACGAGTACCGGCCGCTGAGCGAGCCGGTGTACTTCGGGGGGATCGGTGAGCGGGGGCTGGTCGCCATCGCGACGAGTGGCCTGTTCGGGCACGTCGGCCGTCGACGTGGCCAGTGGTCACGTGGTGCAGATTCCCAAGGTCGAGTCAGCGACGGCCAGTCACGTGTAACTGGCTCTCACAGAAGCGGTTCGATCATGTGGCTGTCGGCTTGATCGCTCGTTGGTGTGGGCAGGGGGGAGGCGTCGGTCGCGGTCGTGGACCGTGTCGGACGAACTGTGGTCGCTCATCGAGCCGTTGCTGCCCGAGCCGCCGCCGAAGCAGGTGGAGGGACGGCCTCGGGTGCCCGACCGTCAGGCCCTGTGCGGCATCCTGTTCGTCCTGCACACCGGCATCCTGGGGGAGTACCCGCCCCAGGAGCTCGGCCTCGGCTCGGGCATGACCTGCCGGCGCCGCCTGGCGGCCTGGAACGAGGCCGGCGTCTGGGACCAACTGCACCAGCTGCTGCTGAACAAAATGCGGTCGAAGAACCAGCTGGACTGGTTTCGGGCGGTGATCGACTCTCCTCCTGGCTTCGCCGGGGGCACCCCCACCTCCGTCCGGGCCGCACGCAGGGGCCCCAAAGCGGACCCACTGCTGGTCGAGGTGGATCTCGCCGACACGGTCATCGTCGGCGATGTCGGAGCCGGGTTTCCACCGCCACGGCGGCAGGATTTCCGGGCCGAACACCTGGCGCACCAGCAGCAGATCGCCCAGTCCTGCGCCGCCGTCCAGGCCGCGATCGGCGATCCGCGTCTTGCTCAGCCGCTGAAGGCAGGGCAGCAACTGGCAGAGGCTGTCGGCGAAGACCACCCCGTTGAAGCCCTCCGCCAGCAGCGTGGAAGGGGAGTGAACCATCGCCTTGTGCTGCGCACGCACTGTGTCGTCCGGCACGGTGCGGTTGGCCGGCCGCGGACGTTGGCGCTCCACGCACACGGACGCCGGGGTGGCCATCAAGACCACGATGACAGGCATGTCGTGCCGCTTGGCGGCGGCGACCAGCGGCTCACGGGCTTCGCGGGTGACGTTCGTGGCGTCCCCCGGCGAGTCGTTGGGTTCGTTCACGTCCTTGCCGGTCGGCTCGGTTCACGAGGATCGCAGCGCTGCTTACGACTTCGGACAGCGGGGTGCACTCCTGCGATTCGAACAGGGCGTCTGTGGGGGCCGGCTGGTCACCCGACCCGAATGAGCCGGTCCACCCGACGTGATGTCCGGGTGGACCGGCCTCAAGCCGGTCAGCGGGGGTGCTCGCCGTGCTGTCGGCTGCCGCGAAGTGACAGGTAGCTCTTTGTGATCGGAGTGGGTGAGTCGGGTATCCGACGAAGGCAGCGTGGTAGCGGTTCACACGGCGGGGCGCTCGACCGCGAGTCCGACACCGAACGCCGCCAGGATCGCGCCCCCCACACGGAGAATCGCGCGGGTCACCCGCGCGTCGCGCAGCATCTTCGCAGCGGCGCTGAAGACGAGGGCGTATGCGACCAGAGACAGGAAGCCGATCACCGCGAACACGACACCGAGGATCAGGGTGTCGAGAGGCCGCGCGCCGTGGTCGATGAACTGGGGGATGACGCTGGTGAAGACGATCACCGTCTTCGGGTTGGAGAGGTCGCTGACAAGGCCTTCCCGGAACGCGCGCAGCCGGCTGTGCGGATCGCCCACGCGTGAGGGCACTGCGCCGTGCTCCGGCGACGTGGCGGAGACCCGGGCCACCAGGAGCTTGATACCGAGGTAGACCAGGTATGCGGCTCCGAGGTACCGAACCACGTCGAACGCGATCTGCGAGGAAACGAGTAGGGCGGTCAGGCCCGCAACCGAGGCCGCGGCCCACACCAGATCGGCGACCAGGACTCCCAGCGCGGTGAGGAGCGCCGGGCCACGGCCGCGAGCAACCGCACTCTTGAGGACCAGCATGACCGCGGGTCCAGGAATGACGACCAGGACCACGGACAGAGCGGAGAAGGCGAGTAACGATGACATGAGCGCATTATCGTCGTGACCTCGATCCAGGCCCTGGAGCGTCTCAAGAACCCTGCCAGAGCTACCGGCTGCCGGGACCGGCAATCGCCAGCCGGCTCCGGCCCACGGTGTGACCACCACCGACGCCGTGCCTTCAAGAAGCTGTTCCCTACCGCGGCCGCGTACGGCCGGAAGACGCAGGAGATGACGGCAGCCTGGGTGGTTACGAGAGTGTCAGGATGCGGGAAGGACGGCGCGGGCCAGGGGTGCAAGGGCTTTGGAGAGGGCAGCGTGGAGTGCGGCGGCGAGTTCGTTCTTCGTTCCGCACGCTGTGCACCATGAAGTGGACCGGTCCTGCGGAGGCGCCGAGATCGACCTCGTGGTGGTCGACCAGGCGGAGGATCGCGGCCCGGATGGCATCGCTGACGGCACCGGCGACCATGTGGCCGGAGCCGGCGGCGAGGGTGTCCGCCTTCACGGTCCACTGCTGGCCTTCGGATTCGATGGCGACGAATACAGCGTTGTGCGTCACGGCATTGCGGTAGGCGTCATGGAAGGCGTTGGTGCCGGTGGCGTCCGGGACGAGGTGAGCAGGGCAGGGAACCTGCAGTGGCTGCACCTGTACATTCTGCCAAGAGGTACCGTCATGGCGCGCCCGCGACGCGATGACGGGTCACGTTGAGTGACCGCCTCTGGTGCGAACCAGCGGCTTTCGACCGCTCGCAGCCCCTGACGCGACGCCGGTGACAGCCAGGCCCCTGACACGCTCCACCACAGGCGGGACATGCGGCCGTCAACCGCGAGCGCGTCCGCTGCCGTGGGAGGCAGCCTCCATCGCAGGCACCTCCGGCACGCACTCCGCCGTTGTCCCTCTGGCCGCGGCACATCACGCTGATCAGCCGCGGCCGACAGAGGTCAGGATGCGGCGATCCCCGCCACATCGAGACCGCGGGAGGCGACGAGCTGCGCGCTGCCGTCGGCCAGGCGGTAACGCAGGCCCACCACGGCGGTCTGCCCGGCGGCGACCTTCTCGGCGAGCACCCGGGAGCGGTCCAGCATCAGGTCGGCGGTGTGCCTCACGTGCTCGGCGAGGATCTCCTCGGGCTCGACCTGTCCGGCGGCCCGCGCGGCCAGCACACTGGGGGTCACCCGCTCGACGACGTCCCGGACGTACCCGGCCGGCGTCATGCCGTCCTCCAGGGCGGCACACGCCGCGCCGACCGCGCCGCACGAGTCGTGTCCCAGGATCACGACCAGCGGGCAGCCCAGCACCTCCACGCCGAACTCGATGCTGCCCAGCACCTCCGGGCCCATGACGTGGCCCGCGGTGCGCACCACGAACAGGTCGCCCAGGCCGCGGTCGAAGATGATCTCGGCGGCCAGCCGGGAGTCGGAACACCCGAACAGCACGGCGAAGGGCTGCTGGGACGGTGCGGTCTCGGCGCGGCGGGTGGCGTCCTGGTTCGGGTGCTCTGGGGTGCCGGCCACGAAGCGCTGGTTACCGGCCAGCAGCAGTTCGAAGGCGTCACGGGGCGTCGGGGTCTTGATCTCGCTCATGCCAGCAGCCTACGAGCCGGCACCAGCCGTCGCACCGCCTGGTCCCCTCTGTCATCGCCAGGTCGGCAGATACTGACGGCTTGGGCGCCCCAGGCGCCGGGCCAGGGCGGCCTCGTGCAGCGGGCGGGAGGCGTCGCCGTCGCGGTCGGTTTCGCTCTGCTCCGCCCGGCGCGCGGTGACGCTGACCAGCTGCGCGGGCA
>NZ_JBIRHK010000020.1:123590-180297 GCF_044328485.1 Streptomyces sp. NPDC017936 | reverse complement strand
GGCGGATCTTCCGCAGATCGCGATGTAGCCCCAACCGGATGACGTCAATCACCAAAGCCGTCCTCACCCTGGAGCGGCAACGCTGAAGAAGCTCAGTGATTCAACAGGGGGAGATCTTGCAGATCACCAGAATGACCACGCTGACCGCCGCCGTCGTCACGGCGGCCGTCCTCGGCACGGGACTTTCGCACGCCGCCACCGCGACCGAGCGCGACGGCGGTGCCCGCCCGGCGGCGGTGGTCGCGGCCGCCACCGCCGACGAGGCGTCCAAGACGGCCGCCGAGGAACTGGCGACCGCCGGCGGCCGCCAGATGATCGAGGTGTTCGGCGTGCTCGACGCCATGCCCGAGAGCGTGGTGGCGAAGGGCGACGCCGCGGTTCAGGCTTACCTCGACGAGCACCTGCCCCGAACGGGCGGAAAGGCGTCCGCCTTCGGCTGGTGGCAGACCGCGAAGTGCGTGGGGGCCATCACGGCGGCCGTCGCGGGCGGAGCGGTCCCCGTGGCGAAACTCCTCAAGCTCAGGGCGTTCATCAAGAAGGTCGGGTCGGTCAAGGAGTCCGCCTACCTGCTGATCCGCGTCGCCAAGGGCGAGGAGAAGCTCAGCGAACTCGGCGCGACCCTGGGCGGCCTGGCGTCCGTCGTGCTCGGCATCGACCAGATCAAGAAGCACTGCCGCTGACCGGGAGGCCGCACCCATGACGAGCACCAAAGCGCGCCTCACGGCCCGGATCACACCGGTCGGGCAGGCGGACCAGGACGAAGCCAGGTCGCTGGCGGAGGAGGGCAGGACGAGCAAGGCGATCCGCCGGCTGCGCAAGGACTCCGGTCTCGCCCTGCACACGGCACCGGCCGCCCTGGACCTGCTCACCGAGGGAACGGCGCTGCCCACCACCTACGGCCAGGCGCTGGAGGCGCTGCGTCGACTCGACGCTCCTCTGGTCGGGGAAATGACGGAGCTTCTCCGCAACGGCGATCGGGACTCCGCCATCAAGTTGCTCAGGGAGCGGACGGACATCGACCTGGCCGGTGGATATCACCTCGTCGTGAAATTGGGCGAAGAAATCGGAGCCCACTGAATCATGTGAGAGCGCCGGCCCGCTCTTTGACCGTTCAAAGAGTGGGCTGTGCTCATTGCGCACGGCCCGTCGGACGGGCGCTCGGATTTCCCGGCACGTCACGGCGCCCGCCGCGCGGCCGGATTTCCGCCCTTCGGTGTCGCCACGCCCATGAGCGCGGACTCGGCCGCGTCGGATCGTCACCGGTTCCCCCCGTCACCGCGGCGGACGTCCCCGCGGCTGCCCTCGCGGCCGTGGCCGCGGTGGCCGTGGACACCGGCCGGCCGTCAGCCGCTCCCTCGCCGTCACCAACAGCACGAACGCCACGTCCGCGGACCGGACGCCACAGCCGGTCGGCGCGTTCTCCCGAGCTCGGACTCGTCGCGCTGGAGGGGGACCCGGTCTCAGGGGACGCGAAAGGGCCCCGCACCCGCCTCGGCGGATGCGGGGCCCCGGTGGAACCTCGCGGGCTACTGCCCGAGTACCCCCAACTGCTGCATCAGACCCGCCCGGTCGTACTGCCACCACGCCTCGCAGATCAGCCCTCCCCGGAAGCGGTGCCAGGTCATGCCGGTCATGGTGACCTCCTGGCCGCGGGCCGGGATCCCCAGGAAGTCGCCCTTGTGGCGGCCCTGCCACGTCCAGCGCGTGCACACCATGTCGTCCTGGGCGAGCTGGTGGTCGACCCGGAACGAGAAGTCGAACGCCCGCCGCCAGCCCACGACCTCGTCGCGCGCCGCCCGCAGCCCGGTGTCCTGCGGATTGGCGGGGTCGTGGTCGACGTAGTCGTCGGAGACCCGCTCGAACAGCCGGTCGATGTCGGTCCGCCCGAGGTCCTCGAAGAACTCACGGGCCATCACGCGGTTGAGCTGCTCGTCCCGCAGGACGTCCAGATCGGTGAACGTGGGCGTCTCGTCGCACAGGGCCACCATCTCCCGGAAGATCCTGCCGGTCTCCGGGAGGTTCGAGTTCCGCATCGCCTCCTCGTACGACGGGAACTCCACGATCTCGATGAGGTGCGACGCGTCGGACCGGTCCTTGCCGACCCGGGCGTGCGTCGCGGTCCGCCTTCCCTTGGTCTGTTCGACCCATGAGTCCAGCAGCCGGTTCATCTCGTCGATCCGGCTCGTCCTGCAGTCGATGAGCTGTACGAAGGTCATGACGCCGCCTCCGGCCCCTGGGTGCGCGTGAGTCACGCCCATTTTCCCACCGGAGCGCCGACGTCACCCGCCCGAGCGCGGTGGCTACTGCGGCCCGTACTTCCGCCCCGTCCGGGAACTGAGGCCGCCGAGCAGCCCCCTCGGCACGACCTTCACCACGCCCATCAGCGCCTTGTACCGCGGATCCGGGATCGACACCGACTTGCCGCGCGCCAGGTCGTGCAGCGCCGCCGTCACCAGCTTGTCCGCGTCCAGCCACATCCACTTCGGGATGTTGTCCGTTCCCATCCCGGCCCGCTCGTGGAACTCCGTCCGCACGAACCCGGGGCACAGGGCCATCAGGCGCACCCCGCTGCCCGCCAGGTCCCGCGCGGCTCCCTGGGTGAACTGCACGACCCACGCCTTGGACGCCCCGTACGTCCCGCGCGGCACGAAGGCGGCCACCGAGGCGACGTTGACGACACCGCCGCGCTGCCGCTCGCGCATCGCCGCGGTCGCCGCCGACGTCAGCCGCAGCACCGCCTCGCAGTGCACCTTGATCATCCGCAGCTCGTCGGCCATCGACACGTCGAGGTAGCGGCCCTTGTTGCCGAAGCCCGCGTTGTTGACGAGCAGGTCGACGGGGTTCTTGCGGTCGCCGAGCCGGGCGGCCACCGCCTCGATGCCCCTGTCCTCGGCGAGGTCGGCCGTCAGCACCTCCGCCTCGATGCCGTGCCGGTCGTGCAACTCGGTCGCCTGCTCGCGCAGACGGCTGGTGTCCCGTGCCACGAGGACGAGGTCGTGCCCGTCCGCCGCGAGCCGCCGCGCGAACGCGGCGCCGATGCCCGCGGTCGAACCCGTAATCAGAGCCGTTGTCATGGCAGAAGATTAGTGACCCGGACCGACGGAGTCCGTTCCCGCACGGCGCCTTCGGGAAGGCGGGGACCTCGTGGCCCCCGGCTCCCGCGACCGCCGTTCAGCCGCCGTGCTCCGCCACGTACTTCCGGGCCTGCGCGAGCGTCTCCGCGTGCAGCGCCTCGCCCGCCGCGAGCAGCCGCGGCAGCAGCTCCCGGTGCGTGGTGACGGCCTGGAACTGCATGCGTGCCGTCACCTCGTGCGCCGGCAGGTGGACGATCTCCACCGGATCACCCGCGCGGATCTCGCCCGGGACGATCACCCGCAGGTACGCCCCCGTCGCGGCCTTCCGGGTGAACCGCCCGACCCAGCCCCTCTCTCCCATGTGGCCCTGGAAGGTGGCGCAGGGGATCCGCCCGGCGGTCACCTCCAGCACCAGCTCGGAGCCGATCCGCCAGCGCTCGCCGATCCGCGCGCCGGAGACGTCCAGGCCGGTGGTGGTGAGGTTCTCCCCGAACACGCCGTTGGCCAGGGTGCGCCCCAGCTCGCGCTCCCAGTCGTCGAGGTCCTCGCGGGCGACGGCGTACACCGCCTGGTCGTTCCCGCCGTGGTGGCGCAGGTTGCACACCGCGTCCCCGGCGAGGCCGCTGCCCGCCGTGCCCTTCGGTCCCGGCGCCGCGACCCGCACGGGCCCCTCGACCGGCCGCTTGTCGATGCCGGTCACGGCGCCGGGGCGCTTCGTGCCCGGCACGTTCTTCGGGCGGCCCACGTTCACAGACAGAAGCCTCATGGCCGCACCATAGGCGCGCGGTCGTCAAAGTGTCGACGCGTTATTCGCCGCCGCTCCCAAGGAACACTTATGCTCGGAGCGTGATCGAGGCCCGTCATCTCCGTGTCCTGCGCGCCGTGGCCACCGCGGGCTCCTTCTCCGCCGCCGGGCGCGAGCTGGGCTGCACCCAGCCGGCCGTCAGCCAGCAGATGAAGGCCCTGGAGGCCTCCGTCGGCACGCCCCTGCTGGTGCGCAGCGGCCGTGAGATGCGGCTGACCCAGGCGGGCGAGGCGCTCGTACGGCACGCGGCCGGGATCCTCGCCGGGCTGACCGCCGCCGAGGAGGAGGTCGCCGCCATCGCCGGACTGCGCGCCGGCCGGGTCCGCCTCGTCTCCTTCCCCAGCGGCAGCTCCACCCTCGTCCCGACCGCCCTGGCCGCCCTGCGCGCCGCCCACCCCGGCACCCGGGTCTCCCTGGAGGAGGCCGAGCCGCCCGAGTCGGTCGACAGGCTGCGGGCGGGCGACTGCGACGTCGCCCTCGCCTTCCGCTACGAGGGCGCGACGGGCGCGGAGGAGTGGGGCGACCTCGTCGTCCGCCCCCTGCTGGCGGACCGGCTGGTCGCCCTCGTGCCCGAGCGGCACCGCCTCGCGCGCGCGGAGTCCCTCGCCCTCGGCGACCTCGCCCAGGAGTCCTGGATCGCGGGCTGCCCGCGCTGCCGCGGCCATCTGGTGGAGGTGTGCGAGGGCGCGGGCTTCACGCCCCGCATCGACTTCGCGACCGACGACTACCCGGCGGTCGCCGGCCTGGTGGGCGCCGGCCTCGGCGTCGCCGTCCTGCCCCGGCTCGCGATCGAGTCCGTACGGCCCCGCGGGACGCGCGCGGTGACGCTGGAGCCCGCGGTGCGGCGGGAGGTCGTCGCGCTCACCCTGCCCGACCTGGCCCAGGTGCCGGCGGTCGCGGCGACGCTGGAGCAACTGGGACGGGCCGCCGCCCGGCAGGGACGATAGGGGGCGCGGGGGGCGTCCGACGGGTCGGTGCCTCGGCGGGCCGGTGCGTCGGTGCGTCGCGGAAGTGCCGCGCGGGTGGCTCCCCACATGCGGCAAGGGCACGCGCCTGCGTGCCCCGGGTCTGTGGAGAAACGTTACTTCAACTGTTCGGGGCGCTCTCTCCCCTGGTCGACGCCGACACCAGGCGGTGGCGTGCTCGGCCCATGAGCTCCTCGCGCTCGTCCTCGGTCAGTCCGCCCCACACGCCGTACGGCTCTCTCACCGTCAGGGCGTGCGCCGCGCACTGGGCGCGGACCGGACACCTCATGCAGACCTCTTTGGCCGAGTTCTCGCGAGCGCTCCGTGCCGCTCCGCGCTCACCCTCCGGGTGGAAGAAGAGGGAACTGTCCACCCCGCGGCAGGCAGCCAGCAGCTGCCAGTCCCACAGGTCCGCGTTCGGTCCGGGAAGGCGAGAGAAATCTGCCATTGCGTGACCCCTTGTAGCCGTGTTGAGCGGATACGGTGCCCACGACCGTACAACTACGATCTAAGGAGATGAAAATATGACTCATTGAGAATCTAGCCTCAGACACCAGTGAATGGGAAGAAATGGGGCTAAACGGGGCACAGGTTGTGATGAAAGCTTGAGAGTCCGTGTGGCTGGCTCTGCCGTGTCCGCCCCCTCACGTAGAGTGCCGAAGAGTGCACGCAGCCCCGTAACTCTTTCGAGTGACCATCGTTGAGAGTGCGGAGGCGGTTGAAAACACAAACGCTCGGGCAGGCGTCCGAGACGGTCGACCGCACAGGTGACGATTCGTACCAGCCTGGAGGCACAAGGTGACGCGCATCAGCTGCGGAGGGCGGCCATGACTTCCGTCCTCGTCTGCGACGACTCCCCGCTTGCCCGAGAGGCGCTCCGCCGCGCGGTCGCGACCGTGCCCGGCGTCGAGCGCGTGACGACGGCGGCCAACGGCGAGGAAGTCCTCCGCCGCTGGGGCGCCGACCGCTCGGACCTGATTCTCATGGACGTGCGCATGCCCGGGCTCGGGGGTGTCGAGACCGTCCGGCGGCTGCTGTCCGCCGACCCTGGCGCGCGCATCATCATGCTGACCGTCGCCGAGGACCTCGACGGCGTCGCCCTCGCGGTCGCCGCCGGCGCCCGCGGCTACCTGCACAAGGACGCCTCGCGCGCCGAGCTGCGCGCGACCGTCACCCAGGCGCTCGCCGACCCGACCTGGCGCCTCGCCCCGCGTCGGCTGCGCTCCGCCGAGATGGGCGCCGCGCCCACGCTCACCGCGCGTGAGATCCAGGTGCTGGAAGGCATGAGCCACGGCCGCTCCAACGCCGAGATCGGCCGCGAGCTGTTCCTCTCCGAGGACACCGTCAAGACCCACGCGCGCCGGCTGTTCAAGAAGCTCGGCGCCTCGGACCGCGCGCACGCGGTGGCGCTCGGCTTCCGCTGGGGACTGGTCCGCTAGGAGATCCGCTAGGACGTGTCTTTCGGATCAGCCCGACTCCTCCGGGTCGGTCCGACTGCTTCAGGCCGGCCCGACTGCTTCGGATCGGTCCGCCTGCTTCGGATCGGTCCGGTGTCGTCGGAACAGGCCGGCACCTCGGTTCGGTCCGGCGTTCCCGGACCGGTTCGATTCCCTCGGCTCGGCCCGGCTGCCCCGGCTCGGCCCGGCTTCCTCAGGCCGGCCGGAGCGGAGCCGTGCCGCCTCGTCGGCGTCGGCGGGCGGCAGGGTCCGGTCACGCGGATGCGCGTGCCCGGTCCCGGGCTTGCGGGGTGATGCGGAAGACACGCCCTGGGGCGCTCCCGGCGGCCCGGCCCCGGGCCGGACGAAGGGCACAACGGCATCCCGTCGGCACGGGTGCGGGCGAGGGCCGGCCCCCACCCCTCCGGCCCCCTCCCCGCCCCGGCCCGGTCCGCCGCACGGACCCCGGCACGGGCCTCCCCGGAGCACGCCGACGTCACTGAAGGGGGCGCATGGGTGAGGCTCCCTGTTCGTGCGGGGTCCGGAGGGCGCCGCACGCTCCCGTCCGCCGGACCGCGGACGGGAGCGGCACGAGGCCTCACCGGACGCCCGCTGCTCGTTTCGCCGCGGATGCCGCATGCTTGAGGTGTGGAGTTCCTCGGGGACGAGTCGGTCGAGCGGAAGGGGAGGGCGCAGGGGATGAGTTCCGGCGCACCTGCTCATAACGCTTCGGTGCACAACGACGGGCGCGGTGCCGCGGACCGGACGGCCGCAGGGCACGATGGACCGATGCGCGAAGACGAGGCGGGCCGTCCGCAGGGGGCGATCGGCCCACTCGTGCACCGTGCCGTCGACGGCGACGAGCAGGCCACCCACGACCTGCTGGCGCACGTCCATCCGCTCGCCCTGCGCTACTGCCGCACGCGGCTGTCCCGGCTTCCCGGCGACGCGCGCCACTTCGTGGAGGACCTGGCCCAGGAGGTCTGCGTGGCCGTCCTCCTCGCCCTCCCGCGCTACCGGGACACCGGCCGGCCCTTCGAGGCCTTCGTCTTCGCCATCGCCTCCCACAAGGTCGCCGACCTCCAGCGCGCGGCGATGCGCCACCCGGGCTCGACGGCCGTCCCGTCCGACGAGATGCCCGAGCGGCCGGACGACTCGCTCGGCCCGGAGGAGCGGGCGCTGCTGAGCAGCGACGCCGAATGGGCGAAGAAACTGCTGGCCAACCTCCCGGAGAACCAGCGGGAACTGCTCCTGCTGCGCATCGCGGTGGGCCTCACGGCAGAGGAGACCGGTCAGATGTTGGGAATGTCACCCGGGGCCGTCCGGGTCGCCCAGCACCGCGCCCTGAGCAGACTGCGGGCGCTCGCCGAGCAGTAACCTCCTGGGCCGGGGCGCCCCTTTTGAACAAGGGGCGCGATCGTGTCGTACGAACATACGAAGCCGTGCGGGGTCCAGGGCCGTGGAATCGTGGAATGTGGGAGGCGCGCTTCCCGTTAGCATGGACATCCGCACCGATCAAGGCCATTTGGGGAAGGTGTCATGACTGCCAACGTCGACGGAGTGCCCGACAAATTCGCGACCCTCGGGCTGACCTACGACGACGTGCTGCTGCTGCCGGGCCCGTCGGACATGGCTCCCGACGAGATCGACACCGCCTCGTACGTCTCCAAGAACGTGCGGGTCAACATCCCGCTCCTGTCCGCCGCCATGGACAAGGTCACCGAGTCGCGCATGGCGATCGCGATGGCCCGTCAGGGCGGCGTCGGCGTGCTGCACCGCAACCTGTCCATCGAGGACCAGGCCAACCAGGTCGACCTGGTCAAGCGCTCCGAGTCCGGCATGGTGACCGACCCGATCACCATCCACCCGGACGCCACGCTCGCCGAGGCCGACGCGATCTGCGCCAGGTTCCGCATCAGCGGCGTCCCGGTCACCGACGGCGAGAAGAAGCTGCTCGGCATCGTCACCAACCGCGACATGGCGTTCGAGACCGACCGCACCCGTCGGGTGCGCGAGGTCATGACGCCGATGCCGCTGGTCACCGGCAAGGTCGGCATCTCCGGCACCGACGCCATGGAGCTGCTGCGCAAGCACAAGATCGAGAAGCTTCCGCTGGTCGACGACGCGGGTGTCCTCAAGGGTCTGATCACGGTCAAGGACTTCGTCAAGGCGGAGCAGTACCCCCGCGCCGCGAAGGACGCCGAGGGCCGTCTGCTGGTCGGCGCCGCGGTCGGTGTGGCCGGTGACGCCTTCGAGCGCGCCCAGGCCCTGATCGAGGCGGGCGTCGACTTCATCGTCGTCGACACCGCGCACGGTCACTCCCGCCTCGTCGGCGACATGATCGCCAAGATCAAGTCGAACCACACGCGCGTGGACGTCATCGGCGGCAACGTCGCCACCCGCGACGGCGCCCAGGCCCTCGTCGACGCGGGCGCCGACGCCATCAAGGTCGGCGTCGGTCCCGGCTCCATCTGCACGACCCGTGTGGTCGCCGGCATCGGCGTCCCGCAGGTCACCGCCATCTACGAGGCCGCGCTGGCCGCCAAGGCGGCGGGCGTCCCGGTCATCGGCGACGGCGGCCTGCAGTACTCCGGCGACATCGCCAAGGCCCTCGTCGCGGGCGCCGACACCGTGATGCTGGGCTCGCTGCTCGCGGGCTGCGAGGAGTCCCCGGGCGAGCTGCTGTTCATCAACGGCAAGCAGTTCAAGTCGTACCGCGGCATGGGCTCCCTGGGCGCCATGCAGACCCGCGGCGACCGCAAGTCGTTCTCCAAGGACCGCTACTTCCAGGAGGGCGTCGCCTCCGACGAGCAGCTGATCCCCGAGGGCATCGAGGGCCAGGTGCCCTACCGCGGTCCGCTGTCCTCCGTGGTCCACCAGCTGGTCGGCGGTCTGCGCCAGTCGATGTTCTACGTGGGCGGCCGCACCGTGCCGGAGCTCCAGGACAACGGCAAGTTCGTCCGGATCACCTCGGCGGGCCTGAAGGAGAGCCACCCGCACGACATCCAGATGACGGTCGAGGCGCCGAACTACAGCACCAAGAAGTGACCCTCACGCGCGCGTGAGGACCGACGAAGGCGGCACCGGAACCTCCGGCGCCGCCTTCGTCGTACCGGTCGGCGATACTGGAAGACGCTGAACGCATCAGGGAAAGGCCACAGACGTGACTGAGATCGAGATCGGGCGCGGCAAGCGCGGCCGCCGGGCGTACGCCTTCGACGACATCGCCGTCGTCCCCAGCCGCCGTACGCGGGACCCGAAGGAGGTCTCGATCGCCTGGCAGATCGACGCCTACCGTTTCGAGCTGCCGTTCCTGGCCGCCCCCATGGACTCGGTCGTCTCCCCGGCCACCGCGATCCGCATCGGCGAGCTCGGCGGCCTGGGCGTGCTCAACCTCGAGGGTCTGTGGACGCGGTACGAGGACCCGCAGCCGCTGCTCGACGAGATCGCCAAGCTGCCCGCGGAGAAGGCGACCCGCCGCCTCCAGGAGATCTACTCCGCCCCGATCAAGGAGGAGCTGATCGGCCGGCGCATCAAGGAGGTGCGCGACGCCGGCGTGGTCACCGCGGCCGCGCTCTCCCCGCAGCGCACGGCCCAGTTCTCCAAGGCCGTCGTGGACGCGGGTGTGGACATCTTCGTCATCCGCGGTACGACGGTCTCGGCGGAGCACGTCTCCGGCGCGCACGAGCCGCTGAACCTGAAGCAGTTCATCTACGAGCTCGACGTCCCCGTGATCGTCGGCGGCTGCGCCACCTACACCGCGGCCCTGCACCTGATGCGCACCGGCGCGGCCGGCGTCCTGGTCGGCTTCGGCGGCGGCGCGGCGCACACCACGCGCAACGTGCTGGGCATCCAGGTGCCCATGGCGACGGCGGTCGCCGACGTGGCCGCGGCCCGCCGCGACTACATGGACGAGTCCGGCGGCCGGTACGTGCACGTGATCGCGGACGGCGGCGTCGGCTGGTCCGGCGACCTGCCCAAGGCGATCGCCTGCGGCGCCGACTCCGTGATGATGGGCTCCCCGCTCGCCCGCGCGACCGACGCGCCGGGCCGCGGTCACCACTGGGGCATGGAGGCGGTCAACGAGGAGCTGCCGCGCGGCAAGAAGGTCGACCTCGGCACGGTCGGCACCATCGAGGAGGTCCTCACCGGCCCGTCCCACAACCCGGACGGCTCGATGAACTTCTTCGGCGCCCTCCGCCGCGCGATGGCCACCACCGGCTACAGCGAGCTGAAGGAGTTCCAGCGCGTCGAGGTGACGGTGGCGGACTCGGTGCACCGGCGGTAGGCCGGCCACGGTCCCCCGGACCTGGACCTCGGAAGGGGCCGGTCACTCACCCGAGTGAGTGACCGGCCCCTTCCGCATGCGTCCAGAGGGTGGGGCGTGCGGGGTGGAGCGGGGGCGCGCGGTTGCGTTCGAGGCGCATGCGGGCCGGTCAGCGGGGTCGCAGGCGACAGCGCCCGGATCGGCGCCCCAGAGGTGTGGGGTGCCCCCTTCCCAGGACACGGTCCGGACCCCGCCCTCGGGGCCCGGCCCGACTCCGACGGGTCGTCCACCGGGCCACTGGGCGGCGTCGTGGAGGGGGCGCCCAGGGGACGCCACCGCAAGCCCACCCGCTGGGACCGACTCCGTCTTCGGATGGTGCAGTGCCGGAGGAGGTGGATCTTGCGGCTTTTCGGATGGTGAGCGGCCGCCCCCATGCACACTAGGGGCGGACACTCCGTGATCCATCCAGGAGCCTGCCGCAGTGGCCGCTGCGGTGGACTCCACCTGTTTCGTACGGCACCGGCGTGCCCCGGCCCGTGCCGCCGGCCCCGGGTTCCGTCGGCGCCCCGCACGCCCCCTTCACAACCGATGCGCCGCCCCCGTGGGCGTGGCCCCGCGCGTGTCCAGCAGCAGCTGGGCCTTCACCGACAGTCCCTGCAGGTCGTACGTCCGGTGCTGCTGGAGGAGGATCGTCAGGTCGGCGTCGGAGGCGGCCTCGTAGAGGGAGTCGGCGCGGGGGACCGGGCGGTCCAGGACGCTCCAGGACGGCACGTGGGGGTCGTGGTAACTGACGGCGGCGCCGAGTTCCATCAGGCGGACCGCGATCTCGTGGGCGGGGGTGTCCTGCTGGTCGGCGAGGTCGGCCTTGTAGGTGACGCCGAGGAGCAGGACGCGGGCGCCGCGGGCGGACTTGCCGTGCTCGTTGAGGAGGGCGGCGGCGCGCTGGACGACGTAGCGGGGCATGCGGTTGTTGACCTGCTGGGCCAGTTCCACCATGCGCAGGGGGCTGCCGGGCCGGCCCGTGCTGTCGAGGGGCACGGAGTGGCCGCCGACGCCGGGGCCGGGGCGGAAGGCCTGGAAGCCGAAGGGCTTGGTCTCGGCGCAGCGGATGACGTCCCACAGGTCGACGCCCAGGTCGTGGCAGAGGACGGCCATCTCGTTGACGAGGGCCATGTTGACGTGCCGGAAGTTGGTCTCCAGGAGCTGCACGGTCTCGGCTTCCCTGAGGCCACGCGCGCGTACCACCTTGTCGGTGAGGCGGCCGTAGAAGGCGGCGGCCGACTCGGTGCAGGCGGGGGTGAGGCCGCCGATGACCTTGGGAGTGTTGACGGGGGTGAAGTCGCGGCGGCCCGGATCGACGCGGCTGGGGGAGTAGGCGAGGTGGAAGTCGCGGCCCGCGCGCAGACCGGACGCCTCCTCCAGGAGGGGGCGCAGGAACTCCTCGGTCGTCCCGGGGTACACCGGCGACTCCAGGATCACGGTGGTGTGGGGACGCAGGTGTCCGGCGAGCGTGCGGGCGGCCGTCTCCACCTGGCTCAGGTCGAGCCCGCCGTCCGCGTCGCGCGGTGTGGGAGCGCAGATGACGGCGGTGCGCACCCGCCCCAGTTCCGCCGGGTTGGTGGCCGGCCGGAAGCCCCCCGAGAGCATCCGGCGTCGTTCGGCGGGACTGAGGGAGCCCGCTTCGGGGCCCGTGCGGTAGCCGAGCGTGGGGATGCCGGCGGCCACGGCGGCCTGGGCCAGAGGTACGCCGAGCGGGCCGAGTCCGATGACGGCGAGGTCTGCGGGCATGGCGTGTGGGCCGTCCTTCCCAGTAACCGAAGCGGGACAGGCGCGCAAGCCCAGTGGACAGGACGGGCGAGCGCAATGTCAGACTAGGAGTAAATATGACCGTTATGTGGGATTGATCGGCTGTGTTGGGCGGCTTGTTGATCGGCGTCGTCCCCCGGCATGCCCGCTCCGGTTCCGCGAGAGTTGTCCACAGGCTGGGGGTGAGTGGTGGCTGAAGTCGGGCAACCCGGTCAGAATCTGGGCATGGGGGGTACGGACCGGGCCTCGCCCCGAGCGGTGCGGCCGATGCGACCGACAGCGGGAGGCAGCAGTGAGGACAGCGACACTGGGCCCGGAACAGCGAGCCGAGTCACTGGCGGCGATGGCCGGGCGCGAACTGGACGTGCTGGTGGTCGGAGCCGGCGTGGTCGGCGCGGGCACCGCCCTCGACGCCGTCACCCGCGGCTTGTCGACGGGCCTCGTCGAGGCACGCGACTGGGCCTCGGGCACCTCGAGCCGGTCCAGCAAACTGATCCACGGCGGCCTGCGCTATCTGGAGATGCTCGACTTCGCCCTCGTCCGCGAGGCGCTCAAGGAGCGCGGACTGCTGCTGGAGCGGCTCGCACCGCACCTGGTCAAGCCGGTTCCGTTCCTGTACCCGCTCCAGCACAGGGGCTGGGAGCGGCTGTACGCCGGCTCGGGCGTCGCGCTCTACGACGCGATGTCCATGGCCCGCGGGCACGGACGCGGCCTGCCCCTGCACCGGCACCTGACCCGCCGTCACGCCCTGCGTGTCGCCCCCGCGCTGAGGAAGGACGCCCTGGTCGGCGCCCTCCAGTACTACGACGCCCAGATGGACGACGCGCGCTTCGTCACCACGCTGGTGCGCACCGCGGTGGCGTACGGGGCGAAGGCGGCCAACCGCGCGCGCGTGACGGGCTTCCTGCGCGAGGGCGAGCGGGTCGTGGGCGCCCGCGTGCAGGACGTCGAGGGCGGCCGGGAGTACGAGGTCCGCGCCAAGCAGGTCGTCAACGCCACCGGCGTGTGGACCGACGACACCCAGGGGATGGTGGGGGAGCGGGGACGGTTCCACGTCCGCGCCTCCAAGGGCATCCACCTCGTCGTGCCGAAGGACCGGATCCACTCCACGACCGGGCTGATCCTGCGCACCGAGAAGTCGGTGCTGTTCGTCATACCCTGGGGCCGGCACTGGATCGTCGGCACCACCGACACGGACTGGGACCTCGACAAGGCCCACCCGGCAGCCTCCAGCGCGGACATCGACTACCTGCTGGAACACGTGAACTCGGTCCTCGCGGTGCCGCTCACCCGGGACGACGTCGAGGGCGTCTACGCCGGCCTGCGGCCACTGCTCGCGGGCGAGTCCGACGCCACCAGCCAGCTGTCCCGCGAGCACACCGTCGCCCACCCCGTGCCCGGGCTCGTCGTCGTGGCGGGGGGCAAGTACACGACGTACCGGGTGATGGCCAAGGACGCCGTCGACGCGGCCGTGCACGGCCTCGACCTGCGCGTCGCCGAATGCGTCACGGAGGACGTGCCGCTGCTGGGCGCGGAGGGCTACCCGGCGCTGTGGAACGCGCGGGCGCGCATCGCCGCGCGGACGGGCCTGCACGTGGTGCGGGTCGAACACCTGCTGAACCGGTACGGCACGATGGCGGAGGAGATCCTCGACCTCATCGCCGGGGACGCGTCGCTGGGCGAGCCGCTCCAGGCGGCCGACGACTACCTGCGCGCCGAGATCGTCTACGCCGCTTCGCACGAGGGCGCGCGACACCTGGACGACGCGCTGACGCGGCGCACCCGCATCTCCATCGAGACCTTCGACCGGGGCACGCGCAGCGCCCGTGAGGCGGCCGGGCTGATGGCGCCGGTCCTCGGCTGGGACAAGGACCAGATCGAGCGCGAGGTGCAGCACTACGAGAAGCGGGTGGAGGCCGAGCGGGAGTCGCAGCGGCAGCCCGACGACCTGACGGCGGACGCGGCGCGGTTGGGGGCGCCGGACATCGCGCCGTTGTGACGGGCGGGTGTCGCGCGGGGCGGGGCGCGACCGGAGAGGGTGACCGGGCGGGGCGAGCTGCCGGGCCTCTTCCCTCCTGGGCGCCCTTCCCCCGGGCGTGTTCGCCCCGGTCTCGGTTCCCCCGGCAAGGGGTGACGAGATGACGGGGTGACGGGTTCACTCGAACGAGTGTCATGAAGCGGGATCTTCGCTCGGAACCGGCTCGTTTCAGGAAGTGCGAGGGCAGAACCCGGCGGCGAGCAGGGCCGGTTCGAGGCCGGGGTCCGCCATCGCCGTCGTGTTCACGCGGAAGGTGAGGACGCGACGGCCGTCGACGGTGGCCGCGCTGCGCACGTAGCTGCCGGAGATGCGGCCGTTGTGGCCCCACACGGTCACCCCGCAGGGAAGCGTCGCGGGAAACAGGCCCATGCCGTACGAGCCGTGTGCGGTACGGGTGTCGCGCATCTCCCGCAGCCAGCGGGGGGTGAGCAACTCGCCGCCCAGGAGGGCCGCGTAGAAGCGGTCCAGGTCGGCGAGGGTGGTCACCAGCTCGCCCGCGGCTCCGGCCGCCCGCGGGTCGAGTTCGGTGACGTCGGTCCCGTCCGTGTCGTAGGCGCGGCCGTGCGGGGAGGGCAGCGAGGTTCGGGAGCCGGGGAAGGAGGTGCCGGTCAGTCCCAGCGGGGAGATGACGCGCCGCTCGGCCTCCTGGGCGTACGAGCGGCCGGTGGCCTGTTCGACGACCAGACCGAGCAGGACGTAGTTGGTGTTCGAGTAGGCGAAGCGGCCGAGGCCGGCCGGAGGGTGGGTGAGGGCGATACGGACGGCTGCGGGAGCGGTGACGGGGAGGGTGCCCCCGGTGTCCCGGGTGTAGTCGTACAGGCCACTGGTGTGGGTGAGCAGGGAACGCAGGGTCAGCGCGCGCCCGTCGTTGCCGGCTCCGCGCACCAGGCCGGGCAGGTACCGCTCCACCGGGTCGGACAGGGACAGGCGGTGCTCGGCGGCCAGTTGGAGCACGACGGTGGCGAGGAAGGTCTTGGTGACGCTGCCGGCCCGGAAGTGATCGGAGCGGGCGATGCCCGGACCGGCCTCGGCGTAGCGGATGCCGGTCTCCTCACGGGCCAGCAGGGCCGCCGCGGGAGCCTTGCCCCGGGTGAGGAGCAGGGGGAGGAGGTCGTCCGTGGGCGGAGTCGGGGCCGTCCGGGTCCCGGCCGCGGTCAGGACGAGGACCGCCAGGACCGCACCGGCGGCCGGCAGCCTGCGCAGCGGTCGTGCCACGGCCCCTTCCCTCCCTGGGTCCCTTTCGCCCGCGCTCATCATGCAGGGCGGGGGAGGGGCACGGCACCGGGGACCACCCGTCGGACCAATGGGCTCACCCGTCCAGGCCGGGCGTCCGTCCGTCGGGAAGGCGCGCCCGCCCGTCGGGGGCGGGGTGTCCGCCCGCTGGGTCGAGGGCGTGCGCCGGTGGGGACGACCCGGTGGTGCCGGGTTCCGGCCGGCGGCGGTTCTCCGGGGCCGGCCGGGGGCGGCGGTTGTCGTCAGGGCCGACAGCGGTCGCGGTGATGGGCCGGCGGCGCTTCCCGGGGACGGGTGACGGCGGTTCCGCGGACTGGCCGAAGACTGTTCCGGGAGCCGTCCGGAGGCCGTTTCGCGTGCCGGGCGGAGGCGGTTCCGGGGCCTGGTAGGAGGCTATTTCGGGTTCTGGCCGGAGCGTGCTGCACCTTCTGGCCGGAATGCGACGGTCCTGTGGTGCGGCGAAGGGCACCCTGGGCGTCGGGCACTTGTCGGGTGAGGGACAATGGAGGCTCTGTCAGGGCGGGTTGCATGAGGGGACGCATGTCGGAGGCGGAGCGGGCGGGGGCATCCCGTCAGGACAAGAGCGCACGTCTCCTCGCCGGGCGGTACCGGCTGGGAGACGTACTCGGCCGCGGCGGCATGGGTACGGTGTGGCGCGCCGAGGACGAGACCCTCGGGCGGACGGTCGCCGTCAAGGAGCTGCGGTTCCCGTCGAACATCGACGAGGAGGAGAAGCGCCGGCTGATCACGCGGACGCTGCGCGAGGCCAAGGCCATCGCGCGGATCCGCAACAACAGCGCGGTGACGGTCTTCGACGTGGTCGACGAGGACGACCGGCCGTGGATCGTGATGGAGCTCGTCGAGGGCAAGTCGCTCGCCGAGGTCATCCGCGAGGACGGCGTGCTGGAGCCGAAGCGGGCGGCCGAGGTCGGGCTCGCGATCCTCGACGTGCTGCGGTCGGCCCACCGGGAGGGGATCCTGCACCGCGACGTGAAGCCGTCGAACGTGCTGATCGCCGAGGACGGCCGGGTCGTGCTCACCGACTTCGGCATCGCCCAGGTCGAGGGCGATCCGTCCATCACCTCCACCGGCATGCTCGTCGGCGCGCCCTCCTACATCTCCCCGGAGCGGGCCCGCGGTCACAAGCCGGGACCGGCGGCCGACCTGTGGTCGCTCGGCGGCCTGCTGTACGCGGCGGTCGAGGGCTCGCCCCCGTACGACAAGGGCTCCGCGATCGCGACGCTCACGGCGGTGATGACGGAGCCGTTGGAGGAGCCGAAGAACGCCGGTCCGCTCAGGGACGTCATCTACGGCCTGCTCACCAAGGACCCCGCGCTCCGGCTCGACGACGCCGGTGCGCGGAAGAAGCTCAACGCGGTGATCCACGCCCCCGGTCCCGGGGAGGCCGAGCCGGCCGACGCGACGAAGCTCGTGCCGCTGCCGGTCCCGCCGGAGGGCTCCGGGAGCTCCGTGGGCGGCGAGGCGGCCGAGAAGCTGCGCGGGGCCCTGCGGTCCGTGCGCAAGGCGGCCGTCGCGGCGGGGACGGCCACCTCGGCCGCGGCCCGCGCCAAGTCGGCCGACGGTGCCGCCCCCTCCGGGTCCCGGAAGTCGAACGACGCGGCGAAGCGCGGCCCGGCGGCCGCTGCCGCCGCGTCCCCCGCGCCCGCGGCACCGGCCAGGCCGAAGACGGCGGCCACGGCGGCCTCGGCGTCCGTCCCCGTGTCCGGCCCCGCGGCCGGGGCCGGCGGCAGCCGGACGACCGACCGTGGCGCGCGGGGCGCCCACGGCGTCCAGGGTTCCGGTACGGGCCGTGGCGGCGCGAGCGGCCGGAGCTCCGGGTGGCCCGTGATGACGCCGCCGGACCTGCCGCCGCGGCCCGTGCCCAGGGCGCCGATCACCGACGTGGTGCCGAAGCGGACTCTGGTGATCATCGCCGTGGTGGTGGTGCTCGCCGTCCTCGGCACGGTGCTGGCGCTCACGCTCGGCGGGGACGACGACAAGGCGAGCGGCTCGCCGGGCGGCTCGAAGGCCGTCGCCAGCGGGAGCGCGAGCACCGACACCAAGCAGGACGAGACGGGCGGGACCCGTACGGACGGGTCGGCGTCGCAGTCCGGGTCGGCCGACGACGACTCCGGCGGCAGCACGCCCGGCACCACTCCCTCCACGGCCCGGAGCACCGGGTCCGGCGTCTCCGCCACCGAGAACAGCACGGCGTCGACGACGTACTCGGGGAAGCAGGGGTACTCGATCGGGCTGCCCGCCGGGTGGAAGTACAGCTCCTCGGACGCGGCGGGCGACCGGTTCACCGGGCCCGACGGGCAGAAGCTGCTCGTCGCCTGGACGACCACGCCCAAGGACGATCCCGTCGCGGACTGGGAGAACCAGGAGCGCGGCATGAGGCGCTCGCAGTACCAGAAGATCCGGATAGAGAAGGTGGACTATCGCGGCTGGAACACGGCCGACTGGGAGTTCACCTACGCGGACGGCGGCACCGCCTACCGCACGATCGACCGCGGGTTCGTGGTGAACGACCACCAGGGGTACGCGCTGATGTACACGGCGAAGTCCGCCGCGTGGGACGGCGACCTGCGGCAGAGCACCTGGAAGACGCTGACGGAGACGTTCGCGCCGAAGAAGTAGGCGGGGTCGGTCCCCGACGGCGGACGGGGGCGCGGTGCGCGGACACCGCGTGTTCGAGGCGTCAGATCCGGCATCCCCTCTTTGCGAGTTGCCTCCGGCACGTATCGTGAGTGCCTGCGGACCGTACGCATCCGGCTGGGCGGCGGGATCCGGCCGGACACGGCTGGAACGGCTCGCTGAGCGAACGGAATTGACCGACCGGGTGGGCCCGGGGGAGGCAGACGTGGACGACTACGCGGGGCGCGTGCTCGCCGACCGCTACCGCCTGCCCCTGCCGCCCTCCGACGAGTACGAACTCACCGAGACCCGGGCCTTCGACACCTACAGCGGGCAGGAAGTCCTGGTCCGGCAGGTGCCGTTGCCGGAGGTCGTCGAGGCGGAGGTGCTCGACGCGGAGGGGCTGCCCGAGGGGTTCACGGCGCGGGAGCGCGGTGGCGGGCGTCCGGCCGGACGCCCGGGCACGCGTGCGCGCGGGCCCGCCGACCCCGCCGTGCGGCGGGCGGTGGAGGCGGCACAGGCCGCGGCGAGCATTCCCGACCACCCGCGACTGGACCAGGTGTTCGACGTGTTCGCCGAGGGCGGCTCGCTGTGGATCGTGAGCGAGTGGGTGGCCGCCCGGCCGCTGGCGGCGCTGCTCGCCGAGAAGCCGCTGACGCCGTACCGGGCGGCGGAGGTCGCCTCCGACGTGCTCATGGCCCTGCGGGTGCTGCACGCGCACGGCTGGGTGCACCGGAACATCACCGCGCGTACGGTCCTCGTCTGCGACGACGGCCGGGTCATGCTGACCGGGCTGGCCGTCGGGGCGGCGGAGGAAGCGCTGTGCGGGTACGACCCGGTGCCGGCCGACGAGAGCGAGGAGCGGCACGAGGGCGCGGCGGGCGGCCCGGCACAGGAGGCCGCGGGGCTGCGCGGACCGGTGGGCCCGGGCGCCGGGAGCACCGGGTTCGGCGGCGCCCCGGGACCCGGCGCCGGGGGCCGGCCGGGGCCGGGCGGGTTCACCGCCGGCGGCGGGGCCGCGGCGGATCCCGAGGCCGCGCGGCGGGCGGCGATCGAGGCACGGGCGGCCGGCGGGCTGCCGGCGGCGGCCGAGCCGGCGAACGGGGCCTCCGGCGCGGTGGCCCGCAGGACCCCGGAACCCGGCGGCGAGACCGGTGAGGACATCCGTGCGGCGCGGGCCGGCGCGATCGCCGCGTACCGCGCGGGGGCGCTGGCGGCGGCCCGGGTGCAGGAGGCCCAGCGCAGCGGGCGGGCGGCGCTGCCGGGCGCCCGCACCCCGGCCGAGGGCGACACCGGGGCGGGCCCCGCACCGGCGCCGTATGCGCTCGGGACGGGGCGGGAGACGGGACCCGGTGGTCCGTGGGGCACGCCTCCGGGGCAGATCGCCGACCCCTACGGGGTGCGCGGCGCGCCCGGCCCGAGTGGCGCGGCGCCCGGGACCACGGGTCCGGCCGGACAGGTCCCCGTCCCGCCGCACGGCGTGCAGACGGGGCGTGCCGTACCGGCGCAGGGCGTCGGTCCGGACGCTCCCGTGCCCGCGCGCGGCGCCGGGGCGGGCGCCGGGTGGGACGAGCCGGCGGCCGGGACCGGGGCACGGCGCGGACCCGCCACCGCGCTGGCCGCCGAGCGGGCGCGGCAGGCCCGGATGGCCGTCGTCGGACCCGTCACCGAGCGATGGGCGCCGGAGCAGGCCGGACCCGTGCACGAGAACTGGCAGCTGGCCGCGCCCATCGGCCCCGCGACCGACCTCTGGGCGCTCGGCGCGCTGCTCTTCCGCGCCGTGCAGGGACACGCGCCGTACCCGGAGGAGTCGACGGCGGACCTGGTGCAGATGGTGTGCGCCGAACCGCCGGCCTTCGCCGAGGAGTGCGGGCCGCTGAGGCCCGTCGTGGAGTCGCTGCTGCGCCAGGACCCCACCGAGCGTCTCGGCTTCGAGGAACTGCGCGGCTGGCTGCGCTCGTTGGTGCGTTCGGCGCCGGAACCGGAGGCGGGCACGCACGTCGTCGCCGCGCCGCCCGCCGACCCGCGCCGGCTGCCGATCGTGCGCCGCAAGGGCGAGTTGGTGCGCCGGCGGCGTGCCGGGCTGCCCGCGACCAGCGGGCGGCACAAACGGGACCGGCGCGAGACGACCCGTTCGCCCCGCAGCCTGGGCCGCACGCTGCTCCTGCTGGTCCTGCTCGCGCTGGCCGCGGTCATCGCGTACGCCGTGCTCTTCATGTCCAAGGCCGACGAGCAGGGCGCGGGCGGCACGACGGGAGCCGAGCGGACCGGGGCCGCCGGCCAGGCCGGACAGGCGCCCGAGGCGAGCAGTGAGCCCCGGCCCGACGACCAGGGCTCGCCGGCGCCGGACGGCAGCGCCTCCGCGTCCTCCGGCTCCTCGGGATCCGGCGCCACCGGGACGCAGTCCGGGGGCGACCTCCCCGACGGCTTCACCCTGCGCAAGGACGCCGAGGGCTTCCGGATCGCCGTCGCCAACGGCTGGGAGCGCTCCCCGAAGAACGGGCGCGGACAGGTGGTCTACGCGCACAGCGGCTTCGAGCTGATCATCGTGCCCGGGCGGGACGCCGCCTCCCGGTACGGCAGCGACCCGATGGCCTACCAGCGGGAGAAGGAGAGCGAGCTCCAGCCCTACCGCGACTCCAGTTGGGCCACCGCCTCCGGGCTGCGGACGATCCAGGTGGGCGGGCGGACGATGGCCGAGGGGCAGTTCACCTGGACCGCGGACGACGGGCGCGAACTGTTCGTGCGCAACCTCGCGATCCTCCTGGACGGGCGCTACCACGTCGTCCAGCTGCGCGGCCCGGAGGCCGAACGGGACGAGGTGACGCGGCTGTTCGAGCAGGCGACGGCCAGTTACCAGTACACCGGCTAGGCGCGGTCGCGCCGGGACGGGCCGGCGGACGTCCCGCCGGTGACCCGCCGGTAGCCCCAGCCGGCCTGCGGGGCAGCCCAGTTGGTTCCGCGTTCGCCGCGGAAGCGACAACCGTCACAGTGCGGTTTCCGTGGGGCCCCGCCGGTTCCCCGGACGCGGGCCGGTCTTTACGCTGATCCTGTCAAGAGCATTGCGGGGCAACGTGAATCAGATGCAGGGCTCGCTCGTCGCGGGCCGCTACCGGCTCGCCGACAGCATCGGCAACGGCGGCATGGGCCGGGTGTGGCGCGCACACGACGAGCTGCTGCACCGGGGCGTCGCCATCAAGGAGTTGACCGCTGCCCTCTACGTCTCCGAGAGCGACCAGGAGCGACTGCTCGCGCGCACCCGGGCGGAGGCCCGCGCGGCCGCGCGGATCAACCACTCCGCCGTCGTCACCGTGCACGACGTCCTCGAACACGACGGCCGCCCCTGGATCGTGATGGAGCTGGTCGAGGGCCGCTCGCTCGCCGACGCGGTCAAGGAGGACGGGCGCGTCGAGCCCACCGAGGCCGCCCGGATCGGACTGTGGGTGCTGCGCGCCCTGCGCGCCGCGCACGCGGCCGGCGTCCTGCACCGTGACGTGAAGCCCGGCAACGTGCTCCTCGCCCACGACGGCCGGGTCCTGCTCACCGACTTCGGCATCGCCCAGATCGAGGGCGACACCACGATCACCCGCACCGGTGAGGTCGTCGGCTCCGTCGACTACCTCGCCCCCGAGCGCGTGCGCGGTCAGGACCCCGGCCCGTCCTGCGACCTGTGGGCGCTCGGCGCGACGCTGTACACGGCGGTGGAGGGACGCTCGCCGTTCCGCCGCACCTCGCCGCTGAGCACCATGCAGGCGGTCGTCGAGGAGGAGGCCGCCGAACCCCGGTACGCCGGCCCCCTCGGGCCCGTGATCACCGCCCTGCTGCGCAAGGACCCGGCGGCCCGCCCCGACACGGCTCAGGCCGAGCACCTGCTGGCCGAGGCGGCGGAGGGCCGCCGGCCGGACGCGGCGCAGGAGTTCGTGCCTACCCGGTACACGGGAACCGGCCGGCCCGGCCGGGACGCGCACGGCAGCGGTGCGCACCACCCGTCCGCCGGGCGGTACGGCCGTGCGCCGGAGACGTCCGGCCCCCTCCCGCCGGGCGCCACCGCGCCCCAGCACCCCATGACCGTCCCGACCGCCGTCGGCGCCCCCGACCTCGGCCCGGCGCGGCCCCCGGCCCCGGCGCGGCCGTCGGCCCGCCGCCGTCACCTGCGCACGCTCGCGCTGGTGATCGCCGTCGCCGCGCTGGTCGGAGGCGGCACGGCGGTGGTGATGCAGCAGCGGGACGGGGACCGGGAGCCCGGCTCCCGGGCTTCCTCGTCGGCGTCGGAGCCCACACCCGGCGGCACCGGCCGGGCGACGCGGGAGATCACCGATCCCCTCGGCTTCGCCCTCTCCCTGCCCGAGGGCTGGGAGCGGCAGGTGTACCAGGACGACGGCGACCTGAAGCAGATCGACTACACGCCCGACGGCGGTGAGCACTTCGTCCGCATCGCCGTCGACGCGTCCCCGGACTACGACGACCCCTACGCCCACCAGGTCGACCTCGAGCAGCAGCTCCAGCGGCTGGTCGACTACCGGCGGGTGACCCTCGAGCGGAACGTCTACCGCGACCGCGAGGGCGCAGAGTGGGAGTACACCTGGACCGCCCTCGCCAAGGACACGGACTTCCCCGGCCCGCGGCGCGCGATCGAGGAGACGTACCTCTCCCGCGACGGCACGGAGTACGTGATCTACATGTCGTCGCCCGCGGAGGACTGGGACACCGCCCTCGAACAGTTCAGGGCCGTGCTGCAGAGCTGGCGGGAGCCGCGGAGCACCTCGTGACGCCGTCCGCGACTTGGCCGGTCGGCGCCCCGGAGGCCGGGCGTCCGGTGCGGCATGATGGGGCGCATGGGGACCGAGGGGGCCGGCGGGACCCGGGTCATCGCGGGCCGCTACCGGCTCGAGGAGAGACTCGGGCGCGGTGGCATGGGAGTCGTGTGGCGGGCCACCGACCGGCTGCTGGGGCGACAGGTGGCCGTCAAGGAGCTGGTCCCGGACGACTCCCTCTCCGCGGAGGAGGCGCGTGCCCGCCGTGACCGGACGCTGCGGGAGGCGCGGGCGGTCGCCCAGCTGCGGCATCCGCACGTCATCGTCGTGCACGACGTCGTCGAGGAGGACGAACGTCCCTGCATCGTGATGGAGCTGATCGACGGCGGCTCGCTCGCCGACCGGATCTCCGCACGCGGCCCCGTCGAGGCGCACGAGGCCGCCCGGATCGGCGCCGACCTGCTGGGCGCCCTGCGCGCCGCCCACGCGGCCGGGGTCCTGCACCGCGACATCAAGCCGGCGAACGTCCTCGTCGAGTCCGCCACCGGACGCGCCGTCCTCACCGACTTCGGCATCGCCCAGGTCACGGGCGCCACCACGCTCACCGAGACCGGTTCGTTCGTCGGCTCGCCCGAGTACACCGCGCCGGAGCGGATGTCCGGGGAGCGCACCGGTCCCGCCTCCGACCTGTGGTCGCTGGGCGCGCTGCTGTGCACGGCCCTGAGCGGCGAATCGCCCTTTCGCCGCGACTCGTTGGGCGGCATCCTGCACGCCGTGGTCTTCGCCGAGATCCGTACGCCCCCGCAGGCGGCGCCGCTGCTGCCCGTCGTCCGGGGACTGCTGGAGCGGGATCCGGAGCGGCGGCTGGGCGCGGCGGAGGCGGAACGGATGCTGCGCGCCTACCTGGAGACGGGGCGTACGCCCCCGGCGCCGGCGCGGACCGGGTACACGCCGACGCGGGCCGGCCCGTCCCGTCAGCGCCTCGCGCTCCTCTCCGCCCCCGCCGGTCCTTCCGGCCCTTCCGGTCCTTTCGGTCCGTCGGTCCCCGCCGGCGCTTCCGATCCGTCCACCGCGTCCGGCGCGCCCGGCCGGGAGCGGCCCACGCGCGGCGTGCTGGTGGCCGCGCTGCTGGTCGCCGCGATGGCCGGGGCGGGGGTCTCGGCGGCGGCGCTGCTGGTGGACCGGGGCGGTGCCGGGCCCGGTACGCCGACGCGGACGCCCGCGGTGAGCGGTTCCTCCTCGACCGCCACCCACCAGGACCGGCCCAGCGCTCCCTCCGGCTACCGCGTCGCCGAGGACCCGGCGGGGTTCGCGCTCGCGGTGCCGCAGGGGTTCACGCGGGTCCCGCAGGGGGAGCGGATCTTCTACATGTCGCCGGGACAGACCTTCCGGCTCGGCATCAAGGTCACCGGTCCCGGTCCCGGCGGTCCGCTCGGCGTGCTGGAGAGGTCGGCCGCCCAGGGCCCGCGGACCAACCCCGGTTACCGCGACGGCCGGGTCACCGAGACCACGCGCGACGGACGGCCCGCCGCGCTCTGGGAGTTCACCTGGAACGGCTTCTCCGCGGCGGAGGGCCCCCGGCACACCTTCGACCTGTGCTGGGAGGAGGGCGGGCGGCTGTACGACGTGTGGGTGTCGGCGCCCGTCGGGATGACGCGGGAGGCGCGGGAGTACTTCGACGTGGCGGTCGACACGCTCGTACCGGCATGAAGGGGAGATAAGGCGCGGTCCGCGTCACGGCTCTGTGACCGGTGCGCACGGCCGGTGGAAACGGGTCCGCGTGGCGCGATATGGATGGACGCATGAGTCACCACGGGGGAACCGGCCACGGGGCCGACGACACGACGAGTTTTGTTCTGCAACCTCCGCAGCCGCAGCAGTCGCCGCAGCCGCAGTCGCAACGGCCGCAGCAGTCGCCGCGACCGTCGCGCCCGGCGGCCGTCCCGGCGCAGTCCGCCGCCGCGTCCCCGCAGCCGGCCGGCAGGACCGCGCCGTCCTCCGCCGCGCCCACCCCTCGGGCCGCCTCCGCGCCCACCCCGCAGGTCGCCGCTGCCCCGCAGGCCGTCGGCGCCCCGCAGTCCGTCTCCGCCCCGCAGTCCGTCTCCGCCCCGCAGGAACCGGGCGCCGGGCGGCTCATCGCGGGCCGCTACCGGCTCGTCGCCAAGCTCGGGCACGGCGGCATGGGCACGGTATGGCGCGCCAAGGACGAGACGGTGGACCGCGAGGTCGCCGTCAAGGAACCCCGGGTCCCGGACCACCTTCCCGAACGCGAACGGGCCAACGCCTTCGAACGGATGCGGCGCGAGGCGCGGGCAGCGGCCCGGCTGGACCATCCGGCGGTCGTGAACGTCCACGACGTCGCCGTCGTCGACGGACAGCCGTGGATCGTGATGGAGCTGGTGCACGGGCGCTCGCTCGGCAGCGCCCTGCAGGAGGGCACGCTCGGGGTGCGCGAGGCGGCCCGGATCGGTCTGCAGGTGCTCGGCGCGCTGGAGGCCGCGCACGCGGCCGGCATCCTGCACCGGGACGTCAAGCCGGACAACGTCCTGCTCGGCCGGCACGACCGCGTCGTCCTCACCGACTTCGGCATCGCCCAGATCGAGGGCGAGACGAACCTGACCGACACCGGCGGCTTCGTCGGCTCCCCCGAGTACATCGCGCCCGAGCGGGTGCTGGGCCAGCGCCCGGGCCCGGCGTCCGACCTGTGGTCCCTGGGCGTCGTGCTGTACACGGCGACGGAGGGCGTCTCGCCGTTCCGCCGCAGCAACACCCCGGCCACGCTCCAGTCCGTGCTGAACGCCGCGCCCGCCCCGCCCGCCGCCGCGCGGGGCCCGCTCGCCGAGGCCGTCAACGGCCTGCTGGAGAAGGACCCGGCCCGCCGTCCGCAGGCCGCGCAGGTCCGCGCCCTGCTGGAGCGCGCCGCCGACCCGCCGGCGCCGACGCCCACCCAGGCCGTGCCGCGCACCGAAGCCCCCCGGGCGCGCCTCCGGTTCGGGCGGGCGGCGTGGGCCGGGCTCGGGGCCACGGTCGTGGCGGCGGCGGTGGCGGCGTACCTGGTGATCGCCGACCCGTTCGCGGGGCCGCTGCCGGACGGCTGGAAGACGGCCCACGTGAAGGACGTCACGGCCACGCTGGCGGTGCCCGACGGATACCGGCAGCGGGTCCCCGACCGGTCCTCCGACAGCAGCCACTGGGTGAGCTACACCGACCCGAGCGGCGCCGTCTCGATCGTGCTGTCGGTGGAGCGCAAGGCGGAGGACGCGGGCGGCGAGATCAAGGCGTCCGCGGCGGCCGAGATGTACGCCGACAACGACGAGTTCATGGACAACGGCAGCTACCGGCTCGACATGCCGAAGGGACCGCGGACCCGGCCCGACGACAAGGCGACCTTCCACGGCGGCAAGGCCGCGCAGAACACGATCGCGTACACCACCGACGACACCCAGGACCCCCGCCCCCGCGAGCTGAGCGTCTTCTACTACAAGTCCTCGGCCGGCGACATGTACCGCCTCACCGTCGGCTACCCCGGCAAGGGGGACTTCACGGAGCGCGGCCGCGAGGTCGCCCGGACGGCGATCGCCAACCTGGACCTGGACAAGCTCTGACGGCCGCCGCGCACCGGGTGCGCGGGGCGGTTCGGGCCGGGACGGTGGGTACGGGGGCCCGCTCGTGGTAGGCATGGGGCATGAGTGCTGGCGGGGACCCCGGAGACGGCAAGGGCCGTACGGTGGGCGGCCGTTACCGGCTGCTGGAACGTATCGGCTCCGGTGGCACGGGCACCGTCTGGCGGGCCCGCGACGAACTCGTGGAACGCGAAGTCGCGGTCAAACAGCCCCGGTTGCCCGGGGGCCCGGAGGACGAGTCGCACCGGCGGGCCGCCCACCGCCTCTACCGGGAGGCCCGGGCCGCCGCCCGTGTCGACCACCCCTGCGCGGTCTCCATCCACGACGTCGTCGTGGAGGAGGACGGGGCCGGACCGGACGGCCCGCCGTGGATCGTGATGGAGCTGGTCCGCGGCGAGTCCCTGGACGAGGTGCTGCGGCGCGGACCCCTGGCGCCCGCCGAGGCCGCCCGCATCGGCCTCGCCGTCCTCGGCGCCCTGCGCGCCGCCCACGCCGTCGGCATCGTCCACCGCGACGTGAAACCCGCCAACGTCCTGCTCGGCGCCCACGGCCGCGTCGTCCTCACCGACTTCGGCATCGCGCACGTCCAGGGGGAGGAGTCCCTCACCCGCGGCGGCGAGTCCGTCGGCTCCCTGGAGTTCGTCGCCCCGGAACGGATGTCCGGCCGCGGCGCCGGCCCCGCCTGCGACCTGTGGTCCCTGGGCGTCCTCCTCCACACCGCCGTCGAGGGCCGGTCCCCGTTCCGCCGTACGACCCCCAAGGCCACGCTCGCCGCGATCCTCGCCGCGGACCCGCCCGAGCCGGAACGGGCCGGCCCCCTGGGTCCGCTCCTGCGCCGGCTCCTGGTCCGGGACCCCGACCGGCGGCCGGACCCGGCGGAGGTCGCCGCGGCGCTGGAGGCCGTGACGGAGGGGCGACCGGAGCCGCCGTCCCCCGACGAGGCGGGGGAGGGGGCGGAGGAGGCCGGGCCGCAGCACGTGCGGCGACCGCGGCGGCCCGGGGACGACCCGGGGACGGCACGGCCGGGGCCGGAACGCGCCGACGGCGCCGTGGGGGAGAGCGGGCCGGGCCCCGCGACAGGCCCGGGAGACCGGCGCCCCCTCCTCCGGCGTCCCGCTCCCCTCGCCCTCCTCTCCGCCGTTCTCGCCGGTGGCGCCTGGCTCGGCACGTCCGTCCTCTGGGGGCCCGACAGCGGGGCGGCCACCGACCGGACCGCGTCGCACGGGCCGGTCGCGTCGGGCCCCGCCCCCGCGGCGAGCTCCTCCCCCGCCTCCTGGACGGCCCACCGGGAGCCCGGCATGGACGCCGTCCTCTCCCTCCCCGCCCGGTACCGGGAGTCCGCCCGCCGGGGAAGCGCGAGCGACCAGCCCCGGCTGGTGGTCTACTCGGCGGGCCCCGTGGACGTACGCCTCACCCAGTGGGACAGCGCACCCGCCTCACCGGCCGGCCGGGCCGCCGAGGCGCACGAGACCCGGGACGGCCACGACGGCGGTGCGCGGACGCGGACCACCCCCACCACCTTCCGGGGCCACGGGGCCGTCCTCGCCGACACCACCTACGGCCCGGCCGGCTCCCCGACCCGGGTGATGGAGCTGTTCGTCCTCACCGACGACGACCGGATGTACGAGCTGCGCGTCGACATGCCGAAGGGCACACCGGACGAGCAGCGGGGCACCGCGGTCTTCAGGGCGGCCCGCGACCGGCTGCGGATCGAGACGCCGTAGTTTCACCGGAGGTCGTGGAACAACGCCCTGATCAGCGCGTTCGTTGCCAGTGACCACTGGCGTCGTGTGTGTGGTCGGTGAATGCCCATTACCGACGGGTACCAAAAGCCCTCCCCGCGTCATACCCTGCGCCTCATGACGGACTCGCAGGCCCCGGACACGACCGGCGCGACGACCACGACCGACGTGACGACCACGGCCGGTACCAATCCCCTCGCCCCCGCCCCGACCGGCGTCCGCACCGCCGCCGACGTGGTCACCCCCCAGCTCGTCGCCCACCTGACCAAGGGCGTCGTCGGCTCCGGGCGCACCGCGAACCACACGCCGTTCACCGGCGAGAAGCTCGCCGACCTGCCCGAGTCCACCCCCGAGGACGTGGAGAAGGCGTTCGCCGCGGCCCGGGCCGCCCAGCAGGTGTGGGCGCGGGTGCCCGTGCGGGAGCGCGCCGCGGTCCTGCTCCGCTTCCACGACCTGGTGCTGGAGCGCCAGGCCGAGGTCCTCGACCTGATCCAGCTGGAGACCGGCAAGGCCCGGCTCCACGCCCACGAAGAGGTGCAGGCGGTCGCGGTCGCCGCCCGTCACTACGGCCGCAAGGCCCCCGCCTACCTGAGGCCCAAGCGGCACGCGGGGGCCGTGCCGACCCTGACGAAGGTCACCGAACTGCGCCACCCGCGCGGTGTCGTCGGCCAGATCGCGCCCTGGAACTACCCCCTGGAGCTGTCCGTCGGCGACGCCCTCCCCGCCTTCGTCGCGGGCAACGCGGTCGTGATGAAGCCCGACACCGAGACCTGCCTCACCGCCCTGTGGGCCCGCGACCTGCTCGTCGAGGCCGGCCTGCCCGCCGGGGTCTTCCAGGTCGTCCTCGGCGACGGTCCGGTCGTCGGCCCGGAGGTCGTCCGGCACGCCGACTACGTCTCCTTCACCGGCTCCACCCGCACCGGCCGCGAGGTCGCCCAGGGCGCCGCCGCCCGCCTGGTCGGGGTCTCCCTCGAACTCGGCGGCAAGAACGCCATGCTGGTCCTG
Source organism: Streptomyces sp. NPDC017936 (assembly GCF_044328485.1). Lineage (NCBI taxonomy): Bacteria > Bacillati > Actinomycetota > Actinomycetes > Kitasatosporales > Streptomycetaceae > Streptomyces > Streptomyces sp. NPDC017936. Next base: position 150,912 of record NZ_JBIRHK010000020.1, on the reverse strand, counting down.
CAGGACGCCGACGTGGAGAAGGCGGCGGCCGGCGCCGTCCGCGCCTGCTTCTCCTCCGCGGGCCAGCTCTGCATCTCCATCGAGCGGCTGTTCGTGCACGAGTCGGTCGCGGACGCCTTCCTGGAGCGCTTCGCCGCCCGCACCGGGGCCATGCGCCTGGGCACCTCCCTCGCCTACGGCGCCGACATGGGGTCCCTCGTCGGCGAACGCCAGCTGGAGACGGTGAAGCGGCACGTGGACGAGGCCGTGGCGAAGGGCGCGACGGTGGTGGCCGGCGGTGTCGCCCGCCCCGACGTCGGCCCGTACTTCTACGAGCCGACGATCCTCGACGGCGTGACGGAACCGATGTCCGTGTGCACGGAGGAGACCTTCGGCCCGGTCGTCTCGGTCTACCGCTTCACGACCGACGACGAGGCGATCGACCTCGCCAACTCCACGCCGTACGGCCTGAACGCCTCGGTGTGGACCAGGGACGGACGCCGCGGCCGCGAGGTCGCCGCCCGGCTGCGCACCGGCACGGTCAACGTCAACGAGGGCTACGCCCCCGCCTACGGCAGCGTCCAGTCGCCCATGGGCGGCATGAAGGACTCCGGCCTCGGCCGGCGCCACGGCTCCGAGGGCATCCTCAAGTACACCGAGGCCCAGACCGTCGCCCAGCAGCGGCTGCTGCCGATGGCGCCCGCGCTCGGCATGGACGACGAGCAGTACGCGCGGTTCATGAGCCGCAGCCTGCGGCTGATGAAGGCCTTCCGCTTCCGCTAGACAGCACCCGTTCTCAACGAGGAGAGCACGTGTCACAGGAGAACTCCGTCCGGCCCCGGGACGAGGCCGTGTACGACTACGACGTCATCGTCGTCGGCTCGGGCTTCGGCGGTTCCGTCACCGCGCTCCGCCTCACGGAGAAGGGGTACCGCGTCGGCGTGCTGGAAGCCGGCCGCCGCTTCACCCGCGCCACCCTCCCCAGGAACTCCTGGGACCTGAAGAACTACCTCTGGGCCCCGAAGCTCGGCCTGTACGGGATCCAGCGCATCCACCTGCTGGGCAACGTCATGGTCCTGGCCGGCGCGGGCGTCGGCGGCGGCTCCCTCAACTACGCCAACACCCTGTACGTACCGCCGAAGGCCTTCTTCGACGACCCGCAGTGGCGGGACATCACCGACTGGCAGGAGGAACTGAAGCCGTACTACGACCAGGCCCGGCGGATGCTCGGCGTCCGGCTCAACCCGACCACGACCCCCTCCGACGTGCACCTGAAGGCGGCGGCCGAACGGATGGGCGTCGGGGACACCTTCCACATGGCGCCGGTCGGCGTCTTCTTCGGGGACGGCCAGGACGCCGACGGAAAGGTCAGGGCACGGGCGGGCGAGGAGGTCCCGGACCCGTACTTCGGCGGCGCGGGCCCGTCCCGCCGGGCCTGCACCGAGTGCGGCGAGTGCATGACCGGCTGCCGCCACGGCGCGAAGAACACCCTGAACGAGAACTACCTCTACCTCGCCGAGAAGGCGGGAGCGGTCGTCCACCCCCTGACGACGGTCATGTCGGTCACGGACGACTCGCGGGGCGGCTACGCCGTGGCCACCCTCCCCACCGACCGGAGGAAGAAGGCGGCGGGCAGGACCTTCACGGCCCGCAGGGTCGTCCTCGCCGCCGGCACCTACGGCACCCAGACCCTGCTGCACCGGATGAAGGCGAACGGCCGGCTGCCGCACCTCTCCGACCGGTTGGGGGAGCTGACCCGCACCAACTCCGAGGCGCTGGTCGGCGCCCAGACCGACGACCGCCGCTACCGCAGGGCGACCGGCCACGCCAAGGCCGACTTCACCCGCGGTGTCGCCATCACCTCCTCCATCCACCCGGACGAGAACACCCACATCGAACCGGTCCGCTACGGCAAGGGCTCCAACTCGATGGGCAGCCTGTCGATCCTCCAGGTCCCGTACGCGGAGGGCTCGTCGCGGGTGGCCGGCTGGCTGGCGAACGCCGCCCGCCACCCCGTCCTCGTCCTGCGCTCCCTGTCCAACCGCCGCTGGTCGGAGCGGACCATCATCGGCCTGGTGATGCAGTCGCTGGACAACTCCCTGACGACGTACCTGAAGCGGACGGGCGTGGGCAAGGGCCTGCTGACGGCGCGCCAGGGCCACGGCAGCCCCAACCCCAAGCAGATCAAGGCGGCGTCCGAGGCCGCCTCCGCCCTCGCCGCCGACATCAACGGCTTCGCCGGCTCCAACGTCGGCGAACTGATGGGCACCCCGCTCACCGCCCACTTCCTCGGCGGCTGCCCGATCGGCTCGTCCCGCGAGACCGGCGTCATCGACCCGTACCACCGCCTGTACGGCCACCCCGGCATCTCCGTCGTGGACGGCGCGGCCGTCTCGGCGAACCTGGGCGTGAACCCGTCCCTGACGATCACCGCCCAGGCCGAGCGCGCGATGTCCTTCTGGCCCAACAAGGGCGAGGAGGACCCGCGTCCGGCGCAGGGCGCGGCGTACGAGCGCCTCGATCCGGTGGAGCCCACGTCGCCCGCGGTCCCGGCGGAGGCCTTCGCCGCGCTGCGGCTGCCGTTCCTGGGGGTGCCGGCGGTACCGCCGAAGCAGTAGGCGGAGCCGGTACACGAAAACGGAACCGGTACACGAAAGAAGGGACCTGCGCCCCCCTCCGAGCGCAGGTCCCTCTCTCTCATGACGGCCACGGGGGCCTGTTCAGGCTTACGCCTCCGCCTTGCGGCGGCGCACCGCGAAGACCGCGCCCGCGCCGGCCACGACGGCGACGCCGCCGACCAGGCCGATCATCGGCAGGGCGGAGCTGGAGCCGGTCTCGGCGAGGCTGCCGGTGACCTGCGGGGTGGTGCTGCTCGGCTTGGTGTCCGTGACCGGGGCCTTGCCGCCTTCCTGCGGCTTGGTGCCGTCGGTGTCGGTGCCGGCAGCGACGATCTTGAACTTGTACGAGACCTCACCGAAGCCGGTGCAGTTCGCGTCGCCGTCGCCGTAGATCGTCGCGCCCAGGGAGAAGCCGGAGCCGACCGGGGCGGACGCCTTGACGTTGACGCGCAGCGGGATGTTCACCTCGTACTCGGGCTTCAGCTCGTCGGTGTAGCCGACGAAACCGACCGCGTAGCCGAACTCGTCCACGTTCTCCCAGACCTTGTCGTCCGGGTTCCAGGCCTGCAGCTGGACCTGCTCGCTCTCGAAGAGGTCCTCGCCCAGCTCGTCGGAGGAGGCCCCGGCGAGGAAGCTCAGGTCCTGCAGGGCGGAGTCGGAGTCGTTGTACACGTCCAGCGAGAACTTGTGCCAGCCGCTGCCGGCGGCGATCTTGCCCGGCAGGCCGGTGATGCTGACGTCGACCTTGGTGTCCTCGCAGATCGACGGCTCAGGGTCCGGCTCCGACACGGAGGGGCTCGGCGAGGGGGAGGTTCCGGTCGACTCCGACGCGGAGGCGCTCGGGGAGCCGGAGGTGGACTCCGACGCGGAGGCGCTCGGCGAGCTGGAGGTTCCGGTCGTCTCGGATGCGGAGGCCGACGCGGAGGCCGAGGCGTCCGGGGACGTGCTGGCGGAGGCGGAGGCGCTTGCGGAGGGAGACGCGGAGTCGGTGTCCGATGCGAACGCGGCCGGGGCGGAGAGCAGCGCCAGCGGCACTATCGCGGCCGTCGCGGCAGCGGCTGCCATGGCACGGCGAAGCTTCATGAAGACCTCAAGGAGTCCAGTGTGGAGGGCTCCGCGTGGGGCGCGGGTGTGGCCCTGTGTCGAGAGGTTCGATCAGTGAAGCCTGTGAAAGGTTGTACGAGCTCTCACAGAATTTTTATGTGGTCTGTGTCACGCGCGGAGAGGTGAGCGCTGACGGCCGGGGGTGCCGGCGTGCCGGCGGGCAGGGAGCGCGAGGCGCCGCCGGTGTTCCGGCGGGCGAAGGGCCCCGCGGGGCGGATCCGCGGGGCCCTTCCCTCTCGTCGGCACCGGCGTCAGGGCGGCGCCGGTGCCCGGGGCGGCGCCGGGGGGTCGCGCCGCCGGTCCGTGTCGAGCGCCCCCGTCCGCTCCGGGTCGCCTCCGGGGCGTGCGCGGGGCGCGCGGCCGGTCCGGGCTTTGGTGGTGGAGCGGGGCAGGGCGCCCACCGCGGTTCCTGTGGGTGCGGCGGGGCGCGATGCGGTCGTCCGTGGCGGAACTCGGGGCTTTCTCCGCGTCGTGCCGGACGGACGCGGCGGCCGCAACCGTTCGCCCCGGCCCGGGCGCGTTGTCGCCGTTCCGCCGGCCGACCCCGGGCGTCCCCGGGGCCGACCGTTCTCTTGGGTGACCGGGCTGCTGTCCCCTGCCGTCCGGTCACATCCCTGGAGCGAGGTCCCACGGCGCACGGCACGATCCGTACGCCTCATCGCCCCAGCGAGCCACGCGTGGTTCTTCCGGGCCCGCCCCTGGCTGGAACGGACACCGGGACCAACGAAGCCGTCCGGGAGCCGGTCACGCGCCGTACGGGTGAGACGCGGCCCGAACTCAGATGCGACCCCGGCACAGTTCGAGGAGCGTCATCGCGAGGGCCGTGCCCGGCCTGCCGAGGGCCTCGCTGTAGTGGCCGAGGATCTCCATCTCGCGGGAGAGGTTGACCCGGCGGCCCCCGGAGGTGATCCGGGCCTCCTGGACGACGGCGGAGACGGCCATCCGTTCCTGGATCAGGCCGATGATCCGGTCGTCGAGCGCGTCGATGCGTTCACGGGCGCCGGTGATCACGTCGGCGGCCTCGGGGGTGCGGGCGCCGGTCACGTCGAGAACGGTCATGGGGGTGCTCCTGTGGTGGTGGGTGGAGCGCCCCGGAACGGCAGGGCCCGGGAGAACGACAGGCGCCCCGGGCCTTGTCGGCCCGGGGCGCCTGGGAAGTCGCTCGGCGGTTCGCTCAAGCAGGACGACCATGGCAGCCGGCGGGCCGGGTGCCATAGGTAAAGAAGCAGGTCGTGTGCGTGAGCATGGGTCCAGTATGCACCGGCCGGGACCGGCGGCCAACGGCGTTCGGATCCTGAGACGGTCTCCGCGGGCCGGTCCGGGCACGCGTCCGGGGCCGCGGCGGGGGGCCCGGAGGCGGCGGTCTCCGGCGACGGGACCGTTCCGACGCTCACCTCGGTAGAATTGGCCAGCACAGAGACCCCGCCCCACACCGCCGGAAGGCTCCCGTGTCATCAGCGACTCCCGCTGCCGCCGCCCCCGACACCGTCCTGGTCGTCGACTTCGGCGCGCAGTACGCCCAGCTCATCGCCCGTCGAGTCCGCGAGGCCCGGGTCTACAGCGAGATCGTCCCGAGCACCACGCCGGTGGCGGAGATCCTCGCCAGGAACCCGGCGGCCATCATCCTCTCCGGCGGCCCCTCGTCCGTGTACGAGGAGGGCGCCCCCCGCCTCGACCGCGCGATCTTCGAGGCCGGCGTCCCCGTCTTCGGCATGTGCTACGGCTTCCAGCTGATGGCGCAGACCCTCGGCGGCACCGTCGACAACACCGGCGCCCGTGAGTACGGCCGCACCGACCTGCAGGTCTCCAAGGCGTCCTCCACCCTCTTCGAGGGCACCCCGGCCGAGCAGCACGTCTGGATGTCGCACGGCGACGCCTGCTCCGCCGCCCCCGAGGGCTTCTCCGTCACGGCGTCCACCGACGTCGTCCCGGTCGCCGCCTTCGAGAACGACGAGAAGAAGCTGTACGGCGTGCAGTACCACCCCGAGGTGATGCACTCCACGCACGGTCAGCAGGTCCTGGAGCACTTCCTCTACCGCGGCGCGGGCCTCACCCCCGCCTGGACCACGGACAACGTGATCGAGGAGCAGGTCGCCGCCATCCGCGAGCTGGTCGGCGACAAGCGCGCGATCTGCGGTCTGTCCGGCGGCGTCGACTCCGCCGTGGCCGCCGCGCTCGTGCAGAAGGCCATCGGCTCCCAGCTGACCTGCGTCTACGTCGACCACGGCCTGATGCGCAAGGACGAGACCGAGCAGGTCGAGAAGGACTTCGTGGCGGCGACCGGCGTGCAGCTGAAGGTCGTGGACGCGCAGGAGCGGTTCCTCGAGGCGCTCGCCGGGGTCTCCGACCCCGAGGAGAAGCGGAAGATCATCGGCCGCGAGTTCATCCGGGTCTTCGAGCAGGCGCAGGCCGAGATCATCGCGGACGAGGGACCGGCGGTCGAGTTCCTCGTCCAGGGCACGCTCTACCCGGACGTGGTCGAGTCCGGCGGCGGCACCGGCACCGCCAACATCAAGTCGCACCACAACGTCGGCGGCCTGCCCGAGGACCTCGAGTTCAAGCTGATCGAGCCGCTGCGCAAGCTGTTCAAGGACGAGGTCCGCATGGTCGGCCAGGAACTGGGCCTGCCGGAGGAGATCGTCCAGCGCCAGCCGTTCCCGGGCCCGGGCCTCGGCATCCGGATCGTCGGCGAGGTGACGAAGGAGCGTCTGGACCTGCTGCGCGAGGCCGACGCCATCGCCCGCGAGGAGCTGACGGCGGCCGGCCTCGACCGCGACATCTGGCAGTGCCCGGTGGTCCTGCTCGCGGACGTCCGCAGCGTCGGCGTCCAGGGCGACGGCCGCACCTACGGCCACCCGATCGTGCTGCGCCCGGTCTCCTCCGAGGACGCGATGACGGCCGACTGGTCGCGCCTGCCCTACGACGTGCTCGCGAAGATCTCGACGCGGATCACCAACGAGGTGCGGGACGTCAACCGGGTCGTCCTCGACGTGACCTCGAAGCCGCCGGGCACCATCGAGTGGGAGTGATCCCTCCCGGGGTCAGGTCCGCCTGAGAGCCCGCACCGGCTCTCCGGGCTTCCAGACCTGGGCGACCAGATACGCGTCGTCCTCGACGTAGGTCCGTACGACCTCCGTCAGCTCGGTGCGGAAGAGGTGGAACGGCTGCGGCGGTTCCACCTCTTTCACGTATCCGGCCTTGGCCTCCCCCTCCCCGACCTCGACGGCCCGCCCGCAGATCCGGACGTCACCGCCGCCCATGCCGGTGCCCTCCCCGGGATTGGCCTGGAGCGCGAACCGGGGGTCGCGGCGCAGGTCGAGCGCCTTGAGCGAGCCGGGCATCATGCCGAGCCACAGCTCGCCGTCCAGGAAACGGACCTCCAGGCCGCTGGTCCGCGGAGAGCCGTCCTTGCGCAGGGTCGCGAGGACATGGTGGGTGAAGGCGGCGAACCGCTCCTCGACGGTCCGCGCGAGGTCGGGTTCGGCGCGCACGAAGGCTGCCCAGTTCACAGTCATACGGGGAGTGTGACGGCGATACCCGACAGCCTCCGTCCGGTATTCCCGCGGACGCGGCGGTCAGACGGCGGACGCGGCGGTCAGACGGCGTACGGCACCGGCCGCACGTACCGCTCCCGGCCGTGCCCGTCCCGTACGAGCGCGCAGCCCCCCGCCGTGAGCCGCGCGGCGAGCTTCGCGCGACGGGACGCGTTGAGCCGCAGGGCTCCCAGCACGCCGAGCGGCAGCGCGACGGCGAGCGGGAGCAGGACGGCGTACTTGCCGGTCAGGACGGCCAGCAGCAGGAACAGCACCGCGGAGCCCCCGGCGATGACGCGGAGCCGGACCGGGTCGCCGGCCACCTCCAGGGCCTCGTAGCGGATGAGGGTGGTGAGGAGGTCGACGTCCGCCTGGGCCTCCGGGACCGGGGTGAGCGAGCCCAGGTACATCCCGGGGACGGGGCGGCCGGGGCCGGGGTCGGGGAAGGCCGCCGAGTTGGCGGCGGCCCGCTGCCGGGCTGCCGGGCCGGGGTCGCGGACCAGCTGCACGTGCACCACCCGCTGCCTGCCGACCAGCCGGACGCTCTCGTAGCGGAAGCCGTAGCACTCGGCCACGTACGCCAGCGCGCCGAACGTCTGCCACTCCGTGAAGGGATGGATGAGCTCGACGGTGTCGCGCGAGGCGATCTGCCGCATGAGGGAGGTGAGGTGACGATCGGCGAGTGACAAGACATGCTCCACAGGTGACGGAAATCGACATCTTTGCATAACGGCTCTGCCCTTTTGAGCTGACCAGCGGTACCTTCCGCCCCGTGAAGCAACCCAGTGCCGGAGGACCGACGCACGGTCCCACGCCGCCTGCCCCGCTGCCCACCGACCGGCTCCAGTTCGCCATGCCCCCGATGCACGAGTCGGTCGAGGACGAGCGGCGGCACCGCAAGGAACGGCTGGCGGGCGCGGTGCGGATCTTCGGACGGCTCGGCTTCGAGGACGGGGTCTCCGGGCACATCACCGCACGCGACCCCGAGTACAGCGACTGCTTCTGGGTCAATCCGTTCGGGGTGCCCTTCAAGCACGTCACCGTGAGCGACCTCGTGCTGGCCAACCGGGACGGGCAGGTCGTCGAAGGCCGCTACCACGTCAACCAGGCCGCCTTCACCGTCCACGCCCAGGTCCACGCCGCCCGGCCCGACGTCGTCGCCGTCGCCCACTGCCACTCGGTGCACGGGCGCGCCCTCGCCGCCCTGGGCGAACTGCTGGACCCGATCACCCAGGAGAGCTGCGCCTTCTACGAGGACCACGCCCTCTACGACGCCTACACCGGTGTCGCCGTCGACGCCGAGGAGGGCCGGCGGGTCGCGTCCGCGCTCGGCACCCACAAGGCACTCGTGCTGCGCAACCACGGGCTGCTGACCGTCGGCGACTCGGTGGACGCGGCGGCCTGGTGGTTCCTGTCGATGGAACGCTCCAGCCAGGTCCAGCTGACCGCCCGCGCCGTCGGCCGCCCGGTGCTCATCGACCACCGTGCGGCGGTGGCCACCCGTGAACAGCTCGGCGGCGACCTCGTGGCCTGGATCAACTACCAGCCGCTCTGGCGGGACATCAGCCGGAGCGAGCCGGACCTGCTGAGCTAGCCGTACTGGCCGGGCCGGTCGGCCGGGTCCGCGCGAGGAGACGGTCCGAGCCCGTGAGACGGCGGAGGCCACCGGTCGTGGAGCGGGCGCCCGCCCGTCGCCTGCGGCAGCGGATCGGCCCCTTCCCGCCGTCACACCGCGCTCGCGGCGAGATCCTCGCGACCGGGTCAACACGGCGGGCTCCTCATCACCCGCGCTGACCAGACCTGCCTCAGGCGAAGGGTGTGCCGTAGGGCACAATTCGTCGTCGTCGCAGGGGAGTTGTCCACAGGGTCGCGGCCCGGTTCTTCGGGGGCCGCCGGCCGTGAAGGTCGCGGGGAAGGCAGGCGTCGGTCATGGCGGTGCAGGAAGCGAGACAGGGGCCGGGGACGGCCGCGCACGAGGGCGGCTGCACCTGCGGGGACTGTCCGCACGGGGCACGCGAGGGGCATCGGCGGGCGGTCGCCGAGTTCCTGCTGAAGCGCGACGAGTTCGCCGCCGGGCAGGGCCTGCCGGCCGCCGTCGCCCACTCGGCCTCGGCCTCCCGCCAGTGGGTCTCCGAGGAACTCACCCAGTCCGCCGAACTCGTCGCCGAACGCGGCCGGGCCGAGGGCGACGCCTGGCTCGCCCGCCTGTGGACGCGTACGGCGGTCACGGTGTGGGCGGCGGTCGTCCTCCTGCTGCTCGTGCAGTCCCTCACCGCGATCGGCGCGGGCTGGACGACGGCCCGCACCGCCGGACTGCTCGCCGCGTTCGTCACGGCCGGAGCGCTGACCGTCGCCTCCTGGTTCCACCGGGCGCGCGGCGGTGCGCTCGCCCCCGTCATCGGCGAGGACAACCGCCTGTCCACCTCCCGCGCGGTCGCCGCCGGCTGGGTGCTGCTCGTCGCCTACGCCGTGCTGGTCCTGGCCGGCCGGCTGGCCGCCGCCTCCGGCCCGGCCGAACGCGACGCGCTGATCTCCGGCCTCGACCTCGCCCGTGGCGCGGGCGTGGTGACCGTCCTCGCCGTGGTCTGCGCGATCGCCGTGCTGGTGCGCCGGGTGGTCGGGCTGCGCGTCCTGGGCCAGCGGCTGCAGAAGGTCCGGGCGCACCGGCCCCGGGCCGCCGACCTGCTGACCGACGACTCGGGCCGCGGCACCTTCGCCGACATCCAGTACGTCGTCATCAGCGCCGTCGCCCTGGCCTTCGCCGCCGTACGTCTCGCCCGCCGCCCCGACCAGCTGCCCGACCTGCCCTGGGGGCTCGCCGTGGTGGTGCTGGTCTCGGCCGCGACCTACCTCGCCGGCAAGTACGCGGAGGGCGGCCGCCCCGTGATCCTGTCCGTCGTCCGCTCCCGGGAGGCCGGTGACCTGGACGCCCCGATCCGCACCGGCGACGACATCGAGATCCGCGGCGCCGGCTTCGTCCCGCCCGGCGCGCAGGCGGCCGACCGCCTCTCCCGCATGGTCGTCCGCATCGGCACGGTCCACGTCCACGTCCCCCTCGTCCCCGTCACCGGTGGCTTCAGCAACCCCACCGACGGGGTCCTGACCGTCCCCGTCCCCGCGGAGGTCGAACCGGGCCGGGTGGAGGTCCAGGTCGTGACGGCGGCCGGTGTGGAGACGAACCGGTACGCGATCGACGTGACGGAGTGAACGGAACGCGCCGAACGCGCGGAGCGGGAGAGTGAGCGAGCGGAGCCGCCGGTGCAGCCGGAGCCGCCGGTGCGGACGGAACAACCGCGGTGCCCGGAGCTGAGGGAGCCGACCGGGGCGGGAGCACCCTTTGCAGGGACATCCCTGGGCCAGTCCGGTCAACCGCTGAGCGCGCCTCCCCTTTCGTACGTAAGGTCTGCTGAGGGGTCCCACCACGTCGGGCGAGAGGCGACCACGGGCGATGACTCACAGCATGCGAACGGACACCCGCACCTCCTACCTCAACGGCGACCGTGACTGGCGGGACACCGCCACCCGGTACGCCCTTCTTCCCCTGCGCGTCTTCCTCGGCGTCACCTTCGTCTACGCCGGCCTCGACAAACTCACCGACGGAGCCTTCCTCGAGGCGAGCGGCGCCGGCTCCATCGGCGACACCATGCGTGCCGTCCGTGACTCCTCGGCCGTCCCGGCCCTGGTCGACTTCGCCCTGAAGAGCCCCACCGGCTTCGGCTACGCCATGGCCTTCGGTGAACTCGCCGTCGGCATCGGCGCCCTCCTCGGCCTCCTGACCCGCCTCGCCGCCTTCGGCGGCGCACTGATCTCCCTCAGCCTCTGGCTGACCGTGAGCTGGGCCTCGGACCCCTACTACTACGGCAACGACCTGCCGTACATGTTCTGCTGGGTCCCTCTCGCCCTGGCCGGGGCGCCCGTCCTCTCCCTCGACGCGATGTGGCGGGACAGGAAGCGACAGCGGGCGGACGGCTTCTAGGCGTTCCGGAGGCCGCACCGGCCCCCGCCGCGCAGGCCGGCAGGCGGGGTGGTCCGTCCCGACCCCTCGGGCCCCCGGTCAGGTCGCCGTGTCCGCACCCGGTGCGGCGGGAGTGCCCCGGTGCGGCCGTCGCCGTCCGCGCACGAGCCGGGCCAGTGCTCCCGTCGCCCCCGCCAGGCAGAGGCCGCCCACGATCATCGGGATCAGGGCGAACCACGGCGTCTCCCAGAGGCCGCCCGCGGCACCGGCGTAGACGACGCCCGCGAGGGCGAAGGCCGCACCGGCCACCAGCCGGCCCGGACGGAACTCATGACGCAGCACGGGCCACCTCCACCTGTCCCGCCCCGACCTGGAGGTCGAGGTCGATCGTCCCGGTGTCCTCGCCGCCCGACACCGGCGGCAGGGTCACCTCCTTGTACTGGCCCGGCTGCACGTCGACGTCCTTCTGGTCCTCACCCGGCAACTGGATGTCGCCCAGGCCCACGTCGATGGTCACCTTCACCGTCACGTCCGGTGGCACGATCACCCGCAGTCGGCCGAGCCCCACCTCGGCGTCGGTGCTCACCGTCCGCCCCTCGGCCGGCCGCAGCCGGGAGAGGTCCAGGGTGCCCTCGCCGGTGCCGAGGTCGTAGCCCTCGCGGACGTCCGCCACCGTCGTGGGCCGCCAGGTGGTGGTGGCCCAGTGCGTGGTGAGGTTCTCGGGCAGCGCGGCCGAGCCGGCCAGCAGGCCTGCCGTGACGATCGCCAACAGCACCGAGCCCGCGCCCGTACGCCCCAGGAAGGAGCTCACCGCGATGCCCACGCCCAGCACGATCAGAGCGGCGGCCAGGCCGGCCTGGAGACTGGTGCCCAGCGGGTGTTCGTCCCAGGCGATCCGGGTGGCGCCGCCGCCCGCGAGCACCGCGAGCAGGAACAGCCAGCCGCCGATCCAGCGGGGGCCACGCGGCTCGGCGGCCGGCCCGTGGACGGCGCGTATGCCGTCGCGGGTGCTCCTGTGGCCGGTGAGGCGTACGTCGATGAGGGAGTTGATGTCGGGGCGGGAGTCCTGGGGGCCCCACAGATAGCCCGTCCCGCCGTGGTGCGTGCCGTCCTTGACGATGGGGTCGCGCCACCAGGAGGGGTAGGCGGCCGGGACCGGCGGCGCCTGGGCCTCGGGTGGTGCGTCGGCGACGGCCTGGGCGGCGAGCGGGTCGGCGTCGGAGGCGTCCCGGTGTCTGGACCAGTACCCGGCGCCGGCCAGGAGGAGGGAGAGGACGACGGCGAAGGTCAGCACACCGCCGTTGTTCAGCATCGACAGGAACACCCCGCAGCCGACCAGCGCGAACAGCACGGCGGCGAGGGCCTGTCCGTCGACGCGGCCGGTCAGCAGCCTGCGCACCTCGTTCTCCCCGTCGTCGGAGAACGGGACGAAGAGCCAGGCGAAGCCGTAGAAGATCAGACCGAGGCCGCCGGTCGCGGAGAGCACGGCCAGGGTGATCCGGAAGACGACCGGATCCATGTCGCACTGCCGCCCGAGCCCCGCGCACACGCCGGCCAGCATCTTGTGCTCGCGGTCGCGGCGGAACCTGTGCGGCGGGCCGACGTCGGCGCCGGTGTCCCCGGACGGGTCGGACCGGCCGGTGTCCGCATGGCTGCCGGTGCCGGCGCCGGCGCGGGAGCCGGTCCTGGGCGTGGGGCCGGGCATGGTGCCGGCGCCGGCAGTGGTTGGCTCCTCGGTCACGTCCGCCCCTCCGGCCTTGCCCTGTCCCTCGGGCGCGCCCTGTTCTCCGGGCGCACCCGGCTCGCCGTGTTCCCCGCGTTCCCCGTGTGCGTCCGCCCGCTCGTGCGCGCGCGGTTCCTCACCCGCGGCGCCGGGGGCGCCGGGGGACGGGGTGGCCGCGTCGGGCGCGGTGTCCCCGTCGGGCACGGCGTCCGCGGCGTGCTGGTGATCTGTCATGGGTCCATGGTGGCGGGCGAGCCGCTCCGACGGCAGTCGGAACGACCCTGGTCGGACCCTGATATCGGCCCTGAGCCGCCGCCCGGGAGACGTTCGCCGTGCGAGGACGTCGAAGATCAGGGGCGTCTCGGGGGCAAACCCTGATGTCCCGGCCCGGCGGCCGTGTGACCATCGATGACATGCCGGAAGCCGCAGCAGCGCCACTCGTCGAACCGCGGCCGCCGCGCAAGCTCTACCGCAGCAGCGACGGTCGCTGGCTGGGTGGTGTGGCGCGGGGGCTCGCCGGGCATCTCGGGCTGCCCGTCGTGTGGGTGCGGCTCGTCTTCGTCGGTCTGTTCATGGCGGACGGCCTCGGCGCCCTGCTCTACGCGGCCTTCTGGTTCTTCGTGCCGCTCGGTGTCGGCGGCCAGAAGCCCCCCTCTCCCGTCGCCACCGAGATCGCGCCCGACGGCCGGCGCAGACTCGTGCCCCGCAAGCCGGACAAGGGCCAGATCGTCGCCCTGCTCCTCATGGTCGTCGTGGCCACGGTCTTCGTGGGCAACGTGAATCTGGGCAGCGGCGCCAAGGCGTACCTGATCCCCGCCGTTCTCGTCGGCGCGGGCGTCGCCCTCGTCTGGCGCCAGGCGGACAACGCCCGCCGGGCCCGCTGGGTCGAGGTCGGCCGCAGACGCCGTACGCTCACGCTGCTGCGCGCGGGCGCCGGTGTCCTGCTGGTCACCGCCGGCGTCTCCGGCATCTTCGTCCTGCAGGGCTCCGCCGCCCACCTGGGCTCGGTGCTCCAGGCCGCCCTCGCCGTCCTCGTCGGCATCACGCTGCTCGCGGGACCGTATCTCGTCCGTATGACGCAGGACCTCTCCGAGGAACGGCTGATGCGCATCCGGGCCCAGGAGCGCGCGGAGGTCGCCGCCCACGTGCACGACTCGGTGCTGCACACCCTCACCTTGATCCAGCGCAACGCGGAGAACGCGAACGAGGTGCGCCGCCTCGCCCGCGCCCAGGAGCGCGACCTGCGCACCTGGCTGTACAAGCCGGAGGGCACCGGCAAGGACGAGGCCGACGAACCGGCCACCCTGGCCGACGCGGTCCGGCGCAACGCCGCGGAGGTCGAGGACAAGCACGGCGTCCCCATCGAGGTCGTGGTCGTCGGCGACTGCCCGCTCGACGAGCGGACGGCCGCGCAGATGCAGGCCGCACGCGAAGCGATGGTGAACGCCGCCAAGTACGGTGGCGAGGGCGGCGCCGTGCAGGTCTACGCCGAAGTGGAGGGAAGGACGGTCTTCGTGTCGGTCCGGGACCGCGGCCCCGGGTTCGACCTCGACTCGATACCGGCCGACCGCATGGGCGTCAGAGAATCGATCATCGGCCGCATGGAACGCAACGGCGGCACGGCGCGGCTGCGGGCCGTGCCGGACGGCGGCACGGAGGTCGAGCTGGAGATGGAGAGGGCGGAGAAGACGTCATGAGCGACCCGACCGAGGCGAACGGAACGGCGGGAGCGGCCGGAGCGGCCGAGCCGGCGAAGGCCCCCGGCGGCGGCACGGGCGGACGCCGTGTGCGCGTGGTCCTCGTCGACGACCACCGGATGTTCCGCACAGGTGTGCAGGCCGAGATCGGCCGGACCGAGGAGACCGGCGTCGAGGTGGTCGGCGAGGCCGCGGACGTCGACCAGGCGGTCACGGTCATCACCGCGACGCGGCCCGAGGTCGTCCTGCTCGATGTGCACCTGCCGGGTGGCGGCGGCGTCGAAGTGCTGCGCCGCTGCGCCGCGTTGATGGCCGACGCCGAGCAGCCCGTGCGCTTCCTCGCCCTGTCCGTGTCGGACGCGGCGGAGGACGTGATCGGGGTGATCCGCGGCGGTGCCCGGGGCTACGTCACCAAGACGATCACCGGCGCCGATCTGGTCGACTCCGTCTTCCGCGTGCAGGAGGGCGACGCCGTGTTCTCGCCCCGCCTCGCCGGCTTCGTCCTCGACGCGTTCGCCTCCACCGACGCCGCGCCGGTCGACGAGGACCTCGACCGGCTCACCCAGCGCGAGCGCGAGGTGCTGCGCCTCATCGCCCGCGGCTACGCCTACAAGGAGATCGCCAAGCAGCTCTTCATCTCCGTGAAGACGGTCGAGTCGCACGTCTCGGCGGTGCTGCGGAAGCTTCAGTTGTCCAACCGGCACGAGCTGACGCGGTGGGCGACGGCACGGCGGCTGGTGTGACTCCGGACGCGGGTCGCTGACGTCCGGCCGCGGGAGGCCGGCGGCTCACCCGCGGTCCGCCGCCGGCGATCCGCGTCCGGGCACCCGCAGGGCCCACCGGTAGTGCCGTACCGCCTTCACCACGCCGATCAGGCCGGTCAGCCACAGGATCGTGCCGGTCCCCATGCCGAGGGCGATGTCGGCGTACGTCGACCCGGCCGCGTGCGCGCCGGCGGCGGTCGCGAAGGACGCCCACAGGCCGATCGCGGCGACGCCGAGGGAGGACAGCAGCCAGAAGAGGCTGAGGCCGGGGGAGCGCAGGCGGGCGTCGTGGAGGGGGTCGCTGTCCAGGGCGAGCCAGTCGTCGAGCAGTTGCCCCATCTGGTGCTCGCGGCGGACGGCGAGGGCGACGGCGACGACGGACGGGGTGAGGGCGGCGAGGCCGAGGAGCGCGAAGACCGGGCCGAGGAGGAAGCCCGTGGGGTCCCTCTCCTCGAACTGCTGCACGGGCAGGACCAGCAGCGACCAGCCGATGATCGCCGCGAGCGCCAGCAGCCACAGCAGCAGCACCCGGTGCACGCCGAGGCTGCGCCGGCGGAGCTCCTCCAGCGCCCGCGCCCGGTCGGCCAGGAGCGCCGACCGGTCCGGCCAGGTGCGGATGTGCGGCGGGGGAGGGGGAGGGGGCAGCGTGGCGCCGGGCATCGGGGCTCTCTCGGGCAGGCGGGGTGCGTGCGTGACGACGGAGTGCGCGGCGGTCCGTTGCCGCGCGCGCCGAACCTACCGCGTCAACGGCCCCGTGCCCTGCTCCGGTTGCCCTGCCGGGGCTGCCGTCACACCACCCGTGTCGCTCCCGCGTACGGCATCTCGTCCAGTGGCGCCACGCGTACCGGGGCCGACGGGTTCGGGGCGTGGATCATCCTGCCCCCGCCGATGTAGAGGCCCACGTGGGTGATGCCGGAGTAGAAGAACACCAGGTCTCCCGGGAGGAGTTCGGAGCGGGACACCCGCCGGCCGGCGTCGATCTGCGAGTAGGTCGTGCGCGGCAGGGAGACGCCGGCGGAGCGGTAGGCGGCGAGGACCAGGCCCGAGCAGTCGAAGGCGTCCGGGCCGGTCGCGCCCCACACGTAGGGGCTGCCGAGCTTGGAGTAGGCGTAGGAGACGGCGGCCGCCGCACGCGCGTCGGAGGCGGCCGCGGAGCCGGGGACGGGGAGGTCGTCGCGGCCGCCCGCCGAGGCGCGCGAGGCGCGGGCGCCGTCTCCGCCGGTGTCCCCCTGGATCCGGGCGCGTTCCGCGGCCGTCAGCCGGGACAGCAGACGGCGTGCGGCGTCCAGCTTGCCGGTGATGGTCTCCTTGTGCCGCTTCAGCTCCGCCCGGCGTGCCGCGAGGGAGGTCAGTTCCAGGCGGGCGGCGCCCCGCAGCTGCTCGATCTCGCGGAGTTGCCTGCGGACGCGGGTGACGGCGGCGGACTGCCGGTCGCCGGCGCGTTCGGCGAAGGCGGCGCCGTCCAGGTACTGGTCGGGGTCGTCGGAGAGCGCCAACTGCATCGCGGGGGCGAGTCCGCCGCTGCGGTACTGCGCGGCCGCCATGGAACCCAGTTCCTCGCGGGCCGAGTTGAGCCGTGCCTCCTTGCGGGCGGCCTCGTCCCGCAGGGACTTCAGACGCTGTTCGGCGGCCGTCGCCTTCTCCTGGGCGCCGTTGTACTTCTCGGTGGCGGCCTCCGCCTCCTGGTACAGCTTGTCCACCTTGGCCTTCACCTGCGCCGGTGTGGGGTCGGGCGCGGCGTGGCCGGTTCCGTCGAAGCCCGCCGCGCCCGCCGCTCCGGCGAGGGCGATCGTGGCCGCCGTGCGGACGGTACGGCCGCCCAGCGAGCGCTGTCGGGGCTTGCGGTGCGCTGCCACGTGGACTGCACGTCCTTTCGTACGACCGCCTCGTCGGTACGGCCGTCGGAGGGCCGGGCCCGGGTGGGCCCGTGCCCGCCGGGGGAGCGGACGGACGTACGGCCGCGGGGCGCGGCTGACGCGTCCGGCGGCGGCCCGCACACGGGAGCGGGACGCCGCCGGACTTCTCGGCGGTGGTGGCCGACTGCCGCCCCTGGTCCGGGCGGCGGTGGGGAGCCGGTCACCTGGGGGAGGACGCTAGGCCCGTCGGTGTCGGGTCGGTAACGGAATGTGCGGAAGTGACCCGAGGGGGTTGCCGGGTGACCGGTTGTGTCCGGCGATCCGGTCCGCAGGCGTCGGCTTCGGACGGCGCGTTGACCGATGCGGTGGATTCGGGTCACATCCGGACGCCCGGGTGCTATGGGTCGCATATATGCACTGCCCCGAGGGGTGCACGCGCGCGCCGAGCCCCCTCCTGCCGCGATGCCCGCCGTACGCCCGTGCCCTCGATGCCCTCGGTGCCGTCACGGGGGTGGGCCGGTGTCGGGCGGGACCGGCCCGGCTGGCTAGCATCCGGCCTCATGGACGTACTCATCCATCTTTTCGTCGGCCTGCACATCATCGGCATCGCCGCGCTGCTGGGCGGCTTCCTCACGCAGATGAAGGCGATGGGCCGGGGCACGGCCCGCTTCGTCCCGGCGATGCTGCACGGCGCCCTGACCATGCTGGTCACCGGCGTGATCCTGGTGGGCCTCAACCAGGCGGACGACCAGCAGGTCGACAACATCAAGATCGGCGTGAAGCTGGCCCTGCTGATCGTGATCCTCGGACTCGTCTACGTGAAGCGGGACGACGAGAAGGTGGAGAAGCCCCTCTTCGGCCTGGTCGGCCTGTTGACCGTGGCCAACGTTTTCATCGCGGTGCTCTGGACCTGACGGACGCGCGAGCGGCCAGGAGCGCCCCCGCGGCGACGGCCAGCCAGGCGGCCACCGCGATCCACAGCAGCACCTCCCCGGGGCGGCTCAACCACGGGACGTCCACGGCGGTGGCGACGGACAGCATCGCCACCGCCGTCATGCCCATCGGGAACACGGTCGACCAGCGGCGCGCGTCATAGCGCGGCCGCGGCCACCGCGCCTCGGCGAACAGCAGGACGACGTAGCAGGTCAGGTCGAGGATCATCAGGCCGACGGTCATCGTGCGCAGCGCGTCGGTGTCGTCGTCGTTCCACAGGTACAGGCCGCCGCCCTCGGCCCCCAGGAGCATCGCGCCCGCCACGGCCGAGATGGCGAGCGCACCGCCCGCCACCCAGTGGTCCCCGGCGCCCCGGGCCACCTGCCGCGGGTCGAAACGGGCCAGCGCGACGACGTAGAGCACCAGGCCGAGCCAGAACAGCGCGAGTGCGGTGTGCGCGAGCCAGGCCGCCGCCTCGGCGCGGGCGAGGACGGCGCACAGCACGGAGAGTCCCTGGGTGGCCACACAGCACAGGAACACCGACCCGGGCATGCGCCGCTCCCAGTGCCGCAGCACGCTCGCCGTCGGCACCGGCCACAGCACGGCGGCCAGCGCCAGCAGCGCCTCGGCGAGCGGGTGCCGGCCGAGCGCGGAGACCCGCGTGCCGAGCACGGTGGTCGCCGCGACGGCCGTGAGCCCCACCGGCGTGGCCGCCTCGCCCCGCCATCGCGCGGGCTCCCACAGCAGGCGCAGGACGAAGCCCGCCGCCGGCGCCACCCAGGCGGCGGCCGTCAGCGCGAGGGCGATCCCGGAGAGCACCTCGTACCCCGTCAGGTGCAGGCCGAGAGACAGGACGCCGGTCGCCATCGCAGCGGCCCCGGCCGCCGGCGGACGCCGCGCCCACCGGGCGCGAAGGGAGGAAGAGCGGGGCATGCGGCCGATGCTAAGGAGCGCCGGGCGGCTCGCGCGGGGGCACGCGCGCGGGGACGAGGAAATACGCGCGGGCGCAGGACACGGAGCGGGGACGCGCGGCTGTGGCGCGAGCCCCCGTCTCCGCCTCCTCCGTGCCCCGGCCCTCGCCCGGGCGGGAAGGCCCGGCCGCGAAACGTGCCTCCACGCGCGCGTGCCCCGTGACGACCGGGGCCCCGCTCGGGCGGTCCCCGGCCCGCCGGGCGGCCGCTCAGGCCGGCCGCACCACGCTGTGGATCGACGACTCGCCGTCGTAGTACACCGACTCCTCGCGGACGTACGCCCCCGGCTTCGGGGCGTGGATCATCATGCCGTTGCCGATGTAGACGCCCACGTGGGTGACGTCGTCGTAGAAGAAGATCAGGTCGCCCGGCAGGGCGTCGGCGAGGGAGACGGTGGTGCCCGCGTCGACCTGGTCGTACGTGGTGCGCGGAAGGGTGACGCCGGCGGCCTTCCAGGCGGCCTGGGTGAGACCGGAGCAGTCGTACGACTCGGGGCCCGTGGCGCCCCAGACGTAGGGCTTGCCGATCTGGGCGCGCGCGAAGGCGAGCGCCTTCTCGGCCTTGGTGGCGTACGAGGCGTCGGAGGACGAGGGCGACGAGGGCGACGACGAGGACGTGTCCGTGCCCGGCGAACCGCCCGTGGCCGACGAGCCGTCGCTCCCCTGCTGGGCGGCCGCCGCCTCGGCTGCCTGCTGCTGTGCCAGTTCCGCCGCCTTGCGGGCGGCCTCCTGCTGCTTCCGCTTCTCGATCGCGGCGAGCCGCGCCTTCTCCTCCGCCGTCAGCTGGGACAGCAGCGCGCGTGCGGTGCTGAGCTTCTTCTGGACGGTGGCCTTGGCGGTCCTGAGGTCGTTCTGCGAGTCGGTGAGCGTCTCGAGGCTCTGCGAGGCCTCCTGACGCTTCTTCATGGTCTGCGACTGCTGGGTGACGTAGTCGTCGACCGCGCTCTTCTGGCGTTCGGTCAGCCGGCCCATCAGCTGCGTCTGGTCGAAGTAGTCCTGCGGGGTGTCCGCGAGCAGGAAGGTCGCTGTCTCGGGGGCGGAGGCGCCGGTGCGGTACTGCGCGGCGGCGAAGGAACCCAGCTGCTCCCGTGCTTCGTTGAGCTCCTGGGCGCGCTGGGCCACGTCGTCGAGGAGGGAGTCGACGCGCTTGCGCTGCTTGGTCGTCTTCTCCTTGGCGGCGTTGTACTTCTCGGTCGCCGACTCCGCCTGGCGGTAGAGGTCGTCGACCTTCTTCTCGACCTCCTCCAGGCTGGGCTTGTCGTCGGTCGAGGGCGCGGCGTTGGCCGTCTGGGAGAGCAGGGCCACCGAGGTGAGGGCGGCGGTGGCGAGGGCGGGTCTGCGTATGCCTGCCACGCGCGTGCCCGCGGGGCGCGGCTTGCGGTGCTGCGACGCCAAGGGAGGCGACTCCTTCCATCGTCCGCCTACCGGGTTAGCTGTCGGGTTCGGGCGGGTGGTTCGGAAGGGTTGCCCTACGGCCTCTCCCCGGGAGGGGAGTCGGGCCGATTCACCCCGGGTTCTCGGTGGGTCCCCGGCTCCGGCTGCCGCGAGGGGGCGCGCCGGACTCGGCGGAGGCCGCGCGGCCCGGCGAGGTTCGCCGGTGGGGGTCGTACGGCCTGCCCGGCACGGTAGCCAACTCGTGTGGTCCCTGTGAAGGTTGATGGGTGATATGCCCGATACATTTTCGTGACCTTCGGTCAGGGGTTCGCGCCCGCTCAACGCTCTGTGGCGTTGGGCGGGGATATGTCCGTATGTGTTCCCGGGTGGTGACGCCCGCCGCTTCGGGCCCGGGCCCCCTTTCGGCTGTGGTCGGCGCCCGCGCGTGCCGGACCTTCGGTCACGCATCGTGACGGCTCGTACCGGGGGCGGGAAACCGCCCGGGGCGCCCGGAGGGCCCCGGAGCCTCCGGAGGACCCCGAAGGCTCCTGGAGGGCCGCAGAGGCCGCACAGGCTCCGGGAGAGGCCCCGAGGGCGCCTCCGGGCCCCGGAGGCGCCCTCGGGGGCCTCTCCGGCCGTCCGCCCGCTCCCGGACCGCTTCCGGAGACCGGGATGTTTTCGGGACCGCCGCGGGTTGTCGGTGGGGCACCCTAGACTCGGAGAGCGATGAGCAGCCTCTTTGACGACAGCTTCCTGGCGGACCTCCAGGCCCCTCGCGGCCACGAGGAGGAACCGCCGCCGCCCGACGACGATCACGCTCCGGAGCCGCTTCCGGACGATCTGTTCGGCGGGAAGTTCGACGTGCCGCCGGACAGGGACGCGTACTACCGCGACGGCGCCCCGCGCCCGGTGATCGACGCGGCCGCGCTCCTGGAAGGGCTCAACGACAACCAGCGCGCCGCCGTCGTCCACTCCGGCACCCCGCTGCTCATCGTCGCCGGCGCCGGCTCCGGCAAGACGCGCGTGCTCACCCACCGCATCGCCCACCTGCTCGCCGAGCGCCACGTCCACCCGGGCCAGATCCTCGCGATCACCTTCACCAACAAGGCCGCGGGCGAGATGAAGGAGCGCGTCGAGCAGCTCGTCGGCCCGCGGGCGAACGCGATGTGGGTGATGACCTTCCACAGCGCGTGCGTGCGGATCCTGCGCCGCGAGTCCAAGAGGCTCGGCTTCACCTCGTCCTTCTCGATCTACGACGCCGCCGACTCCAAGCGCCTGATGGCCCTGGTCTGCCGCGACCTGGACCTCGACCCGAAGCGCTTCCCGCCGAAGTCCTTCAGCGCCAAGATCAGCAACCTGAAGAACGAGCTGATCGACGAGGAGGACTTCGCCGCCCGGGCCGCCGACGGCTTCGAGAAGACCCTCGCCCAGGCCTACGCGATGTACCAGTCCCGGCTGCGCGAGGCGAACGCGCTGGACTTCGACGACCTGATCATGACGACGGTCAACCTGCTCCGGGCGTTCCCCGACGTCGCCGAGCACTACCGCCGCCGCTTCCGGCACGTCCTGGTCGACGAGTACCAGGACACCAACCACGCCCAGTACGCCCTCGTCCGCGAGCTCGTCGGCACCTTCGAGCGTCCCGCCGACGCACCGCCCGGCGCCGACGACGTCCCGCCGGCCGAGCTCTGCGTCGTGGGTGACGCCGACCAGTCGATCTACGCCTTCCGCGGCGCGACCATCCGCAACATCCTCCAGTTCGAGGAGGACTACCCGGACGCGACGACGATCCTGCTGGAGCAGAACTACCGCTCGACGCAGACGATCCTCTCCGCGGCCAACGCGGTCATCGAGCGCAACGAGTCCCGCCGTCCCAAGAACCTGTGGACCAACGCGGGCGCGGGCGCCCGCATCACCGGCTACGTCGCCGACACCGAGCACGACGAGGCCCAGTTCGTCGCCGACGAGATAGACCGCCTCACCGACGCGGGCGAGGCCAAGGCCGGCGACGTCGCCGTCTTCTACCGGACCAACGCCCAGTCCCGTGTCTTCGAAGAGGTCTTCATCCGCGTCGGCCTGCCCTACAAGGTCGTCGGCGGCGTCCGCTTCTACGAGCGCAAGGAGGTCCGGGACGTCCTGGCCTACCTGCGGGTCCTGGCCAACCCGGAGGACTCGGTCCCGCTGCGCCGCATCCTCAACGTCCCCAAGCGCGGCATCGGCGAGCGCGCCGAGGCGATGATCGACGCCCTGTCC
The DNA here is from genome assembly GCF_044328485.1 of Streptomyces sp. NPDC017936. NCBI lineage: Bacteria > Bacillati > Actinomycetota > Actinomycetes > Kitasatosporales > Streptomycetaceae > Streptomyces > Streptomyces sp. NPDC017936. Next base: position 128,153 of record NZ_JBIRHK010000020.1, on the reverse strand, counting down.
CAGCGGGAGAAGATCAGCTTCCCGCAGGCGCTCAAGCGCGTCGACGAGGCGTACGGCATGGCGGCGCGCTCCACGAACGCCGTGAAGCGGTTCAACGCGCTGATGGAGGAACTGCGCACGATCGTCGAGTCGGGCGCGGGACCGGCCACGGTCCTGGAAGCGGTGCTCGAGCGCACCGGCTACCTCGCCGAGTTGCAGGCCTCCACCGACCCGCAGGACGAGACCCGGATCGAGAACCTCCAGGAACTCGCCGCCGTCGCCCTGGAGTTCGAGCAGGAGCGCGGTGAGGGCGAGTCGGTCGGGCTGGCCGAATTCCTCGAGCAGGTGGCCCTGGTCGCCGACTCCGACCAGATCCCCGACGAGGACGAGGACGGATCCGGCGTCATCACCCTGATGACCCTGCACACCGCCAAGGGCCTCGAGTTCCCCGTCGTGTTCCTGACCGGCATGGAGGACGGCGTCTTCCCGCACATGCGCGCCCTCGGCCAGACCAAGGAGCTGGAGGAGGAACGCCGCCTGGCCTACGTCGGCATCACGCGCGCGCGGGAGCGGCTGTACCTGACGCGGTCCGCGATGCGCAGCGCGTGGGGGCAGCCGTCGTACAACCCGCCCTCCCGGTTCCTGGAGGAGATCCCGGCGACGCATGTGGACTGGAAGCGGACGGGGGCGACCGCGCCCGTCTCCTCGGGTCCGGTCTCGGGGGTGGCGGCGTCGCTGTCCTCGTCCCGCTCCCGGTCCTCGGCCGCCGGCGCCTCCGGCTTCGCGACGCGCCGGGGCGGCGCGGCCGAGAAGCCGGCCGTCTCGCTGGCCGTCGGCGACCGCGTCACGCACGACCAGTTCGGGCTGGGCACGGTCGTGGCGGTGAAGGGCACCGGCGCCAACGCCGAGGCGACGATCGACTTCGGCGACACCAAGCCCAAGCGGCTGCTGCTGCGGTACGCGCCGGTGGAGAAGCTCTAGCCCCGCGTTCCCGGCCGGTCACGCGCCGGGCCCCCGCCCGAACGGCGGGGGCCCGGCGCGTGGATCAGGACGCGGAAAGGGGGTACACGGAATCCGGTGGATCAGGTCGGGTCGATGCCGTGGCTGCGCAGCCAGGACAGCGGGTCGATCGACGAGCCCCCGCCCGGACGGACCTCGAAGTGCAGGTGCGGGCCGGTCGAGTTGCCGGAGTTCCCGGAGTACGCGATCGGGTCGCCGGCCTTCACCGTCGTCCCCGAGGAGACCCGGTAGCTGGAGAGGTGGCAGTACCAGGTCTCCGTGCCGTCCTTCGCCGTCACGATCATCATGTTGCCGTAGGCGCTGTTCCACTGGGTGCGGACGGTGCCGTCGGTGGCGGCCATGACCGTGGCGCCGTAGGAGACCGGGAAGTCGATGCCGGTGTGCTGGGACATCCAGTTGATGCCGGACTGGCCGTAGTAGGCGCTGAGTCCGTGCTGGGCGACCGGGAGGGCGTACTTGGGGCGCAGCCGCTCCTTGCGGGCCGCCTCCGCCGCCGCCTTCTTCTTCTCGGCTTCCTGCTGCGCCTTGAGGTCGATGCGTTCCTGCGTCCGGCTGGCGCGGTCGGCGAAGTCGTCGGCCTCGGCGGTGAGGGTCTGCAGCTGGGCGTCCAGCTTGTTGTTGGCGGCCGAGGGCTTCACCGCCTGCGCGTCCGAGGCGGTCGCCGTCGTGTCCTTGTCGTCGCCGCCGGCCAGGGGTCCGACGGAGGCGGCGGCGATGCCGGCGACGCCCATCACGCAGGCCGAGGGCACGGCCACCGTCAGCAGCGCGGAGCGCTTCGGGGGCGTACGGCGCCGGGACCGGCCGGCGTTGCGGGCCGCGGCACGGGAGACCGGGGCCGGAGCGGACTCCTCCTGGTCGTCGAGGAGGGGGAGCGCGGAGACGGCGGGCAGTTCGCCGGTGGCGGCCGACTCGCCCTCGCCCTCGGGGTGGTCCTCGTGGGCGGCGGACTCGTCGTGGGCGGCCAGGTCGAAGGCGCCCGGCTCGAAGGTGGCGGTGGGCTGCTGGTCGAAGGGCACCTCGGCCGGCTGCTCGTACTCGTCGGGGCCGGGGGCGCCGTCGGTGTTCCACTGCGTGGCGTCGTAGGCGCCGGTGTCGAAGGCCTGTGCTCCCCAGTCCCACTGCTGGGTCTGGTCGGCGGGCCCGCCGGACGGGTCGGGCTGGAGCCAGGCTCCGGCGTCCCACTGCCCGCTGGCGTCGACCGCGGGCGCCTGGTGCGGGATGGACGCCAGGTGCTGCTGACCCGTGGTCCACGCGGTCGCGTCGTAGGCGCCCGTGTCGTAAGCGGCGTGGTGCTGGGCCGCGTACGGGTCGTAGGCGAGGGTCTGGTGGCTGCCCGTGGACCACTGTCCGGAGTCGTACGAGCCCGTGGAGGCGCCGTCGTCCGGGAGGCCGCCGAACAGGGGGTCGGCCGCGAAGTGGCCGGTGGCGTGGGCGCCGTCGCCGTAGGCGTCGTAGCCGGTGAAGTCGCCGTACTGGGCTTCCTGGGAGTCGTGCGACGCGTAGTGCGCCGGGTCGGCGTCGGAAGCCGGGGCCGGGGTGGTCATGGTCCCCGACGGGTGACGATCGTTCACCAACTTCTCTCTCGCCTCGACAACAGGGGCTGCCAGAGCAGTGCGGCGACTGTACCCGGCGGTATGCGGGCGCGACAATCTTCGGCAGGTTTCACGCTCGCGTGAAAGGGGCAATCGGCCCTGTTTCGGGGGAGGGTGGACGCGACCTTGGCCCTATGTTCGAAGAGTGTTCGATATGGGAGCGGTTGTCAGGGGCGTTCGGAGCGTCGCGGGGACGTCTCAGGCCACCGTCAGGTCGTCGTTCTGCGCGGCGGACCGGGCGGCTTGCGTCCAGTCGGTGTCGAGCGCCTGCCGTATGCCGGTCGCGACGGCCGGGTGCACGGGCAGGGCGAGATGACCGATGCCGCTCACCTGGACGTTCTCGGCGAGCAGGTCCGGGTGATCGATGCGGGCCGCCTCCAGCGGCACCATCAGGTGGTCGAGGTCGCTCCAGAAGCTGACGAAGCGCGTGCGGCAGCCGGCCGCGGGCCGGGACAGTTCCTCGATGACCTGCGAGCCGGGGCGCATCTGCCGCACGATCGGGTGCGCGTTCGCCAGCGGAGCCACCCGGGTGCCCCCGTGCGGGGTGCCGAGGGTGACCAGCGTCCGCACGCGGGCGTCGCCGCCCAGCCGCTGCACGTAATAACGGGCGATCAGTCCGCCGAGGCTGTGCCCGACGACGTCGACCCGGCTGCTGCCGGTGCGCTCGCAGATCTCCTCGATGTGCCGGCCCAGCAGCTCGGCCGCTATGCGGATGTCGCAGGTGAGCGGTGAGTAGTTGAGCGACTCCACCCGGTGCCTGCCGTGCTGGGCGAGGCTGCGGCGCAGCAGGACGAAGACCGAGCGGTTGTCGATGAAGCCGTGCAACAGGACCACCGGCGGCGTGGCCCGGGTGGGCAGCCGTGCCGGATCCTCGGCGCCGCCCTCGTCGGGCAGCGCGGGAACGGCCGGTCCGCGCCGCTCCTGGATGATGCCGGAGGGGTACAGCAGCAGGTGGCCGGCGAGGATCGCCAGGTCGAGCGCCGTGGCCTTCAGGAGGGTGACGGAGAGCCCCGCCAGGCTGGTCGGCCACAGGCGCCGGCAGTACGGAAGAAGCGGCTCCACCATCCGTGTGACCTGCATGGCCGACCTCCTGTCGGCACCCCGGGGACGCCTCTGTCCCCCGTGCCCTCGTGGCAGTCGCGGCAGAGGCCGGCGCTCTGTGCCGATGCGCCGTACCGCCGCGGCGCGCGGCCTGCGGCGCGGTGGTACGGCGACCTCGTTGCGGCTCCCGTGTGCGCGTGTTCCCCCCGAGTTCCCCCTGAGGGGAGAAGGAACCGCACGCGGTGAACGTGTCCCACTGTGTGATTTCCCCCTCGGTCCGCACCGCAAAACCGCCGGTTGCGGGATGCTGGCGATAACGTTCGTTCACTTCCCCGGCCGGTGTGGTGGTACCTCTCGGTACGCAGGGAATCGGTACGGATGGATGTAGTCGCTTCATGGAGGCAGTGATGGGTGTGGCAGCCGGTCCGATCCGCGTAGTGGTGGCCAAGCCGGGGCTCGACGGCCACGATCGCGGCGCCAAGGTGATCGCGCGGGCGTTGCGCGACGCCGGTATGGAGGTCATCTACACCGGGCTTCACCAGACCCCCGAGCAGATCGTCGACACGGCGATCCAGGAGGACGCCGACGCGATCGGCCTGTCCATCCTCTCCGGGGCGCACAACACGCTCTTCGCCGCCGTGATCGACCTCCTCGAGGAGCGGGACGCGGCGGACATCCTCGTCTTCGGCGGGGGGATCATCCCCGAGGCGGACATCGCGCCGCTGAAGGAGAAGGGCGTCGCGGAGATCTTCACGCCCGGCGCGACGACGGCTTCCATCGTCGACTGGGTGCGGGCGAACGTACGGCAGCCCGCCGGGGCGTAGGCGCGGTCGGTCGCGCGGGTGGTCCGGGGCGGGCGGCCCGCGGGGCCGGCCCCCCCCCCCCCCCCCGCCCACCCCCGCCGGGGCCCCCCCCCCCCCCCGCGGGCCCG
>NZ_JBIRHK010000020.1:0-123580 GCF_044328485.1 Streptomyces sp. NPDC017936 | reverse complement strand
GGCGGGGGGGGGGGGGCCCCCCCCCGCCCCCCGGGGGGGGGGGGGGGGGGGGGGGGGGCGGGGGGGGGCGGGGGGGGCGGCCCGGGGGGCCGGCCCGCCCCGGACCCCGCGTCGATCCCGAACGGGGCCTCGCGCGCTCGCCGGAGGGACGTGCCGGGGCGGACGGCGTGCGGGCCGGCGCCACCGGGCGGACCCGCCCCGGACGCGCCGCCCCGGACGCGCCGTTCCGGACGGCCGGGCCGGACCGCCCGGTTCGGGACGGCCCCGATCCGGACCTCGGTTCGACACGGCCCCGTTCACGACGGCCCCCTCCGGGCCGCGCTTCAGGGGGCCTCGTCCAGGGCGGTCCCGATGCGGGTCCCGGTGGCTGACGGTCTCGCTCCGGTCCAGGCGGTCCCGGTCCGGGCGGCCCCGAGTTCCTCGGCCATCACCGCCCGCAGCCTCAGCGTCGTCCCCAACCGCTGGAACGCCTCCGCCCAGTAACCGCCGGCCCCGGGCGACGCGTCCTCCGGCTCGTCCGGTATCGCCAGCAGGGCGTCGAGGCGGCCCGCCTCGGCCGGGTCGAGACAGCGTTCGGCCAGACCCATCACCCCGCTGAAGCTCCACGGGTAACTCCCCGCGTCGCGCGCGATGTTCAGCGCGTCGACCACGGCACGGCCGAGCGGCGGGGCCCAGGGCACCGCGCACACCCCGAGCAGCTGGAACGCCTCGGACAGGCCGTGCGCCGCGATGAACCCGGCCACCCACTCGGCCCGATCGCCCGGCGGCAGGGCCCCCAGCAGCTTGGCCCGCTCCGCGAGGGAGACCGCGCCCGGGCCGCCCGCCTCGGGCGCCGACGGCACCCCGAGCAGCGCCCGCGACCAGTCGGCGTCCCGCTGCCGTACGGCGGCCCGGCACCAGGCCGCGTGCAGTTCGCTCCGCCAGTCGTCGGCCACCGGCAGCGCGACGATCTCCGCCGGCGTACGGCCGCCGAGGCGCGCCGGCCAGGCGGTCAGCGGGGCCGCCTCCACCAACTGGCCCAACCACCACGACCGTTCGCCCCGGCCGGACGGCGCTGTGGGCGCCACGCCGTCGCGCTCCATGGCCGCGTCGCATGCGTGCGGCGCCTCCACGACGAGCCTCGGGGGGCCCTCGGTGTGATCGACGGCCACGCACGCCACAGCGCGCACGGCCATCCGTGCCGCGAGCGCCGAGCCCGGCAGGGCCGACAGCAACTCGGCGGCTGTGGCCCGGACGTTGCGGCTGCGGTCGGCCAGGGCCTGTTCCAGGAACGGCTCGTCCCGGGGGCCGAGGCCGGTGCGCAGCGAGTCGAGGAACATCAGCCTGTCCTCCGCGCGCTCCGTCGGCCAGCTGCCGGCGAGCAACTCGCGGGCCGCGTCGGGATCGCGGGCCCGCAGCGCCGCCAGGAGCGCGACCCGCTCGGCGAACAGGCCCTCCTGCCAGAGCCGGCTGATCCCGTCGGTGTCCCGCGGGTCGGGCAGGGAGGTGCCCGCGCCCGGGGTGGCGCGCAGGGCGAAACGCCAGTCCTGGTTGAGCCGGGCCAGCCACAGCGCGCGCGGGCCCGCGAACTCCAGCGCCGCCGGGCGCAGGTCCGTGCGTCCCCGGGCCGCGTCGAGCAACGCCGGCAGGGCCTCGGCGGGAGCGGCGTACCCGCGGGCGTTCGCCGTCGCCAGCCACTGGGGCAGCAGCTCCATGAGGTCGGGCGCGGCGCCCCTGCGCCCGCCTCCGCCCGGGCCGGGGCGGTCGGCCAGCAGCAGGGCGAGCCGGCGGGCCGCGGCGGCGGGCAGCGCCGGGCGCGGGTCCTCGGGCGCCGGCTCCGGCCGGGGTGCGGCCCGTCCCGGGCGCAGGCCGGCCCGGCGTCGTACGGTCTCGGCGGCCGCCGCGTCCAGGAGGGCCGCCGGCGCGTTCCGGCCGGTGACCGCTCCCGGGGGCGTGCGCCGGTCCGTGCCGAGCAGGGCCGCGGTGACCAGGTCCTCCCAGGCGGGGCCGGGGGAGGCGGGGGCCGGGGTGCCGTTCATGGGGTTCCCTTCCGTCCTCGGCGGCTGTCTTCCGTCGGGCGCCGCGGGCCGGACAGGCCGCCGGGGGCGGGCCGTGCCACGGGCGGGCCGTGCCGCCCCGGCGGGAGCGGGGGGCGTCGGGTCAGCACAGGCGCACCGCCTCTCCCGGTCCCGCCGGCCAGGCCGTCAACGGGGTGAAGCCTCGGTGGCCGCACTCGCCGAAGACCTTCACGGGGGCGCCGCCCGAGAGGGCGACCAGACGCCACAGGCCGGGGCGGGAGACCGCGGCCGGCGCGAGGGGGAGGGCGGTGTCCCCGGCGGCGTCCGCCAGTTGCCAGGAGTCGCCGTCCGGGGCCGGTACGACGGCGTCCAGGGTGACCGGGACCGAGTCCAGCCACGGGTCGTCGCGCAGGGCGGCGCCGTAACGGGCGGCCGCCTCGGCCGTCGTCACGCCCGGCGGCCGGACGGAGGCGGGCGCGGGCGGGCCGAACCGCTCGCCCAGCGAGGCCCGCCGCTGCCCCGCGCCCGGATAGGCGGACACCTCCGCGTCCAGCGTCAGGCCCACCGGCAGCGCGAGCTCGGGAGCACGGCCGGCGGCACCGTAGGACAGGAGCAGGGCGGTGCGGCCGGAGGCCACGCCGTGGAGCCAGACGCGGCGGGTCGTCAGTCTCGTGTCGGCCGTGTCGTACTGGGCGAGGACCAGCCAGTCGTCGCGCAGGGGCGGGCCGTCCGGTGCGGCGGGCAGCCCGACGCGGGAGCGGACCGTCGCCGCCAGGGCGTCCGGCAGACGGTCGCGGTGCAGCCAGCCCTGGTCGAGGAGGTGCAGCAGGGCGCACTCCTCCAGCAGACGCACCGGCCAGCCGGGACCGGACGCCGCGATCGCCCCCAACTCCCTCACCCGGCCGGCCAGTCCGGGAGCCTGGGCGTCGACCATGCGGGCCGCGGTCTCCTCCCACAGCCCGTACCCCGCCTGCCCGGCCGCGGCCAGGCCGGAGCGCAGCAGGTCGGCCAGCCGCTGCTCCAGCTCCGTCACCCCCGCCGTGACCCGCTCGGCACGGCGCTGCGCCCGGCGCCGGGCCGCCTCCGGATCGGCGGAGCCGGACACGGACCCCCGCGCACCCCCTTCCCGGTCCTCCCGCGGGCGCCCACGCCGCGCCGCGATCCACTCCTCGGCCCAGTCGGGCGCCCGCCCCGCCGGCACCTCCCCGCCCGACCACAGCAACAGCAGGCCGAGGGCGTGCTTGCACGGGGACTTGCGGCTCGGGCAGCTGCACTCGTACGCCGGCCCCGTCCCGTCCGCGACGTCGACGACCGTCCGGTACGGCTCGCTGCCGCCGCCCTTGCACAGCCCCCACACCGTCCCCTCGTCGGAGCACCCCGTCCCGGACCACGGGCCGGCCGCGCCGAGCTTGCTTCCCGCCGTACGTGACGCGGCGTCAGGCGCCAGTGCCAGCACCTGGTCCGCGGTCCGGCGCACCCCCTGCTGAGTCATGCCATCGAAGGTAGATCCACCCACTGACAATCGACCTCGTCGCGGCTTTTTTGCAGGTCAGGACTGATTGTCAGTGCCGTGGTGCACGGTGGACACCAGATCCGAACCGGCCGAGCTGGAGGGGACCTCAGCCATGTCTGTGTCCGTCGACGCGACGTTCGTGGAACCGAGTGGGAAGCAGCCGACCGAGGCGCTGCGCCCGCACGCCGAGCAGGCCTTCGCCGAGGAACTCGCCGCGCTGTCCGCCCACGACGACCGTCCGCGCCCGGCCCGCTGGAAGCTGTCACCGTGGGCGGTCGCCACGTACCTCCTCGGCGGCACCCTGCCGGACGGCACCGTGATCACGCCGAAGTACGTCGGCCCGCGCCGCATCGTCGAGGTCGCCGTCACCACGCTCGCCACCGACCGCGCCCTGCTCCTGCTGGGCGTGCCCGGCACCGCGAAGACCTGGGTCTCCGAGCACCTCGCCGCCGCCGTCAGCGGCGACTCCACCCTGCTGGTGCAGGGCACGGCGGGCACCCCGGAGGAGGCGATCCGCTACGGCTGGAACTACGCGCGGCTGCTCGCGCACGGTCCCAGCCGGGACGCCCTCGTGCCCAGCCCGGTCATGCGGGCCATGGCGGAGGGGATGACCGCGCGCGTCGAGGAGCTCACCCGTGTCCCGGCCGACGTGCAGGACACCCTCATCACCATCCTGTCGGAGAAGACGCTGCCGATACCGGAGCTGGGGCAGGAGGTGCAGGCGGTCCGCGGCTTCAACCTGATCGCCACGGCCAACGACCGCGACCGCGGGGTCAACGAGCTGTCCAGCGCCCTGCGCCGCCGGTTCAACACGGTGGTGCTGCCGCTGCCGGAGAGCGTCGAGGCCGAGGTCGACATCGTCGCGCGGCGCGTCGAGCAGATCGGCCGCTCCCTGGACCTGCCGGCCGGTCCCGGCGGCATCGACGAGATCCGCCGCGTGGTGACGGTCTTCCGCGAACTGCGCGAGGGGATCACGGCCGACGGGCGGACGAGGGTGAAGTCGCCGAGCGGAACGCTGTCGACGGCGGAGGCGATCTCCGTCGTCACCAGCGGGCTCGCGCTGGCGGCCCACTTCGGCGACGGGGTGCTGCGGCCGGGCGACGTCGCGGCGGGCCTCCTCGGCGCCGTCGTCCGTGACCCGGCCGCCGACCGGGTGGTGTGGCAGGAGTACCTGGAGGCGGTGGTCCGCGAGCGGGACGGCTGGACGGACTTCTACCGGGCCTGCCGGGAGGTGAGCGCGTGAGCCGGATCGGGGACGGCCGGGGGAAGCGCCGGCCGGCGGGGTGCGGGGCGGTGTGCCGCGGGGCGGTGCGGGGCGTGCGGTCGGGGGACGACGACACGACGTGGACCCGCAGGCGGAGGGGGACCGGGTGACGAGCGGGGCGGAGGACGAGCAGCGCGCCGGCTCCGGGCAGCCGGACGGCCGGGGGGCCGCACCGGACGGCCGGGGGACCGTGGGGGAGCCGTCCGTGAACCGGGGATCCGGCGCGGGGCTTTCCGGGGGGCGGGGCTCCGCGGCGGGGGTGTCCGGGAGCCGGGAGCCCGAGGGGCGGCGGCCCGCAGCGGGGTCGGCCGCCGGCCGGGGGACAGCGGCGGAACAACCCCTGTTGCTCGGGATACGGCACCACGGGCCGGGGTCGGCCCGGGCCGTCCGGCGGGCGCTGGAGGCGGCGCGGCCGCGGGCCGTGCTGATCGAGGGGCCGCCGGAGGCCGACGCGCTGATCCCGCTGGCCGCCGACGAGGGCATGCGGCCGCCGGTCGCGTTGCTCGCCCACGCCGTGGACGAACCCGGGCGGTCGGCGTTCTGGCCGATGGCCGAGTTCTCGCCGGAATGGGTCGCGATCCGGTGGGCCCTGGAACACGGGGTCCCGGCCCGCTTCGTCGACCTGCCGGCCACGCACACGCTGGGGTGGGACAGGAGCGAGCCGTCGGTGGACGACCTGCGCGTCGATCCGCTCGCCGCGCTCGCCGGCGCCGCCGGACACGACGACCCCGAGCGCTGGTGGGAGGACGCCGTCGAGCACCGGGGCGCGGAAGACCGGGACCCGTTCGCCCCCTTCGCCGCCATCGAGGAGGCCATGGAGGCCCTGCGGGAGACGTACGGCGACGCGGGGAGCGACCGCGACTCCGTGCGGGAGGCTCACATGCGCCTCCAGGTGCGGGCGGCGCAGCGCGAGGCCGGTGACGGGGGCGTGGCCGTGGTGTGCGGGGCCTGGCACGTGCCCGCGCTGCGGCGGAGGACCACCGTCGCCGCCGACCGGGCGCTGCTGAAGGGGCTGCCCAAGGTCAAGGCCGACCTGACCTGGGTGCCGTGGACGTACCGCAGGCTGGCGCGGGCCGGCGGGTACGGCGCCGGGATCGAGTCGCCGGGCTGGTACGGGCATCTGTTCGCCGCTCCGGACCGGCCGGTCGAGCGGTGGCTGGCCAAGGTGGCGGGTCTGCTGCGCGAGGAGGACCGGATCGTGTCCTCGGCCCACGTCATCGAGGCGGTACGGCTGGCCGGGACGCTCGCCGCGCTGCGCGGCCGGCCGCTGCCCGGGCTGAGCGAGACGACCGACGCCGTGCGGGCGGTGCTGTGCGAGGGCTCGGACGTGCCGCTGGCGCTGGTGCACGACCGGCTGGTCGTCGGGGACGTGCTGGGGGAGGTCCCGGCCGGCGCTCCGGCCGTGCCGCTGCAGCGCGACCTCGACCGGCTCCAGCGCCGGCTGCGCCTCAAGCCGGAGGCGCACGAGCGGGAGATCGACCTCGACCTGCGCAAGGAGAACGACGCCGAGCGCAGCAGACTGCTGCACCGGCTGCGGCTGCTGCACGTCGCCTGGGGGGAACCGGCGGTCTCGCGGGGCGGCACGGGCACGTTCCGGGAGACCTGGCGGCTGTGCTGGGAGCCCGAGCTGTCCGTGCGGGTGGCCGAGGCCGGGGTGTGGGGGACGACCGTGCTCGCCGCCGCGACCGCCAAGGCGGAGGCGGACGCCGTCGGCGCGCGGGCCCTCGCCGACGTGACCGCGCTCGCCGAGCGCTGCCTCCTGGCCGGTCTGCCGGACGCGTTGCCGACGGTGATGCGGGTCCTCGCCGACCGGGCGGCGCTCGACGCGGACGTCGGCCATCTCGCCCAGGCCCTGCCCGCCCTCGTCCGCTCCCTGCGCTACGGCGACGTGCGCGGCACCGACACCGGCGCGCTGGCCGAAGTCGCCGCGGGCCTGGTCGAACGGGTCTTCGTCGGCCTCCCCCCGGCCTGCGCCGCACTGGACGCCGACGCGGCCGAGGAGATGCGAGGCCACGTGGACGCGGTGCACGGAACGGTGGGACTGCTGGAGGAGGCGCTCGGACCGGGAACGGAAGGAGACGAGGGAGGCGGAGGGGAGCAGGGGGACGAAGGAGTCGGGGGAACCCTGCGGAGCCGTTGGCGGGGTGTGCTGCGCGTGCTGTCCGAGCGGGACGCCGTGCCGGGCGTCGTGCGGGGGCGGGCCGTGCGGTTGCTGCTGGACGAGGGGCAGGTGGAGAGCGACGAGGCGGCGCGGCTCATGGGGCTCGCGCTGTCGCGGGGGACGCCGCCGGGAGAGGCGGCCGCCTGGATCGAGGGCTTCGTCGGCGGCTCGGGGGGCGGACTGCTCCTCGTGCACGACGAGCGGCTGCTCGGGCTGGTCGACGGGTGGCTGACGGGGGTGCCGGCGGAAGCGTTCACGGACGTGCTCCCGCTGCTGCGGCGGACGTTCTCGGCGTACGAGGCGGGCGTGCGCAGAACGCTCGGGGAGTTGGTGCGGCGCGGGCCGGGGGAGCGGGGGAGCACGGTGGGTGCGGGCGCCGGGAGGCCCGGATTCGCGGCCGGGCTCGACGCGGGGCGGGCGGACGCCGTGCTGCCGGTGGTGCGGCTGCTGCTGGGCCTCGAGCAGGCCGGTGAAGGGGAACGGGACGGCGACCGTGTGGAGGTGAGCGGATGACGATCAGTCCGACGGGGGCGACCGGCCCGGCCGACCCGGGGCGGGAGCGGCTGCGGCGCTGGCGGCTGGTGCTGGGGGGCGACGGTGCGGACGGCACCGGGCACGCGCTGTCCGGGCAGGACGCCGCCATGGACGGGACGCTCACCGCGCTCTACGGCAGACAGGACGGCGCGCGGCCGGGACGGGAGCGTTCCGCGGGGCTCGGGGCGTCGGCGCCGTCCGTGGCGCGCTGGCTCGGGGACATCCGGACGTACTTCCCCTCCTCCGTCGTCCAGGTCATGCAGCGGGACGCCATCGACCGGCTCGGGCTGGCCACGCTGTTGCTGGAGCCGGAGATGCTGGAGGCGGTCGAGGCCGACGTGCACCTCGTCGGCACGCTGCTCTCCCTCGGCAAGGCGATGCCGGAGACGACGAAGGAGACGGCGCGGGCCGTCGTGCGCAAGGTCGTCGAGGACCTGGAGAAGCGGCTCGCCACCCGCACCCGGGCCGCCCTCACCGGCGCCCTCGACCGCGGCGCGCGCGTGGCCCGGCCCCGCCACCACGACATCGACTGGAACCGCACGATCGCCGCCAACCTCCGGCACTACCTGCCCGAGCACCGCACGGTCGTGCCGGAGCGGCTCGTCGGGTACGGGCGGGCGTCGCGGTCCGTGAAGAAGGAGGTGATCCTCTGCGTCGACCAGTCGGGTTCGATGGCGGCGTCCGTCGTCCACGCCTCCGTGTTCGGCGCGGTGCTGGCGTCCATGCGGTCGATCAGCACCCGGCTCGTCGTCTTCGACACGGCGGTCGTCGACCTCACCGACCAGCTCGACGACCCGGTGGACGTCCTGTTCGGCACCCGGCTCGGCGGCGGCACCGACATCAACCGCGCCCTGGCGTACTGCCAGTCGCAGATCACCCGGCCCGCGGAGACGGTGGTCGTGCTGATCAGCGACCTGTACGAGGGAGGCATACGGGACGAGATGCTGAAGCGGGTCGCGGCGATGAAGGCGTCGGGGGTGCAGTTCGTCGCGCTGCTCGCGCTGTCGGACGAAGGGGCGCCCGCCTACGACCGGGAACACGCGGCCGCGCTCGCGGCGCTCGGCGCGCCGGCGTTCGCCTGTACGCCCGATCTGTTCCCGGAGGTGATGGCGGCGGCGATCGAGAAGCGCCCGCTGCCCCTGCCCGACACGACGAACCGGACATGACTACCCATCGGTAGCACGGGACTTGCGCAATCTCGGTCGCTACGTGAAGGATCGGTGTCTCGTTGTGATGGCTCGTCCCGCACGTCCTTTGTTCCGCCACACGGGAGGAACGTTTCCCCCTTGACCTGGCCAGCAGTTCTGCCCGGTGCCGCGGTGCGCGCGTTGCGCACGGCGGCCGGGCGGCGCGCGCTGCGACTGGCGCTGCTGGTGGGCGGACTCCTCGCGTTCGGTCTCCTCTGCGGGGGACAGGCGCACGCGGCGGAGGGGACGCCGTCGGCGGTTCCCCCGGCCTCCCCGGCCTCGGTGGCTTCCGTCATCCCGGTCACCTCCGTCATACCGAGGACACCGGTGGCGCCGGACGCACCGGAGGTCCCGGTGGCCGGCTCCCTCCCGCCCCTCCTCCCGGCCGCTCCGGCGGACGCGGTGCGGAAGCTGACGGAGGGCACGGTGCGGACCGTCACCGGTCGTGTGGTGGCGCCGGTCGGGGACCTGGTGATCGGCACCGTGACCGAGACCCTGGAGACGGTGCGGGCCACGCTGCCGCCCCTGCCCACGGTGCCCGCCCTTCCCGCGCCGCCCACGACGACCACGCCGCCCCTCCCGGGACTTCCCGGCGTGTCCGAACCGCCGGGGGACGCGCCGCAGGCGCCGGGCACCCCGGCGCCCCGGCCGCAGCGGCACGACGGCGAGCAGACCGCGTCCGCAGGGGACACGCGGGACACCGAGCACCGTGCGGCGGCCCGTACGACGGCGGCGGCCGTCCCGTACGGCCCCCAGTCCGCCGAGGGACGCACCACCCCGGCCGCGGCGGCGCACGCCGGCGGCCAGCGGTCCACGACCGCCGTCGACGCCCCGCCGCACCCCGCGCCCACCGGAGACCCGGACGGGGTGCCGGCCAACCGGTCGGTGGTCGACAACAGCAGCCCACGGCACGGTGACGCGTGCGCCGTCACCCCCGACCAGCGGGCGCCGCTGCGGCTCGCGCCCGGCGCCACCGCGCGCGTCGACGCGCCCGGGACCCGGGACGCGCACCGGGACATCCCCGTCTTCCCCGGCTAGGGCCACCTCCGCCACCTCCCCGGGATCACCGCACGGCCGTCTTCTTCCCCGCCGTGCCCTCGCCGCTCGGGGCGGACCAGGCATGCCCAGCCGTCCGGACCTCCTCCGCGCTCCGGACGCGAGCCGCTCGGACGTCCCGGAACTCCTCCTCAAGGATCTGACGCACGCATGAACAAGCACTGCCGCCGCTTCATCCTCATGACCGCCGGTGTCACCGGTGGCTGGGGTCTCGGCTCGGCCATAGCCGGCACCGACGAGCTGCCCGCCCTGGCCGTCTGCGCACTCGCGCTGCTCGTGGGCGGGGCCGCCGCCGGGGAGACCGGCCCCTCCGCCCGGCAGGCCGCCGGACGCACCGCCGCCGGCGTGCGGCCGGGCGCGGCCGAGCCGGCTCCATCGCGACATGTCCATGACGCGGGGTACAGGCACGGCGCGCGGAACCCGCGCGCCGCGCACGACGGGTCCGCGTACCGCGTCTGAGCGGACCCGCCCCCCACCGGCCTCCGTGAGGTCGCGCGGCCCGGACGGCCGAATGCCGTCGGTTCGTCCGGACGGCGCCTCACGGACCGGGGTGGATGGTCCCCATTGGGGTGGGGATCAGCCATCCGCGGCCCTGAAGGGCCATTTCAGAGGCCTCACCGGGTCAACCCCAGCCCGGTGAGGCCTCGCCGCCCCGGCACGCGGTGCCAGCGGCACCGGCATCATGTGACAGGTATCACCGCTCAGGTGTGACCCTCGATTTAGGGCGCCCCCGCAAGCGGCGATAACCTGCGAGACGGACATGCCGCGCGCTCGGACACCGTGTGCGCTTTCCTTGTGACACATGCGGTCGTCACGTTGCCCTTCGCGGCACGCCCACGCATCCAACGAACCGCGAGATCACTGATAGGGACGGAAGCGCGTGGACCTGTTCGAGTACCAGGCGAGGGACCTCTTCGCCAAGCACGATGTACCGGTGCTGGCCGGTGAAGTCATCGACACGCCTGAGGCGGCGCGCGAGATCACCGAGCGTCTGGGCGGCAAGTCCGTCGTCAAGGCGCAGGTGAAGGTCGGTGGTCGTGGCAAGGCCGGCGGCGTCAAGCTGGCCGCCTCCGCGGACGAGGCCGTCGCCCGCGCGACGGACATCCTCGGCATGGACATCAAGGGCCACACGGTCCACAAGGTGATGATCGCCGAGACCGCTCCGGAGATCGTCGAGGAGTACTACGTCTCCTACCTCCTCGACCGTGCCAACCGCACCTTCCTCTCCATCGCCTCCGTCGAGGGCGGCATGGAGATCGAGGAGGTGGCGGCCACCCGTCCGGAGGCCGTCGCCAAGACGCCGATCGACCCGATCGACGGTGTCGACGAGGCCAAGGCCCGCGAGATCGTCGAGGCCGCCAAGTTCCCGGCCGAGGTCGCCGACAAGGTCGTGAACGTCCTCGTCAAGCTGTGGGACACCTTCATCAAGTCGGACGCCCTCCTCGTCGAGGTCAACCCGCTGGCGAAGGTCGCCTCCGGCGAGGTCATCGCCCTGGACGGCAAGGTGTCGCTCGACGACAACGCCGAGTTCCGTCACCCCGAGTTCGAGGAGCTCCACGACAAGGCCGCGGCCAACCCGCTCGAGGCCGCCGCCAAGGAGAAGGGCCTCAACTACGTCAAGCTCGACGGCGAGGTCGGCATCATCGGCAACGGCGCGGGTCTCGTCATGAGCACCCTGGACGTCGTCGCGTACGCCGGTGAGAACCACGGCAACGTCAAGCCCGCCAACTTCCTGGACATCGGTGGCGGCGCCTCCGCCCAGGTCATGGCGAACGGCCTCGAGATCATCCTCGGCGACCCGGACGTCAAGTCCGTGTTCGTCAACGTCTTCGGCGGCATCACCGCCTGCGACGAGGTCGCCAACGGCATCGTCCAGGCCCTGAAGCTCCTGGAGGACCGCGGCGAGAACGTCTCCAAGCCGCTCGTCGTCCGCCTCGACGGCAACAACGCCGAGCTGGGCCGGCAGATCCTCACCGACGCCAACCACCCGCTGGTCCAGCGCGTCGACACCATGGACGGCGCGGCCGACAAGGCCGCCGAGCTGGCCCACGCCGCCAAGTAAGCACTCAGGACGAGGACACCAACACACCATGGCTATCTGGCTCAACAAGGACAGCAAGGTCATCGTCCAGGGCATGACCGGCGCCACCGGCATGAAGCACACCAAGCTCATGCTCGGTGACGGCACCAACGTCGTGGGCGGCGTGAACCCGCGCAAGGCGGGTCAGACCGTGGACTTCGACGGCACCGAGGTACCCGTCTTCGGCACCGTCAAGGAGGCCGTCGAGAAGACCGGCGCCAACGTCTCCGTCATCTTCGTGCCGGAGAAGTTCACCAAGGACGCGGTCGTCGAGGCGATCGACGCCGAGATCCCGCTGGCCGTCGTGATCACCGAGGGCATCGCCGTGCACGACACGGCCGCCTTCTGGGCGCACGCCGGCAAGAAGGGCAACAAGACCCGCATCATCGGCCCGAACTGCCCCGGCATCATCACCCCGGGCCAGTCGAACGTCGGCATCATCCCGGGCGACATCACCAAGCCGGGCCGCATCGGCCTGGTCTCGAAGTCCGGCACGCTGACGTACCAGATGATGTACGAGCTGCGGGACATCGGCTTCTCGACCGCCGTCGGCATCGGTGGTGACCCGATCATCGGCACCACGCACATCGACGCGCTCGCCGCCTTCCAGAACGACCCCGAGACCGACCTGATCGTCATGATCGGTGAGATCGGCGGCGACGCCGAGGAGCGGGCCGCGGCCTTCATCAAGGAGAACGTGACCAAGCCGGTCGTCGGCTACGTCGCGGGCTTCACCGCCCCCGAGGGCAAGACGATGGGCCACGCCGGCGCCATCGTCTCCGGTTCGTCCGGCACCGCCCAGGCGAAGAAGGAGGCCCTCGAGGCCGCCGGCGTCAAGGTCGGCAAGACGCCGACCGAGACGGCGAAGCTGGCGCGGGAGATCCTGGCCGGCTGAGGTCCTTCGGCCGCACGTCGGTGGGCCCGTTCCCCTGGTGGGGGCGGGCCCGCCGGCGTGTCCGGCCCGCGCGGCGACCGCCCGGCGCCCGGAGCCGGGGCCTTTCTTCCGGGCCGTGCCGGAGCCGCCGGCCCTAGCGCGGCACCGGTACGAGCCGCTCCGGGCCGTGGGCGGTCTCCGCGCGCAGCTTCGCCCGGAGGGTGAGTTCCGTGGCCGACAGGGGGCCCGGGGCCGCCCTCGGCGGGATCCCCCGTACCGTCGCGCCCGGCGGGACCGGGGGCTCGTAACGGGTGGGGGCCGTGTGCAGGGTCAGGGAGGTCGCGCCGATCAGGGCGACCGTGAAGGCGATGGCCGCGCGGGTCCAGAAGCGGGCGCGGCGTTCGCCCTCCAGGCGGACGGCCGGCGGCCGGGCGGCGCGCAGGCGTTCCGCGGAGGCGGTCCGCACCAGGCGGCGGTGCAGTTCGACGGGGTCCGCCAGGTGGGGGAGGCGGGCCGCGACCGCCTGGCGGGCGTGCAGCAGCCGGTGGGCGGCCGCGGGCGTGCTCGCCTCCGTCTCGGCCGCCGTCTCCGGCAGGTCGAGGCCGACCCCGTCGTACAGCAGGAGGGTGCGGCGGTGGGGTGGCGGAAGGGCCAGGAGCGCGTCCAGCAGCGCGCGGTCCTCCGCGACGGCCGGCGGGGGTTCGGGGTGGCGGTGGCGGGGGCGGAACCGGTGCCAGGGGGAGAGCGCGTACTCGTAGACCGCCGCCCGCACCCAGCCCGCCGGGTCGGCGTCGACGGCCACCTCGGGCCAGCGCTGCCAGGCGAGCTGGAAGGACCGCTCGACCGACTCGCGCGCGAGTTCGCGGCGGCCGGTGAGGAGGAAGGCCTGGCGCACCAGGGCGGGTGCGCAGAAGGCGTAGAGCGCGTCGAAGGCCTGAGCCGGAGTCAGGAACCGGGAGCGGCCGCAGGACGAGTCCCGTTCCGGCGCGACGTCCGCTCCGGCCGGCATCGCGGCCGGGAAGCCGGTGGGTACCGAGGCCGCGGCTCCGGCCGGTCCCGACACCGGGGCCGGTGCCGGGGCCGCGGCGGGCGCCGCGGGCGGGCTCGCGCCGGGCGGTGCGCCGTCGGCCGCGGTCGCCCGCGTCCGCCACGCCGTCCCGGCCGCCGGCGCCGACGGGTCCCCCGCCGGGTGCGCCAGTGACGTCAGCAGGCGCGCGTACGCCTCCCCCACCTGGCCGCGGGGAGTCGCGCGGCCGGATTCCCAGGTGTGCAGCATCTCCCGGCCGACGCCGAGCCGAGCGGCGAGCTGAGCCTGCGTCAGCGAGGCCGCCTGGCGCAGGCGTCGGCGTTCCTTCGGCGGGGGGAGCGGGGTGTCGGAGTCGTGTGTCACCGGACGCCCCTCCGTACGGAAAAGTACATAAACATATATTGGGTGACACGGCGGAGGTTCTCCCGTTACAACGGAAAAGCGCGTGTCGTTGGGAGCATGACGGTCGTGACCCAGATGACCGCTCGCCGACCGTCGCCGTCCCCCCTGCTCGGCCGGATGCGCCACCGCCCGCCCGGGCTGGGGGCCAGCCTCCTGACCGGGGTGCTGGCGGCCGGGCTGGGACTCGCCTCGTCCGCCGTGCTCGTGATCGTGCTGTGGATCAGTTCGCCGTACCCGGACAGCGGGCCGGGCGGTGCGCTGCACGTCGCCGCCGCGCTGTGGCTGCTGGCCCACGGGGCGGAGCTGGTGCGCGCCGACACCTTGTCCGGGGTGCCGGCGCCGGTCGGGGTCACGCCGCTGCTGCTGCCGGTCCTGCCCGTGTGGCTGCTGCACCGGGCCGCGCGGGACGCGGTCTACGGGGCGGCGGGGGAGGACGGTCCGCTGGTGGGGGTGCGGACGGCGTGGGCCGGGGTCGTGGCCGGGTACCTCGCCGTCGGGCTGGCCGCGGCGGTGTACGCGGCGCAGGGCGCGCTGCGGCCCTCGTGGCTCTGGACGGCGGTGTGTCTGCCGGCCGTGGCGGTGGGGGCGGCCGGATGGGGCGTGTGGGCGGCGTACGGGTGTCCGCGCGGGCCTGCCGGACGGGTGCTGCCGGTGCTGCCGAGGTGGGCGCGGCGTCCGGTGCTCGCGGTGTCGGGACAGGGGTGGGCCGAGGCGGCCGTCCGGGCGGCGGCGGCCGGGGTGGCCGTGCTGGTCGGCGGTGGGGCGGTGCTGGTGGCGGCGTCCTCGCTGTGGCACCTCGGGGCGGCGCAGGAGGCGTTCCTCCGGCTGACCGAGGGGTGGTCCGGCCGGTTCGCGGTGCTGTTGCTGTGTCTGGCGCTGGTGCCCAACGCGGCGGTGTGGGGAGCGGCGTACGCGCTGGGGCCCGGGTTCGTCCTCGGCGTCGGGCACGTGGTGGGGCCGCCGGCCTCGGACCCCGCGCCGCTGCTGCCGCCGTTCCCGCTGCTGGCCGCGGTGCCGGAGGCGGGCCCCGGGGGACCGTGGAACTGGGCGGCCGGGGTGGTGCCGGTGATGGCCGGCGCGACGGTGGCGGTGTTCGTGGCGCGCGGGGCGGTGGGGCGTTCGCGGTGGTGGGCCGTGGGCGTGGTGCTGCTGGCGGCGGTGGTGGGCGGCGTGCTGACGGCGCTGCTCGGCGCGTGGGCGGGCGGGCCGATGGGGGCCGGCTCCCTCGCCGGCTTCGGGCCGGTGGGGTGGCAGGTGGGGCTGGCGGCGTCGGCGTGGGTGGTGTCGGTGGGGGTGCCCCTCGTCCTGGGGGCGCGGTGGTGGTTGCGCCGGAAGGCGCCGACGGCCGGCGGAGGGGGAACCGTCCGGGTGCCCGTACCGGCGCCGTCCGGCGTCCGGCCGGAGGAGACCGGCTTCGGGTGCGAGCCGTACGACGTCACCCGGGCGGAGCCCGTGGAGGCGGCGCAGCCGGTCTGGTACGCCGACGAGGTGCGGGAGGCCCGCTGGGCCGCCTTGCGGCAGGCGGGGGCGGAAGAGGGCGAACGGCAGGGCGGGGAGAAGGAGGAGGCGCGGGCGAAGGGGAAGGCCGGGAGGACCGGGAAGGCCGAGGAGAGGAAGAAGGCCGAGAAGGGGAAGAAGGCCGAGAAGGGGGCCGAGGGAGGCGGGGAGGGGAAGCCGGACCCACGGTGACCGACGGCACGGGATCGTCCTGCGCCGCCGCCACGGAAACCGGCGGCCCCCCAGCCACGCACCCCGGGCATCCTCCGTCGCGCACCCCGGGAATCCCCGGCCATGCGCCTCGGGGACTCTCAGCCCCCCACGCCCGACCCCCTCAGCCGCTCATCCCCCGAACCCTCAGCCGTTCGTCCCGCGAGCCCTCAGTCGCTCACCCCGAGGACCCCGCGCAGTTCCTTCGGCAGCAGATCGCTGCACGACTGCTTCGCCTCGTTCGTCAGCGCGTCGCTGGTGCACGTGTAGTAGTCCCGGTAGACCAGCTGCGCGGTGAAGGTCACCGCGACCAGGGCCAGGGCCAGGCCCGCCGTGACCAGGCCGCTGACGGCCGCGGTCGTCTGGGGGCGGCCGCCGGTCCCGGGGACGGGCGGGTCGTCCGGACCCGGGGTGCGCGGCTTGGCGCGCAGGGCGCTGATGCCCCAGTGGAGCGCCAGCGCGCCGAGCAGCAGGGCCACGTAGGGCCAGCCGAAGAGGGCGAAGAAGAAGGCCCACATGCCGGACAGCAGCGCGTACCGCGCGCGGCGCTGGGCGGGGTCGGCCGGGTCCCAGCGCGGGGTGGGCTTGGGGCCGCCGGGACCGCCCTCGGGGCCGCCGCCGGGGCGCTCGCCGAAACCGCCGGGGGAGCGGCCGGGCTGCTGGTCGCTCCACTGGCTGCCCCAGGGGGAGCCGTCGTGCTGCCGGCCGTCGCCGGGGTCGCCGCCGCCCCGGGCCGGACGGCGGGGCTGCCACGGGCGGTCCGGGGTGCCCTCCGGCGGCGGGGCGAAGGGGTTGTCGTCCTGGGACGGGGGCCCGGCGTCGCTCTCGTCGCCGCTCCCGCGGCCCGAGGGCGCGTCGGGCGGGGAAGCTGGGCGCTCCCGCAGCAGCACGGCGCCGCGCTCCCCTCCCTGTGGTGACTGCGGGGGGAGCGTGAGGAGTCGCAGACTGCGGTCCGGCATCAAGTGAGCGTCTTCCCCTAAGTGATCACGACGGTGATTCAACGGATACGGCTGTCTGGTGCGGGTGGTTACCCCGGGAACGATCCGCGCGTCGGCCGCGTTCCCGTGCCCGCTCGCCCCAGACGCTACCTTCCGGCCACGCCCCCGTCCCGTGGGGGCCGTCCGGTGTGCCGGTATCGTTGCTGACGGTCGGCCGCTTCGTAGACTTCCCCGTATCCCGGGGCGCGAAGCATTCGTATGAATGTACAAGCATGTGCGCGTGTGCGGATGCGGGCGTGTGCTACGGGCCGGCCGAAGGACAGAACGCTTCCCGAGAAAGGGCCCCGCCGTGGCCGCCAAGCCCGTGGCCAAGCAGGCCAAGCGCCTGGTCGTGCTGGTCTCCGGATCCGGTACGAACCTCCAGGCGCTGCTCGACGAGATCGCCGCCACCGGTGCCGAGGCCTACGGCGCCGAGATCGTGGCCGTCGGAGCCGACCGCGAGGGCGTCGAGGGGCTCGCGCGGGCCGAACGCGCCGGGATCCCGACCTTCGTGCGGAAGGTCAAGGACCACGCGACGCGTGAGGAGTGGGACGCCGCCCTCGCCGAGGCCGTCGCCGTTCACGAACCCGACCTCGTGGTGTCCGCCGGGTTCATGAAGATCGTGGGGAAGGAGTTCCTCGCGCGGTTCGGCGGACGGTTCGTCAACACCCACCCCGCGCTCCTCCCCAGTTTTCCCGGTGCCCACGGCGTGCGCGACGCCCTCGCGTACGGCGCCAAGGTCACCGGCTGCACCGTCCACTTCGTCGACGACGGCGTCGACACCGGCCCGATCATCGCCCAGGGCGTGGTGGAGGTCCGGGACGAGGACGACGAGAGCGCGCTGCACGAGCGCATCAAGGAAGTCGAGCGAAGGCTGCTCGTCGAGGTCGTGGGGCGGCTCGCCCGCAACGGCTATCGCATCGAGGGACGAAAGGTAGTTATCCAGTGACCGCCGAGAGCAACAAGCGGGCCGTCCGACGGGCGCTCGTCAGCGTCTACGACAAGACCGGCCTCGAGGACCTCGCACGCGGACTGCACGAGGCCGGCGTGGAGCTCGTCTCCACCGGGTCCACCGCCGCGAAGATCGCCGCCGCGGGCGTCCCCGTCACCAAGGTCGAGGAGCTCACCGGCTTCCCCGAGTGCCTGGACGGCCGCGTCAAGACCCTGCACCCGAAGGTCCACGCCGGCATCCTCGCCGACCTGCGCCTGGAGGACCACCGGAGCCAGCTCGCCGAGCTGGGCGTGGAGCCGTTCGACCTCGTCGTCGTCAACCTCTACCCGTTCCGCGAGACCGTCGCCTCCGGCGCCTCCCCCGACGAGTGCGTCGAGCAGATCGACATCGGCGGGCCGTCCATGGTGCGCGCCGCCGCCAAGAACCACCCCTCCGTCGCCGTCGTCACCAGCCCCGCCCGCTACGACGACGTCCTCGCCGCGGTCGAGGCCGGCGGCTTCGACCTCACCGCCCGCAAGCGGCTCGCCGCCGAGGCCTTCCAGCACACGGCCGCTTACGACGTGGCGGTCGCCTCCTGGTTCGCCGCCGACTACGCGCCCGTGGACGAGTCGCGGTTCCCCGACTTCCTCGGCGCCACCTGGGAGCGCAAGAACACCCTCCGCTACGGCGAGAACCCGCACCAGCCCGCCGCCCTCTACGTCGACGGCACGGGCGGCGGTCTCGCCGAGGCCGAGCAGCTGCACGGCAAGGAGATGTCGTACAACAACTACACCGACACGGACGCCGCGCGCCGTGCCGCGTACGACCACGACGAGCCGGCCGTCGCGATCATCAAGCACGCCAACCCCTGCGGCATCGCGACCGGCGCGGACGTCGCCGAGGCGCACCGCAAGGCGCACGCCTGCGACCCGCTGTCGGCGTTCGGCGGCGTGATCGCCGTGAACCGGCCGGTCAGCAAGGAGATGGCGGAGCAGGTCGCCGAGATCTTCACCGAGGTCATCGTCGCGCCCGACTACGAGGAGGGCGCCCTCGAAGCCCTCACCAAGAAGAAGAACATCCGGGTGCTGCGCGCCCCCGAGGCCCCGTCCGCCCCGGTCGAGGTCAAGCCGATCGACGGCGGCGCGCTCCTCCAGGTCACCGACCGCCTCCAGGCCGACGGCGACGACCCGGCGAACTGGACGCTGGCCACCGGCGAGGCCCTCTCCGAGGCGGAGCTGGCGGAGCTCGCCTTCGCCTGGAAGGCCTGCCGGGCCGTGAAGTCCAACGCCATCCTGCTCGCCAAGGACGGCGCCTCCGTCGGCGTCGGCATGGGACAGGTCAACCGGGTCGACTCCGCGAAGCTGGCCGTCGAGCGGGCCGGCGCCGAGCGCGCGCAGGGGTCGTACGCCGCCTCGGACGCGTTCTTCCCGTTCCCCGACGGCCTGGAGATCCTCACCGAGGCCGGTGTGAAGGCCGTGGTCCAGCCGGGCGGCTCGGTCCGCGACGAGCAGGTCGTCGAGGCGGCGCGGAAGGCCGGCGTCACGATGTACTTCACCGGGACGCGGCACTTCTTCCACTGAGCCCGCGCCTCACGGCACAGGGGCCGGACCCACTCCCCTCGGGATGGGTCCGGCCCCTGTGCCGTACCGGGCGCGCGGTCAGTACCGCGGGCGGCGGAACCAGTCCGCGGTGGCGCGCTTCGCGCAGAAGACGATCACCAGGACGGCGACGGCGATGATGACCAGGCCGAGGCCCCAGGCCGCCAGCATGAAGATGCCGGTGACGATCGCGAACGAGGCGTAGACGATCGAGCACACCCGCACCCCGTTGCCGCCCTTGGCGTACTGGAGCAGCAGGGCCACGCCCAGCAGCGTGAACACGGTGGCCAGGCCCAGGAAGAAGACGACGACGCCCTTGCCGAGGTCGGCGTACCGCTCCGCGTCCGCGTCGCCGGTCACGCCCGCCTCGAGCATCTCCTCGTCCCACCGGGACAGCACCCAGACGTACGAGCCGGCGATGATCGCGTGGGCCAGGGCGAGGACGCCCAGCAGGATCTGCGCGGCGCGCGTGATGCCCGGCATCGTCAGCGGGCCGCCCGGATGGCCGCCCGGGTACTGCGGGTCCCCGCCCGGGTACTGCGGGTACCCCTGCTGCGGGTACGGCGGCGCCGGCGGGGTGCCGTACCCCTGCGGGGGCGCGCCCGGCGGCGGACCCTGCTGCGGGTAGCCGTACGGGGGACCGGCCGGGGGCTGCTGGGGCGGCGGCCCGTAGGGGTTGTGCGGCTCGCCGAAACTCATGGCGGTCCTTCCTCCGTTGTGCTCGAGTGCGGGGACGACGCGCGGCACGGTGCGGAGGAAGCGCTTACGGACGCGGTCCGTCCCCCCGGTACTGCCCGCGGCACTGCGCGTCAATCGTTCTTCAGCGGCCGGTTCGTTGTCCAGCGGCTCCGACCGGACGTTGTGCGAGTGCAACCTCGCCGGCCGCACCGCGACGACCACCGGACCGGGCCGGGCGCGCGCCCGACGGGACCCGGGTCACCCGGATTGGAACCGGGAGGCCGTCATCCGGGAGGATGGGGCCATGACCGCCCAGATTCTCGATGGCAAGGCCACCGCAGCCGAGATCAAGTCGGATCTGACCGCCCGCGTGGCGGCGCTGAAGGAGAAGGGCGTGACGCCCGGCCTCGGCACGATCCTCGTCGGGAACGATCCCGGCAGCCAGAAGTACGTCGCCGGCAAGCACCGCGACTGCGCCGAGGTCGGCATCGCCTCCATCCAGCGCGAACTGTCCGGCACGGCGACACAGGAGGAGATCGAGGCGGTCGTGCGCGAGCTGAACGAGGACCCGGCCTGCACCGGGTACATCGTCCAGCTCCCGCTGCCCAAGGGCATCGACGAGAACCGCGTCCTGGAGCTGATGGACCCGGCCAAGGACGCCGACGGCCTGCACCCCATGAACCTCGGCCGGCTCGTGCTGAACGAGCCCGCCCCGCTGCCCTGCACCCCCAACGGCGTGCTGACGCTCCTGCGCCGCCACGGCGTGGAGATCAAGGGCGCCGAGGTCGTGGTCGTCGGCCGCGGCGTCACCATCGGCCGCCCGATGCCGCTGCTGCTGACCCGGCGCAGCGAGAACGCGACCGTGACCCAGTGCCACACCGGCACCCGGGACCTGTCCGCCCACCTGAGGCGGGCCGACGTCATCGTCGCCGCCGCCGGTTCGGCGCACCTGATCCGGGCCGAGGACGTCAAGCCGGGCGCGGCCGTCCTCGACGTCGGCGTCTCCCGCAGCGCGGAGGGGAAGATCGTGGGCGACGTCCACCCGGACGTCCGCGAGGTCGCCGGCTGGATCTCCCCGAACCCGGGCGGGGTCGGCCCGATGACCCGCGCGCAACTGCTCGTCAACGTGGTCGAGGCGGCGGAGCGCAGTGTCGGCTGAACCCCGTGACACCCCCGGCAGGACCGAGGACGTCGAGGACATCGAGGACATAGAGGTCCGCGACCCGGTCAGCGCGCCCGACGTCGACGGCGTGCCGCGCCGCGCCACGCGCCGCTTCCCGCTGTTCACGAGGGACACCGCGCGTCCCGAGGGCGCCGGCCGGGCCGCGCCCGGCGACGCCCTGGCGGCCCGGCAGTGGCCGATCATCGCCGTCCTGGGCGTGGTCGCACTCGGCCTGCTGGTGACCGCCTTCGACCAGTTCCGGATCGGCACCGTCCTGATCGGCGTCGCCCTGCTCGGCGGCGCGGTCCTGCGCTGGCTGCTGCCCGGCGTCGGCATGCTCGCGGTCCGCTCCCGCTTCACCGACATAGCGACCTACGGCGTGCTGGGCGCCGCGATCGTCCTGCTGGCGCTGATGGCCCAGCCGGATCCGTGGCTGGAGATCCCGTTCCTGAAGGACACCCTGCACTTCACGGTCGACAGCTGACCGTACGATCCGCGCGGCGGCCCGTCCCCTCCCCCGAGCCGGGACGGGCCGCCGGCGTGTTCCACGCTCCCGCACCGCCGGCCCCCTGTTCAACGGCCGGCCGCGCGCTGTGGCACAGCGGTGACGCTTTCGCCACCGTGTGCCCGCCCTGCCACAGTTCCCGCCGGTCCGGGAACCGGCCGGCCGCGGGACGTCGTCCCCCGATCAGACCGAAGGGGAGGACCGGGGGGACGCCGAGTGACGAGTGCCTGGCAGCCGCTGCCCGACGAACTGCCGTCGGAGGTGCGGCACTTCGTGGAACAGCTGCGGCAGCTGAAGGACGCCACCGGCCTCAGCCTGGCCGCGCTCGGCGCCCGCACCGCGTACAGCAAGTCCTCCTGGCAGCGCTACCTCAACGCCGTCCAGCCGCCGCCCCGGCAGGCCGTCGCCGCGCTCTGCCGGGTCGCGGGCCTGGCCGGCCCGGACGCCGAACGCCACTCGGTCCGCTGGGAACTGGCCGTCGAGGCCTGGCCCAGACCCGCTCCACCGCCCGTCACGGACCCGGGCGCCACGGACGGCCCGGGGAACGCGGGGCACACCGACGGCCCGGGGCGTCCGGAGGGCGCGCGGGACACCGGGGACTACGAGGACGAGCCCACGGTCCCCTGGTGGGACCGTCCGCAGGAGCCGGCGCCCCGGCCCGCCGGCCGGCGGCTCCTCCTGACGGCGGTTCTGCTGTTGCTGTTCCTGCTGGTCGCCGCGGTCTCAGGAGCCGTGACGTCCGGCTGAGCGCTAACGTGGCCGGAAGGGGACACGGCGGAGGAAGGGGGGGATCGATGCCGCGCTGGAAGGACCTGCCGGACGCACTCGACCCGCAGGTCAGGGAGTTCGCCGGTCAGCTGCGCCGGGTCGTGGACCGCGGCGGCCTGACCCTGGATCAGCTCGCCGACCGCACGCACTACGGCAAGGCGTCCTGGGAGCGGTACCTCAACGGCCGGCTGCTCGCCCCCAAGGGCGCGGTCGTCGCGCTCGCCGAGGTCACCGGCACCGACCCCGCCCCCCTGGTCACCCTGTGGGAGCTGGCCGAACGCGCCTGGAGCCGGACGGAGCTGCGGGACGACCGGGCGTCGCAGGCCGTACGCCTCTCCCGCGCGCAGACGGTGACGGCGCCGAAGCCCGGCGCCGCCCGTCCCGCGGGTGCCGCCCCCGTCCCGCCGTCGGTCCCCGGGGACCCCGGTGCGGCTTCCCGGGAGGAGGCCGGTCCGCCCACGAGCCGCCACGCGCGGCGGCCGGCGCTGTTCCTCGCCGGCGTGGCCGGGGTGGTGATCGTCGTCGTGGGCGCCTTCTTCCTCACCGACGGCGGCGACCCGCCGCGGAACGCGGCCGCCTCCACCTCTCCCTCCCCGTCCGCCACCCCCCGTCCCTCCCTGCCGCCGGGCGTGCTGTGCGCCGGAGCCGCCTGCACCGGCAAGGACGCGGAGGCGATGGGGTGCAGCGGCGGCCTCGGGACCACGGCCGAGAGCGTGACCGTCGGCACGACCCTCGTCGAGGTCCGCTACAGCAGGACGTGCGGTGCGGCCTGGGGACGGATCACCCAGGCCGGTCCGGGCGACGTGGTGCGGGTGACGGTCGGCTCCGTCCGGCAGACCGGCGACGTCACCACCGCCGGCGACACGATCGCGTACACCCCGATGATCGCGGTGAAGGAGCCGGGGGAGGCGCGGGTGTGCGCGGTGCTGGCATCGGGCCGGGAGGGCTGCACGCCGTAGGAGGCGGGCCGCCCCGGGAACCGTCCGGTGAGCCACCCGCCGGGCCGACCGGATCACCCGTTGGGCCGACCGGGTGAGTCGCGGCGCGCGGGCGAAAAAACCGGTGCGCACAGGAATACCGGAGCCGTCCGTGGGCACGCGACACGTACCCCCACGGGAGTCCGGCACCACCCGGCACCCCCACCCGGCGGCCGCCCGTTCCCCTCTCCCGGACCGGCGGCCGCCGCTTCGTGCCGGCTCCGGGGCCGGGATTCGGACCGGGCGGGCGCACCGGCCCACCGGGCTGTGGGACGGACCACACTCCACCCCGGCCGTCCGGCATCCCGGATGCGCGATAGCCTGACCGCCGAGAGATCTCTTGATGCCAAGAGATCGATCAAACGTCCGGGGCAGGGACGCCCCACCGCCAGCTGTCATACGGAGAACGCCATGACCCGCACTCCCGTGAACGTCACCGTCACCGGCGCGGCCGGCCAGATCGGTTACGCCCTGCTCTTCCGCATCGCCTCCGGCCAGCTGCTCGGCGCGGACGTGCCGGTCAAGCTGCGCCTGCTGGAGATCACCCCGGCGCTGAAGGCGGCCGAGGGCACGGCCATGGAGCTGGACGACTGCGCGTTCCCGCTCCTGCAGGGCATCGACATCTCGGACGACCCGAACGTCGCGTTCGACGGCACCAACGTCGCCCTCCTCGTCGGCGCCCGCCCCCGCACCAAGGGCATGGAGCGCGGTGACCTCCTCGAGGCCAACGGCGGCATCTTCAAGCCGCAGGGCAAGGCCATCAACGACCACGCGGCGGACGACGTCAAGGTCCTCGTCGTCGGCAACCCGGCCAACACCAACGCCCTCATCGCCCAGGCCGCCGCCCCGGACGTACCGGCCGAGCGCTTCACCGCGATGACCCGCCTCGACCACAACCGCGCGCTGACCCAGCTCGCGAAGAAGACGGGCTCGACGGTCGCCGACATCAAGCGCCTGACCATCTGGGGCAACCACTCCGCCACCCAGTACCCGGACATCTTCCACGCCACCGTCGCCGGCAAGAACGCCGCCGAGGTCGTCAACGACGAGAAGTGGCTGGCCGAGGACTTCATCCCGACCGTCGCCAAGCGCGGTGCCGCGATCATCGAGGCCCGTGGCGCCTCGTCGGCCGCCTCCGCCGCCAACGCCGCCATCGACCACGTCCACACGTGGGTCAACGGCACCGCCGAGGGCGACTGGGTCTCCATGGGCATCCCGTCCGACGGCTCCTACGGCGTCCCGGAGGGCCTGATCTCCTCCTTCCCCGTCACCACCAAGGACGGCGCGTACGAGATCGTCCAGGGCCTGGAGATCAACGAGTTCTCCCGCGCCCGGATCGACGCCTCCGTGAAGGAGCTGGAGGAGGAGCGCGAGGCGGTCCGCTCGCTCGGCCTCATCTGAGTCCTCCCGCTGTTCTCCCGCACCGGTCCCCGGGCGGCCGCGGCCGCCCGGGGACCGGTGCGTTCACCGTGCCGCGCGCTCGGCCGGGCGCGAGGACGGCACCCGGCGCGTCGCCCGCGGCGGGGCGGGGCGGGAGCTCGTGACGGGGGGCCGCCGGCCCCTCCCGCCCGCGACCGCGGCGCCCGCGCCCTGGAGGCCTACCCGGTGATCACGACACCGGGCGTGGAGATCACCTGGGGTGAGCTGCACGTCGGCAGCCGCGAGGTGTTCGCCGCGGCGGGCTTCACGGAGGTGAGCCGGCCGACGCCGCGGCGGGTGGTGATGCGCGTGGACTTCTGGCCGCCCGCGCACTTCTGACGCGTCGTCCGCTCCGGACCGTCGCGCTCCCGTCCCCCGCGAGCCGGCCGCAGCTACCGGGAGCGCCCACCGTCCCGGCCGCCCCTGCCCGCCGGGCCGGCGAGGCCGTCCCTGAGCCGGTCGGCCGTCTCCCGCAGGGCCCGGGCCGTCCGGCGCTGCAGTCCCGGTCCGAACGTGACGCGGGTGGCCCCGAGCGCACCGAGCTCGCCGGGCGAGGGGTCCTCGCCGTCCAGCCGGGCGAGCACGTTGACCGGTCCCCGGATCCCGGACCGCAGCAGCGGCAGCACGGCGACCGGGGCGCCGATCGGGTACACGCAGTCGGCGCCGGCGGCGACGTACAGCGCGGCCCGCTCGATGGCGCGGCCGGGATCGGTGACGCCCCGCAGGAAGGTGTCGACGCGGGCGTTCACGAAGAGCCGGTCGGCGGCCGCCGACCGCACCTCGGCGAGCCAGTCGGCGTGGGCGTGCGCGTCCTTGAGGACGCCTCCGACGGAGTCCTCGAGGTTGCAGCCCACGACGCCGGCCTCCAGCAGCCGTTCGACCAGTTCCTTCGGCGGCAGGCCGTAGCCGTGCTCGACGTCCGCCGACACCGGCACGTCCACCGCCCGCGCGATCCGCGCGACCGCCGCGAACATCTCGTCCGCCGGGGTGCGCCCGTCCTGGTGGCCGAGGGAGGCGGCGATGCCCGCGCTGGGCGTGGCGAGCGCGGGGAAGCCGGCGTCGGCGAGGACCCGGGCGCTGGCCGCGTCCCAGGGGCCGGGCAGGACCAGCGGGTCCTCGGGCACGGGACGGCGGTGCAGCGCACGGAACGTCTCGATCTTGCTCACGGCCGGTGACCTCCCGGTGGGACACGGCGGGAGACCATCACCCGGTTCCAGTTGTTGACGGCGACGACCAGCGCGACGAGATGGGCGAGCCGGGTCTCGTCGAAGTGCTCGGCGGCCCGCTCGTACACCGCGTCCGGGACGAAGCCGTCCGTGAGGACCGTCACCGCCTCCGTCAGCGCCAGCGCGGCCCGTTCCCGCTCGTCGTAGACGTCCCCGGCCTCCTCCCAGGCGCTCAGCAGGTCGAGCTGCCTCTGGCCGACACCGTGCTCGCGGGCGAGCGCGAGGTGCATGTCGAGGCAGAACGCGCAGTGGTTGAGCTGGGAGGCCCGGACCACGACGAGCTCGGCGAGCGCGGGGTCGCCGAGCCCCCTCCTGGCGGCGGCGCTGAGCGCGGACATGGCCTCTCCGACGGCCGGGTCCAGCAGCGCGGTACGCGGCTCGGTCACGCGTGCCGCCCCGGCTCGTAGTGCCCCGGGACCAGCCGGCAGGTCACCCCGAACCGGTTCCACGCGTTGATCACCGTGATCGCGGCGATCAGCTGGGCCAGCTCCGCCTCCTCGAAGTGCTCGGCGGCCCGCTCGTACACCGCGTCCGGGACGAAGCCGTCCGTGAGGACCGTCACCGCCTCCGTCAGCGCCAGCGCCGCGAGCTCCTGCTCCGTGTAGAAGTGCTCCGACTCCTCCCACGCGCTGAGCTGGATGATCCGCTGGACGCTCTCGCCCGCCGCGAGCGCGTCCTTGCTGTGCATGTCGACGCAGAGCGCGCAGCGGTTGATCTGCGAGGCGCGGATCTTCACCAGTTCCAGCAGCTTCGCGTCGAGGCCCTTCCGGGCGGCGGCGTCCAGCCGGACCATCGCCTTGAAGACGTCGGGGGCCAGCTCCGCCCAGGCCAGGCGGGGAGTGTGCGCGGGGGCGTGTTCCACGGTCGTCGTGCTCTCGTCGTACGTCGTCATGCCCTCGACCCTAGGAGCGGAACTGCCCACGGGTATGGTCCACTTCCATGCCGGAACACTGGGCCACTTCGGGCGTCGACCTCCATCTCGAACCGTCCGGTCCGGGCCTGCGCAGAGGCCTGACCGACGCCCTGCGCGAGGCGGTCCGCAGCGGCCGGCTGGCCCCCGGCACCCGGCTGCCCTCCTCCCGCGCGCTCGCCGCCGACCTCGGCGTCGCCCGCAACACCGTCGCCGACGCCTTCGCCGACCTGGTCGCCGAGGGCTGGCTCACCGCCCGGCAGGGCTCGGGCACCCGGGTGGCCGAGCGGGTGGCGGCCCCGCCGGCCCCGTCGGCCGGCGCGGCGCCCCGCCCCCGTGAGCGCGAACAGCCCGCCCACGACCTGCTCCCCGGCCGGCCCGACCTCGCGTCCTTCCCGCGCGCCGAGTGGCTCAGGGCGGCGCGCCGCGCCCTGACCTCGGCGCCGTACCACGCCCTGGGCTACGGTGACCCCCGCGGCCGTGCCGAACTGCGCACCGCGCTCGCCGGCTACCTCGCCCGCGCGCGGGGGCTGCGCGCCGGCCCCGACCGCGTCGTGGTGTGCGCCGGCATCTCGCACGGCCTGGGCCTCCTCGCCGCGGTCCTGAAGGCACGCGGGGTGCGCACGGTCGCCGTCGAGTCGTACGGCCTGCGTCCGCACCGCGAGCTGCTGGAGGCCGCCGGCCTGCGCACCGCGCCCCTGCCGTTCGACGGACTCGGCACGGACCCGGCCGGCCTGGCGGACGCGGGCGCCGTGCTGCTCACCCCGGCCCACCAGTTCCCGATGGGCGTGCCCCTGCACCGCGAACGGCGGGCGGCCGTGCTGGAGTGGGCGCGGCGCACCGGCGGCCTGGTCCTGGAGGACGACTACGACGGCGAGTTCCGCTACGACCGCCAGCCCGTCGGCGCGCTCCAGGGCCTGGACCCCGGCCACGTCGTCTACCTGGGCACCGCGAGCAAGTCCCTCGCCCCCGGCCTGCGGCTGGGCTGGGCGGTGCTGCCGCCCGGACTGCTCCAGGAGGTCGCCGACGCCAAGGGCGGCGTCGACACGTGCGGGGTGCTGGACCAGCTGACGCTGGCGGAGTTCATCACCTCGGGCGCCTACGACCGCCACATCCGCGCGGCCCGGCTGCGCTACCGGCGCCGTCGGGACGCCCTGGTGGCCGCACTCGCGCAGCGGGCCCCCTCGGTCCGCGCCAC
Source organism: Streptomyces sp. NPDC017936 (assembly GCF_044328485.1). Lineage (NCBI taxonomy): Bacteria > Bacillati > Actinomycetota > Actinomycetes > Kitasatosporales > Streptomycetaceae > Streptomyces > Streptomyces sp. NPDC017936. The sequence continues at coordinate 95,429 of NZ_JBIRHK010000020.1, read as the reverse complement.
CGGCATCGCGGCGGGCCTGCACGTGCTGCTCCGGCTCCCCGAGGGCACCGAGCCGCAGACCCTGCGGGCGGCGGCCTGGCGGGGGCTGGCGGTGGACGGACTGCACCGGCACCGGCACCCCGAGGCGGCCGTGGAGCGCTGCGACGCGCTCGTCGTGGGGTACGCGACCCCACCGGACCACGCGTGGTCGGCGGCGCTGGACGCGCTGTGCGCGGTGCTGCCCGAATGACCGGCACGGGCGCGGGCGCCGGCGCCCGCCCCTCCGGCGGCGATCGCGGGCGCCGGCACCGCCACCCGTGCCGCTCCTCCCGCGTGCGCACCCCGGCACCCCCCGCGCCCACCGCCGCCGTACCGCGGCGGACCGCCGCACCAAGGGGGCGTACCGCGGCGAACGGCGCAAACGGGCCGTGGTCGAGCGGCCGGTCCGGGGGCCCGCCGCGGGCGCGTTCCCGCAGCTCTCTAGGCTGGCCGCCGGACACACGCACCGCACACCGGGACGACGGGGAGACGGGGACATGGCGGACACACGCAGACGGCTGCGCTCCAGCACGGTCGTCCTCGGCGGCATGGGCGTCGTCGCGGCGGCCCTCACCTCCTGCGGTTCCGACCCCGACCGCCGCTGCGTGGACCGCGACAGCTACGACTACGTCCACGGCTACAAGGTCGTCGCCGACAAGAACTGCTCGTCCTCCGCCTCGGGTTCGTCGGGCGCCGGCCGCAAGAAGACCGGGAGCGGCACCTCCGGCACGTCCGGCGGCTCCGGCTCGGGCAAGAAGACGGACGCCGCCTGGTACTACGACGCCGACGTCAGCTCCGGCTACGCCGACGACGGCACCTTCAGCCGCAGCGAGGCCGTGGACCGCGGCGGCTTCGGCTGCTCGGGCTCCGGCAGCGGCGGCGGCTGAGCGCACCCCCGGACGCCCCGCGAGAGCACGCCATGGAACGCCGCACGACAGACCCCCGCCCCGGCTGGCAGCAGACCGTCGAGGAGCAGGGCCTCGTCCACCCCCTCACCCGCCACCCCGACGGCGCGCTGCGCCCCTACTGGGACGAGAGCGCCTACTACGTCTTCGGCCTCGACGAGGTGGAGGCGCTGGAGGAGACCGTCGAGGAACTCCACCGCATGTGCCTCGCCGCGGCCGCCCACATCGTCGAGACCGACCGCCTCGCCGACCTCGGCATCACCGACCCGCGCGTCGCGGCGGCGGTCACCGAGGCCTGGCACCGCCGCGCCGAACTCCCCTCCGTCTACGGCCGCTTCGACCTGCGCTACGACGGCGGCGGCCCAGCCAAGCTGCTGGAGTACAACGCCGACACCCCGACCTCCCTGGTGGAGGCGGCGAGTCCCCAGTGGTTCTGGATGGAGGAACGGTTCCCCGGCGCCGACCAGTGGAACTCCCTGCACGAACGCCTCGTGGACGCCTGGCGCAAGCAGGCCCCGCTCCTCCCGCCCGGTGGTCCGCTGTACTTCGCGCACTCCCTCGCCGACGAACTCGGCGAGGACCTGATGACGGTCGCCTACCTGAAGGAGACGGCCGAACAGGCCGGCCTCGACACCGCCTGGATCCCCATGGAGGACATCGGCTGGGACCGCCTCTCCGGCCGCTTCGTCGACCACCGGCTCCGCTTCGTCCGCAGCTGCTTCAAGCTCTACCCCTGGGAGTGGCTGACCACCGACCGCTTCGCCGGCCACGTCCTCGACACCCTCGACAACGGCGGCGGCACGGGCACCACGCTGTGGATCGAGCCCGCCTGGAAGATGCTGCTGAGCAACAAGGCGCTGCTGGCGGTCCTGTGGGAGCTCCACCCCGGACACCCCAACCTCCTGCCCGCCTACCTGGACGGCCCGAGGGAGCTGGCGACGACGACGGGCTACGTCGCCAAGCCGCTGCTCGGCCGCGAGGGCGCCGGCGTCACCGTCCACGCACCCGGCGCGCCGGACGGCCCGGCCGCCGTCGTCCGCGAGGAGCCCTGCTGCTACCAGGAGCTGGCGCCGCTGCCCGCCTTCGACGGCAACCACGTCGTCCTCGGCGCCTGGGTGGTCGCGGACGAGTCCGCCGGCCTCGGCATCCGGGAGTCGTCCGGCCTGATCACGGACGAGTACGCCCGCTTCCTGCCCCACGTGATCCTCTGAACCCGCGGACCGGCCGCGCCGTTCCGGCCCGCGCGCGTCCGGACCACCCGGACGCGCCGGAACCCCGCGCCCACGGCACGCCCCGCAGGCCGGCCTCGTCCGCGGCACGCCGCGCCGGCCGGCACGACGTCCGCGCACGCGCCGTCGGCCGGCCCCGTCCCGGAAGCGTGACCGGCCGGTCCCGTCCCCGGCGTGCCCCGCCGCACGGGTCTCAGAGCCCGAGCACCGCCCGCAGCTGGTCCAGGCCCCAGTCCAGGTCCTCCTCGCCGATCACCAGCGGCGGCGCGATCCGGATCGTCGCCCCGCGCGTGTCCTTCACCAGCACCCCCCGGTCCATGAGCTTCTCGGAGACCTCCCGCCCCGTCCCGTACCGGGGCGCGACGTCCACGCCCGCCCACAGCCCGCGCCCGCGCACCGCCGTCACCCGCCCGGTGCCGGTCAACGCCCCCAGCTCCCGCAGCAGACGCTCCCCGAGCCGCGCCGCCCGCGCCTGGAACTCACCCGACCGCAGCATCGCGATCACCTCCAGCGCCACCGCGCAGGCCAACGGGTTCCCGCCGAACGTCGACCCGTGCTCCCCGGGCCGGAAGACCCCGAGGACGTCGGCGCTCGACACCACCGCCGACACCGGCACGATCCCGCCGCCCAGCGCCTTCCCCAGCACGTACACGTCCGGCACCACCCCCTCGTGCTCGCACGCGAACGTCCGCCCGGTCCGGCCCAGCCCCGACTGGATCTCGTCGGCGACGAACAGCACGTTCCGCTCCCGGGTCACCTCCCGCACCGCCGCCAGGTAGCCCGCCGGCGGCACCAGCACGCCCGCCTCGCCCTGGACCGGCTCCAGCAGCACCGCCACCGTGTTCTCGCTCACCGCCGCCCGCAGCGCCGTCACGTCCCCGTACGGCACGATCTCGAAGCCCGGCGTGTAGGGGCCGTAGTCCGCCCGTGCCTCCGGGTCGGTGGAGAAGCTGATGAGCGTCGTCGTCCGGCCGTGGAAGTTGTTGCCCGCGACGACGATCTTCGCCATCTCCGCCGGCACGCCCTTCACCCGGTAGCCCCACTTGCGGGCCGTCTTCACCGCCGTCTCCACCGCCTCCGCGCCGGTGTTCATCGGCAGCACCATCTCCATCCCGCACAGCTCGGCCAGCTCCGTGCAGAAGGCGGCGAACCGGTCGTGGTGGAAGGCCCGGGACGTCAGCGTCACCCGCTCCAGCTGCGCCTTCGCCGCCGCGATCAGCCGCCGGTTGCCGTGCCCGAAGTTCAGGGCCGAGTAACCCGCCAGCAGATCCAGGTACCGCCTCCCCTCCACGTCGGTCATCCAGGCGCCGTCCGCGGTGGCGATCACCACCGGCAGCGGGTGGTAGGTGTGCGCGCTGTGCTGCTCGGCGGCGGCGACGAGCGTTTCCGTGGTGCTCACGGGACCTCCAGGAGAGCGGCTGCCGGGTGGCCGCGGTGCGGCCGCCCTCCCTTCCTATCGTCGCTCGCATGGTGGACGCGGCACCTTCGCGCCCCGGCGCGCCCGGTAGGCTTTCGACAGGCCGTGACTGGCGCGCAGGGATGGGACGGACCATCGGGGAGCGGCCTGAGTGACGAGTGCCGTGCGCCTGGGCCAGACCGAGAACCGTGACCGCTCGCACGCCACGCCACCGGAGGCCGACGACATGTCAGAGCAGCAGCCCCTCTCCACCGAGTCCACCGCCTTCCGCGCCGCCCTCGACGTGATCCGCGCGGTGGAGCCGCGCGTCGCCGACGCCATCGGCCAGGAGGTCGCCGACCAGCGCGAGATGCTCAAGCTGATCGCTTCCGAGAACTACGCCTCCCCGGCCACCCTGCTGGCGATGGGCAACTGGTTCAGCGACAAGTACGCCGAGGGCACCGTCGGCCGCCGCTTCTACGCCGGCTGCCGCAACGTCGACACCGTGGAGTCCCTCGCCGCCGAGCACGCCCGCGAGCTCTTCGGCGCCCGCCACGCCTACGTCCAGCCGCACTCCGGCATCGACGCCAACCTCGTCGCCTTCTGGGCGGTGCTCGCCGACCGCGTCGAGGTCCCCTTCCTGGAGAAGGCCGGCGCCCGCCAGGTCAACGACCTCACCGACGCCGACTGGGCGGAGCTGCGCCAGGCCTTCGGCAACCAGCGCATGCTCGGCATGTCCCTGGACGCCGGCGGCCACCTCACCCACGGCTTCCGCCCGAACATCTCCGGCAAGATGTTCGACCAGCGTTCCTACGGCACCGACCCGGCCACCGGCCTGATCGACTACGAGGCCCTGCGCGCGAGCGCCCGCGAGTTCAAGCCGCTGATCATCGTCGCCGGGTACTCCGCCTACCCCCGTCTGGTGAACTTCCGGATCATGCGCGAGATCGCCGACGAGGTCGGCGCCACGCTCATGGTCGACATGGCCCACTTCGCCGGTCTGGTCGCCGGCAAGGTCCTCACCGGCGACTTCGACCCGGTCCCGCACGCCCAGATCGTCACCACGACCACCCACAAGTCGCTGCGCGGCCCGCGCGGCGGCATGGTGCTGTGCGACGACTCCCTCAAGGACCAGGTGGACCGCGGCTGCCCGATGGTCCTCGGCGGCCCGCTCCCGCACGTCATGGCCGCGAAGGCGGTCGCCCTCGCCGAGGCGCGGCAGCCCGCCTTCCAGGACTACGCCCGGCGGATCGTGGACAACTCCCGCGCGCTGGCGGAGGGCCTGACGCGCCGGGGCGCGACCCTGGTGACCGGCGGCACCGACAACCACCTCAACCTGATCGACGTCGCGACCTCCTACGGCCTCACCGGCCGCCAGGCCGAGGCCGCCCTGCTGGAGTCCGGCATCGTCACCAACCGCAACGCCATCCCCGCCGACCCGAACGGCGCCTGGTACACCTCCGGCATCCGCGTCGGCACCCCCGCCCTGACCACCCGGGGCCTCGGCACCGCCGAGATGGACGAGGTCGCCGGCCTCATCGACCGCGTCCTGACCACGGCCGAGCCGGGCACCACCAAGTCGGGCGCCCCCTCCAAGGCCGGTCACGTCCTCGACCCCAAGATCGCGGACGAGATCTCCCGCCGCGCGACCGACCTCGTGGCCGGCTTCCCGCTGTACCCGGAGATCGACCTGGGCTGACGCCTCCGGGCGGGAGCCCCCCGCCCCGGGGCCGCCGACGCCCCGGCTCCCCGTCCTGCTCCTCCCGCGCGGCGGTCCGGTCCCACGCCGGGCCGCCGCGCGGCGCGTCACGGCGCCGGGGACGTTTCAGGCCGCCCCCGGCGACCTGAGAGAATGGTGAACATGGCCAACGACCGACCCCGCGTGCTCTCCGGAATCCAGCCCACCGCAGGCTCGTTCCACCTCGGCAACTATCTCGGCGCCGTCCGCCAGTGGGTGGCCCTGCAGGAGTCCCACGACGCGTTCTACATGGTCGTCGACCTGCACGCGATCACGGTCCCGCAGGACCCGAAGGAGCTCACGGCCAACACCCGCCTGGCCGCCGCCCAGCTCCTCGCGGCCGGTCTCGACCCGGACCGCTGCACGCTGTTCGTGCAGAGCCACGTCCCCGAGCACGCGCAGCTCGCCTGGGTCATGAACTGCCTCACCGGCTTCGGCGAGGCGTCCCGCATGACGCAGTTCAAGGACAAGTCCGCCAAGCAGGGCGCCGACCGCGCGAGCGTCGGCCTGTTCACGTACCCGGTCCTCCAGGTGGCCGACATCCTGCTCTACCAGGCCCACGAGGTCCCGGTGGGCGAGGACCAGCGCCAGCACATCGAGCTCACCCGCGACCTCGCCGAGCGTTTCAACGGCCGCTTCGGCGAGACCTTCACGATCCCCAAGCCGTACATCCTGAAGGAGACGGCGAAGATCTACGACCTCCAGGAGCCGTCGATCAAGATGAGCAAGTCGGCGTCCACGCCGAAGGGCCTCATCAACCTGCTCGACGAGCCGAAGGCGACGGCGAAGAAGGTCAGGAGCGCGGTCACCGACACCGACACCGTCATCCGCTACGACGCCGAGAACAAGCCGGGCGTGAGCAACCTGCTCACCATCTACTCGACGCTGACCGGCACGAGCGTCCCGGAGCTGGAGCAGCAGTACGAGGGCAAGCTCTACGGCGCGCTCAAGACGGACCTCGCCGAGGTCGTGGTCGGGTTCGTGACGCCGTTCCGGGACCGCACGCAGCAGTACCTGGACGACCCCGAGACGCTGGACTCGATCCTCGCCAAGGGCGCCGAGAAGGCGCGTGCCGTCGCCACGGAGACGCTCTCCCAGGCGTACGAGAGGGTCGGCTTCCTGCCCGCGAAGCACTGAGGGCGCACGACCGCACACACGTTCCGCGGGCAGAGCGCTGCACATCACTTCTGCTGCGCCTGCCCACGGGACTGCCGTGGCCGTACAGTCGATAACCGTACGACCGGCCACGACCGGCACGAATCCGGCAGCATCCGGCAGCACACCCGGCACGACGACAGGAGACGACGTGGGGACCGTAACGATCGGCGTGTCGATCGCGGTCCCGGAGCCCCACGGCAGCCTGCTCCAGGAGCGGCGCGCGGGCTTCGGCGACGCCGCGGCTCACGGCATCCCCACGCACGTCACCCTGCTTCCGCCGACCGAGATCGACGACACCGTGCTGCCGGCCGTCGAGGCGCACCTCGGCGCGGTCGCCTCGGCGGGCCGTCCGTTCCCCATGCGGCTGTCGGGCACGGGCACCTTCCGGCCGGTGTCGCCGGTGGTGTACGTGCGGATCGTCGAGGGCGCCGAGGCGTGCGCCCGGCTGCAGGCGCGGATCCGCGACGCCTCCGGGCCCGTCGCCCGCGAACTGCAGTTCCCCTACCACCCGCACGTCACCGTGGCGCACGGCATCGACGACGCGGCGATGGACCGGGCGTTCGAGGAGCTCGCCGACTACGCGGCCCAGTGGTCCTGCACCGGGTTCGCCCTCTACGAGCAGGGCGCCGACGGCGTGTGGCGCAAGCTGCGCGAGTACGCCTTCGGAGGCCCCGTGGTGCCCCCGCAGGCCGCGCACGTCGAGCACGACCCCCTGTCCGCCCGGTAGCACGCGCCCCGGACGGGCGGCCCGGCCCGGCCGGCCTCAGACGGTCAGTCTCCGCAGGACGCCGCGGGGCAGGTGCCGCAGCACCGACATCACCACCCGCAGCACCCCCGGCACCCACACCGTCTCCGAACGGCGCCGCAGCCCCAGCTCGACGGCCGTGGCGACCGCCTCGGGGGTGGTCGCCAGCGGCGCCTCCTCGAGTCCGGCGGTCATCCTCGTCCGCACGAACCCGGGGCGCACGACCATGACGTGGACGCCGGTGCCGTGCAGCGCGTCGCCCAGGCCCTGGGCGAAGGCGTCCAGGCCGGCCTTGCTGGAGCCGTAGATGAAGTTGGCGCGGCGGGCGCGTTCGCCGGCGACGGAGGAGAGCACGACCAGGGAGCCGTGGCCCTGGGACTGGAGGGCGCGCGCGGCGACCAGGCCGGCCGAGACCGCTCCGGTGTAGTTGGTCTGCGCGACGCGGACGGCGGCCGCCGGCTCCCGCTCGTCGTGGGCCTGGTCGCCGAGCACACCGAACGCCAGCAGCACCATGTCGACGTCGCCCTCGGCGAAGACCTTGCCGAGCACGGTCTCGTGGGACGCGGGGTCGAGGGCGTCGAAGGGCACGATGCGCACCTCGGCGTCGAGGGCGCGCAGTTCGGCCGCGGACTGTTCGAGGGCGGTCGAGGGGCGCCCGGCCAGCCAGACCGTGCGGGTGCGGCGGGCGATCAGGCGGCGCGCGACGGCCAGCGCGATCTCGGACGAGCCGCCGAGGACGAGCAGGGACTGGGGGAGGCCGAAGGCGTCCTTCACGACAGCTCCTTGGGGACGGCCTGGAGGCGGATCGCCTACAGGGAGAGGCGGCGGGCGAGGTCGGAGGTGAAGATCCCGCGCGGGTCCAGCCGGGCGCGCAGGGCGCGGAAGTCGTCCAGTCGCGGGTACATCGCGGCGAGCAGCTCGGGCCGCAGCCGGGAGTCCTTGGCGAGGTAGACGCGTCCGCCGGCGGTGGCGACCTCCTCGTCGAGTTCGTCGAGGAAGGCGGCGAGGCCGGGCAGTCCGGCCGGGATGTCCAGGGCCAGCGTCCAGCCCGGCCGGGGGAAGGAGAGCCAGCCCGGGTCGGCCTCCCCGAAGCGCTTGAGGACGGCCAGGAAGGACGGGCATCCGCGGCGCGCGATGCGGCCCACGATCCGGCGCACGGCGTCCTGTTCGCCGTGCCCGACGACGAACTGGTACTGCACGAAGCCGCCGCGGCCGTAGACGCGGTTCCAGTGGGGGACGCCGTCGAGGGGGTGGAAGAAGGCGGACAGCCTCTGGATCTCGCCGGTCCGCGCGTGGGGGGCCCTGCGGTACCAGAGTTCGTTGAACAGCCCCACGGTCCGGCGGGTGAGCAGTCCGTCCGGGAGGAAGGCCGGGGCGGGCGGGAGGCGGGAGGGGCGGAAGGCGAGCGGGGCCCTGCGCGCACGGGCGGGCAGGGCGTCGAGGGGGGTGTGGTCGCCGCGGGTCAGCACGGCGCGTCCGGTGGCCGCGCCGCGCGCGAGGAGGTCGATCCAGGCGACCGAGTAGCGGTGGCGGTGGTCGGTGGCCGTCAGCCGGGTCATCAGGGCGTCGAGGTCGCTCACGCGTTCGGTGTCGACCGTCATGAACGTCGTCTCGACCGGCTGGAGGCGGACGGTGGCCGTGAGGATCACGCCGGTCAGGCCCATGCCGCCGGCGGTCGCGTCGAACAGGGGGGTGCCGCGGCCGACCGTGCGGACCGAGCCGTCGGCGGTGAGCAGCTCCAGCGACAGGACGTGGCGGGAGAAGGAGCCGGCCCCGTGGTGGTTCTTGCCGTGGATGTCGGCGCCGATCGCGCCGCCCACGGTCACGTGACGGGTGCCGGGGGTGACCGGCACGAACCAGCCCAGCGGCAGCAGGACCTCCATGAGGCGGTGCAGGGAGACGCCCGCGTCGCACAGGACGGTCCCGCCGGCGACGTCGACGGAGTGGATCCGGTCCAGGCCCGTCATGTCGAACACGGTCCCGCCGGCGTTCTGCGCCGCGTCCCCGTACGCCCGCCCCAGACCCCGGGCGATGCCTCCGCGCGGCCCGCAGCCCCGGACCGCGGCCACGGCCTCTTCGTACGTCCGGGGGCGGGTCAGCCGGGCGACGGAGGGGGCGGTGCGGCCCCATCCCGTGAGGGGCACGGTCGCGGGAGGGGCCCCGGAAAAGGCCCCGGCAGCGGTCTCGGCAGGCATGTCGGCGACCGTATCGCCCCTTTGTGACCGACAAGTTCAGAAACATTCGTTCCCTCACTGAAACGGGTGATTAATGGGATGTCGTCGGATATTGCCGGAGTTCCGGAGCGGTCGGCGTGAACAGTGGCTCTCCATGGACCGTCCCACGGATGACCTCGACCACCGCATCCTCGCGGCGCTCCACGCGCGGGGTGCGGATCCTCGTGTGGCCCGCGTCGCGTGCGCGCTCTCCCGGGCGGGCGAGCACGGAGCCCTGTGGCTCGCGGCGGGGCTCGCGGGCGCCGTCGTGGACGTCCCGCGGCGCGGCGCCTGGCTGCGCGCCACGGCGCTCACCGCGGGCGCCCACCTCGTCGGCTCGCTCGTGAAGCGGATCGTGCGCCGCCCCCGTCCCGTCCACGTCGAGCCGCTGGTGCGCACCGCCGGCCGGCACTCCTTCCCCAGCTCGCACGCGACCTCCGCGGCGGCCGCCGCCGTCGCCTACGGCGCCCTGGGAGTGCGGGGCGTGCCCCCGCTGGCCGCCGCGATGTGCCTCTCGCGCCTGGTCGTCGGCGTCCACTACCCCACCGACGTGGCGGCCGGCGCGGCGCTGGGAGCGCTCACGGCGCGCGCGGGAGCGCGCTGGGTGAAAGGGGGCGTGCGGGAGGTGCAGGGGGGAGCACATGACTGACGCCGTGCCCCTCGCCGGCACCCGGTGCCCCACCGCGTGCCCCCCGCCGTGCCCCGCCGCCTGCCCCCACCCGGACCGGCACCCCGGCACCCGCCGGCCGGCACCGCCCGGCACCGGCGCCCGCACCGGCACCCTCCTCGCCGGCCTCCTGCGCACCGCCCGACCCAAGCAGTGGGTCAAGAACGCCCTGGTCGTCGCCGCGCCCGCGGCCGCCGGACGGCTCTTCTCCTGGCCGGCGCTCACCCACCTCGCCCTCGTCTTCGCCCTGTTCACCGCCTGCTCCGCCGCCGTCTACCTGATCAACGACGCCCGGGACGCCGCCGCCGACCGCGCCCACCCCACCAAGCGGCACCGCCCGGTCGCCGCCGGACAGGTCCCGGTGCCCGTCGCCCACGCCGTGGGAGGCGCCCTCGCGGTCCTCGCGCCCACCGCCGCGTTCTGGCTCACCCGGCCCCCGGTCGCGGCCCTCCTGGCGGTGTACGTCGGCATGCAACTGGCGTACTGCGTCAGCCTGAAGCACGTCCTGGTCGTCGACCTCGCCGTCGTCACGACCGGGTTCCTGATGCGGGCCATGTCCGGCGGGCTCGCGCTCGGCATCCCGCTGTCGCGCTGGTTCCTGATCACCACCGGGTTCGGGGCGCTGTTCATGGTGTCGGCCAAGCGCTACTCCGAGGCCGTGCAGATGGCCGGCCGGGAGGGCGCCACGCGCGCGCTGCTCACCGAGTACAGCCCCGGCTACCTGCGCTTCGTGTGGCAGCTGGCCGCCTCCGGCGCCGTCCTCGGCTACTGCCTGTGGGCCCTGGAGGGGGGCGGTGTCCCGCACGCCGACCTCCTGCCCTGGCGCCAGTTGTCGATGGTCGCGTTCATCCTCGCGGTCCTGCGGTACGCCGTCTTCGCGGACCGGGGCACCGCCGGCGAACCCGAGGAGGTCGTCCTCGGCGACCGCCCCCTCACCCTGATCGGCGTGGCCTGGATCGCCATGTACGGGCTGGCGGTGGCCCGTTGGTGAGCACCGGCCCCACCGCGCGGGCGGCGTCCTCGGCGCCGGAACCGGTGTGACGCCGGCCACCTTTCGCGGTTCCGGGGTACACGGACAGGGGTGTCCGGTGCCGGGCGGAGCATCGGCCGGATCTCACGAGGGCAAGGTCGGATCATGGACTGGCTGAGGAAGCTCCCCGGCGTCGGGCCGTTCTTCGCGCGCCTGATGGCCACGCACGCGTGGCGGTCGTACGAGCGGCTGGACCGGGTGAAGTGGACGCGGCTGGCCGCCGCGATGACGTTCACCAGCTTCGTCGCGCTCTTCCCGCTGCTCACCCTGACCGCCGCGTGCGCCGCCGCCACGCTCAGCACCGAGCAGCAGGAGACCCTCCAGGACAAGCTCGTCGAGCAGGTGCCCGGCATCTCCGACCAGCTGGACGTCGCCGGCCTGGTGCAGAACGCCGGCACCGTCGGTCTCATCGCCGCCGCCGTCCTGCTGTTCACCGGCGTCAGCTGGGCGGGCTCGATGCGCGAGTGCCTGCGCGCGGTGTGGGAGCTGCCCGACGAGGAGGAGAACCCGGTCCTGCGCTACGCCAAGGACCTGGGCATCCTCCTCGGACTCGGCGGCGCCGTCCTCGCCACCCTCGCCATCTCCACCGTCGCCTCCGCACTGGTCGGCTGGGTGATCCGGCAGCTCGGCATCGCCGAGGCCGGCTGGGGCAGCGCCCTGCTGCGGACCGCCGCCTTCCTCGTCGCCGTCCTCGCCGACTTCCTGCTGCTGCTCTACGTCCTGACCCTGCTGCCCGGCGTCGAGCCGAAGCGCCGCCGCCTCGTCGTCTCCGCGCTGACCGGGGCGGTCGGCTTCGAACTGCTGAAGCTGCTGCTCAGCGGCTACCTGCAGGGCGTGGCCACGAAGAGCATGTACGGCGCGTTCGGCGTGCCCATCGCCCTGCTGCTGTGGATCAACTTCACCGCGAAGCTGGTCCTGTTCTGCGCCGCCTGGACGGCGACCGGCAGCGCGCCGGAGCCCGGCGCGGCCGGCGTCAGCGACGACGGCGTACCAGATCCGGCAGCGGCCAGCGGCGGTTGACCAGGAACGCGGCGCCCGCGAGCAGCACCAGCAGACCCCCGGCGACCGCCAGCGCGACGCCCATGCCGCCGGCGCCGTCCTCGGTCACCGCGCTCGCCACGGGCTTCTCGGCGACGTTCCCCGCGCCGCCGGCCTGCCCGGCGTCCCCGGACCCGGCGTCGTTGGCGCCGGGCTGCGCGCTCGCCTGCGCGGTGCCCTTCGGCGGGACCAGCTCGCCCACCGGCTGCACCTTCCCGGCGGCCTGGAAGCCCCAGTCGAACAGGGCGGCGGTCTCCCTGTAGACCTCGTTGTGGTCCGTCTTCTGCGGGTTCATCACCGTCACGAGCAGCACCCGGCCGTCGCGTTCGGCGACGCCGGTGAAGGTGGCGCCCGCGTTGGTGGTGTTGCCGTTCTTGACGCCGGCGATGCCCTGGTACTGGCTCATGTCGTAGTCGCCGGTCAGCAGCCGGTTGGTGTTCTGGATCTCGAAGGTCTCGCGGACCGTCTTGCCCTTCTTCTTCTTGGTCTCGCCGGGGAACTTCGCCGTCAGCGTCGAGCAGTACTCCCGGAAGTCCGCCTTCTGCAGCCCGGAGCGGGCGATCAGCGTCAGGTCGTAGGCCGAGGAGACCTGACCGGAGGCGTCGTAGCCGTCGGGGGACTCCACGTGGGTGTCGAGGGCCTGGAGCTCCTCGGCGTGCTCGTTCATCTCCGCCACCGTCTTGGTGATGCCGCCGTTCATCGACGACAGCACGTGCACGGCGTCGTTGCCGGAGCGCAGGAAGACGCCGAGCCACAGGTCGTGGACGGTGTAGGTCTCGTTCTCCTTTATGCCGACCATGCTGGAGCCGGAGCCGATGCCCTCCAGGTCCTGCGGCAGCACCTTGTGCTGCGTGGTCTTGGGGAAGCGCGGCAGCACGGTGTCGGCGAAGAGCATCTTCATGGTGCTCGCCGGGGGGAGCCGCCAGTGCGCGTTGTGCGCGGCGAGGACGTCCCCGGACTCGGCGTCCGCGACGATCCACGACCGGGCGGTCAGGTCCTTCGGCAGCACCGGCGCTCCGCCCGCGAGCGCCACCTGCGTCCCGGCCCGGCCGAGGCGGGCGCCGCCGACGGTCGACATGTTCGCCGGGGGAGTGGCCGACGGTGACGGGCTCGGGGCCGCCAGGGAGACGGGCGCGGTCAGCGCGAGGGACGCGAGGGTCGCGGAGACGACCAGCAGGGAGCGCCTGACGGTCTGCTTCAAAGGTGCGGGCACGACGGAGAAAGTACCTGGCGGGCGACGGGAAGTCCCGCCCCCCTCCCCACCCCCGTCAGGGAACCGGACACCGGGCGGCGATACTGAAGACATGAAGCTCAGCCGCCCGGTGTCCTGGTTCCTGCTCGCCTTCGGGGTGTGGAGCTGGGTCATCTGGGTCACTTTCGTCAAAAACCTGGTCAAGGACAGCAGCGGACTCGCCTTCGAGGACGGCGATCCGACGGCGTACTTCTGGGTCCACCTGACCCTCGCTGTCGTTTCCTTCGTATGGGGGACGGTCATCGGGGTCATCGGGTTGCGCGGACTGCGCGCCCTGCGCCGAACCTCATAGCCGGACGGCCGAAAGCCGGGGGCCGGACGGCGGAAAGCCGTTCCCCGGACGGCCGAGAGCCGGACACGGCGAACCGGACGCCGTGCGCCGGACGCCGTGCGCCGGACCGCCGGTCCGCACAGCCCGACCGCCGCACCGCACAGCCGAACCGCCGGACGTCCCACCGGACGCCCGAGCCGACAGCGGGGATTACGACACCGTGGCCTTCCTTCTCGTGCCGCTCGTCCTGGCCGTCCTGGTGACGGCCAACTGGTACCTGTGGCGCCGCCTGTTCCGCGACACCACCCGCGCCCCGGGCCCGGTCCGCCGCGGCGGCGCGGTGCTGATCGCGGGCGGCTGGGCCCTGGCCGTCGGCGCCCTCGTCGCCGAACGCGCGGGCGCCCCCTTCCGGCTCCAGCGCGTCCTGGCCTGGCCGGGCTTCCTGTGGCTGGCGCTGTCGGTCTACCTGCTGCTGGCCGTCGTCGCCGGAGAGGCCGTACGGCCGTTGCTGCGGCGGTACCTGGAGCGCCGGCGGTCCGCCGGGGCGGCCGTGCCGCCGGCGGAGGGGCCGAAGGACGCGCCGCGCGAGGAGACGGAGCCCGTGCCGGCGGGCCGGACACGGGAGGAGACGGCCCCGGCGGCGGCCGCACCGGCCGAGGGAACCGTTTCGGCGGCCGGGGCGCCCGGGGAAGCGCCGGCGCCGGGCGCACGGGCCGGCGCGACCGCGGACGCGGCTGCCCACGCCCCCGGGACGGCCGACGGCTCCGGCCCCTCCGCCGGCGACGCGGCCGGCGCCTCCCCGCCGGTCGCCGCCCCCTCCCGCCGGCTGTTCGTCTCCCGCGTCATCGGCGGCGCCGCGGCCGCGGCCGCCGTCGGGACGGTCGGCTACGGCACGTACGGCGTCCTGAGGGGGCCGGAGGTGAAGCGGGTCACGGTGCCGCTGGCCAAGCTGCCGCGCGCGGCGCACGGCTACCGGATCGCCGTCGTCAGCGACATCCACCTCGGCCCGGTCCTCGGCCGGGGGTTCGCCCAGAAGGTCGTCGACACGATCAACGGCACCCAGCCGGACCTGATCGCGGTCGTCGGCGACCTGGTCGACGGCAGCGTGAAGGACCTGGGTCCGGCCGCCGCCCCGCTCGCCCGGCTGAAGGCGCGGCACGGCAGCTTCTTCGTCACCGGCAACCACGAGTACTTCTCCGGCGCCGAGCAGTGGGTCGAGGAGGTGCGCCGGCTCGGGCTGCGCCCGCTGGAGAACGCGCGCACCGAACTGCCCTGGTTCGACCTGGCCGGCGTCAACGACGTCGCGGGCGAGAGCGAGGGCCAGGGCCCCGACTTCGCCCGGGCGCTCGGCGACCGCGACACCACGCGCGCGTGCGTGCTCCTCGCCCACCAGCCCGTCCAGATCCACGACGCCGTCGACCACGGCGTCGACCTCCAGCTCTCCGGCCACACCCACGGCGGTCAGCTCTGGCCCGGCAGCCTCCTCGCCGCCGCCGCGAACCCGACCGTGGCGGGTCTGGAGCGCTACGGCGACACCCAGCTGTACGTCTCCCGCGGGGCCGGCGCCTGGGGCCCGCCCACGCGCGTGGGCGCCCCGTCGGACATCACGGTGATCGAACTGGCGTCCCGGCAGGCGTAGTTCCCGGCCCGCCCGAGGACCTGACGGGAACTCACCGGCGCCCGCCCGGGCCGTGGCCGACGGCCGCGGCGGCCCTGTGGGCATCCTGTGAAACCCGGCCGAAACAGCCGCTCGGGTAAGTTCTTTCCCATCTCGCCAGATTCCCTTCCGCGGCAGAAACACCTGTGGTTAGGTGAGCCGCGCCGCCACAGGGGGGTGGCAGGGGCCGGGCCCCGGGGGCCCGGGGAGGGCGGGACACCACCGTGCGATCGGTTCGCATGCGCATGTTCGTGACGCTGCTGGTTCTCGCGGTCGCCGCAGTGGGCGCCTGGCAGTTACTGCCGTCGCAGGGCGGTTCGGACAGGGCCATCAGGGTCGGCACGACGGACACCGTCACCTCGCTCGACCCGGCCGGCGCCTACGACGCCGGCTCCTGGGCGCTGTTCAGCAACGTCTTCCAGTCGCTGCTCACCTACGAGCCGGGCGGCGTCGCCCCGGTGCCGGACGCGGCCGAGAGCTGCTCCTTCGGCGCCGGCGGGCTGACGACGTACGTGTGCGAGCTGCGCGACGACCTCACCTTCCCCAGTGGCCGCGGCGTGGACGCCCGGGACGTGAAGCACTCCTTCGACCGGGTCAAGGAGATCGACGCCGACGTCGGCCCGGCGTCCCTGTTCTCCACCCTGAGGTCCGTGGACGCCCGGGGCCGGACCGTCACCTTCCACCTGTCGTCGCCGGACGCCACCTTCCCGTTCAAGGTGGCCACCGGAGCCGGCTCGATCGTGGACCGCGAACGCTACCCGGCGGACGCCCTGCGCACCGGCGGCCGGGCCGACGGCACCGGGCCGTACGAGCTCACCGGCTACACCGAGGGCGAACGGGCCGACCTCACGCCCAACTCCCGCTACCGGGGCGCCGTGCAGACCGGCCGGCCCATCGAACTGCGCTACTACGCCGACCCGGAGGCGCTGGCCGAGGCCTGGCAGGCCGAGGACGTCGACGCCGCCACGCGACAGCTCCCGCCGGGCGTCTCCGCCGCCCTCGACCCCAGCGACCCGGACCAGCGCGTCACCGAGGCCGACAGCTCCGAGACCCGCAACCTGTACCTCAACACCCGCTCCGGCTCGCCGCTGCACGACGCCGGCGTCCGCAGGGCGATGGCCTGGCTGATCGACCGCGAGCAACTCGCCGACACCGTGTACGAGGGCACCGTCGACCCGCTGTACTCGCTCATCCCGACCGGCATCACCGGCCACACCACGTCGTTCTTCGACGACTACCCCGACCAGAACCCCGAGAAGGCGCGCAAGCTGCTCAAGAAGGCCGGCGTCGCCATCCCGGTCCGCTTCACCTACGGCTACGGCCGGGGCAGCGGCGCCGCAGCCGCCGAGGCCCAGGAACTCGAGCGGCAGCTGGAGGCCAGCGGCCTGTTCGAGGTGACCGTCGAGGGCTACGAGTGGACCGACTTCCAGAAGCGCTGGGCGACCGGCACGCTCGACGCGTACGCCGTCGGCTGGGTCGCCGACTACCCCGACCCGGACACCTTCTCGGGCCCGCTCGTCGGCACCGGCTCCACCATGAACACCGGCTACAGCAGCAAGGAGGCCGACCGCTACATCCTGAACAGCCGGCAGTACGCCGAACGCGGCCGTGCCGCCGGCGACCTCCGCGGCCTGCAGGCGGTCATCGCCCAGGACGTGCCGGTCATCCCGCTGTGGCAGCGCAAGGAGTACGTCCTCAGCAGCGTCGACGTCGTCGGCGGGCAGTACCTGGCGGACGGCAACGGCGTGTTCCGGCTGTGGAGGCTGAACTGGATCTGAGCCGGATCCGGTCCGGATCCGGTCCGGCCCGGGCATGCGCCCGCACCTCACCGGGCAGTCACCCGACGGGGCGCCGTGCGGCGGAGGCGCGCACGGGGTGAGGAGCAGACGTGGTGAGACGCGACGCCTTCCGGCTGCCCCGGCACCCGGCCTCCGTGGGGCTCGCCCGGCGCCGGGTGCGTGACCACCTCGCCGACTGGGGCCGCGGCCCGGACGACCCGGCCGTCGAGGACGCGGCCCTGCTCGTGTCCGAACTGGCCACCAACGTCATACGCCACGCGCCCCCGCGGGAGCGCGAGTTCGAGGTGGCCGTCACCGCCCTCGCCGACGGCTCCTGTCTCATCGAGGTCTCCGACGAGGGCCGGCCCGTACCCCGCCTGCGCGCCGTCGACGAGCGCCAGGAACACGGCCGCGGCCTGCACCTCGTGGAACACCTCGCGTCGGCCTGGGGCGTGTGGAGCAGGGGCCGCCACGGCAAGACGGTGTGGGCCCTGCTGACCCGCCCGCCCGCCCCCGCCGACGCGACCCACCCGCCCGATCCCCGCCCGTCCCCGCCGACGTGACCCGCCGTCACGGCGTCCCCGGCCCTCCGACGACACCGGCCGCCCGACGCCCCGCCCGACACCGGCCGCCCGACGCCCCGCCCGGGCCCGGCCGCCCGGCCTCCCCGGACCGCCCGGCCTCCCCGGACCGCCCGGCCTCCCCGGACCGCCCGGCCTCCCCGGCCGCCCGGCCCCACGGGGCTCCCGGCCTCACCCCGGCTTCCCGGCCTCCCCGGGGTCTTCGGTCTCGCCCGGTCGGCCCTGGCACGGGCCGGCGGTCCCGCCGGATCCCTCGCCCCGTCCCTCGTCCTCACTCCGGCCTGCGCACGGGCAGTTCGACCGTCGCCGTCAGGCCCTCGCCGGGGGCCGTCCGGACGGTGACCTCGCCGCCGTGGGCGTGGGCCACGCCCCGGACGATGGCCAGGCCCAGGCCGCTGCCGGCGCCGCCCCCGGCGCGGAAGAAGCGGTCGAAGACGCGGGCGGCGTCCTCCGGGGCCAGCCCGGGGCCCTTGTCCTCGACGAGGATCCGCACGACGCCGTCGGAGCGGGCCACGCCGAGGCGGACCGGCACGTCGGCGGGGGTGTGGGTGCGGACGTTGGCCAGGAGGTTGGCGAGGACCTGGCGCAGGCCCGCCTCGTCGGCCCGCAGCAGGACCGCCCCGTCGGCGTCGACGGTGACGGGCCGGCCGGGCTGCTGGGCGCGCAGGTCCTCGGCCGCGTCCCGCACCAGCCGGCTCACGTCCACGCCGCGCAGCCGCAGCTCGGGCCGCTGGTCGAGGCGGGCCAGCGTGAGCAGCTCGTCGACGAGCCGGCCCATGCGGTCCACCTCGCCGTTCATCCGGTCCCAGGCCCGCCGCCGCTCCGCCGGATCGCGCAGCATGCCCTGGTCGTACAGCTGGAGGTAGCCGCGGATCGCGGACAGCGGGGTGCGCAGCTCGTGCGAGGCGTCGGCGACGAAGCGGCGCAGCTGGGCCGCGCTGCGCTCGCGGGTGCGGTATGCCGTCTCCACCTGGTGGAGCATGGAGTTCAGGGCGAGCCGCAGCTGTTCCACCTCCTGCGTGGGGTGGTGGCTGGAGGGCACGCGCCGGGTGAGGTCGCCCTCGGCGATCGCCGACGAGGTCTCCACCATGTCCTCCAGCGGCCGCATCCGCCGCCGCACGCTGAACAGCGTCAGACAGGCGAGCAGCGCCAGCAGCAGCGTGCCGACGGCCAGGTCGAGCTTGAGTGCCCTGACCATGCCCTTGTGCAGGGCGTCGGTGGAGGCGGCCAGCAGGATGTACGAGCCGTCGGCGAGGCGGGTCGCGGTGACCCGGTAGGGGGAGCCGTCCACGGTGACGTCGTGCGGGTCCGCGTCCCGGGCGAGGGCGCCGGGTTCGCCGACGGCGTCCGCCAGCTCCCGTTGCGCCCCGGTCGGCTCGATGCCGAGCGCGGTCACGGCCCGGCCCCGGCCGTCCACCGCGGCGAAGACCGAGTCCGGCGACGGCTGCTCGGCGGCGCGCTCCGGCACCAGCCGGTCACGGACGAAGCCCAGGACGCCGACCGAGTCGATCTGCCGCAGGGTGAGCCGCGAACCGCCCAGCGAGTCACGGGTCTTGACCAGCTCGGAGTCCACCTGGTCCAGCAGGTAGTGCCGCATCCCCATCAGGCTGACGGCGGTCGCGGCGACGATGCCCAGGGCGAGCAGCACCACGTTCGCCGCCGTGAGCTTGGCGCGCAGGGAGTGCACGCCGTGCCGGTGGAGCCGTCTCATGCCAGCCCGTACCCGACGCCCCGCCGGGTGGTGATCACCGGCGGCCCCAGCGCGTCCAGCTTGCGCCGCAGGTAGCTGATGTAGGTCTCGACGACGGTCGACTCGGGCGGGGTGTGCTCGTACTGCCAGACGTGCCGCAGCAGTTGCTCCTTGGGCACGATCCGGCCGCCGTTGCGGACGAGGAAGCGCAGCAGCGCGTACTCCGTCGGGGTGAGCTCGACCGTGCGGCCCGCGCGGCGCACGCTGTACGTCGTCTCGTCCAGCTCCAGGTCGCCGTAGCGCAGCGGCGGCCGCTGCGGGAGGACGTCGGCCAGGGGACGGGTGCGGCGCAGGACCGCCGTGACGCGGGCGACCACGACGTCGATGTCGAACGGCTTGGTGATGTAGTCGTCGCCGAAGCCGAGGGCGCCGACGATCTCGGCGGGCGCGTCCCGCGCGGTCAGGAAGACCAGGGCCAGCTGCGGCTGCCGCTCGCGCAGGTGCCGGCCCAGCGCCCGGCCGTCCCCGTCCGGCAGCATCACGTCCAGCAGCGCCACGTCGGGCCGGGCGCGCGCGGCCAGCGCGAGGGCCTCGCGGACGGTGCCGGCCGTCATGACCTCGAAGTGGTGGAAGCGCAGGGCGATGGCGAGGACGTCCGCGATGCTCGGCTCGTCCTCCACGACCAGCACGGTGCCGGGGGCCGTCGTCATGCCCCCAGTATCGGCGGGGCCGCCGGCGACGGGGCCGGTTCCCGCTTTGGAGTTCCTTGAGAGTCACGGCCGTTCGTCTCCCCGCGCGCGTGCCGCCGCCGATCCTGGTGTCCAGGACCTGGGGGACCGACCGACCGATTCGACGGACGACGAAGGAGCTCGAGCGTGGCGGCATTGGCACGATGGTGCTATCGGCACCGGCTGGTGGTCCTGTTGCTGTGGGTGGGGGCGTTGTTCGGCCTGGGCTTCACGGCCTCGACGGCCGGCACGGACTACGCGAACGTCTTCTCCCTCCCGGACACGGACTCCAAGAAGGCGTACGACCTGATGGAGAAGGCGTTCCCCGCACGTGCGGGCGACACCGACACCGTGGTGTGGAAGGTCGACGAGGGCTCGGTCCGCGACCAGGACGTACGGTCCCGGATCCAGCCCGCGCTCGACGAGATCGCGGGCATGGAGGGCGTCGGCAGCGTCACCGGCCCCTACGCCGGGCCCGGGGGAGCGGCGCAGATCAGCCGTGACGGGCGGATCGCGTACGCGCAGGTGACCTTCACCGACCAGGCGAACGCCGTCCCGAAGGAACTCGTCCAGGACGTCGTCGACACCGCGCAGGGGGCCGGACGGGACGGACTGGAGGTCGAGCTGGGCGGTCAGGCGATCCAGCGGGTGCAGGAGCCGCCCACCGGCCTGGCCGAGATGGTCGGCCTCGCGGCCGCCGCGATCGTGCTGTTCCTCGCCTTCGGCTCGCTCTTCGCGATGCTGCTGCCCATCGCCGTGGCGGTCTTCGGCGTGGGCATGGGGCTGTTCGGCACCCAGCTCCTCAGCCACGTCACCGACATCCCCGACCTGGCGCCGCTGCTCGCCTCCCTGATCGGCCTCGGCGTCGGCATCGACTACGCCCTGTTCATCGTCACCCGGCACCGCAAGGGCATCCTGCGCGGCGTCGACCCGGAGGAGTCGGCGGTGACCGCCCTGAACACCTCGGGCCGGGCCGTGCTGTTCGCGGGCGGCACGGTGTGCATCGCGCTCGCCGGCATGCTGGTGACCAACCTGCGCTTCCTGGACGGGGTGGTCGTCGGCACCTCCCTGACGGTCGTCCTGAGCGTGCTGGCGGCCACGACCCTGCTCCCCGCGCTGCTCGGCTTCCTCGGCCCGCGCGTGCTCAGCCGCAGGCAGCGGCGCCGGCTCGCCGAGCAGGGACCGGAGGAGGAGCGGGCGAGCGGTCCGGCGGCCCTCTGGTCGGCGGGCGTGCAGCGCCGGCCCCGTACGGTCGCCGCGCTCGCCCTCGCCGTCATGGCGGTGCTCTCCCTGCCGGTGCTCTCCCTGCGCCTGGGCGCCACCGACCAGGGCAACGACGACACCACGACGACCACCCGGCAGGCCTACGACCTGCTCGCCGAGGGCTTCGGGCCGGGCTTCAACGGCCCGCTCCAGGTCGTCGTCTCGGACGGCGACCCGGCGGTCCTGGCCAAGGACATCGAGGCCACCCCGGGAGTCGCCCGGGTCGCCGCGCTGCCGTCCGCCCGGGGCGTCACCGTCATCCAGGTGATCCCCACGACCTCGCCCCAGTCGCAGGAGACGGACACCCTCATCGACCGGCTGCGCGACGAGGTCGTCCCGCGGGCCGGGGCCGAGGCGCACGTCGGCGGCGTCACCGCCGTGTCCAAGGACTTCGCGACGGTCACCGGGGACCGCCTGCCCCTGTTCGTCGCGACCATCATCGGCCTGGGCTTCCTGCTCCTGCTGGTGGCCTTCCGCTCCCTGGTGGTGCCGCTGACGGCCGCCGTGATGAACCTGATCGCGGCGGCGGCCTCCTTCGGCGTCCTCGTCGCGGTCTTCCAGTGGGGCTGGGGCCTGGACCTGCTCGCCCTCGGCAAGGAGGGCCCGATCAACGCCTTCCTGCCGGTCATCATGCTCTCGCTGCTCTTCGGCCTGTCGATGGACTACCAGGTGTTCCTGGTCAGCCGGATGCACGAGGAGTGGGTGCACACCCGGGACAACGCGCGCGCGGTCCGGGTCGGCCTGGCGGAGACGAGCAGGGTCATCAACAGCGCGGCCCTGATCATGGTCTGCGTGTTCCTCGCCTTCGTCCTGAGCGGCGACTCGGGCGCGGCGATGGCGGGCGTGGGCCTGGCGGCCGCGGTCGCCCTGGACGCGTTCCTGCTGCGCACGGCCCTGGTGCCGGCCGCGATGCACCTGCTCGGCAACTCCAACTGGTGGCTGCCGGCCCGGCTGGAGAAGCGGCTGCCGCACCTGGCGGTGGAGCCGAGGGAGGAGCCCGGGGCGCCGGTGGGGCAGGACGGCCCCTCCTCCGCGGTCCACGGCTTCGTGCGGGACCCGGCCGGCGATCCCGTCGAGGGCGCGGCGGTCACCCTGATGTCCAAGGGGGGACGCCAGCTGGACCACGTCACCTCGCTCGCCGACGGCTCCTACATCCTCGCGGTGCCGGCGCCCGGGACGTACCTGCTGGCGACGACGGCCCGCTCGTACGCCTCCCGCGCACGGCAGGTGATGATCGCGGACGAGCCGCTCGTGTACGACGTGGAGCTCACCGAACTGTCGGGCGACGAGGTCGACGCGATCAACTGACCCGCGCACCCGGAGCCCACACCTGACCCCGGGGCCCGTGCCCCGGGGCCCCGCCCCCGTCTCCCGGGACCCGGCGTCCAGGGGCCGGACTCAGCCCTTCGGCCTCTCCGGCCTCTGCGGCGCCTCCGGCTCCTTCGGCCGGTCCGGCGGAGCCGGTGCGTCCGTCTTCCTCGCCGGGTCCGGCAGGGCCTTGGTCATACCGGGCAGGAAGTCCGTGAACAGCTCGTGCACCTCGTGGACGAGGGGCCGCAGCACCCGGAACCGGGACAGCGCCACCCCCCGCGCGGTCAGCCGCGCACCCCGGTCGGCGAGCCGGTAGCTGCGCTCGCGGCCCTCCGTGCGGTCGAAGATCCAGTACAGGACGAGCCCCATCTGGGAGAGCCACATCAGCTCGGGCAGCACCTCCCGCAGCTCCTGCGGCACCTTCGTCCTCGTCGCGCCCGCCAGGACCTCCTTGTGGACGCCGATCGCCTCCACGCGCGCGTGCTCCGACTCCGGGGAGAAGGGGCTGAGCGGGCTGTCCGGGTCGGCGGCGTTCTTGAAGAACTGCACCGCGAACTCGTGGTACGGCGTGGCCACGTCCAGCCAGGTCCGCAGCACGCCCGCCAGCCGCGCCTCCAGGCTCGTCTCCCGCGCCAGCACCTCCCGGACCGCCGCCCGGTGCTCGGCGGCGAGCCGGTCGTAGAAGCCCTGGATCAGGTGCTCCTTGCCGGCGAAGTAGTAGTACGCGTTGCCGACGGAGACCCCGGCCTCCTGGGCGATCGCCCGCATCGTCGTCCGGTCGTAGCCGCGCTCCTGGAACAGCCGCATCGCCGTCTCCAGGATGAGCGCCCGGGTCTGCTCGGACTTGGGCCGCGCGGCCGCCGCGCGGGACTCGGTGGGGGGAGCGGCCTCGGCGGGGCCTTCGTGGTTCGCGGACACGGGAACAGAGCCTAACCAGTGGCGCGGCCGCCACCGCCGCACGCGCGCGGGGCGCGGCCTACCGGCGGGCCAGCTCCGGGCGCTTGCGGTAGTCCGTGAGGCCCAGGACGTTGCCCCACGGGTCGGCGAACTCGACCGTCCAGCCGGTGGCCACCTGGAACGGCTCCTCGAGCGGCGCGACCCCGCTCTCCGTCAGCCTGCGCGCCGCCACGCGCGCGTCCGGCACCTCCAGCCACACGCGCGGGGAGGGCCACGGCGGCGGCCGGTGCCCCAGTCCGTCCTCCCGGCGCAGCAGGATGCCCGGCGTCTCGGCCCCCACCCTCAGCAGGGCGATGCCCGCCTCGTCGAACCGGAAGCCCACCGCGAACCCCGCCCGCTCGTAGAAGGCCACCGCCTCGTCGAGGTCCCCGACGGCCAGCAGGACGTTGTCGAACCCGAGCAGCTCGTACGACTGGTTGTCTGACATACCGTCAGAATAGGAGAAGGTGGGAGAAATCGTGTGACGGGACACGAAAGACCCACCGGCCGTGGCCCGGGGCGAGGCCCTGCGAGGCCCTGGCTTCACCGCCGCGGAATTCTTCGGGCAAGATGACCTGAACTCACTCAGCAGCAGTCCGATGATCTGGTCTCGGGGGTCACCTTGTCCGAACAGCCTCAGCAGCCTCAGCAGCCCCAGCAGCCGCCCCAGCCCGGCTACGGGTACCCGAACGCCGGGCAAGGGCCGTACGCGGGCGGCCAGGCCGGCCCCTACGGCTACCCCCAGGACGGCTACCAGCAGCAGGCCTACCAGCAGCCCGGGTACCAGCAGGCCGGCTACCCGCCGCCCGGCTACGGCGGTGACCCCCACGCGCCCTACGGGTACGACCCCTACGGCCGCCCCTACTCCGACAAGTCGAAGATCGTCGCGGGCATCCTCCAGCTCTTCCTGGGCAGCTTCGGCGTCGGCCGGTTCTACATCGGCAACGTCGGGATCGGCCTGGCCCAGCTGTTCACCTGCGGCGGGCTCGGCATCTGGGCGCTCGTCGACGGCATCATCCTGCTGACGAGCAACGACAAGACCGACGGTCAGGGCCGGATCCTGCGTGGCTGACGCGGTGGGCGGGGAGCGCGCGTCCCCGCTGCGGCATCCGGCGGCGGCACCCCTCGCGGTACTCGCCGCCGGCACGGCCGGCTCCGCCTACCTGTACGTCACCGACCCCCACGAGCCCGGGCACCTGCTGCCCCGGTGCCCGTTCCGGTTCGTCACCGGGCTGCTCTGCCCCGCCTGCGGCGGTACCCGCATGGTCTACGACCTGATGCACGGTCACCTCGGCCAGGCCTGGCTCGACAACCGCGCCCTGCTGCTCGCCGCCCCGTTCGCCCTCGCCCTGCTGGCGCGGTGGGCGGTGGAGGGACTGCGCGGGCGGCGCTGGCGGCCCCGCCTCGGCCGGCCGGCCCAGGCCGTCGTCCTCGGCCTCGCCGTCGCCTGGACCGTCGTGCGCAACCTCCACTAGCGCGAGACGGCCCGGAACTCCTCTTGCGGTGGCGCGATGTGATCACGGAATAGGAACGATCGCTCGCCCCCACTCCCTCTCGCCCCGCTCTCCTGCCTAGGCTCACCGCTCACAGGGGGGACGTTCCGGCATGCGCGTGATGTCCGTGCGCGGCCGGTGCGGTCGAGTTGTCGTCGTGTCCCTCCTGGCGTCCCCGTTCGAAGTCGTCCCAGGAGCAGTGCACATGACCGTCCCCACCCCTGAAGCCCCCTACGGCGTCGACCCGCTGGGTCGTCCGTACTCCGACAAGTCGAAGATCGTCGCGGGCATCCTCCAGCTCTTCCTGGGCACCCTCGGCATCGGCCGCTTCTACGTCGGTTCCGTCGGCGTGGGCGTCGCCCAGCTCCTGACCTGCGGCGGTCTCGGCTTCTGGGCGCTGATCGACGGCATCCTGTTCCTCACCAGCAACGACCGCACCGACGCGCAGGGCCGCGTCCTGCGCGGCTGACGGCGCACCGCCCGCACGGCGAGGGCCCCGCTCCCGTCCGGGAGCGGGGCCCTCGCCGTCGTGAGGCCGGCCGGCCTCAGTAGCGGCGGGTGATCAGTGCCCGCTTGACCTCCTGGATCGCCTTCGTGACCTCGATACCGCGAGGGCAGGCGTCCGTGCAGTTGAAGGTCGTGCGGCAACGCCACACGCCGTCCTTGTCGTTGAGGATCTCCAGGCGCTGCTCGCCGGCCTCGTCACGCGAGTCGAAGATGAAGCGGTGCGCGTTGACGATGGCCGCCGGGCCGAAGTACTGGCCGTCGTTCCAGAAGACCGGGCACGAGGACGTGCAGGCGGCGCACAGGATGCACTTCGTCGTGTCGTCGAAGCGCTCGCGGTCCTCGGCCGACTGCAGACGCTCGCGCGTCGGCTCGTTCGTGTCCTTCGTGATGAGGAAGGGCATGACGTCGCGGTACGCCTGGAAGAACGGCTCCATGTCCACGACCAGGTCCTTCAGGACCGTCAGGCCCTTGATGGGCTCGATCGTGATCGGCTTCTCGGGGTTGATGTCCTTGATCAGCGTCTTGCACGCGAGGCGGTTCTTGCCGTTGATCCGCATCGCGTCGGAGCCGCAGATGCCGTGGGCGCAGGAGCGGCGGAAGGTGAGCGTGCCGTCGACGTCCCACTTGATCTTGTGGAGGCCGTCGAGGACGCGCTCCTTGGGGTCGATCTCCAGCTGGAAGTCTTCCCAGGCCGCCTCCGCCGAGACCTCCGGGTTGAACCGGCGGACCCGGAAGGTGACGGTGATGTACGGGGAGGCCCCGGACGCGGAATCGGGGGTCTCGACCTTGTCCATGACAGGGGTTGCCATCAGTACTTACGCTCCATCGGCTGGTAGCGGGTCTGGACGACCGGCTTGTAGTCGAGACGGACGGTCTCGGTGCCGTCGTCGCCGACCTCGCGGTACGCCATGGTGTGGCGCATGAAGTTGACGTCGTCGCGGTTGGGGTAGTCCTCGCGGTAGTGACCGCCGCGGGACTCCTTGCGGGCGAGGGCGGACACGGCCATGACCTCGGCCAGGTCGAGCAGGTTGCCCAGCTCGATGGCCTCCAGCAGGTCGGTGTTGAACCGCTTGCCCTTGTCCTGGATCGCCACGTTCCTGAAGCGCTCGCGCAGCTCGGCGATCTTCTCGACGGCCGTCTTGATCGTCTGCTCCGTGCGGAACACCATGACGTTCGCGTCCATGGTCTCCTGGAGCTCGCGGCGGAGCGTCGCCACCCGCTCGGTCCCCGTGGAGTTGCGCAGACGCTCGATCTGCTCCTCCACGAAGGCAGCCGGGTTCTCCGGCAGCTCGACGTAGTCGGCCTTCTGCGCGTACTCGGCGGCGGCGATGCCCGCGCGGCGGCCGAAGACGTTGATGTCCAGCAGCGAGTTGGTGCCCAGACGGTTGGCGCCGTGCACGGACACGCAGGCGACCTCGCCGGCGGCGTACAGGCCCGGCACGACGGTGGTGTTGTCCGCCAGGACCTCACCCTCGACGTTCGTCGGGATGC
Source organism: Streptomyces sp. NPDC017936 (assembly GCF_044328485.1). Classification (NCBI taxonomy): domain Bacteria; kingdom Bacillati; phylum Actinomycetota; class Actinomycetes; order Kitasatosporales; family Streptomycetaceae; genus Streptomyces; species Streptomyces sp. NPDC017936. The sequence goes on along the minus strand of NZ_JBIRHK010000020.1, from coordinate 68,334 downwards.
CGCCCATCGCGTAGTGCGCGGTGGGCTGGATCGGGATCGGGTCGGTGTACGGCTCGATGCCCAGGTAGGTGCGCGCGAACTCGGTGATGTCCGGGAGCTTGGCGTCCAGCTGCTCCGGCGGGAGGTGCGTGAGGTCGAGGTAGACGTGGTCGCCCTCGGGACCGCAGCCGCGGCCCTCGCGGATCTCCGTGTAGATGGAGCGGGAGACGACGTCACGGGACGCGAGGTCCTTCATGACCGGCGCGTACTTCTCCATGAAGCGCTCGCCGTCCTTGTTGCGCAGGATGCCGCCCTCACCGCGGGCGCCCTCCGTCAGCAGGATGCCCATGCGCCAGATGCCGGTCGGGTGGAACTGGAAGAACTCCATGTCCTCCAGCGGCAGACCGCGGCGGTACACGGCGGCCTGGCCGTCACCGGTCAGGGTGTGCGCGTTGGACGTGACCTTGAAGAACTTGCCGCAGCCGCCGGACGCGTAGATCACGGCCTTCGCCTGGAAGACGTGGATCTCGCCGGTCGCCAGCTCGTAGGCCACGACACCGGCGGACCTGCGGACGCCGTCCACCTCGGTGATCAGCTGGTCGAGGACGTAGAACTCGTTGAAGAACTCCACGCCCTCCTTGACGCAGTTCTGGTACAGCGTCTGGAGGATCATGTGGCCGGTGCGGTCGGCCGCGTAGCAGGAACGGCGGACCGGGGCCTCGCCGTGGTTGCGCGAGTGACCGCCGAAGCGGCGCTGGTCGATGGTGCCGTTCGGGGTGCGGTTGAACGGCAGGCCCATCTTCTCCAGGTCGAGGACGGAGTCGATGGCCTCCTTCGCCAGGATCTCGGCGGCGTCCTGGTCGACCAGGTAGTCACCGCCCTTGACCGTGTCGAAGGTGTGCCACTCCCAGTTGTCCTCCTCCACGTTGGCCAGCGCGGCGGCCATGCCGCCCTGCGCGGCGCCCGTGTGGGAGCGGGTGGGGTAGAGCTTGGTCAGCACGGCGGTGCGGCTGCGCTTCGTCGACTCGATGGCGGCGCGCATACCGGCGCCACCGGCGCCGACGATGACGGTGTCGTACTTGTGGATCTTCATGATTGTCGCAGCCCCGTGCCTAGCGGATGTTCGGGTCGAAGGTGAAGATCACCAGCGTGCCCAGCAGGATGGTGAACACCGTGGCGGTGTAGAGCAGGCCCTTGAGCCACAGCCGGGTGTTCGCGCGCTCCGCGTAGTCGTTGATGACCGTGCGCAGGCCGTTGGCGCCGTGCAGCATCGCGAGCCACAGCATCAGCAGGTCCCAGACCTGCCAGAAGGGGGAGGCCCAGCGGCCGGCCACGAAGGCGAAGCCGATCTTGGAGACGCCGCCGTCCAGGACGAGCTGGATCAGCAGGTGGCCGATGACCAGGACGACCAGCACGACGCCGGACAGGCGCATGAACAGCCAGGCGGCCATCTCGAAGTTGCCGCGGGTGGACCGCGGGGTCTTCTTGGTGCGCTTGCGCGGGGCCTCGATCAGGGGCGCCGGGTTGTCGACGCCGTAGCCGGAACCGTTCTCGACGGCTCCGATCGCGGACGCGGTGGGTTCAGTGGTGGCCATCTGTCTCAGCTCCCGAAGACTTCACGAGCGGCGTGGCCGAGGACGGGATAGATCGCCCCGAGCATCAGCACGAGCCAGATGCCGACGACGGTCCACAGCATCTGCTTCTGGTAGCGCGGGCCCTGGGACCAGAAGTCGACGGCGATGACGCGCAGGCCGTTGAGGGCGTGGAAGAGGATGGCGGCGACGAGGCCGTACTCCAGGCACGCGACGATCGGGGTCTTGTACGTGGCCACGACGTCGTCGTAGGCCTCGGGGGAGACACGCACGAGTGCGGTGTCCAGCACGTGAACGAACAGGAAGAAGAAGATGAGGACGCCGGTGACTCGGTGAGCCACCCAGGACCACATTCCTTCCCGGCCGCGGTACAGCGTTCCAGCCGGCACGGAAGAACCCTCCGGGAGCGGGGACTGGGGCCTGCCGGCTTCGGCGTCGGACGGGCCCGGCCGGGTACGGTCCACCGGCCCCCAGCATCGTAGCGACGCGCCGGGCCTGAGCTCAGCGGGGGTCTCGCGGTGTGATCAAAGTGGCACGCGTTCGGGTGAGCGGGGGTGGCATACGGGACGGTGTGTCCTGTTATCTACCGCCCGTGGGCCCATCGTGCCTGGTCGGACCGCGTCTCGTGCCCCCGAGGCGGGTCGTCAGCCGTCCTCTCGTCAGGCGCCGCAGTTCCTCCGCCGCCACCTCCCGCTCCCGGTCCGGATCGTTCGTCAATCGTGACCGGATGGCTTCGAGAGTGTGATCGAGGGTTTCCTCCGGCGGCGTGTCGCCGAGGTAGAGGACGAAGGCGTGGCCGAAGCGGTCCTCGTAGGCGGCGTGCGCGGCGTCCAGGGCGGTGTGGGCCGCGCCGTACGCGTCGGCCGGCAGGGCGGGGAGGGATTCCCGGGCCAGGGCCTCGGTCAGGTCGCCCGGGGCCAGGTCGTAGGCCGCCTCGTCGGACGCGGCCAGCAGGGCGTCCAGGGTGGGGTAGGGGCGGTGGGCCGCGATGCGCCGGGCCCAGCGGGGGCTGCGCAGGCAGGTGAGGAGGGTGTGGTGGGCCTCCTCGGCGGGCGCGGCGTTGAACGCCTCCAGCGGATGCGGGGAGGGAGGGGTCCGGGGTTGCTCCGGGAGCGTCGGTATGGCCGTTCGGCCGGAGGGGCGGGAGAGGCGGTGCGCAGGCAGCGTGGGTCCTCGCGTCACGTGTGAGGTGGCAGGGGATGTGGTGAAAGGTGTGACGTTACGTTATCGAGAGTGGTCATGACGTGTCCGACGCTTGCCCGAATCTCACTCGAAAGAGAGAGTTTCGGGCGGCGCGGTGGACCCCTCCCGCGCGCCTCGGCCGAGCCGGGGCCGTAGGTTGGCGGGGTGAGCAGGCACAGGCACAGGCACCGGCGCCGGGCGCCGGAGAGGAACCCGCAGCGGACGACGGTGCGGCGGGCCCTGGTGGCCACCGGTCTCGTCGTGGTCCTCGGCGCGGGCGTCGGCGTGTGGGCGTCCGGTGACGGGGGCGGGACGCCGGCGGGGTCGGCGGCGCGGCAGTCCGGTGCGGCGGGTTCGGGCGATCCGGCCGGGTCCGGCACCGGGACGGCGGCCAGTCCGGCCCCCGGCCGGTCCTACGCGCTCTCGCAGACCCCGCGGACGATCCCCGCCGTCCGTGCCCACACCCCCGCCCGCGGCCCCGGCTGGCGGCCCGCCGCCGGACACCGGGTCGTGGTGAGCGACGCCGGGCTCGCCGACGAGGGGCGGCTGATCGCCGGTGAGCTGGGGATGTCGTACGCGGGCGAGCGGGACGACGTGCGCGCCGGCGACCTGCGGCTCGCGCTGAACGACGACGAGGGCGCGAACCCCGAGTCGTACACGATGACCGTGCGCGGCGGGCGGGTGACCGTCAGCGGGCCGTCCGACGCGGGCGTGTTCTACGGGACCCGCACCCTGAAGCAGGAGGTGCACGGCGGAGCCACGGCGCCGGAGGGCGTCGTGCGGGACGAGCCGGCCAAGCCGCGGCGCGGGTTCATGCTGGACATCGCGCGCAAGAACTTCACGGCCGGCTGGATCGAGGACCGGGTGCGCGAGCTCGGGGACCTGAAGTTCAACGAGCTCGGTCTGCACTTCTCCGACGACCAGTCCTTCCGGATCCAGTCCGACACGCACCCGGAGATCGTCTCCTCGCCGCACCTGACCAAGGCGCAGGTGAAGAAGATCGTCGCCCTCGCGGCGAGCCGGCACATCACCGTCGTGCCCGAGATCGACTCGCCCGGACACCTCGGCGCCGTCCTCGCCGCCCACCCCGAGCTCCAGCTGCGCAACGCGCAGGGCGAGGCGACGCGGGGGGCGATCGACATCTCCAAGGACGCCTCCGCGGCCCTCCTGGACGATCTGCTGGACGAGTTCGCCGGACTGTTCCCCGGCAGCCAGTGGCACCTCGGCGGGGACGAGTACCAGGCCCTGACGGTGTCCGACCCGCAGGCCTCGTACCCGCAGCTCGCCGCCGCCGCCCGGCAGGCCCACGGATCCGGCGCCACCGTCGCCGACCTGGCCACCGGCTGGCTCAACGACCGCGCCGCCACCGTCCGCGCCCACGACCGCACCGTGCGGGCCTGGAACGACGGCTTCTACCGGAGCGCGTCGTCGGTGAAACCGGCCGCCGACCTGGTGGTCGCCTACTGGACGGGCAAGGAGATCGGCGCGCGGAAGCCGGCGGAGTACCTCGGCGCGGGCCGCAAGGTCCTCAACTACAACGACGAGTACCTCTACTACGTCCTCGGCGAGCCGCAGACCTTCGTCTACCCGACCGGCCGGCGCATCTACGAGCAGTGGACCCCGCGGGTCCTGCGCGGCACGACCCCCGTGCCGGCGCGGTACGACGCCCAGATCCTCGGCGGGACCTTCGCGGTCTGGTGCGACCTGGCCGCCTCCCAGACCCAGGACCAGGTCGCGGCCGGCATCCGGATGCCCCTGCGGGCGACCGTGCAGAAGCTGTGGGACCCGGACGCGCCCGAGCTGACCTGGGCCCAGTTCACGGCGCTGGCGGAACGGCTGGGCTGAGGCGGGCGCGGGGCGGGGCATACCCATTGGTTGAACCATGACCAGTTGAACAAGGACCAGTTGAACAAGGAGCAGTTGAACAACCAGCAGGTGAACGGCGAGCAGTTGAACGCGCGGCTGGTTGAAGGCACTGCTGGTTGAACGGGCAACACCGCACCCGGCGTTGCCCGTTGACGACGGAGCGGCTGACCGATTGCGGGGCATTCGGGGCGGAGTAGCCTGGAATGGACCGACGGTCGCCTGATTCTGGAGGTAGGCGATGTTTCTCCGACTGCTGCGCCGTCGCACGCCGTACTGGCTCGTCCTGCTCGGCAACGGGCGTCTGATCCGGGGCTACAGCGGCAGCTACTACGACGGTCACGGATACCAGTACTGACCCGCTCCTGGAGGACGTGCGGTGACAGAGGACGCCGATTCCCTGGAAGCCCTGAGGCGGATCCTGTCACCGCACTGCCGTGCGACCAGGACGTCGAACGGAGCGCTGATCGCGGACTGGAGACGGACGCGTTTCCTCGGCATGACGACGGCGGACCTCCGCGGGTTCGCCGACGGGGGCCCCGGGGACCGCGCGCGGCTCGTCGCCGGTCTCAGCCGCGCCGGATGCGCCACGGCCCGCCCGAAGGAGTACTCGGACCGCGAGGTCGGGCTCTGGCTGCGCGGGGTGCACCTGACGATCCGGGCCCTCGGATTCGGGCGCGTCCTGCGGCTCCTGTCCCTGGCGGCCCCGGACTACGTGCGCGCGGATCCCCCCGCCGCCGAGGAGGTCGCACGGCTGAAGCGGGCGGTGCAGTCGCTCGGCCGGGAGAGCTGGCTGATCGACCACGACTGCAAGACCGAGGCGGTGACGGCCTACCTGCTGCTGCGGCGGCGGGGCCTGGCGGCCGTGCTGCACGTCGGTGTGCGCGAGCCGCCGCTCGCCCTGCACACCTGGACGTCCTCGGCCGGCCTGTGCGTCCCGGACGCCGATCCGCGCGGACGCGCGTTCGCGCCGGTGCTCTCGATCGCCGGCGGAGGGCAGTGACGTGGAAGCGCTCGGCCTCACGTGGGCCGGGGACACCCCGCGGCTGTGGACGTCCGAGGCCCTGGCGCGGCGGGGACTCGTGACGAGCGTCTCCTCACCGGCCGGCACCGCGGCCGTGGTCGGCTGGGCCGGCTCGTTCCACGACCGCGAGGCGGGCGCGCGCCGTCTCCTCGACGACTTCGGCCGGCCGGGAGCCGCGCCCCCGCTGCCCAACGGCGACTACGCGGCCGTCCTGGTGTGCCGTGACCGCGTCCTGCTGATGAGGGACGAACAGGCCCGCATGCCCCTGTTCCTCAGGGAGTCCGGTGGCCGGGTGAGCGCGGCCGGCACCTCGGCACGGCGCCTGGGCGGCGGCGCGGAGCCGGAGCTCCGCTACTTCTGCCGGTACCTGACCGGCAACATGGCCCAGCAGCACTCGCCCCTCACCCCGTTCGCCGGGGTGCGCCGCGTCCTCGGCGGCGAGGTCGTGGAACTGTCCCTCACGGGACAGCCGCGCGGCCGGGCGTCCCGCGTCCCGCGGGCAGACGACCCGTCAGGTCCGCTGGCGGACGGGCACCTTCCGGGCGGGGCCGCGCGGGAGCTGCGCCGCGCACTGGAACACGCGGTCGGGCGCCGGCTGGGCACCACCACGGCCTGCCACGTCTCCGGCGGGACCGACTCCACGAGCGTCGCGCTGCTCGCGGCGCGTCTGCTCGCCGCGGGACAGGGCCACGGCGAGGGCCTCGTCCTGCTCGCCGGGCGCTTCGGCACCGGAGAACTGGCGGGGGACCAGCCGTACCTGGACGAAGCGGTGGAGGAGCTGCGCCGCCTCGCCCCCGGGGCGCGGACGCTGGTCGTGGACGCCGACGACGTGGCCGACTTCGACGACTTCCCGCACCACGCGGGCGACGCCGACGAACCGTGCGCCCACGCCTTCCGCGCCCCGTTCTGGAGCAGGCTGCACGCCGCCGCGGCGGCACAGGGCTGTGACGTCCTGCTGACCGGCTGCGGGGCCGACCCGATCGCCGACGCCAACCCGTTCCACCTGCACGGGCTGGCCCGCAGAGGACAGCTGCGGCAGCTGACGAAGCAGGCCCGCGCCTGGGCCGGGGGCAGCGAGCGGGGTCTGCGCGGCGTCGTCTCCGACTGCGTCGTGCGGCCGGCCGCACCGCTGGCGGCCGAACGGATCACGGCGCTCGTCCGCCGGCGCGGAACGGTGCTCGGCGGCCTCGGCGCCTTCACCCGCCCCCGCTGGCTGCGCCCCGGATTCGCGCGGGCCCACGGGTACCGCGAGGCCGGCGTCGCGGAGAGCCGCTTCGTGTTCGGCCGCGATCCCGAACGGTCCCTGTACGACGCGGCCAACTACCTGGCCGCCCCCGACCCGCTGTCCTGGGACCACGCACGGCGCAACGGCTTCTTCCTCACGCACCCCTTCCTCGACCCGGAGGTCGTCGCCACGATGCGCCGTCTCCCCGCCGGTGCCGCGTTCCGGCCGGGCCTGCCGAAGGCGGTCCTGCGCGAGGCCGTGGCCGACCTGCTCCCGCCCCGCATCCACGACCGGGCCCCCAAGATCCCCTTCAACGAGGTCTACGCCCGCGGCCTGCGAACACACGGCGAGGAACTCATCGACCTCTGCCGCTCCGCACGGCACCCGCTGGTCGCCGAGATGTTCGACGTCGGGACGCTGTGCCGGGCGGTGCGGGAGGCACAACTCGGCCTGGGGGACGCCTGCTCCTGGGACCGCGTGAACAGCTCGCTCGCCCTCGTGGCGTGGCTGGAGCACCTGGACCGGCACCAGGGCGGACAGGACGGCCGTGCCGGTCGTCACTGAGTCTTGATGTCCCACAGCGACCGCTCGAGCGGACCCATCCGGGTCCGGACGATCCCGTACCGGTCCACCAGCTCGTGCGATTCCGCGTCGCTCGCGGTGCGGTCCTCCTCACCGGTCCGCGTGACGGATTCGATCACCTCCGCGCCGTGCGGGCCGAACGCCCAGTAGACGGTGATGAAGCGCGGATCCCTCGTCTGTTCGTCGAGCGCGTTGTTCTCGCGCACCCTGCCGCGGTAGATGACGGAGTCGAGGTCCCCCTGTGACATCCACGCCGGCACCCTGCCTCCGGACCAGGTGTTCCCCCCTGGCCGGACCTGCCCCAGGCTGAGCTTGTCCTTGCGCGCGAAACTCCCGGTGGCGTAGAAGGCCAACTGGTCGTACGGCGTGTCCATGGGGAGCTGCACCACCGTCCGGGTGACGAACTCGTCGCCCGGCTCGACCCAGTCCCCGGGGGACATCCACGGCTGAGCCGCCACCAACTGGCCGGGCTGGTGGATCTCCCTGCGGGACAGCGGGCGTGTCTCCGGGGATGATGTGTTCCACTGCTCGGCATCGGCACGCCACTGCGTGCGGAGCCGGTCCGTCGCGCTCAGCGGCACCCGTTCCCCCATGGTGTGGAACTCGGCGCCGAGCACGTAGAACCCCAGGTCGCTCCGGTTCTCGAGCTTGATGTCGACCGGCACCGAGAACGCTCGGCGATCCTTTCGCAGGACCGGCTCGCCCACGGCCATCTTGATGACCGGCCTGCCCGTGTCCTGGTAGGGCTTGTAGAGGGTCTGGTAGCCGAAATTGGCCAGTGCGAGGGCCGAGGAGGCGATCACCGCCGTCGCCACCCGCTTGGGAGCGGGGATCACGGGCGACGTCCGCCACAGCGCGAAGGCGGCCCACAGACAGCCCGCCGCGAGCAGGGTCCACAGCACTCGGTAGGTCAGGGAATCCCCGTTGAGCGTCTCGAGCAGCAGCATCACGTTGGCCAGCAGCGCCACGGCCGTACCGATCAGCGCGACCAGTCCCGAGTAGGCGAAGCAGTTCCGGTACCAGTGGTCCACGACCGCGGCGGCCCCCGCCACCGTGGTGACCGAGCTCACGATGAGGACGGCGCCGGTGATGCGTCCCGTGTAGGTCAGGGCCCAGCTGAGGTTCTCGACGCCGAACCAGCCCGTCAGAAGCGCCGACAGGAGGAGGACCAGCAGGATCCCCACCAGGACCGCCAGTGACCCCCTGGGGCTCTTCGGGATCCGCGGCAGCCGTCGGCGCGAGCCGGCGCCGGGCGCGGAGGGGAGAGGGATCACGGGCGGCTCCTTCGACCGTCACGGGGGCACGGCGGGAGCGGGGGCTCCGGCCGGTGGGCTCGCGCTCCATCGTCCGGGGACGTCCACGGGCTCACCATCCGGATGCCTCCCGCCGGCCTAATCCGCCGCCCGCGGGAGGGAGTTCGGGTTGGCCGAAAACCTCTCCCGCGTGACCGCTGTGACACTCCCGGGCTGTTGCACGCAGTAAGGGGAAGTGCGGGCTCCGTGAGGATGGCGCCCCGGACAGGGAGGCGTGCATGAGTCTGGTGGACCTCATCGCCGAGGCGGACGACCGCGGACTGGCCACGAGCGGGCTGGCTTGTTTGGATCGGTGCGTGCCCCTTCTCGGCGGCGACGACGAGACCCTGCGCCCGCTGTGGGGGGACCTCGCGGACACCTCCGACGCGGCCTCCTGGGGCGAGCTGCTGGAGCGGGTGCGCGCCGCGCTGGGCTCCGCCGGGGACGTCCCCGGCGAGGCCGGTGACGAGGAGGCCGTGGTGCTCGCCCGCGGGATGCTCGAGGCGGCCCCCGCCGAGCGGTCCGCCGCCGCGCTGCGGGTCTGGGCCGACGCCTGCTCGGTCGCCTCGCTCCGGATCCACCTGCTCCTCGACCCCGCCGCCGACGCCTCTCCGATCGACGTCCGCCGGTCCGGCGCCACCGAGGGCATGCCGCCGCTCGCCGCCGCCGAGCTGCGCCGCCAGGTCACCGTCCTGGAGGTCCTCGCCGGGCACGGGGCGGGCGGGCTGCGCCGGGCCCTGGAGGTGTCCACCGAGGGGCGGCGCGTGCTGCGGGCGGTGGTGTCGCGGCGGGCGCGCGGGCGCAAGTGACCCGGCGGCCCCGGCCGGGCGGCCGGGTCACCGGCGCGTCCCCGTACCGTGCGCCGCTCGAAGAGCCCTCGCGGCCAGGTCGTGCTGCGGCGCGGCGCCGGGGCGGTACGGCGCGGACGCGGAGGCACGCGCTCGTCGCCGGGAAGCGCACGGGAGGGCAGGGGTGTCGCTCCCGTGTCCGGTGTGCGGGGGAGCCGGGGCGGTCCTGCGCCGGTCCGGCGGACCAGCCGGGCCCAGGGTGATGGTTCGACGGCGGTCGGCGCTCTTTCCCATGTGACCAGTACGACGACTCAGCAGACCCAGCAGACCCAGCAGACCCGACCCCAGGCCGCCGCCAGACCCGCGCGGTGGGCGGCGGACGCCGTGGCCACGCTGCGCGAGGGCGCGCGGCTGCGCCTCGACTACTCGGCGCAGAGCCTGTGGCGCGTCGACCGGCTCATCGACGACCTGCGGCGCGAGGACACCCCGTACGCCGCCGTGGAGAGCGTGCTGCGCGGACTCGGCGCGTACGCCGGCGAGGTGATCGTCCGGCAGACCGGCGCCGAGTGGTGGGCGACCGGCGGCGACCACTGGATCCGTACGCCGGACGGCCGGCTGTGGGACCCGGTCGACGAGGCGCGCCGCTGCTTCGCCGGCCACGGCTCGCTGCGGCTGCTGTGCCGGGACGCCGTGGGCGGCGGCCGCGGATGAGCCGTGCGCCGGCCCGGGACCGGCACCCGCTCCCCGGCCCCGGACGGGCGGCCCCGGTGCGCCGGCCGGCTCTCCCGAGCGCGTCGGGCCCGGGTGGCCGGGCTCCCCGCCCCGACGACGGCCGCGCCCGTGCCCGGAGGGGTCGGTGTGACCACTGACACAGCGGTGGCCCGTGATGTTCGCGGGGGCCGCTGCGCTGGGGCAGGCGGGGGAGCCCCGGCCCGGTGGTCTCCCCGTGTGACGGAGGGGGACGGACCCATGGAAGACGCGAGCGGGATGCGGGCGTGCGCGGCCGGCTTCGTCGCACGGGCCACGGCGCGCAACCGGCTGCCGTTGGACTACTCCGTCGCCAGCCTGCGCGTCGTCGACTTCCTGGTCGACGGGCTGCGCAAGGGCGGCGCGGACCGGGAGCGGGCGCACGACACGCTGGTCGGGCTCGGGGCGTACGTCGGTGAGGTGCTCGTGCGCCGGGCCGGCGCGAAGTGGGTGGACCTCGACGAACGGCAGCGGGCCTACTTCGGCCAGTCCGTCGGCGCGCGCATGCCCGACGGGCGGATCTGGAACCCCCTCGGCCGGGTCGTCAACCGGTTCCGCACGGGCGGCGCCGACGAGTCGCTGCACACCTTCTACCTCACCCTGCACGGCAGGGCCCGGCGGGTGCCGGCCGGCAGGCCGGCGGCCAGGGGCACGGCGGCCTGACCACAGCGCCCCGGCGCCGCCGGCACGGACCCGTGGCGGGGAACCGCGCCGGACGGCGCCGCCACCCTGTGACAGATCCGTGGGACGGGACGCTGATGACCGTGGGGGGCGTGGACACGGCCGTGGCGGGTGCACGGAGCGCTGCCCCGCGCACCTGCCGGAAACTCCGTACGAACGAGGACAGTCTTGGGCCAGGGAGGGGAACCCCGGCGCGCGCACGCGTACGACGGGGAACTGGGCGCGGCCGTGGCACGGGCCCAGGGCGGCGACGAGGCCGCGTTCGCGGTCGCGTACCGGATCCTGCAGCCGGGCCTGCTCGGCTACCTGCGCGGCATCGTCGGGGACGACGCCGAGGACGTCGCCTCCGACGCCTGGCTGGAGATCGCCCGTGACCTGGGGCGGTTCAAGGGGGACGGCGCGGGTTTCCGGGGGTGGACCGCCACCATCGCCCGGCACCGGGCACTCGACCACCTGCGGCGGCTGCGGGTACGGCCCCGCTCGTCGGCGCTCGAACAGGACGTGCTCGACCTGCCCGGCCCGCACAGCACGCACGACCAGGTCCTGGAGACGCTCTCCACCGAGCGGGCCCTGGAGCTGGTGCGCGGGCTGCCGAGGGACCAGGCCGAGGCGGTGCTGCTGAGGGTCGTGGTGGGCCTGGACGGACCGGCCGCCGCCCGCGTGCTCGGCAAACGGCCGGGCGCGGTGCGCACCGCCGCCCACCGGGGCCTGAAACGGCTCGCCCGCCAGCTGGGCGTCGAGGGTGTGACGGATGGCGGTCCCCGGACGCTGGGGGAGTCGGAATGAACGCAGACGGCCGCGGCCCGTATGGATCAGGGGCGGCGGACGTTCCCGGAGGCGGCACGTCGCACGGCTCGGGCGCCCGGAACGGCTCGGACGCCGTGCGTGGCGCGGGAGCCGCACGCGGCTCGGACGGCCGCACGGCCCGGACGGACCGGATGATCCGGACGGCTCGGACGACCCGAGCGGCGCACACGGCTCGAACGACTCGGACAAGCAGGACAGGCGGAAGCGGACATGGGTGAACGGATGAGCGACGGCGGGTACCTCGGCCGTCGGCGTGCGCACCCTGGCGGCACCGCCTCCGATCCGGGCGACGGCCCCGGCCCGGATCGCGGCCCCGCGCCGCACGGCGCTTCCGGCCCGGATCGCGGCCTCGAACCGCACGGCGCCTCCGGCCCGGATCGCGGCCTCGAACCGCACGGCGCTTCCGGCCCGGATCGCGGCCCCGCGCCGCACGGCGCTTCCGGCTCCCACGGCGCGGGCGCCGGTGTCGAGGCGCTGCTCGCGGCCGCCCTCCGCGGCCGCACCCCCGCGGACGCCGACGAGGGCGAGCGGCGGGCCGTCGCGGCCTTCCGGGCCGCGCGGGACGCGGGCGCGCACGGGACCGCCCGGACCCGGCGCCGGGACGACTGGCGGCCGCACGGGCGGCGCTTCCCCTCACGTTCGCTGAGGACCACGCTCTCCGTGCTGGTCGCGAGCCTGGCCCTGGGCGGGGTCGCGGTCGCCGCGATCGGCGCCGGCGGCGGATCGTCCTCCGACGACGCCGGCCCGGCCCGTGCGCAGCAGTCGGCGAGCGCCCGCCAGCACCGGGAGGCCACGCCGTCCGGCCCACCGTCCCCGGCCGCCACCGCGGACCGGGACCGGGACCGCCCGGCGTCCGCCCAGGACACCGAGGCCCACTGTCGCGCCTACGAGCGGGTCCGGGGCCGGGGCAAGGCGCTGGACTCCACGGCGTGGCAACGGCTCGTCACCGCCGCCGGCGGGGAGGAGAACGTCGCCGCCTACTGCGCGGGGCGGAGCGCGTCCGCGTCCGAGGCCGCCTCGGCCGTCCCGTCGCACGCGAACGGCCAGGACAGGTCCGGTGGCGCCTCCGACGCCCCCGGGAACGGAAACGGCACGGGGACCGGCGACGGGGCCGGAAACGGCCAGGAGCAGAAGGCCGAGAGCACCCCGAAGGCCAAGGGCAGGAACCAGTAAGGGCCGCCGGGGACCGGCGGACGGCACGGCCCAGGGGGCCGCAGGGGTCACCCGGTGGCCGGCCGTCAAGGCGCCGGCCGTGCCCGGCGCGGGACCCCGCCCGCGGGCGGCCCCGCACGTCGCCGAGGCGACGGCCGGGGCCGCCACCCCCCACAGGAGAGGCCCCGGCCGTCGCGCGGCACGGGCCGCGCGGCGGCCCGTACTTCCTACAGCGCCATGAGTGCGTTTTCTGTCACACCCCGCGCTCGGTCACCGCGTCACGAGTTAGTTGCATCTTGTACGGACGTGGACGACCGGCGGTTTCAGGTCGTAACGTGCCTTTCGCGCCGGACGGCGGAGCGGCTGGACCACCGCGACCACCTGCGGCCGCGACCAGCTGCGGGTCGGTGACACCGCAACCATCAACCGAGGAACCACGACGTGGGGGACGACGCGGAGCTGACAGCCGCGGTGCTTGCGGCACAGAACGGGGACGAGACCGCTTTCCGGGCCGTGTACCGCGCGGTGCACCCGCGGCTCCTCGGGTATGTCCGGACGCTCGTCGGCGACCTCGACGCCGAGGACGTCGCCTCCGAGTCCTGGCTCCAGATAGCCCGTGACCTGGAGCGCTTCAGCGGCGACGCCGACCGCTTCCGCGGCTGGGCCGCCCGGATCGCCCGCAACCGCGCCCTGGACCACATCCGCATGCGCGGGCGCCGCCCCGCGATCGGCGGCGACGAGACGGAGCTGACCGGCCGGCCCGCCGAGTCGGACACCGCGGGCGAGGCCATCGAGGCGCTCGCCACCGGCCGCACCCTCGACCTCATCGCCCGGCTGCCGCAGGACCAGGCCGAGGCCGTCGTCCTCAGGGTCGTCGTGGGCCTGGACGCCAAGACCGCCGCCGAGACGCTCGGCAAGCGGCCCGGAGCCGTCCGCACGGCCGCGCACCGCGGCCTGAGGAAGCTCGCCGAGCTGCTCGGCGACGATCCCGAAGCGGCCGGCGTGCTCGACGCGCTCCCGCCCCAGCCAGGACCGCGCTCGCGCGCGGTGACGTCCGCCGGTGTGACGCATGCGTGCGCGCGGACGCAGAAGGACATGTGATGGCCGACGAGCGCTGTGTCTTCCCGGGAGACGGGGAATCCCCCGGCGACAACGCCGGACGCCGCGGTCCCGGCCGCTGGCTGGACCCGGCCACGGCGGAACGTCTGCTCGGCGGAGAAGCGCCGGACAACGCTGTCGATCCCGCCCACCGCGCCGAGGCCGAACGGCTCGCCCGCACCCTGGGCGCCCTCGCCGCGCTCTCCGAGCCCGCCCCGGCCGGCGAGGAACTCCCCGGCGAAGCGGCCGCCCTCGCGGCCTTCCGCAAGGCCCGCGCCGAGCGCGCGGCCGCGCCGACGGCCGCGGCCCCGGGCGAGGCCGGCCCGGGTGACGTCCCCCTGGGCGAGGTCCCGGGCGAGACCGCCGCCCCGGCGGCCTTCCGCACGATCCGCGCCGGCCGCACCGCCGGACCCGTCGGCGCCACGGGCCGCCCGGACGGTTCCGCGGACCACCCGGACCGGCGCACCGCCGACGGCGAGCCGGTGCGCATCGGCCGGCGGGGCGCGGCCGGCGGCCGGCCCCGCCGCCGGCATCCCGCCCGGCTGGCACTGGCCGCCGCGCTGGCCGTCGGCATGGCCGGCGGGGCCGCGGTCGCGGCCGGTACGGGAGTGCTGCCGACCCCGTTCGGCGGCGCGGAACCGGGGCCCGCCTCCTCCGTGTCGGCCGCCGCCACCCCCGGCCCGGAGCGACCGCTCGACTCGCCCTCGTCCGAGGTGAACGGCGGCGCCGAGGATCCGGCGACCCCCGGCGGCACCCCGGCCCCGACCGCCGAGGGGACCCCCGGGGCCGCCGACCGCGACGGCGCCGGCCTCCCGGACGGTGTCGCCTCGGCCTGCCGTGACGTCCGCGACGGCCGGACGCTCGACATCGTGCGCCGCCGCACCCTGGAAGGCGCCGCGGGCGGTTCCTCGCGCGTGCGGTCGTACTGCGCGCGGGTCCTCGCCCCGTCGGCCGGACCGGGAGCCCGCACCGGCGGGACCGGGAACGGCAAGGGCGAAGCACACCCGGAACGGGGCGGCGGGAGCGGCGGCCAGGGCGGCGGGGACGGCGAAGGCGACAAGGGCACCGAGGGCACCGAGGGCGACAAGAGCGGCACGAAGAACGGCAAGAGCGACAAAGGCAACAAAGGCAACAAAGGCGACAAGGGCAACAAGGAAGGCAAGGGCGGCAACGGCGGAGGCAACGGCAACGGCGGAGGCAACGGCAACGGCGGAGGCAACGGCAACGGCGCCGGCTTCTCCGGGTCGTCCGGCGCTCCCGGTGCCCTCGACCGGCACGGCGATGGCGTGAGCGTCTCGCCCGCCCCGACAGTCACAAGCCTCTGACCTGCGGGTTCATGAATCTCGGCACGTTCTCGGAAATTTCTCGGCGACGGGTGTGACGTTTTCGGCGGCCGCAGCGCAGTAAGAAGTGAGCCGACTGGTCATCGGCCCTCGCACTGAGCCGGGGTTCCCCCCGTACCCACGGCTCGTGCACCTGGCGCGGGCGGGGCACGTTCCCCCGGTCCCGCCCGCGCCCCAGAACCTCACCGGGAGACGACGACCTTGTCGCCGTTGCGCACCTGCGCGAACAGCCCCGCGATCGCCGCCTCGTCCCGTACGTTCACACAGCCGTGCGAAGCCCCGGCGTATCCCCGGGCCGCGAAGTCCGACGAGTAGTGCACCGCCTGCCCGCCGCTGAAGAACATCGCGTAGGGCATCGGCGAGTCGTAGAGCGTGGACACGTGGTGGCGGGACTTCCAGTAGACGTGGAACACGCCCTCCCGCGTGGGCGTGTACTGCGAGCCGAAGCGGACCGACATCGTCGACACGGTCCGCCCGTCGATCATCCAGCGCAGCGTCCGGCTCGCCTTGTCGATGCACAGCACCCGCCCGGTCAGGCACCGCGGGTCCGGCGCCGCGGCCGGCCGGCCGGCCGTCGCGTACAGCTCCCCCTTCTCCGGCGCGCGCGTCATCCCCAGCAGCCGCTCCCAGGTGACCGTGTCCGTCCACCCGGTCCGCGGCAGCCCCCGCCGGCCCTGGAACCCCCTCACCGCCTGCTCGGTGGGCGCGTCGTACGCACCCGTCGGGCCGGAGGACAGCCAGGCGATCTGCCGCAGCCGGGCCTGGAGTTCGCGGACGTCCCGCCCGGTGTCGCCGCGGGACCAGAGGACGGGGGGAGGGGGAGCCGGGCTGCCGGAGGCGGGGGCGGCGCTCGGCGGTTTGGCGTCGGCGGCGGACGACGCGGAGGCCCGGGGAGTCGCGGAGGCCCGGGGAGGCGTGGAGGTCCGGGGAGCCGCGGGGGTCCGGGGAGGCGTGGAGGCCGCCGCCCTCGTGGCCGCCGTGGCCGTCGGAGCCGGTGCGCCGGCGCCGACGCGGACGGGCGAGCCCGCCCCGCCCCCGGAGCCGGTGGTCTGCACCGCGCAGCCGCACGTCGTCGCCAGGGCCGCCGCGCCCGCCACGACGGCGAGCGATCTTCGCATGCTGGTCATGTCCGAGATGTTCCCCGCGGATGACGGCTCGCGAACGGCACGGCATGGTTGTGACCGGGACCGCAACCACTCTGTGAGGAAGGTCCCAGCGTGCTCCCCTCCACCGGGTGCACGCCCGCCGCTACAGTCCGTCGAGGAGTCGGTCCGTACTGGCGGGTAACTGGCGAGTAACTCGAGCAACTGCTCAGCGGGAGGCATCACACCATGGCGCGCGAGTCGGAGTCCGGACTGCCCATCGAGCCGGTCTACGGGCCTGCCGCCCTGGAGGGCTGGGACCCGGCGGAGAAGCTGGGCGAGCCGGGGGCGTACCCCTTCACCCGGGGCGTGTACCCGTCGATGTACACGGGCCGGCCGTGGACGATGCGTCAGTACGCCGGTTTCGGCACGGCGGTGGAGTCCAACGCCCGGTACCAGCAGCTGATCGCCAACGGCACGATGGGTCTGTCGGTCGCGTTCGACCTGCCCACCCAGATGGGCCACGACTCCGACGCGCCGATCGCGCACGGCGAGGTCGGCAAGGTCGGTGTGGCGATCGACTCGGTCGACGACATGCGGGTGCTGTTCGGCGGGATCCCGCTGGACAAGGTCTCCACGTCGATGACGATCAACGCGCCCGCCGCTCTCCTGCTGCTGATGTACCAGCTGGTCGGCGAGGAACAGGGCGTCCCGGCCTCCCGGCTCACCGGCACGATCCAGAACGACGTGCTGAAGGAGTACATCGCCCGCGGCACGTACATCTTCCCGCCGAAGCCGTCGCTGCGGCTGATCGCGGACATCTTCAAGTACTGCAAGGCCGAGATCCCGAAGTGGAACACGATCTCGATCTCCGGCTACCACATGGCCGAGGCGGGCGCCTCGCCGGCGCAGGAGATCGCGTTCACGCTGGCGGACGGCATCGAGTACGTGCGCACGGCGGTCGCGGCCGGCATGGACGTCGACGACTTCGCGCCCCGCCTCTCCTTCTTCTTCGTCGCCCGCACGACGATCCTCGAGGAGGTCGCCAAGTTCCGCGCCGCGCGCCGGATCTGGGCGCGGGTGATGAAGGAGGAGTTCGGTGCGAAGAACCCCAAGTCGCTGATGCTGCGCTTCCACACCCAGACGGCCGGCGTGCAGCTGACGGCGCAGCAGCCGGAGGTCAACCTCGTCCGCGTGGCCGTTCAGGGCCTGGCGGCCGTCCTCGGCGGCACCCAGTCGCTGCACACCAACTCCTTCGACGAGGCGATCGCGCTGCCGACGGACAAGTCCGCGCGCCTCGCGCTGCGCACGCAGCAGGTGCTGGCCTACGAGACGGACGTGACCGCGACGGTCGACCCGTTCGCGGGCTCGTACGTGATCGAGAAGATGACCGACGAGGTCGAGGCCGCGGCGCTGGAGCTGATGCAGAAGGTCGAGGACCTGGGCGGGGCGGTCTCCGCGATCGAGCACGGGTTCCAGAAGAACGAGATCGAGCGCAGCGCCTACCGGATCGCGCAGGAGACCGACTCCGGCGAGCGGGTCGTGGTCGGCGTCAACCGCTTCCAGCTCGACGAGGAAGAGCCGTACGAGCCGCTGCGCGTGGACCCCGCCATCGAGGCCCAGCAGGCCGAACGCCTGGCCAAGCTGCGCGCCGAGCGCGACCAGGCCGCCGTCGACACCGCCCTGGCCGCCCTGAAGAAGGCCGCCGAGGGCGAGGACAACGTCCTGTACCCGATGAAGGACGCGCTGAAGGCCCGCGCCACCGTGGGCGAGGTGTGCAACGCGCTGCGGGAGGTCTGGGGGACCTACGTGCCGTCGGACGCCTTCTGACCTGGCCGGTCACCCCCTATGAGTGATCACGGGCGGAAGCGGTCCGCCCCCGGTCACCCTCGTGGAGAGTGGGCCCCGGAAAGGAGGACGCCATGGCCGTACTGCAGCAGGAGCTGACCCTGGGCGAGGCAGCCGACCAGCTCGCCCGCGCACTGCCTGGCCACCGCGTGGAGATCCTCCAGGGGAGGCTCACCGCGACACCGCCGCCGGACGGCTCGCACGCCCTGTCGCTGACGAAATTGGGCAGGGCCCTTGACCGGGCAGGGCTCGTCGAGGCCGGATGCGAGTACGTCCAGGGCGTCGGGCTCTGGCTGACCACTTTGCCTGCGGACTTCGCGATCCCCGACCTGTCCGTCGTCGACGAGGACTTCCGCGACGCCCACGTCACCAAGAACTCCTACGCCCCGAACGTCTTCCGCATGGTCGTCGAGATCACGTCGTCCGACTGGTCCGACGACCTCGGTCCCAGGGCCGAGTGTTACGCCCAGGCGGGCATCCCCGCCTACCTGGTCGTGGACCGCAAGCACGACGAGGTCCTGCTCCACACCGATCCTGCCGACGGCAAGTACCCCGACCCCCAGCGCTTCGAGCGGGGCCAGGACGTGACCGTGCCGGAGTCGGTCGGCGTGCGCGTCGAGATCCCGGTGGACACCCTTCTCGACGGCTGACCCACCGGAGCGGAGTGCGCACCCCCGTGCGACACTCCCCCCATGTTCGGCGTCATCGACCTCCCCACCTACCTGGCAGGACTCGTCCTGATCGTCCTCCTGCCCGGCCCCAACTCCCTGTACGTCCTCTCCGTCGCCGCCCGGCGCGGGGTACGCGCCGGGTACACCGCCGCGGCCGGGGTCTGGTGCGGCGACGCCGTGCTGATGACGCTCTCCGCCGCCGGCGTCGCCTCCCTCCTCCAGGCCAACGCCGTGCTGTTCGGGATCGTGAAGTACGCGGGGGCCGGCTACCTGACCTGGCTCGCGGTCGGGATGCTGCGGGCCGCGCGGGGCATGTGGCGGGAGCGGCGGAGCTCCGGGCAGCCGGCCGCCGCCGACGGGACCGCGGCCGCGGCCGACGAGCGGCCCTTCCGGCGCGCCCTGGTCATCAGCCTCTTCAACCCGAAGGCGATCCTGTTCTTCGTCGCCTTCTTCGTGCAGTTCGTCGACCCGGCGTACGCCCACCCCGCCCTCTCCTTCGTCGTGCTCGGCGCCTTCGCGCAGCTCGCGAGCTTCCTCTACCTCAGCGCGCTGATCTTCAGCGGGACGAAGCTGGCGGCGGCCTTCCGGCGGCGCAAGCGGATCGCGGCCGGGGCCACCTCGGCCGCGGGGGCGCTGTTCCTGGGCTTCGCGGCGAAGCTGTCGCTGGCCGGCTCCTGACCGGGGCCCGCCGGGCCGGGCCTGCCGTGCGGCACGTCCGGCCGGGGCCGGTCAGGCCGCAGGCGCGGGCCTAGAGCCGCAGGCCCAGGCGCCTGAGGTGGTCCCCGAGGCCCGCCGCCGAGTCCCCCGCCCAGCCGACGTAGCCGTCGGGCCGCACGAGGAACAGCCCCGTGCCGTACGTCGCGTGGGCGGGCCCGCGGACCAGGCGTACCGCGTCTCCGAGTCCGGGTGCCCCGGCGGCGCCCAGCGCGAGCAGCGTCCAGTGCGGTCCCCGGAAGGCGTCGAAGAGCCGCACGCCGGCCACCGTCCCGTTCGGCGCGCGGTCACCGGCCCGCACCGGGCCCGGGACCTCGCGGGTCTCCCGGGTGAGCGACGACTCCCGGTAGCCCAGCCCGAGCTGACGCGTCGCCCCGCCCCGCCGGGTCTCGCCCCGGTGGACGCTGGTGGACAGGCGCAGCATCTGCTCGGCAACCGGGCGCCGCTCCTCCTCGTACGTGTTCAGCAGCGACGCCTCCGCCCCGTCGCCCAGCACCGCGCCCAGCTTCCAGCCCAGGTTGTAGGCGTCCTGGACGCTGGTGTTGAGGCCCTGGCCGCCGGCCGGTGAGTGCACGTGCGCCGCGTCGCCGGCCAGGAAGACCCGGCCCGCGCGGAACCGGTCGGCGAGCGCGACCCGCGGGCGGAACTCCGAGGCCCAGCGGACCTCCGTGACGTCCTCGGCGGCGAGGTGCGTGCGGGCGGCGACGACCCGCCGCACGCCCTCCAGGGAGAGGTCCACCTCCGTGCCCTCCGCGAACCGGGCGACCAGCTGGAAGTCCTCCGTCCCGGCCAGCGGGCAGACGGCCAGGAGGTCCTCGGCTCCCTCGCCCTGCGGGAAGAAGTGCCAGTTGTCGCGGTCCAGGCCGGTGATCCGCACGTCCGCCACCAGCGTGGGGAGCGGGTCCACCTCCTCCCCGGTCATGCCGACGCCGACCGCCCGGCGCACCACGGAACGGCCGCCGTCCGCCGCGACGAGGTACCGGGCGCGCACCGGCTCGCCGGAGGCGAAGTGCGCGGTCGCCCCGTCCTCGTCCTGGGTCACGCCGGTGACCTCGCGGCCGAAGGCCACCTTCCCGCCGAGCTCCTCGAGCCGCTCCAGCAGGATCTGCTGGGTGCGCCACTGCGGGACCATCCAGGGCTCGTCGTACGGCGAGTCCTCGGTCGGCTCGGCCGGGTCGGACAGATGGTGTTCGCCGAGCCGCTCGCCATCCCGCCAGATCATCCCGACCGGGTAGGTGCCGCCGGCCGCGCGGATCGCGTCGAGCACACCGAGGTCGTCGAAGACCTCCATCGTGCGCGGCTGGATCCCCTTGCCCCGCGAACCCGGGAACAGGCCGTCGGCCCGCTCCACGAGCAGGGCGTCCACCCCGCGGCGCGCGAGGTCGATGCCGAGGGCCAGCCCGCTCGGACCCGCGCCCACGACCAGTACGTCCACCTGTGCGGTCATACGTCCCACTCTCCTTAACGTCGTTAAGTGCGAACGTCGACGAGCATGGCCTTAACGCCGTTAAGCTGTCAAGCGTGAACACGGAACGACGCAGGCCGCTCGACCGGAAGCGGGTGGCCGACACCGCGCTGCGGCTGCTGAACGAAGTGGGCCTGGAGGGCCTCACCCTGCGGGCCATCGCCAAGGAGCTGGACGTCAAGGCACCCGCCCTGTACTGGCACTTCAAGGACAAGCAGGCGCTGCTCGACGAGATGGCGACGGAGATGTACCGCCGGATGGTCGCCGGAACGCCCCTCGACCCGGACGACACCTGGCGGGAGCGTCTGCTGGGCTCCAGCCGCGGACTGCGTGCCGCGCTGCTCGGCTACCGCGACGGCGCGAAGGTCTTCAGCGGCTCGCGCTTCACCGGCATCGAGCACGCCGAACAGATGGAGGAGAACCTGCGCCTGTTCACCGCCGCCGGCTTCACCCTCGCCCAGGCCGTCCGCGCGACCACGACGACGTACCTGTACACGCTCGGCTTCGTCACCGAGGAACAGGGCGTCCAGCCCCGGCCCGGCGAACGGCACGAGGGCTTCGACCTGGCGGAACGCACCCGCCGGATGAGCGAATTCCCTTTGGCCGCGAAGGCGGGTCCGGAGCTGTTCGCCGATTACGACCGGCACTTCGAGGAAGGTCTCGAGATCGTCGTCGCGGGAATCGCGGCGCGTTACGGAGTGCGGTGAGCACGGCGTGAGGAATTGATCCACGAAAGATGACGCGGCCGCCGCCCGACAACCGCGGGCGGCGCATGTCGCTTCACCGCACCCCGTCACTCATCGCGCGTTCGGGCCGCGTTCACATCGCGCCCCTACGTTCGCCGAATGCCAGACGTATCCGGTCGAGCGCAGGTGTCCCGGGTGCCCCGCCCACGTGGCGGTGCCGCGCTCGTCTCCTATGTATTACCCGTCTACAACGAGCAGGACGGCATCCGCCACTTCCACGAGGAACTCGTGGCGGCACTGGGGGAGCGCCCGGAATTCACCTACGAGTTGGTCTACGTCAACGACGGCTCCGCCGACGGCACGCTCGCCGTTCTCGAGGACATCGCGAAGAACGACCGGCGCGTCCGCGTCGTCGACTTCGCCCGCAACTTCGGGCACCAGATGGCCATCACGGCCGGCATCGACGAGGCGCACGGCGACGCCGTGATCGTCATGGACACCGACCTCCAGGATCCGCCGAGGGTCAGCCTCCAGCTGATCGACGCCTGGCGGGACGGCGCCGAGATCGTGCACGCCCGCCGCCGCAGCCGGCAGGACACGTTCTTCAAGAAGACCACCGCGCACGCCTTCTACCGGCTGCTGCGCTCCTCCACCGAGGTCGACATCCCGGTGGACACCGGCGACTTCCGGCTCATGGACCGGCGCGCCGCCGACGAACTGCGCCGCTTCCGGGAGCGCAGCCGGTTCGTGCGCGGCATGGTCGCCTCGATCGGCTTCCGGCAGACCGAGGTCCACTTCGACCGCGACGAGCGGTTCGCCGGCGAGACCAAGTACCCGCTGAAGAAGATGGCGCGCCTCGCCGTCGACGGCCTGACCGGCTTCTCCACCGCACCCCTGCGGATGATCACCAAGCTGGGCTTCGCGGTCCTCGTCCTCTCCCTGACCGGCATCGTCTACGCGCTCGCCATGAAGGTGTTCGCCCCGGACATCACCGTCTCCGGCTGGACCATGCTCATGGTCGTCGTCCTGTTCCTGGGCGGTGTGCAGATGCTCTCGCTCGGCGTGCTGGGCAGCTACATCGGGCGGACGTACGCCGAGGTGCAGGGCCGGCCCCTGTACACCGTGCGGCGGGTCATCGCGCACGGCACGGAGTCCGCCGGTGACGGCGTCCGCCATGACCACTGAGGGCAGGGTGCACGTCGGCTCCCGGACGGGCGCCGACGTCCCGGCGGACGGCGCCGCGCCGTCGGACACCCGCGCCCGGGACCTGCGGCAGCTGATCACGTACGTGCTGGTCGGCGGCAGCGGCGTGCTGCTCGACATGGGCGCGTTCCTGCTGCTCCACAACGTGGCCGGGCTGCACGAGCAGGTGGCCAACGTGCTCTCCACCAGCCTCGGCATCACCAACAACTTCGTCCTGAACGCCCTGTTCACCTTCGGCAGGCGCGACCGCCTGCTCACGCGCTACCTGCGCTTCTACGCCGTCGGGCTCACCGGTGTCGCCCTGACGTTCGTCCTGCTCGCGGTGTTCTCGCGGGGCCTCGGCATCGACCCCAACCTCGTGAAGGCGGGCTCGCTGCCGGTGGTGCTGGTCTTCCAGTTCGCGCTCAACAGAAAGTGGAGTTTCGCATGATTCTCGGCGTCATCGGCGCGGGAGCGACCGGCCTCACCGCCGCGTACGACGCGGTGAAGCAGGGGCACGCGGTCACGGTCCTGGAGGCCGCCGACGAACTGGGCGGCCTCGCCGCGTCGATCACCGTCGGCGGAGTGCCGCTGGAGCGCTACTACCACCACATCTTCCGCAGCGACCGGCAGATGATCGAGCTCATCGAGGAACTGGGCCTGGGCGGCGACCTGCGCTTCCGCAGGACCACCACCGGTGTCTACCGGGACGGCCGTATGCACCCCTTCAGCACCCCGCTGGAGATGCTCGGCTCCCCGCTGTACGGCCTGTTCGCCGGCATCCGCTTCGGGCTGTCCTCGGCGGTGCTGAAGGTCGTGCGGGACGGCGAGCGGTTCACCGACCGCACCGCCCTGAGCTGGCTCAACAGGTGGGCCGGGCGACGCGCCACCGAGGCGGTCTGGGAGCCGCTGCTGCGCGGGAAGTTCGGCGACCGCGCCGACCAGGTCTCCATGGCCTGGCTGTGGGCCCGCGTCCACTGCCGCACCTTCGAACTCGGCTACCTGGACGGCGGGTTCGAGCGCGTCTACGCCACCCTGCGCGACCGGATCGCCGAACGCGGCGGCAAGGTCGAGTTCGGCAAGCGGATGGAGACGATACGCCAGGCCGACGACGAGGGTCCGGTCACCGTGCGCACGGACGACGGTGCCGAGTACACCTTCGACCACCTGATCGTCACCACTCCGCAGCCCGCCTTCGCCAAGGCCGCCGACGCGCCCGCCGACGACGTCGTCCGGCGCAACCAGTACCTGGGCGCGACCTGCTTCGTCCTGGAGCTGGACCGCAGCGCCGTCCCGTACTACTGGCTCAACGTCAACGAGCCGGACTTCCCGTTCCTCGCGGTCGTCGAGCACACCAGGATGATCGACCCGGCGGAGTACGGCGGACGGCACATCCTCTACGTCGGCAACTACGTCGAGCGCGACGACTGGCGCTTCACCACCGACCCGGCCGAGCTGCTCGACCGCTACCTGCCGTACCTGAAGCGGCTCAACCCCGACTTCGACCGCTCCTGGATCCAGGACTGGCACTTCTCGCGGGCGCCGTTCGCGCAGCCGGTGGTCACGCCCGAGTACAAGGCGCTGATCCCCGGTCACCGCACGCACCTCAGCAAGGTGACGCTGGCGACGATGGCGCAGATCTACCCCCAGGACCGGGGGCAGAGCTACTCGGTCGAGCTGGGCCACAAGGCGGCGCGCATCGCGGGCGCGGTCTGACCCGTCCCGCCGGCCGGGCGGCGAGGACCGAGCGGGGAGGGCCCCGGCGGAGCACTCCGCCGGGGCCCTCCCCGTCGCGTCCGGGCGGTCCGGCTCATTCCGGCCGGCGCAGGGTGCACACCACGAGCTGCCGCCCCTCCGGCTTCGGGCACCTGTACGTGTTCCGGATGCCGGCGGCGATCCGCGGGTCGATCACGCCCAGCGACAGCCAGCTCGGCTGGTAGACGGCGTAGGCGGGCGGGTGCTCCTGCGTGACGCAGCGGACGTTCTCCCGGGTCGAGGTGAGCGAGGGGACCTCGGTCAGCTGCTCGGGCACGTTGAAGAACGTGGGGAAGGGGTAGCGGCAGGGGGTCGGGTGGCCGAGGTAGTACGCCTGCTGCCCGAAGGCGAGGTACTGCACCTCCGCCCCGGCCGGGAGTTCGGCGTCCACCTGCTCCGCGGCGGTCCGCGCCGCCCGCGCCTGCACCTTCAGCTCCGCGTTGGTGGTGACGATGCGCCCGAGGACCACCCGGACCCCCGACGTCGGCCACACGGTCGCGGCCAGGCACACCACCAGCGCGAGGACGGGCAGCGCCACCGGGACACGGCCGGTGCGCGGCCGCGGCGCCCGCGCCCGCAGCAGGTCCGCCGCGCCGGCGAGGAGGGCCGCGGCCGAGGCGAGCCACGCGAGCACGTCCACGTCGACGTCCGCGCGGACGTGGGCGAGCAGCGGGGTCAGCACCCCGTACAACAGCGCGAGCACGGTCAGGCACAGCGGGGGGCGGCCGTGCCGTCCGTACCAGCGGCCGATCGCGAGGCCGGTCAGGGCCGCGGCCACCACCGGCAGGCTCTCGCCGTGGT
Organism: Streptomyces sp. NPDC017936; assembly: GCF_044328485.1. Taxonomy (NCBI): domain Bacteria; kingdom Bacillati; phylum Actinomycetota; class Actinomycetes; order Kitasatosporales; family Streptomycetaceae; genus Streptomyces; species Streptomyces sp. NPDC017936. The sequence continues at coordinate 42,775 of NZ_JBIRHK010000020.1, read as the reverse complement.
ACGCGAACCAGTTGCCCTGGTAGACCACGACGGCCAGGCCGACGACGAGGAGCAGCAGGGTGACGAGCACGGCCTCGACGCGCTGCCGGCGCGACGGGAGGGTGGCGGCGAACAGCAGCAGCGCTCCGGGCAGCAGCGCGAGGACCGGAGTGAGCGCGATCCGGTCGCCCAGGTACGCGGCGGTCCGCTGGAGCAGGTCCGGGACGACGATCGGGTCGGCGCCCAGCGCGTGCGCGTTGATGTGCGGCATGTCGCGCAGCCACTGCAGCTCGCGCGAGCCCGACCAGGCGCTGACCGCGAACAGCAGGCCGGTGCCGGCGGCGGTCGCGGCGGCCAGCAGCAGGCCCCGTACGCGGTCCAGGGCGAAGACGACCAGGAGCGCCATCGCGGCGGTGCCGGCGGTGGAGTACTTCATCAGCACGGCGAGGGAGAGCGGCAGCGCGGCGAGCGCGACGGCCCCGAGGCGGTCGCGGACGCCGAGCGCGGCGGCGACGCCGCCCGTCGCGAAGACGATCGCGAACCACTCCGGCTGGAGGTAGTCGATGACGGGCGCGAAGGCCAGGGTGAGGCCGGTCAGGCCCGCGACGAGGACCGCGTCCCGCTCGGGCAGGCGGCGGCGCAGGGCACGGTGCAGGAGGAGACCGGCGGCCGCACACAGGGCGAGCCCGACGAGCCGCATGAGGGCTTCGCGCACCGCGTCGGACCCGCCGGTGACGGAGTCCAGGCCGGCGATCAGCCAGCGGTAGAAGAAGGGCCGGTGGACGAAGACCTCGGAGGGGGACAGACCGCTCGCCCCCGTCGTCCGCAGCGCGGCCAGCACGTACCGCAGGTCGAGGAAGACGCCGGCGGTGAGGGTCGTGTGGAGCAGCAGCGCGGCGGTGGTGAGGACGGTGGTCCACCCCGCGGGAGAGGTGAGGCGCGGCCGACGGGATGCCGGGAATTCGGTCACGTGCGCGAACCTAGCATCCGATTCCCCGGGGAAAACGGGGCGGTGAAACGCCGGAGGGATGAGTCACCGCCTCTTCATCCGGAGTTCTCCTCGCGAGGGCACGGAGTTATCCGTCCTTCAGATCTCGCTTTCTTAGGATCATGCGACTTTCCGCTGAGAATTCAGGTGCGCACCCGTGGCCAACCAGACAACCCTGTCCGTCGTCGTCCCCTGCTACAACATCGAGTCGTACGTGCCGGAAACCGTGACCAGCCTGGTCAACAACGCCCGGGACGATTTCGAGTTCCTCTTCGTCGAGGACAGGTCCACCAAGGACAGGACGTACGAGGCCCTCCTCGCCCTGACGGAGCGGCTCCCGAACAGCCGGGTGATCCGGCACGAGCGGAACGGCGGACTGGCGACCGCGCGCAACACCGGGATCGACGTGGCGGAAGGCCGCTACCTCACCTTCCTCGACGGCGACGACTGGCTGGCGCCGGGCCACCTGGCCCGGCTGGTGGACGTGATCGAGCGGTTCGACGTCGACTTCGTCCGCACCGACCACGTCCAGGTCACGGGCGTCGAACGGGCCGTGCACCGGGCGCCCGAGGGCCGCCGCGACACCCCGCTGGACCCGCGCACCTCCATCCTCCCCGTCGACGACACCACGATGGTCGACTACCCGTACGCCTGGGCCGGCGTCTACCACCGCCGCCTCCTCGACCGGGGCATGCTCCGCTTCCCCGACGGACTGCGCACCGCCGAGGACCGCCCGTGGATCTGGGACCTGCACCGCAGGGCGGAGTCCTACGTCGTCTCCGGCCTGCACGGGGTCTTCTACCGCCGGGGCGTCGCCGGCTCGCTCACCCAGATCGGCGATGTGCGCCAGCTGGACTTCTTCCGCGCCTTCGACCTCGTCCTCGCCGGGCTCGCCGACGACCCCGAGGCCGGCCGGCTGCGCACGAAGGCGCTGCGCGACTACTGCGTCGTCATCGCCCACCAGCTGCTCGACCGGGGCCGGTTCGAGCGCGGTGTGGCCGCGCGGCTGAAGCGGCTGGCCGCCGAGGCGCTGGGCCGGATGGACGACGACGAACTGAGCGAGGCCGTGGTGGGGATGGGCGAGGAACGCGTACGCGTGCTGCGCCGGGTCCGGGGCGGCCTGAAGGGAGCGGCGGCATGATCCAGTTGTTCTTCTCGGCCACCCAGTACGCGGCCGCGACCGTCACCGCCGCGATCCGCGCCGGCCGGTTCGGCCCGCGCGACGGCGTCCGCCGCGTCCTCGTCGTCAGCGACACCGCCGCCGTACCGGAGGTCGGCACGCCGCTGGACCGGATGGCCGGCTTCGAGAAGCTGCGCCCGGAGTTCGACGAGGTGCGCTCCTGGAACGAGTTCATCTCCCCGCACCACCCGGCCGGCTGGTCGCCGCGGGCCCAGGACGCCCCGCTCTGGGAGAAGGCCGTGCGCCTCGCCTGGGACCTGGGCGACGAGCCGGTCGAGATCGCCTGCGAGTCGATCCAGGCCAACCCCTCCCGCGCGGTCGCCGACATCTTCGCGGACAGCCCGATCCACGTCTACGCGGACGGCCTGATGAGCTACGGCCCCACCCGCAACCGCCTCCCGCACGGCCTGAGCAGCCGTATCGTCCGCGTCCTCCACCTCGACCTGGTGCCCGGCCTGCGGCCGATGCTGCTGTCCGAGTACGGCGTCCGGCCGGAGACGGTGCCGAACGAGGCGATCGTCGACGTCCTCGCGCAGATCGGCGAGTCCGGCGCCGGCCTCCTCGCCGAACGCCTCCCGGCCGGCGCCCCGCCCACCGCCGTGCTCCTCGGCCAGTACCTCTCCGCCATCGACCTGATCACCCAGGACGAGGAGGAGCGGCTGCACCTGCGCATGCTGCGCGCCGCCGCCCGCGCGGGCCACCGGGACGTGCTGTTCAAGCCGCACCCGAGCGCCCCCGCCGCCTACGACGAGTCCCTGGAGGTGGCCGCCCGGGAACTCGGCGTGCGGCTCACCGTGCTGAACGAACCCGTCCTCGCCGAGACGGTCTTCGCGTTCCTGAAGCCGAAGCTCGTCATCGGCTGCTTCTCCACGGCCCTGATGACCGCCGCCGCCTTCTACGGCATCCCCGTCGCCCGCGTCGGCACCGAGCTGCTCCTGGACCGCATCACGCCGTACGAGAACAGCAACCGCATCCCGCTCACCGTCATCGACGCGGCGCTGCCGGACGCGGAGCGGGCGGACCCCATCACGCCCCTCGAACTCGATGTCCTGGCCGAGGAGTTGACGCCGCTGGTGCGGGCCGTGGGCTACTGCATGCAGTCCCGCAGGCACCACGCCCTGCGCGAGGAGGCGGCGACCTGGCTCACGGCCCACCTGGCCGAGTACGGGCGCTACTTCAAGCGGCGCCGCCTGACGAGCCTGCGGCTGCCCGGCGGCGCCCCGGTACGGGCCGAGGCGCTGCGCCGCCACCCGGTCGTCCGGCAGGCGGTGCGCCGGCTGCGGGCGTGAGGGGCGCACCCCTCGACCGCCCGGGGCCGTGCCGGCACACGGCTCCGGGCGCCTGGGCGCGACCCGCCCCGCTCTTCTCCCGGCGCTCCCGGCGGAGCTATCCCCGCGCTCCCCGCGGTGTGCGGAGCGCCCGCTTCAGCCGCGGCCCGAACGGCTTCTCCACGAACCGGTGCAGCAGCCAGGCGATCCCCAGCAGGGACAGCACGGTCGTGGCGAGCGTGACGTACGGGCTCAGCCCGGCCCCGCGGTACAGCACCCGGATGAAGAACCAGCCCAGGTGCTCGTGGATCAGGTAGAAGGGGTACGTCAGCGCCCCGGCCACCGTCAGCCAGCGCCAGTTCGCCCGGCTCGTCCAGCCCAGCGCCACCGCGGCGACCGCGGCGAAGGCGACGAGGACGATCAGCTGGATGACGTGCGGATCGCGGTGGAAGGCGCCCTGCGCCCCCGGGTGCCACAGGGCCGTGACCGAGTAGCGCTGCCCCAGCAGGAAGCTGAACGCCACGATGCCCCACAGCAGCAGGTCGCTGCCGAAGCGGTGGATCAGGTACAGGGCGAGGCCGCCGATGAAGTACGGCGCGTGGTCGCGCATCACCAGCTGGTCGGTCAGCGGATGGTCGGCGACCCGGGCGAAGACGCCGGCCAGCGTCCACAGGAGGCAGAACGTCACCACCCGGCGGTAGGTGACGCCCCGCCAGACCACGAACAGCGCGAACAGGGCGTAGAAGCGCACCTCCACCCACAGCGTCCAGTCCACGCCGAGCACCCGGGGCACCCCCATCGGCTGCTGGAGCATGGTGAGGTTGACGAGCACCTCGTCCGAGCGGAGCGGCTCGGAGACCACCGGCAGCAGGACGCACGCGGCGGTGACCAGGACGATCGCCGCCCAGTACGCCGGGTACAGCCGGGCGACCCGGGAGCGGAAGAAGTCGCCCGTGCTCCGGCCCCAGCTGCTCATGCAGATCACGAACCCGCTGATCAGGAAGAAGAACTGCACGCCCAGGCTGCCGTAGGTGGCGAACTGCGACAGCGTCGGGAACTTCCCGGCGGGGGACTGGTACCAGGACTGCGCGACCTCGCCGTTCTTGCCGGCGTAGTGGTAGAGGCAGACCATCAGGGCCGCCAGCAGGCGCAGCCCGTCCAGGGCGCGCAGCCGGCCCTCCGTCCGGGGACGGACCGGAGCCCGGTCGGGAAGGAGGGCATCCGGCCGGAACGCCGGTGACGGTGCCGGTGGTGTCGCCGGTGCCGTGGCCTGGTCAGCCGCGCTCATCCTGAGGACCTTCCGTGGGAGCCGGGAACTTGCGCTCGCACGTTAGGCACCTGCCACGAGTGAAGGATGTGGAGCGGCTGACCCGGGAGAAGCGCCGAGATGGCGATCCGGTGAACCGGCGTGCCGCTACCGTCCGCCGGCCTTCCGCCTCAGCGTCCGCGCCCGGCGTGCGAGCCGGCGGACGGTCGCGTTGCGCGGGACGAAGGCGAGCCGCGCCGGGACCGCGCCGGGGAGGGCCAGCGCCGCCAGCCGCCGGCGGGTGAAGTAGCGCCAGGTGTGCGCGTTCAGGTGCGCGGACAGGTAGCGCTCCGCGTCGCCGCGCAGCCCCGGGTGGATCCTGTGCTGCATTGCGAAGCCGACGGCCCTGAGCAGCGCGGCCAGCTCCTCCACCCGCTCCGCCGACGGCATGGTCCACGCCTTCACCGCGGGCCCGTCCGCCAGGTCCGGCAGCAGCGCGTCGACGAGGGTGACGGGCACCCGGTTGCTGTTCTGGTAGGGCGCGAGCCGGGCCAGCACGGTGTCGGTGCCGACCCGGGCGACCGGGAGGCCGTACAGGCCGGCGGCGGTCAGCAGGGCGGTGGAGAAACAGCCGACGACGAGGGCGGGCCGCAACCGCTGGTAGGCCACCTCCGCGAGGACCGGCCGGTCGAGCAGGGTGAGCTCGGCGCCCAGCCCCGCCGCCTCGTCCTCCAGCAGCCGGGACCAGCGGGCGGGCGCCGTGGGGTGCGGCTTGAAGACGAGCCGGCGGTGCCCGAGCGCCACCGCCCCGCGCACCATGCGCAGGTGCAGCTCCTCCTCCTCGGCGTCGCCGAGGATGCCGAGCGCCGACAGGTACTGCCCGAGCAGCAGGGCGGGCGGCTCGGCCGGAGCGGCCGGCCCGGTCTCCGCCTCGGCCAGTTCGCCGAGCACCTTCAGGAACACCTCGGACGGCACCAGGACCGGCGGCACGCCGAACTCGGTGAGCAGCAGCGGGGTGAGCCCCGGCACCAGGTCGAGGTGCAGCAGCCGGCCGACCCGGGTGCCGACCAGCGGGTCGAGCTTGTCGCGCGTGGGGCCGTAGCTCATGAGGCCGTCGGCGTAGACGTCGACGGGGGCGCCGGTGAACAGCTGGCACAGCGCCAGCGACGGATTCACCTGGATCGACTCCACGGCCAGGTGCACCTCGTCGTCGCCGAGGCCCCACAGCAGCCGTACGTACCGCTCCCACAGCGGGATGTCGTCCCCGCGCGGTCCCCAGCCACCGGGGTGGAAGGGGGAGACGGTCTCGTTCCAGGACAGCACCTCGTCGAAGCGCTCACGGATCCGGGCGAAGCCCGGCATGGCGTCGACGGACGGCGTGGTCTCCGGATTGGCCGCGTTGTTGGTGACCAGCAGCAGCCGGCGGTCGGTCGGTGCGAAGAGTCCCGCGTCGAGGGCGGCGGCCAGGGTCGCGGCGCCGAACAGGGTGGACACGCAGAAGATCCGGGTCGTGCGGGGCATCAGACGGCCACCGTCCGCGCCGCCGTCGTGCGCGCCGCGACCGGTCGGCGCCGTACGCGCCGCAGCCTGCCGGCCCGCTCGGCGTCCATCGTGTCCATGACCTCCGCCAGGAGGTCCTGCGGCAGCCTCCTCAGGGCCGCGGCGCACAACGAGCGCAGCTTCCGGGCCACGGCGGGCTCGAACCTCCCGGCCGAGCCGAGGTGGTGCGCCATGATCGCGCAGTAGGTGCGCACCGCCTTGGGCAGGAACCTGTCCGCCTCGGGATCGCGCGCCGTCTCCTCGACCACCTGGTCGAAGGCGCGGAGGAAGTCCAGCTGGCGCACGTCGCCGATCTGGGTGAGCGAGGAGGCCACACCGCGCCGGTAGTGGACGCCCAGCAGCCCCACCACGGCGAAGGTGTCCGCCTCCCGGTGGAGCTTCCAGATCCACGGCCGGTCCTCGGCCGTCCGCAGTCCGTCGGTGAAGTGCAGCAGCCCGCGGTCGACCAGCCGGCGGTCGTAGACACCGGCCCAGGCATAGGCGTAGTCCACCGAGGTGGACCGGTCGGCGGGCAGGATCGCCTCCCGCGGATTCAGCACCGTCGACCGGCGGCCGTGCGGGACCCGGTGAATGCCGCGCGCCCGTCCGGTGCACTGCACGTGGTCGGTGCGGACGAAATCGCAGCCCAGTTCCTCGATGGCGGCGAGGAGCTGCGGGAGATATCCGGGAGCGAGCCAGTCGTCGCCGTCCAGAAAAGTCAGATAATCGCCGCGCGCTGTGTCGATGCCGGTGTTTCTCGCGGTCGCGAGCCCTTCGTTCCTCTCGTGTCCGACCAGCACCGCGCCCGGCAGTTCGCGCACCGCGCGTTCGAGGATGTCCGAGGTCGCGTCGGTCGAACAGTCGTCGACCAGGACGAACTCGATGTCCTCACGCGCGTTCGAGCGCAGGCTCCTGAGGGTGTCGGGCGCGTACTGCTGCACGTTGTAGAACGGCACGATCACGGAAAGCTTCGGCACCCGCGAAAGCCTAGGAGCAGGCCCGGCAACGGAAATTTCCGCTGTCCGTCCGGTGGATGAACGCGATGTGTCGGATCGGTGCATCCCGTGTATTGCCCGGCGTCCGGCGAGCCGGTTCCGGCTCCGGTGGCGCGCTGTTAACTTCCCGTTGATTCGAGGTTGGGCCAACCACGGGATTTGCTTTCTAGCGTCTTCGCCGTGCCAGCCAGTCCTTCGAATCCTCCCCGGATCGCCGTGCTCGCGGACTCCGACACCCGCTGGAAATGGGGCGCGTCGACCGCGGGCCGGATCGCCCCGGGCGGGCGCACGGCGCCGTCCGCGGACGCCGGGTCGCGCGGCGGCGCGCACGCCGCCCCCGCACCGGCTCCCGTCCTGGACGGGTTCCTGCTGCGCGGCCGCGCCACCCCCACCCCCCGCCAGCTGGCCGAGGTGGGCGTGCGCGCCGACTCCCTGCGCGAGGTCACGGCCGTCGAGTTCCTGCGCGTCATGGCGCGGGAGTCCTACGACGTCCTCGTCCTCGCACTGGTCGGCGGGGGCGTCCAGGCGGTCCTGCACGGGCTGAAGCGGATCTGGGAGGGCACCGGCGAGCGGCCCGTCGTCGTCACCGGCTACGTCGGCGTCGTCTACGAGAAGCTCGCCGACGGCCTGCTGCTGCGGCACGGCGCGGACCTCGTCCTCGCCAACTCGCGACAGGACGCGGAACGTTTCCGCGCGGTGTACGAGGGCGTGGGCGCCGACGCCGCCCCGGTGACCGAGGTGGCCCTGCCGTTCCTGGGCGGCACCCCGTACACCGGCGAACACGACCCGTACACGGTGGTGTTCGCCGCCCAGCCCTCCGTGCCGGAGAGCCGCAAGGACCGCGCGTACCTGCTCGACCGGCTCGTCCGGCACGCCCGGCTGCACCCCGAGCGCGAGGTGCTCCTCAAACTCCGCTCCCGGCCGGGCGAACACACCACCCACCTCGAGGAACTGCCGTACCAGAAGCTGGTCCAGCGGATCGACCCGCCGGCCAACTTCCGCCTGGTGTACGGCAACATGGGCGAGGTCCTGGACCGCGCCGACCTCATGGTCACGGTCAGCTCCACCGCGGCCCTCGAATCCCTCCACCGCCGGATCCCCACCGTGGTCCTCACCGACCTCGGCATCCGCGAGGCCCTCGGCAACCACCACTTCGTCGGCTCCGGCTGCCTCGCCTCCTGGGACCAGCTCGACGCCGGCCACCGGCCGGCGGCCGACGAGGAGTGGGTGGCCCGCCAGGGCGTGGCGGCCGACGGCGCGTACGAGCGGGCCTTCGACACGGCCCGCGAACGCATCGCCCGCCTCCTCGCCCGGCCCGGCGGACTGCCCCCGCTCACCCCCTACTACACACCCGCCACCGCGCCCGGCTACCTCCCCGGCATCCTCGCCCGCCACCACCTCGCCCCCGACGGCAGCCCCCTGCCCGGAGCCCCGGCCGCCGACGCGGAACCCGGCCCGGTCCGCCGCATCGTCCGCCGCGCCGCCCGCGGCGCCTACCGGCACGGGGTGCAGCGCGTGGCGCCGGTCGTCCGGCGGATGGGGGAGCTGTGAGCGCCGGCCGCCACGCGGGGGAGCGCCCGGCGGGCGCCGTGACCGCCGCCGGGGGCGACGCCGAGCGTGACCGTCCGCGACGTCGAGGAGTCCCAGCCATGTCCCACTCCCAGGCGGGGGCGCGCCGCGTGCTCGCCGTGATCCCCGCGCGCGGCGGCTCCAAGGGCGTCCCCGCGAAGAACCTCGCTCCCGTCGGCGGAGTGCCGCTGGTGGCGCGGGCGGTGCGCGCGTGCCGGGCGGCCCGTCTGGTGACGGACGTCGTCGTGTCCACCGACGACCGGACGATCGCGGCGGCGGCCCGGGAGGCCGGGGCCGAGGTCGTGCTGCGGCCGGCCGCCATCGCCGGCGACACGGCCACCTCGGAGGCCGCGGTCCTGCACGCCCTGGACAGCCACGAGGCCCTGCACGGGGTGCGCGTCGACACGGTGCTGCTGGTGCAGTGCACCAGCCCGTTCCTGGTCCGCGAGGACGTCGACGGGGTCGCCGCGGCCGTCGTCGAGAACGGCGCGGACACGGCGGTGACCGTGGCCCCGTTCCACGGGTTCGTGTGGCGCGACGGCGACGGCGACGGCGACGGTACCGGTACGGCCGGCGCCGGCGGCCACGGCGTCAACCACGACAAGGCGCACCGCCCCCGCCGCCAGGACCGCCCCCAGGACCTCCTGGAGACCGGCGCCGCCTACGCCATGGACGCGGCCGGCTTCCGCGCCCACGGCCACCGCTTCTTCGGCCGCACCGACCTCGTCCGCACCGACCCCGCCCGGGTGCTGGAGATCGACGACCCGCACGACCTCGCCCGGGCCCGGGCGCTGGCGCCGCTGTTCGACGCCGGCCTCCCCCACTCCCGGCTCCGCCCGGGCGGGGGGACCCCCCTCGGCGCCCTGCCGACCGCCGGGGACGTCGACGCGGTCGTCCTCGACTTCGACGGCACCCAGACCGACGACCGGGTGCTGATCGACGCCGACGGACGGGAGTTCGTCTCCGTGCACCGAGGCGACGGACTCGGCATCGCGGCCCTGCGCAGAAGCGGGCTGCGGATGCTGATCCTGTCCACGGAACAGAACCCGGTCGTCGCCGCCCGCGCCCGCAAGCTCAGGCTCCCCGTGCTGCACGGCGTCGACCGCAAGGACCTCGCACTCAAGCAGTGGTGCGACGAGCAGGGCATCGCGCCGGAGCGCGTGCTCTACGTCGGCAACGACGTCAACGACCTCCCCTGCTTCACCCTCGTCGGCTGGCCCGTGGCGGTCGCGAGCGCCCACGACGCCGTACGCGGCGCCGCGCGCGCGGTCACCGCGCTCCCCGGTGGCGACGGCGCGATCCGGGAGATCGCCGGCTGGCTCCTCGGCCCCTCCCTCGACTCCTCCGCTCCCCTCCCCGAGTAAGGAACCCCCTGACATGAGCACCAACTCCCGCCTGCGCCGGTTCGGTCAGCGCACCGCCGGTCCCGGCCACCCCGTCTACGTCTGCGGCGAGATCGGCATCAACCACAACGGCGAGCTGGAGAACGCCTTCCGGCTCATCGACGTGGCCGTCGAGGCCGGCTGCGACGCCGTCAAGTTCCAGAAGCGCACCCCGGAGATCTGCACCCCGCGCGACCAGTGGGACATCGAGCGCGACACGCCCTGGGGCCGGATGACGTACATCGACTACCGCCACCGCGTCGAGTTCGGCGAGGACGAGTACCGCCGGATCGACGCGTACTGCAAGGACAAGGGGATCGCCTGGTTCGCCTCCCCCTGGGACACCGAGGCCGTCGCCTTCCTGGAGAAGTTCGACGTCCCGGCGCACAAGGTCGCCTCCGCCTCCCTCACGGACGACGACCTGCTGCGCACCCTGCGCGCCACGGGCCGCACGGTCGTGCTGTCCACCGGCATGTCCACCCCCCAGCAGATCCGCCACGCGGTCGAGGTCCTCGGCAGCGAGAACATCCTGCTCTGCCACGCCACCTCGACCTACCCGGCGAAGGCCGAGGAGCTCAACCTCCGCGTCATCAACACCCTCCAGGCCGAGTACCCGAACGTCCCGATCGGCTACTCCGGCCACGAGACCGGCCTGCAGACCACCCTCGCCGCGGTCGCCCTCGGCGCCACCTTCGTCGAGCGCCACATCACCCTCGACCGCGCCATGTGGGGCTCCGACCAGGCCGCCTCCGTCGAGCCGCAGGGCCTCGCGCGCCTGGTCCGCGACATCCGCACCATCGAGGCCTCCCTCGGCGACGGCGTCAAGAGGATCTACGACTCCGAGCTCGGCCCGATGAAGAAGCTGCGCCGCGTGGCCGGTGTCGTCGCCGAGGCGGAGATCGCCGCGGCCGCCGGCGAGCCCGTCGCGGTCTGACCCCGGAACCCCCTCCACCGCCACGGGTGCCTCACGGAACGGTCGTACGACGATGAGCCCTCGCGCCGGGAACCCCGGCACCGCCCCCCGCACCCTCGCGTTCGTCGAGAGCCCGGTGCAGCTCCTGAACGTCCTGGAGTGGGCGCGTGCCCAGAACCTCCGCCCCCGGGCGGAGCCCGGCGCGGGGTTCACCCTCGTCGTCCTGTCCCCGAACGACCCGATGACCCGCGGCCAGCTGCGCCGCATGGCCGAACTGGCCCGCGACGAGGGCCACGAGGTCCGCTGGGAGGAGGCCCGCGCCGGCGCCGCGGCCCCCTTCCGCACCATCGGCGGCCTCGCCTCCCTGCTGCGCGGGGCCGAACGGGTCGTCATGGGGGACCCCTTCTCCCGCTACGTCCAGCTCCTGCTGGCCGTCACCCGCGCCGCCGATCTCGTCGTCGTCGACGACGGCACGGCGACGATGGAGTTCGTGGGCCAGCTCGCCCGCGGCGAACGGCTGGTGCGCTGGCACCGCAAGGGCGGCCGGCCCGGCCCCCGCGACCTGCTCCTCGCCCCGGTGTCCGCCTCCGCCCGCCGCCGTCTGACACCCGGCGGGGACCGGCGGGTGGAGGTCTTCTCCGCCATGCCGATCGCGGACGCCCCCGCCGGCGTGACGGTCACCGCCAACGCCTTCGCCTGGACCCGGGAGCGGTTCGGTCCGCCGCGCGTGACGAGGGGCGCGGACCTGGTCGGGACGTCCCTCGTCGAGACGGGCGTCGTCGACGGCGACCGCTACCTGCACGCCGTCGGCGTCCTCGCCGGGACCCACGGCGCCTCGCGCTACTTCGCCCACCGCCGCGAGAGCGCCGACAAACTCCACCGGCTGGCCGCGCAGACCGGCCTGGAGGTGGTCCGCCCCGACCTCCCCCTGGAGCTGATCGCCCGCCGCGGCCCCATCGGCCGCACCGTCCTCAGCTTCCCCTCCACCGTCGTCCACACCCTGCCCCTGGCCCTCGCCGGCACCGGCGTCCGCGTCGCCGTCTGCGACATCGACCCCGCCTGGCTCACCTCCCACGCCTCGCCGCGAGCCCGGGGCTTCCTCTCCGGCGTCACGGGAACGGCCCGCGGAGCGGACCGGCTGGCGACGCTGAACACGGCCTGAACAAGAACGGACCGACCACCCGGCCTCGGCCCCACGGCACCGGGTCGCACGCCGCCCCGCCGCCCGATCCCGGCGCGCGCCCCACGCCCCTCACCCCGGCCGTTCCTCCTCCCAACGGCCGAACCCGGCGAAGAAGCCTTCCTCGGCCCCGGCCTCCCGCGGCCCGGCCTCCCGCAGCGCGCCCCCGCGCGCCCGTGGTCCCGGGCTCCGGCGCCGGCCCGTCCCCCTGCCACCACCGCCACCACCGTCCGGCCGCCCGCACCAGCCCTCCCGGCAGCCACCCGGCCAGGAGCGGGGTCACCGGCCCGCCCACGGTCAGGAACGCGAGGCTCCGCAGCGCGGCCCTCGCCGGCGGCTCCGGGGCGGGCCCGCAGCCGCACGCCCACCTCCGCTCCGCCGCCGAGGCCGGTGTGACGGACGCCATGCGGACACCGTTCCCACCCGGCCCTCCCCCCGCGCGCGGCGTGGCGGAACCGGCGCCCGGAGGTGATGCTTCCGGGATCCGGACCCTCCGAGGGGTTCCGGTACCTGGACAACCACGGCGTGCTTGCCGTGACGCGTGGTATCCGTGGAGGAGAGGAAAACAGAGAGATGGGTCCGGATGCCAAGATCCACTCGGGCGAAGCCGGCCGAGTTTACCCATCGCGAACACCAGCCATGCGCCGCGCGGCCAACTATTTCTCCCCGAACGGGTTGAACTTTTGTTGATCGGGTCAGTTGACCGCCCCGGCGTCCTACCCTTCAGAGGGTGAAGCAACTGATGTCCCGAGAGTCCGAGGCCGATTCCACCGGGGGAGCCGTGCTCCCCGGCACCCTGCCGGAATCCCTGTACGCCGAGCTCGTCGCCTTCCGTCGCGACATGCACATGCACCCGGAGCTGGGCAACCAGGAGTTCCGCACGACCGCAGCCATCAAGGAACGCCTGGAGAGGGCGGGCCTGAAGCCACGCGTCCTGACCGCCGGCACCGGACTCATCTGTGACATCGGCGACTGGGCGGACGGCACGTCCGTCCTCGCGATGCGCGCCGACATCGACGCGCTGCCCATCCCGGACACCAAGAGCGAGTGCGCGTACCGCTCGAAGGTGCCCGACCGCGCGCACGCCTGCGGCCACGACGTGCACACCGCCGTCGTCCTCGGCGCCGGCCTCGTCCTCGCCGACCTGCACCGCCAGGGCCTGCTGCCGCGACCGGTCCGGCTGATCTTCCAGCCCGCCGAGGAGGTGCTGCCGGGCGGCGCCGCCGACGCCATCGAGGACGGCGCCCTGGACGGCGTCGGCCGGATCATCGCCGTGCACTGCGACCCCCGGGTCGACGCCGGCCTGATCGGCCTGCGGACGGGCCCGATCACCTCCGCCTGCGACCGCCTGGAGATCGCCCTGGACGGGCCCGGCGGCCACACCGCCCGCCCGCACCTGACCACCGACCTCGTCACCGCCGCCGCCCGGGTCGTCACCGACGTCCCCGCGCTCGTCGGCCGCCGCGTGGACACGCGCGCCGGGCTCGCGGTGACCTGGGGCCGGATCGACTGCGGCCACGCCCCGAACGTGATCCCGCAGCACGCCGAACTGTCGGGCACCGTGCGCTGCCTGGACATCGAGGCCTGGCGGCAGGCGCCCGACCTCGTGGTCGCCGCGATCGACGAGGTCGCCAACCTGCACCGCGCCAAGTCCGAGATCAACTACGTCCGCGGCGTCCCCCCGGTCGTCAACGACGCCGACGTCACCGGCCTGCTGCGCGAGGCCATGGTCGCCCGGCACGGCGAGGCGTCCGTCGAGGGCACCGAGCAGAGCCTCGGCGGCGAGGACTTCTCCTGGTACCTGGAGCGCGTGCCCGGGGCCATGGCCCGCCTCGGCGTGCGCCACCCCGGCGAGCGCACCGTCCGCGACCTGCACCAGGGCGACTTCGACGCCGACGAGCGCGCGATCAAGGTCGGTGTGGAGCTGTTCACCGCCGCCGCGCTGCTCGACGCGGCGAACCGGGTCGCCTGAGCGCCCCGGCGGCCCGGCCGCCCCGGCCCGGACGGAGGGAACGCCCGAAAGGCCCCCCTTCGTCCGCTGGTGTCACCGGGGCGTAACCGGGGGGACCCGGCCGTGACGCGGGGGCGGCACGAATCGATAACGGCCGCGAGGAACCCCGTTCCCCTCCCCTTCTACGCGCGTTACTGTGCGCGAAATCGCCACCGGAAACGGCCTGTTGGGGAGCCGCACCGGAGGCGCCTATTGGGGACACGCGGGCCGTTCGACGGCGCCGCGGGGACGAAGGGGTGCTTGCTGTGCGTCTGATATCTCGGAGGACCAGATTCTCCCAGGCAGCGGTGGCCGTCGCGGTCGTCGCGCTCGCGGCCGCCGGCTGCGGCGAGTCGAGCTCCGGCTCGAAGGCCGGTGACAAGGAGTCCGGCAAGTACTCCGGCAAGGGCATCGGCCTCGCCTACGACATCGGCGGCAAGGGCGACCAGTCGTTCAACGACGCCGCCTACGCCGGCTTCCAGAAGGCCGACAAGGAATTCAAGATGGGCGGCCGGGACGTCGAGCCCCAGGACGGCGAGTCGGACGCGGACAAGGTCCAGCGCCTCACCCAGCTCGCCCAGGCCGGCTACAACCCGGTGATCGGCGTCGGCTACATCTACGGGCCGGCCGTCAAGGAGGTCGCCGCGAAGTTCCCGGACACCACCTTCGGGATCATCGACGACGAGACCGTCCAGGCCAAGAACGTCGCGGACATGGTCTTCCACGAGGAGCAGGCCTCCTACCTGGCCGGCGTCGCCGCCGCCAAGGCCTCCAAGAAGGGCCACATCGGCTTCATCGGCGGCGTGAACATCCCGCTGATCCACAAGTTCGAGGCCGGCTACGTCCAGGGCGCCAAGTCGGTCGACCCGAACATCAAGATCGAGTCGCAGTACCTCACGGAGACCCCCCAGGAGGGCGGCTTCTCCAGCCCCGACAAGGGCAAGGCGGGCGCCGGCGGCCAGATCGACGCCGGCGCCGACGTCATCTACCACGCGGCCGGCCTCTCCGGTCAGGGCGTGATCTCCGAGGCCGCCGGCAAGAAGGTGTGGGCCATCGGCGTCGACTCCGACCAGTACAGCCAGAGCTCGCTCGCCGCGTACAAGGACTACATCCTCGGCTCCGCCCTGAAGAACGTCGGCGGCGCGGTCTACGACCTGGCGAAGTCCGTCTACGAGGGCAAGCCCCTGACCGGCGTGGTCCGCGGCAGCCTCTCCAACGACGGCGTCGGCTTCGCCGACTCCAACCCGAAGTACCAGGCCATGGCCGACGTCGTCGCCGCCGTGGAGGCGGCCAAGAAGGACATCGTCGACGGCAAGGTCACCGTCAACACCAAGTAACGCCTCTCCCGGGGCCGCGACCGGCCCCGGACCGGTCCCTTCCGCGCCCCCGCGGGCGTCCTCGCAGCCCAGCGCCCCTTGCCTCCCGCAAGGGGCGCTTCGCTGTCCGTAATACTGGACGGTGAGTGTGGCCACAGCTCGGTAACGGACCGGACAGAAGGGTTTTTCCGTCAGGTCTACGCGCGTTACGCTGCGGCGGAACCAGCGCCTGGTAGGGCGCTTGCACGAAGGAGTCTCGTTCCATGCGCCGGGTGTCCCGTATCGCGGTTGCGGGTGTTGCGACCGCAGCCCTTGCCGTCACCGTTTCCGCTTGCGGAAGCTCGTCCAAGTCGTCCGCGGGCAGCGGCGACGACAAGAACCTGGGCCTGGCCCTCGCGTACGACGTCGGCGGCAAGGGCGACCAGTCGTTCAACGACGCCGCCACCGCGGGCATGGAGAAGGCCGACAAGGAGTTCGGCTTCAAGTCGACCGCCGTGGAGCCGCAGGACGGCGAGTCCGACGCGGACAAGGTGCAGCGCCTGGAGAACCTCGCCAAGCAGGGCTACAACCCGGTGATCGGCGTCGGCTTCGCCTACGCGCCGGCCGTCAAGGAGGCCGCGGCCAAGTTCCCGAAGACCACCTTCGGCATCGTGGACGACGAGCAGACCAAGGCCGACAACGTCGCCGACCTCGTCTTCTCCGAGGAGCAGGCCTCCTACCTGGCCGGCGTCGCCGCCGCCAAGGCCACCAAGTCCAACGTGGTGGGCTTCATCGGCGGTGTGAACGTCCCGCTGATCCACAAGTTCGGGGCCGGCTTCAAGCAGGGCGTCCAGGACACCAAGAAGGGCGTCACGGTCAAGGAGCAGTACCTGACCGAGACCGCCGCCGAGGGCGGCTTCTCCAGCCCGGACAAGGGCGAGAGCGCCGCCGAGGGCCAGATCGACGCCGGTGCGGACGTCGTCTACGCCGCCGCCGGCCTGTCCGGCCAGGGCGTCATCAAGGCCGCCAGCGCCAACAAGGTCTGGGCCATCGGCGTCGACTCCGACCAGTACAAGCAGGACGCGCTGAAGGCGTACCAGGCCTCGATCCTGACCTCGGCCATGAAGAACGTCGAGGGCGCGGTCTACGAGCTGGCCAAGTCCGTCGAGCAGGGCAAGCCGCAGTCCGGCGTCATCCGCGGCAGCCTCTCCAACGGCGGCGTGAGCCTGGCGAACTCCAACCCGTCCTTCTCCGGCAACAAGGAGATCCAGGACGCCGTGAACAAGGCCGCGGAGGCCATCAAGAACGGCACCATCAAGGTCAAGACCTCCTGACCGCCGGAGTCGTGGGCCTGTCGTAGACCTGTCGAAGGCATGGCCAAAAGGGCGCTGTGATGACAGCGTTACCGCCCGGGAACGGGGCACGGGAAGGATGACCTTCCTGCGCCCCGTTCGCGCGGCAGAATGCTCGGAACGGATCGACGTCCGATCGGAAATTCGATCAAGGTCGATCAACTCCGGGCACTATTTACAGCAGGGGCGCTACGCGCGTAGAGCGGCCCCTTTCCCGAGGAGAGTGCGCCATCGACGCGTCCAGCAGCCCTCCGCTCACCGCCCCGTCGACAGTCGCGGTAGAGCTCGCGGGCATCACCAAGCGATTCCCCGGTGTCGTCGCCAACCACGACATCCACCTGACCGTGCGCAAGGGCACCGTGCACGCCCTCGTCGGCGAGAACGGCGCCGGCAAGTCCACCCTGATGAAGATCCTCTACGGCATGCAGAAGCCGGACGAGGGCACCATCGCGGTCGACGGCGAGCAGGTGAGCTTCGGCAGTCCGGCCGACGCCATCGCCCGCGGCATCGGCATGGTCCACCAGCACTTCATGCTCGCGGACAACCTGACCGTGCTGGAGAACGTGGTGCTGGGCAGCGAGAAGCTGTACGGCATCGGCGGCGGCGCCCGCAAGAAGATCCAGCAGATCTCCGACCGCTACGGCCTGGGCGTCCGCCCCGACGCCCTGGTCGAGGACCTCGGCGTCGCCGACCGCCAGCGCGTGGAGATCCTCAAGGTCCTCTACCGCGGCGCCCGGACCCTCATCCTCGACGAGCCGACCGCCGTGCTCGTCCCGCAGGAGGTCGACGCGCTCTTCGCCAACCTGCGCGAGCTGAAGTCCGAGGGCCTCTCCGTCATCTTCATCTCCCACAAGCTGGGCGAGGTGCTCTCCGTCGCCGACGACATCACCGTCATCCGGCGCGGCACGACCGTCGGCACGGCCGTCCCCTCCGAGACCACCCCGCGCCAGCTCGCCGAGATGATGGTGGGCAGCGAGCTGCCCACCCCGGAGACCGCCGAGTCCACCGTCACCGACCGGCCGGTCCTCGAGGTCAGGAACCTCACCGTCTACGCCGGCGGCGGCGCCTCCGTCGGCTGGGAGGAGGAGCCCGCGGGCGAGGGGCTCACCGAGTTCGCGGGCGGCGGCGACGTCAAACGCGTCCTCGACGACGTCACCTTCACCATCCACGCCGGTGAGGTCATGGGCATCGCGGGTGTCGAGGGCAACGGCCAGACCGAGCTGATCGACGCCCTGATCGGCACCAAGCACGCCCACTCCGGCACCATCGCCTTCCTCGGCGAGGACATCACCCCCTGGCCCACCCGCAAGCGCCGCGAGTCCGGCGTCGGCTACATCCCCGAGGACCGCCACCGCCAGGGCCTGCTCCTGGAGGCCCCCCTCTGGGAGAACCGGATCCTCGGCCACGTCACCGAGAAGCCCAACGCCAAGGGCTTCTGGCTCGACCCCAAGGGCGCCCAGGCCGACACCCGCCGGATCGTCGAGGAGTACGACGTCCGCACCCCCGGCATCGACGTCACCGCCGCCTCCCTGTCCGGCGGCAACCAGCAGAAGCTGATCGTCGGCCGCGAGATGAGCCACGACCCGAAGTTCCTGATCGCCGCCCACCCCACCCGCGGTGTGGACGTCGGCGCGCAGGCGCAGATCTGGGACCGCATCCGCGAGGCCCGCCGCGAGGGCCTGGCCGTGCTGCTGATCTCCGCCGACCTGGACGAGCTCATCGGCCTGTCGGACACCCTGCGGGTGATCTACGACGGCAGGCTGGTCGCCGACGCCGACCCCGCCACCATCACCCCGGAGGAGCTGGGGTCGGCCATGACCGGTGCCGCGTCCGGGCACCTCGAGCACGTCGAAGAAGAAGCCGCCCCGGAGGACGAGGCCCGATGAAGAAGTTCGACAAGGAGCGGCTGCTCCTCGCGGTGGCCGGGCCGGTCATCGCGCTCGTCGCGGCGATCCTGCTGACCTCGGTCGTGCTGATCGCCTCCGGCAAGAACCCGTTCGAGCCGTACAGCCTGATGCTGGAGCAGATCCCCTACTCCGACGTCCAGGTCCTGATCATCAACCAGGCCTCGCTGTACTACATCGCGGCGCTCGCGGTCGCCCTCGGCTTCCGCATGAACCTGTTCAACATCGGCGTCGACGGCCAGTACCGCCTCGCCGCCGTGATGGTCGCGGTGGTCGGCGCGCACGTGGCGCTCCCGTCCTTCCTCCAGATCCCGCTGCTGCTCCTCGTCGGCGCCCTCACCGGCGCGTTCTGGGCGGGCATCGCGGGCGTCCTGAAGATCACCCGGGGCGTCAGCGAGGTCGTCGCGACGATCATGCTCAACGCGATCGCCACCAGCCTCATCGGCTACCTCACCCTCCGCGACAACTTCGGCGTCCTGGTCGGCGACAACGTCACCACCGGCGAGATGAAGGAGTCCGGCTGGGTGCCCGGCATCGACCTGGGCGAGGACGTCGGCGAGATCTACGGCCTGGTCTTCCTCGCCGTCGCCCTCGGCATCGGCTACTGGATCGTGCTCAACCGCACCCGCTTCGGCTTCGACCTGCGCGCCACCGGCGAGTCCGAGACGGCCGCCGCCGCCTCCGGCGTCAACGCCAAGCGCATGGTCCTCACCGCGATGCTGATCTCGGGCGCCGTCGCCGGCCTGTCCGGTCTGCCGCTGCTGCTCGGCTCCGCGCACACCTACAGCCTCAGCTTCCCGGCCGGCCTCGGCTTCACCGCCATCGGCATCGCCCTGCTCGGCCGCAACAACCCCGGCGGCATCGCCCTCGCCGCCCTGCTGTGGGCCTTCCTGGAGAAGACCTCCCCCGCCCTCGACTACGCGACCCCGGTCGCGTACGAGAAGGAGATCGCCACGATCATGCAGGGGCTGATCGTCTTCGCGGTCGTCATCTCCTACGAGTTCGTGCGCCAGTGGGGTCTGCGCCGCCAGCAGAAGCGGGTCGGCGCCGAGCTCGCCGCCCAGGCCGCCAACAACAACGCCAAGAAGGAGGTGGCGGCCTGATGTCCACCGCGACCATCGCCAAGCCGCAGGCGAAGCAGCCCGGCAAGGGCGGCCGCCGCATGTCTCTCCCGGTACTCCTGCTGGTCATCGCGGGCGTGCTGGTCCTCACCTCGGTCGTCCGCCTGATCAGCGGCGCGGACGGCATCACCTCGACCGGCCAGATGTCCACCGCCCTGCGCCTGGCCGTCCCGATCGGCCTGGCCGGCCTCGGCGGTCTGTGGGCCGAGCGCGCGGGCGTCGTCAACATCGGCCTCGAGGGCATGATGATCCTCGGCACCTGGTTCGGCGCCTGGGCCGGCTACCAGTGGGGCCCCTGGACCGGTGTCGCCTTCGGCATCATCGGCGGCGCGCTCGGCGCCGTCCTGCACGCCGTCGCCACCGTGACCTTCAACGTCAACCACATCGTCTCCGGTGTGGCGCTGAACATCCTGGCGCTGGGCACCACCCGCTACCTGTCGAAGTTCACCTTCGAGGACGCCCCGCAGGGCTCCTCCAAGCAGTCCCCGCCGATCGAGTCGCTCGGCACCTTCGACGTCCCCGGCCTGTCCGGCTGGCTGGAGACCCTGAACGAGAAGCACTGGTTCCTGGTCTCCGACGTCGCGGGCCTGGTCGGCGGCCTGGTCACCAACCTCTCGCCGCTCACCGTCGTCGCGGTCGCCCTCGTCCCGGCCACCTGGTACGTGCTGTGGCGCACCGCCTTCGGCCTGCGCCTGCGCTCCTGCGGCGAGAACCCGGTCGCGGCCGAGTCCCTCGGCGTGAACGTCTACAAGTACAAGTACATCGCCGTGATCATCTCGGGCGGCTTCGCCGGCCTCGGCGGCGCGTTCCTGTCCATCGTGGCCTCGAACGTCTACCTGGACGGCCAGACCGCCGGCCGCGGCTACATCGGCCTCGCCGCGATGATCTTCGGCAACTGGATGCCGGGCGGCCTCGCCCTCGGCGCCGGCCTGTTCGGCTACACCGACAGCCTCAACCTGCGCGGCGGCACCACCAACGTCCACGCGCTGATCCTGCTGCTGGCGATCCTGCTGGTGTTCGGCGCGGCCTACCTGGCCTGGCAGAAGAAGTACGTCTCCGCCGTCGTCACCCTGGTGGTCTCGGCCGTGATGTTCTTCTGGTACGCCAGCGTGGACGAGGTCCCGCGCCAGGTCGTCTCGGCCGCCCCGTACCTCGTCACCCTGCTGGTGCTCTCGCTGTCGGCCCAACGCCTGCGCATGCCGAAGGCGGACGGCCTGCCGTACCGGAAGGGACAGGGCAAGTGACCCCGGCCGCGGCCGCCTCCGCGGTCGACTGGGACAAGCTGCGCGAACTGGCCCGCGACGCCATGTCGCACGCGTACGCCCCCTACTCGGGCTACCCGGTCGGCGTCGCGGCCCTGGTCGACGACGGCCGCACGGTCTCCGGCTGCAACGTCGAGAACGCCTCCTACGGCATCGGCCTGTGCGCCGAGTGCGGGCTGGTCTCGGAGCTGCAGCGCACCGGCGGCGGCCGGCTCACGCACTTCACGTGCGTGGACGGCCGGGGCGACATCCTCGTCCCGTGCGGCCGCTGCCGCCAGTTGCTGTACGAGTTCGGCGGCCCGGAGCTGCTGCTGGAGACGCCGGCCGGGATCCTCCCGCTGGCCGAGATGCTCCCGCAGGCCTTCGGCCCGGACCACCTCAAGTAATCCCCCCGCGGCCCCTCCGACCGGCTCGACCGGGCGGAGGGGCCGCGCACGTCACGGATTTTCCGGAACGTCCTCTTCTGGACTGTCTTCTGCACCTCGGAAGGAAAGCCATGGCCATGGACGCCATCTCCGTCATTCGCACCAAGCGGGACCGCGGTGAGCTCAGCGACGAGCAGATCGACTGGGTCATCGACGCGTACACCCGCGGCGAGGTCGCCGACGAGCAGATGTCCTCGCTCGCCATGGCGATCCTGCTCAACGGCATGAACCGCCGGGAGATCGCCCGCTGGACGGCCGCGATGATCGCCTCCGGCGAGCGCATGGACTTCTCGTCCCTGTCCCGCCCGACCGCCGACAAGCACTCGACGGGCGGCGTCGGCGACAAGATCACGCTCCCGCTGGCGCCGCTGGTCGCCGCCTGCGGCGCGGCCGTCCCGCAGCTCTCCGGCCGCGGCCTCGGCCACACCGGCGGCACGCTCGACAAGCTGGAGTCCGTCCCCGGCTGGCGCGCCCTGCTCTCCAACGAGGAGATGCTGCACGTGCTGGACACCACCGGCGCGGTGATCTGCGCGGCGGGTGACGGCCTCGCCCCCGCCGACAAGAAGCTGTACGCCCTGCGGGACGTCACCGGCACGGTCGAGGCGATCCCGCTGATCGCCTCCTCGATCATGTCCAAGAAGATCGCCGAGGGCACCGGCTCGCTGGTCCTGGACGTCAAGGTCGGCACCGGCGCCTTCATGAAGACGATCGAGGACGCGCGCGAACTGGCGTCGACGATGGTGGGCCTCGGCACCGACCACGGCGTGCGGACCGTCGCCCTCCTCACGGACATGTCGACCCCGCTGGGCCTGACCGCGGGCAACGCCCTCGAGGTCCGCGAGTCGGTGGAGGTCCTGGCGGGCGGCGGCCCGGCGGACGTCGTCGAGCTGACCCTCGCGCTCGCCCGCGAGATGCTCGACGCGGCCGGCGTGAAGGACGCCGACCCGGCGAAGGCCCTCGCCGACGGCTCCGCGATGGACGTCTGGCGCCGCATGATCGCGGCCCAGGGCGGCGACCCCGACGCCCCCCTGCCGACCTCCCGGGAGCAGCACGTCGTCAAGGCCCCCGCCACGGGCGTCCTGACCCGCCTCGACGCCTACGACGTCGGCATCGCCGCCTGGCGTCTCGGCGCGGGCCGCGCCCGCAAGGAGGACCCGGTGCAGGCGGCGGCGGGCGTCGAGCTCCACGCCAAGCCGGGCGACACGGTCACCGAGGGCCAGCCCCTCCTGACCCTCCACACCGACACCCCGGACCGCTTCGCCTACGCCCTCCAGGCGGTGGAGGGCTCGTACGACATCGCCGCGGCGGGCACGCCGTACACGGCGTCGCCGGTGGTGCTGGAGCGCATCGCCTGACGGCGCCTCGTGGCGCGGGCCGGTCCGTCCGGCCCGTCCCGGGGCGCCCCCTCCGGGGGGAAGCGCGAGGACGAGGCCCGTTCGCCGGCAGGGGGCCGGGGGCGGCAGCCCCGGAAGGGGAAGGGCACGGGCGGCGGGGGCGCGAGAACCGCCCGCCGCTCCTCACCCGAAGGCGCCCCCCTCGGCGAACGCCAGCGCGGCGAACCGCTCGCCCATGCGCCGGTGCGTGGCGGCGTCCGGATGGAGCTGGTCCGGCAGGGGCAGTTCCTCCACGTCGTCCTCCCCGTACAGCTCACGCCCGTCGAGGTAGTGCAGAGCCGGGTCCTCGGCGGCCCGCTGGGCCACGATCCGGGCCAGCTCGTCCCGGATGACCCGCAGGGTCAGCTTCCCGCCCGCCACCTCCGCCGGATCGCCCATCGGCACGAACCGCAGCCGCCCGCCGCCGAGACCGCCGAGGTCCGGGGCGCTGGGCCCGGGCGTGTCCTCGTGCATGGGGCAGAGGATCGGCGAGACGACCAGCAGCGGTGTCGTGGGGTGACCCTCGCGGATGGTGTCGAGGAAGCCGTGCACGGCGGGTGTGAAGGCACGCAGCCGCATCAGGTCGGCGTTGACCAGGTTGATGCCGATCTTGACGCTGATCAGGTCGGCGGGGGTGTCCCGCAGGACGCGGGCGGTGAACGGGTCGAGCACGGCGCTGCCGCCCAGCCCCAGATTGATCAGCTCCACGCCGCCCAGGGAGGCCGCGAGGGCGGGCCAGACGGCGGTGGGGCTCGCGGCGTCGGAACCGTGGCTGATGGAGCTGCCGTGGTGCAGCCACACCCTGCGCCCGGCGTCCGGCGCGGGTTCGACGGGGGCGTCGGTGCGCAGGGCGACGAGCTCGGTCGTCTCGTTGTGCGGCAGCCAGATCTCGATGTCCTTGGCGCCCTCGGGCAGGTCGGTGAAGCGGAGGGTGCCGGGCCGGCCGGGCCGGTGCTCGGTGGTCCCGTCGGTCAGGTCGACGATGAGGGTGTGGCCGCCGGTCACGGTGGCCTGGGCGGTCAGCCTCCCGTCGACGACCAGGTCGTACACGCCGTCGGGGCGGGGCGGGGCGCCCACGTACTGCCTCTTGGTGGGGAGCGTGTCCAGCTCGACGGCGGTGGCCCGGGTGCGGAAGGCCAGCCGGACGCCGGAGGGCTGGGACTCGGCCGACGCGAGCTGTGCGTCGGCGCACTGGGCGCGGGCGGCGGCGGGCAGCCGGTGCGGCAGGATGCCGTGCTCGGTGCGCTCGACCTCCAGGGCGCCGCGCAGGAGGCCGGCGGTGAGGGGGGTGGTGATCCAGGCGGACTGGGGGTCCATGGGACGCATGGCCTTTCCCGGTAGGCGGACGACGGACGGCGGACGACGGGAGCCGGACGCGCTCGGCAACCCCTGCGCCTTTCAAGAACCCACTGCGCGCGCTCAGGAACCTGCCACGGGCCCCGAAGATCCCGCCACGGATCCCGAAGCACCCGCCACGGATCCCGGAGGGCCGTCGGCGGGCCAGTTCCGCAGCAGTGAGTCGAGGGCGTCCAGGATCCGGGACCACGACTCCTGGGAGTCGGGGGCGCTGTGGCTGAAGCCGCCGGCCAGTTCGAGGTCGACGTAGCCGTGGAAGACGCTGCCCAGCAGGCGGACCGCATGGGTCCGGTCCGGTTCCGCGAGGTCGTAGCCGCGCAGGACGGCCCGGGTCATGCCGGAGTGCCGGGGACCCGCGCTCGCCGCGGCGGCCGCCGGGTCGAGCGGGTACCGGGCGGCCGCGTAGCGGCCGGGGTGTTCGCGGGCGTAGTCGCGGTAGACGTCGGCCAGGGCGGCCAGGGCGTCCTTGCCCGCCCGCCCGGCCAGCGCGGCGGACCCGCGGTCGGCCAGCTCCTCCAGGGCGAG
This sequence comes from Streptomyces sp. NPDC017936, assembly GCF_044328485.1. Taxonomy (NCBI): domain Bacteria; kingdom Bacillati; phylum Actinomycetota; class Actinomycetes; order Kitasatosporales; family Streptomycetaceae; genus Streptomyces; species Streptomyces sp. NPDC017936. The sequence continues at coordinate 17,933 of NZ_JBIRHK010000020.1, read as the reverse complement.
CAGGGCGATCCGGGTCTTGAGGTCCCGGGAGTTCCTGACGTGCGAGTACAGGCTCGCGACCTTGACGTCGAACCGGCGGGCCAGCGCCGAGACGGTGACCTGCTCGAAGCCCGCCTCGTCGGCCAGCTCCGCCCCCGCCCGGACGAGACGTTCGGTCGTCAGCCCCACGCGCGCCATGGATGCCTCCAGCGTCCTTTCGGCTGTTACTGAAGACGAGTATGCATCTGCCTAAAGCTTTTAGGCAAAGAGGTGATGGTGCTATCCAGAGGGTGGCGATGAGTTACCCCGCCCCGCCGGGTCTACCGCTCGTGGACGCGACGACACCCCCCGTGCTCGCCCTGACCGGCCCCGTCACCCGGGACCGGGTGGCGGGACTCTGCGACGACCTGCGGGCGCTGCTGGAGGGCGGCGGGGCCGGGGTGGTGGTGTGCGACGCCGCCGGGATCGGGCCGCCGGGGCTCATGGCGGTCGAACTGCTGGCCCAGCTCCGGCTGACCGCCCGCCGGGCCGGGGGACGCGTGCTGCTGCGCGACCCCGCCCCCGCGCTATGCGCCCTGCTGGACCTCGTCGGCCTCCGCTTCGAGGTGGAGGGGGAGACCGAAGAGGGGGAACCAGCGGGCGGTGTCGAGGAAGAAGTGGAACCCGGTGAGGCCGCCGTCTGAGATCTCCAGGACCTGGATCGCCCACGGTGTGAACCCGCCGGCCTCGGGGTCCGGTTTGTACTGGGCGAAGCCCGGCAGGCCGTTGACCTGGACCGGCAGCAGGCGGGAGCCCGCGCAGGCCGAGCCGAGCGTGGTCATGAAGCCCGTGATGTCGTCGTGGCCCGTCAGCCACAGGTCGAACGGCGGCATCGTCATGACCGCGTCCTCGTGCAGGAGCGCCGTCAGCGCCGTCATGTCGTAGCCCTCGAAGGCGGCGACGTAGCGCTCCAGGAGCTTTCGCTGCTCCTCGTCCAACGGGTCCGACACGGCCGCCTCGGCGCCCCTGTCCCGCTGCTCGGCGAGGGTCGCGCGGGCCCGCTGGAGCGCGCTGTTGACCGAGGCGACCGTGGTGCCGAGCAGCTCGGCGACCTCGCTCGCCCGCCACGCCAGCACCTCGCGCAGGATCAGCACCGCCCGCTGCTTGGGCGGCAGCTGCTGGAGCGCGGCCATGAAGGCCAGCCGCACCGACTCCTTGGCGACGGCCGCCTCGGCCGGGTCCTCGACCGCGGGCAGCACGCGCGCGTCCGGCACCGGCTCCAGCCAGGTGTCGTCCGGGCGGGGGGAGAGGGCGGCCCGGGCGAGCGGGGTGGACTCCGACAGGTCCACCGGCCGGGCGCGCCTGGTGCTCGCGGACAGCATGTCCAGGCACACGTTCGTCGCGATGCGGTAGAGCCACGAGCGGAGGCTGGAACGGCCCTCGAACTTGTCGTAGCTCCGCCAGGCGCGCACCAGGGTGTCCTGCACCGCGTCCTCGGCCTCGAAGGAGGAGCCGAGCATCCGGTAGCAGTACCCGGTCAGCTCGACCCGGTGCTTCTCCAGCCTCGCGTCGAGGTCGTCCAGCGTCGCCGTACCGTCGGTCATCGTCGTCCACCCGCCCCTGGGGCCGTCCTGTCGCGCGCCTGTGCGCCCAGCACTTCGGAAGCTACCGCAGCCCACTGACAACGGCCCGCCGCGCCGCCGAAGGCCCTCGTCGGACCGGCTGTCCCCGCGCGGACGGGCGGATGCGGGGCGGCTCCCGGCGCGGCCCGCCGCGCCGCGCCCGCCATGGGCGCACCCCCCGTCCGGGCCGGTCCCGGCCGCCGGAGCCGGCGACCGCTGACGACCGGACCCGGACAGGGGGTGCGCGGGGGAGCGGGAGGTCTCAGTGCGCGGCCGCCGGGCGCCGTGCCGCGAGGCGCGCCGCCCGCGTGCCGAACACCGTGATCGTCACGACGCCGAGCACCGCGAGGACGCCCATGCCGACCGTGCCGGCCCAGCCGCCCGCGTGGAAGGCCGCCGCGCCGGCCGTGCTGCCCGCGCTGGAGCCGATGTAGTACGCGGACTGGTAGAGCGCCGAGGCCTGCGCGCGGCCGGTGGTCGCCGTCCTGCTGACCGCCGAGGAGGCCACCGCGTGGCCCGCGAAGAAGCCCGACGTGATCAGCACCAGGCCCAGCAGGACCAGGGGCAGGGAGTCCGCCAGGGAGAGCAGCAGCCCCGCCGCGGTGGTGCCGCCGGCCAGGTAGAGCGCGCCGCGCCGGCCCAGGCGTCCGACCAGCCGGCCCGCCGTCGACGCCGACACCGTGCCCACCAGGTAGACCAGGAAGATCGAGCCCACGATGCCCTGCGGGAGCGAGAACGGCTCCTCCGTCAGGCGGTATCCGATCACCGTGTACACGCCGCCGAAGACCGTCATGAACAGCGCGCCGATCGCGTACAGGCGGCGCAGCAGCGGGTCGGCGAGGTGGTCGCGGACCGTGCGGGCGAGGACCCGGGGGCGCAGCGAGCCCGGGGCGAAGTGCCGCGGCGCCGGCAGCAGCAGGCGGAAGGCCACCGCGCAGGCCACCGCGACCGCGCCGATCACGCCGACGGCGACCCGCCAGCCCCACTCCTGCGCGACCCAGCCGGTGATGACCCGGCCGCTCATCCCGCCGACGCTGTTGCCCGCCACGAACAGGCCGATCGCCGTGACCAGGGCCCTCGGCCGGACCTCCTCCGCCAGGTAGGCGGTGGCGGAGGCGGGCAGCCCGGCCAGGGCGGCGCCCTGGACGCCGCGCAGCACGACCAGCGCGCCCAGCGACGGGGCGAACGGCACGAGCAGGCCGACGCCCACCGCGACCGCCAGCGAGGCCGTCATCACCGCACGGCGGCCGTAGCGCTCCGACAGGGCGCTCATCGGCAGGACGAACAGCGCCAGCCCGCCGGTCGCCGCCGCCACCGTCCAGCTCGCCTCGCTCGCCGCGACCCCGAACTCGCCGGAGATCAGCGGCAGGAGCGCCTGGGTGGAGTACAGCAGGGCGAAGGTCGCCACCCCGGCCAGGAAGAGGGCGAAGCTCATCCGGCGGTAGCCGGGGCCGCCGGGGGCCATGCGGGAGTCGTGGGACGGGACGCGGGGAGCGGCGGAGGCGGTCGGTTCGGCGCCCACGGTGGTGGACGCCCCGGTACTGGCGGGAGACATGCCTCGAACCTACGGACGCCCCGCTCATCCGTCCAATGCACGGAATCGGCATAATCGTTCCCATGGTGCATCAGCAGAGGTCGCAGGGGCGGCTGTCACCGTCCAGTGACACAGAAGACATCGTCACCCTGCTCGCCCCGCGGCTCGCGTACTTCGCGGGCGTCGCCCGCACCGAGCACGTCACGCGGGCCGCTCAGGAGATGCAGGTCCCGCAGTCCACGCTCTCCCGGGCCATGGTCCGCCTGGAACAGGACCTGGGCGTCGACCTGTTCGCCCGGCACGGCCGGACCGTCTCGCTCACCCCCGCCGGACGCGCCTTCCTCACCTCCGTGGAGCGCGCCCTCGCCGAGATCGAGAAGGCCGCCGACGCGGTGCGCGCCGACGCCGACGCGGCCACCGGCAAGGTCGCCTTCGGCTTCCTGCACACCATGGGCGCCGAGACCGTGCCCGGCCTGATCCACGCCTTCCGCGCCGACCACCCCCGCGTCCGCTTCAGCCTCGTGCAGAACTACGGCGAGGCCATGCTGGGGCGGCTGCGGGCCGGCGAACTCGACCTCTGCCTGACCTCACCGGTCCCGGACGCCCCCGACCTCGTGGCCCGCCGCCTCGACGAGCAGAAGCTGCGTCTGGTCGTCCCCGCCGACCACCGCCTCGCCGCCCGCAGACGGGTCCGCCTCGCCGAGGCCGCCGACGAGACCTTCGTGACCCTGGAACCCGGCTACGGCCTGCGCCGCATCACCGACGACCTCTGCCAGGAGGCGGGCTTCCGGCCGCGGGTGGCCTTCGAGGGCGAGGAGGCGGAGACCCTGCGCGGCCTGGTGGCGGCGGGACTGGGCGTCGCCCTGCTGCCCCCGCCCGCCGTGCCCCGGCCGGGGGTGGTGGAGCTGACGGTGACGGCCCCGAGGGCGGTCCGGGAGATCGGCGTGGCCTGGCTGGACGGCCATCCGGACACCCCTCCGGTCGCCGCCTTCAAGAAGTTCCTGCTGTCGAGAAGGGGCAACCTGCTGCCGACGTGAGGGCGGCGGACCCGAGGGGCGCGGGGCCGGGTCGGCACGCGGCTCCGCCGCGTGGGGGGCGACGACCGGCCGCGGCCGACCCGCACCCCGAAGACGCCCGCACCCCCGGTCGTCAACGCCGCAGCGACCGGCCGAACCCCGCGGCCAGCGGCATCCGCAGCCCCAGCGGCGGAGGCGCCGCCAAGGCGTCCTGCACCGGCCGCGAGAACCGTCGCCCGGACAGCACCCCCCGCACGAAGTCCTCGGCCAGGCAGAGGACTTCCTCCCGGTACTGGTGCAGCCCGTGCCCGTCGGAGTGCACCTCGAACCGGCACACCTCCCGGTTCACCTTCTTCGCCCGCGCCGCCAGCCGGAAGGACAGCTCCGGATCGGTGCGCTCGTCGTTCGTGCCGTGCACGATCAGCACCCGCCGCCCGACCAACTGCTTCACCGGTTCGGGTGGCACCGCCATGTCCTCCTCCGGCAGCCAGGGGGCGACCGCCAGCACGGAGTTGACGGCCTCGTGACCGCCCGCGCGCAGGGCGGCCCGCCCGCCCATGCCGACACCGGCCAGACACACCGGGACGTCCCCGTAACGCCGTACGGCCTCGTCGGCGGCCCAGGCGGCGTCGGCCGCGAGATGGGCCTCGACGCCGTTCCAGCCGCGGTAGCGGTAGCGCACGACGTGGACGGCCAGTCCGTCCTGCCGTCCCGTACGGGCGAGTGCGCGGCCGAGGGCGCGGACCGGGCCGTTCGTCCACAGGGCGGGGGGCCTGCGGTCGGAGACCTCCTCGCCGCCCGGGAGCAGCAGCACCACGCCGCTCACCGTCTCCGGCTCCGGTCCGATCGCCTTCCCCAGCCTGGCCGTTCGCACCGGCGTCACTTGCTGTCCCATGACAGAACAGTGTCAGAAACGGCGCTGTACTCCACCCGTCCGTGCGGTCACCGTTACGTATCGACGAAGCGGCGCACCGCGCTGTCTACGCGCGTAGGAGTTAGAGTGCGGAAATGACGAGCCAGACCATGCGAAGCGGCGTCACCCCGGACCCGGACCAGATCCGCCGGGCGCCCAAGGTTCTGCTGCACGACCATCTCGACGGCGGGCTGCGCCCCGGCACGATCGTCGACCTCGCCGGGGAGACCGGCTACTCCCGGCTCCCCGAGACCGACCCCGACAAGCTCGGCATCTGGTTCCGGGAGGCCGCCGACTCCGGTTCCCTGGAACGGTACTTGGAGACCTTCTCGCACACGGTCGGCGTCATGCAGACCCGCGGGGCCCTGGTGCGCGTCGCCCGTGAGTGCGCCCAGGACCTCGCCGCCGACGGTGTCGTCTACGCCGAGATCCGCTACGCGCCCGAGCAGCACCTGGAGGGCGGACTGAGCCTCGAAGAGGTCGTCGAGGCCGTCAACGAGGGCTTCCGCGAGGGGGAACGGCTCGCCCGGGAGGCCGGCCAGCGCATCCGGGTCGGCGCCCTCCTCACCGCCATGCGGCACGCGGCCCGCGCCCTGGAGATCGCCGAACTCGCCAACCGCTACCGCGACCTGGGCGTGGTCGGCTTCGACATCGCCGGCGCGGAGGCCGGGTACCCGCCCACCCGGCACCTCGACGCCTTCGAGTACCTCAAGCGGGAGAACAACCACTTCACCATCCACGCCGGCGAGGCCTTCGGGCTGCCGTCCATCTGGCAGGCGCTCCAGTGGTGCGGCGCCGACCGGCTCGGGCACGGCGTGCGCATCATCGACGACATCGAGGTCGCCGAGGACGGCTCGGTGAAGCTCGGACGACTGGCCTCGTACGTCCGGGACAAGCGCATCCCGCTGGAGATGTGCCCCAGTTCCAACCTCCAGACGGGGGCGGCCGCCTCCTACGCCGAGCACCCGATCGGGCTGCTGCGCCGGCTGCACTTCCGCGCCACGGTCAACACCGACAACCGGCTGATGTCCGGGACGAGCATGAGCCGGGAGTTCGAGCACCTGGTCGACGCGTTCGGCTACACGCTCGACGACCTCCAGTGGTTCTCGGTCAATGCCATGAAGTCGGCATTCATTCCTTTCGATGAACGACTGGCCATGATCAATGACGTGATCAAGCCCGGATACGCGGAACTGAAATCCGAATGGCTGTTCCAGCAGACCGCCTCGACCAGCGGTTCCGTGACCACGGAAGAGTGAAACCCCGGTATTTCCGGCGGTGACGTGCGAGGGGGTCTTCACGGGCCGTCCGCATTTCGATGTTTGCGGCGGACGCCTTTCCGTGTTTACGGTCGTGGACCGCTCAGTTCCCCGTATTCGAGGACGCATTCATCATGAAGCAGTCTGCTGCCAAGACCCTCGGCGTCGCCGCCCTCGGTGCCGCCTTCGCCGCCGCCGGTGCGGGCGCCGCCAACGCCGCCCCGGCCGTCCCGGACGCCACCCAGGTCCTCGGGGGCGTCGCCCGGACGCTGCCGGCGGAGAACGTCACCCAGGAGCTGCCGGGGGCCGGTGAGGCGCTGGCGCAGGCCCGGCCGGCGGTGGGCACCGCCCTGGCCGCCGCGCAGCCGGCCACCGAGCAGGCGCTCGCGGAGGGCCCGACCAAGCCGGTCGCCGGACTGCTCGGCGGTCTGCCGGTCGGGCAGGGACTGCCCACGCACGGGCTGCCGGTCAACGGGCTCCCGCTGGGCTGACCCCCGGGCCCTCGTACGCCGTCGGGCGCATCCGGTCGGACCGGATGCGCCCGACGGCGTTTCCCGTGCGGTGCGGTGCCCGCGGGGCTCACCAGGCCGTGCGGGCCTCGTCCTCGGCCGGCAGGAAGATCCACAGGGCTATGTAGAGCAGGAACTGCGGGCCCGGCAGCAGGCACGAGAGCAGGAAGATCACGCGCATCGTCGTCGCGGAGGTGCCGAAGCGCCGGGCCAGCGCGGCGCACACTCCGCCGATCATGCGGCCGTGGGTGGGGCGGGCGAGGCTGCTGGACATCTGCGGCTCCTTCGTGGGCGTCGGTCCGAGGCGGCCTCCGACGGCCGCCTCGTCTGTCTTCGACGCTACGCGGACGAAGGGGAGGAAACGTCGCTCTACGGGGCGATCCCGACCCTGGGAATCGTCGGGGTCCGTCCCTGAGCCGGCTCCTCCTGGCGGTCCGCACGGTGGTCGCGGAGCTCGCTGCGGTGGCGCAGACGGGCGCGGACCGCCGGGACCACCGCCGCGTGCGCCAGGGCCACTCCGACGGTGCTCAGCAGGATCGAGTCGACGTCGGCCACCTGGCCCGGCACCCCGGTCTGCAGCAGCTCGACGGCCAGCGACAGCAGGGCGCCCACCGTGACCGTGCGGACCAGGGAGGCGAGCGGTGAGACGCGGAGCCTGCCGTGGGCCAGCGGGAGGAGGACGCCCAGGGGCGCCAGCAGCCCGAGCTCCGCGCCGATCCGCCGCACGGCCTCCGGCCCGCCCAGCGTCAGATCGGCCCGGATGCCGGCGAACGGGCGCAGGTTGGCGGGCATCACCCAGGGGACGTCCAGGGGGCGCAGCGCGAACCAGGCGACGAACACGAGGTGGGCGACCAGGAGGACACTCCCGATCACACGGACGCGGAACGCGGCGCTGCCGCCGATGGAGCCTTGACGCTGCACGTCCCCCTAGACGCGGCCCACCGCACGATCGGTTCCGCACCCCGCCGACCCGCCCGCACCGCACCCGGGGCCGGGACACCCGCACCCCCGCCGGGCCGTGGGCGTGTCCCGCGTGCCCGGCCGCCGCCGGTGGTCCGTCAGCTGTCCGTCAGCTGCCGGTGACCTCCGTCGACGGGGGCTCGGCGGTGCCCGGGCGGGAGCGGACCTCGTCCGTGCACCGGTAGCGGCGGGGCCGGTCGGCGCCGGGACCGCCCAGGACCACCGAGCCGTCGCCCTCGGCCGCCGCCGAGTCGGAGAAGGTGCACACGAGCTGGGCCAGGGCGTACGAGGTGAGGTCGCCGGGGGAGGTGCTCAGGCGCAGGGTGTCGTCCGGGTCCTCGGCGGCCGGGCCGCTCACCGTCATGCCGCCGCGCACGTCCGTGGTGTAGCCGGCCTCCTTCTCGGTGGCCGACGGGGACTCCGCGAGTTCGTCCAGCAGGCCCTGGGCGACCAGCACGCGCCGCTCGGAGTCCGCCGCGCCGTCCGGGACCGGGACCGTGCGGTCCACGGCGACCAGGGAGGAACCGCACAGCAGGAACACCCGCACCGGCACTCCGCGCGAGGTCTGGGTGGTGATGCTCGGCTCGGTCAGCGAGCAGCGGACCCGGGAGGGGGCGGGGCCGAAGTCGGTCGGCACCTCCGTCGCCCGGATCCCGCAGCCGGCCAGCACCGCCGCGAGGAGCGGGAGGGCGAGGAGACGGCGCGGGCGGCGGACGGGCATGGCGTGTGCGGTCATCGGGAGTCCCCCTCGTCCTTCTTCTCGCCCCGCTCCGCCAGCTCCGAGACGTCCCGGGGCAGGCGCAGGGTGAAGACCGCGCCCGACTCGGGGGAGTTGGCGGCGGTGATCTCGCCGCCGTGGATGTGGGCGTTCTCCAGGGCGATGGACAGGCCCAGGCCGCTGCCCTCGGAGCGGGGGCGGGAGGCGCTCGCCTTGTAGAAGCGGTCGAAGACGTGGGGCAGGACGTCCTCGGGGATGCCGGGACCGTGGTCGCGGACGGCGATGACCACCTCGTCGGCCGTCTCCCGCACGGACACCCGCACCGGCGAGCCGCCGTGCTTGAGGGCGTTGCCGATGAGGTTGGCGAGGATCACGTCCAGGCGGCGCGGGTCGAGGCGGGCGTGGATGCCGCGCTCGGCGTCCAGGTCGACGGCGTCCAGCCAGGCGCGCGCGTCGATGCAGGCGGTGATCTGGTCGGCGACGTCGACGTCGTCCAGCACCAGACGGGCCGTGCCGGCGTCGAAGCGGGTGACCTCCATCAGGTTCTCGACGAGGTCGTTCAGCCGCCGGGTCTCGGAGACCACCAGGCGCACCGCGGGTTCGATCATCGGGTCGATGCCGCCCGACTCCGCGTCCAGCTCCTCCTCCAGCACCTCCGTGACGGCGGTGATCGCGGTGAGGGGCGTGCGCAGTTCGTGGCTCATGTCCGCGACGAAGCGGCGGGACGCCTCGTCCCGGGCCGCCATGTCCGCGACCCGCTTCTCGAGGGCCTCGGCCGTCCGGTTGAACGTCCGTGACAGGTCGGCCAGCTCGTCCGTCCCGGAGACCAGCAGCCGGGTGTCCAGCTTGCCCTCGCCGAGCCGGCGGGCGGCGACACCGAGCCGGTGCACCGGCTTCAGCACGGTCGTGGCCGCCGCCTGCGCGAGGAGCGCCGCGCCTATCAGCGCCAGACCGGTGGCGATGCCCAGGGACCAGGCCAGCGAGTTGAGGTCCTTGGCCTCCGGCTCCAGCGACTTGCGCATGTAGCCGGTCGGCCCGCCCCCGATCACCTTCGTCCCGGCCACCAGGTACGGCGTGCCGTGGTCGACCACCCGCTGCCAGTACAGGTGGTAGGGCGACTTGTTGCCGGCGGTCGTGTCCTGCTCCCTGTTCACCGCCGTGCGCAGCGACTTGGGCACGTCGTCCAGCGAGAAGCCGTTCAGCCCGCCCGAGTTGCCGTACACGGTCCTGCCGTCGGCGCCCTCGGCGACCAGCAGCACGCTGAAGCGCTGGCTGCTGTTGGCCATCTGGCCGGCCGTGTGCTGGAGCTCGTCCTGCGACGGGTGCTCGGGCAGCGCGCCCGCCCGGTTCTGCATCTCCTGCTCGAAGTCCCGCAGGACCGCGCCCTGGGTGCGGGTCAGCACGGCCTCGCGGTTGAGCCAGTACGCGATGCCGGACGCGGATACGGCGGCGGTCAGCGCCACCAGCCCGAAGACCAGGACGAGCCGCAGTCTCAGGCTGGTGAAGCGCAGCCGTGAAAGATGTCCCTTGCGCGCCGCGGACCAGCCGCGGACCCCCCCTTGCCCCGGTGTCACTGAGGGGTGTCCAGGCGGTAGCCGACTCCGCGCACGGTACGGATCAGGGTGGGCGACGACGGCACGTCCTCGACCTTGGCCCGCAGGCGCTGGACACACGCGTCCACCAGCCGCGAGTCGCCGAGGTAGTCGTGCTCCCACACCAGGCGCAGCAGCTGCTGCCGGGACAGCGCCTGACCGGGGCGCCGGCTCAGTTCGAGCAGCAGCCGCAGCTCGGTCGGGGTGAGCTGGAGGTCCTCGCCGTTCTTGGTCACCGTCATCGCCGCGCGGTCGATGACGAGGCTGCCGAAGGTCGCCGAGTCGTTCGACTCGCGTTCCCCGCGCCGCAGCACGGCCCGGATCCGGGCGTCCAGCACCCGCCCCTGCACCGGTTTGACGACGTAGTCGTCGGCGCCGGACTCCAGCCCGACGACCACGTCGATGTCGTCGCTGCGCGCGGTGAGCAGGATGATCGGCAGCTGGTCGGTGCGCCGGATCCGCCGGCACACCTCGAAGCCGTCGATACCGGGCAGCATCACGTCCAGCACGATCAGATCCGGCCGCTGTTCGCGCAGCAGCTTCAGACCGTCCTCACCGCTCGCAGCGGTCGCCACGCGGTGTCCCTGGCGCGTCAGTGAGAGCTCCAGGGCCGTACGGATGGCGTCGTCGTCCTCGATCAGCAACAGGGAAGGCACGGGCTCATTCTGGCCCATGGAGGCGCTGTCGTTCGACCCGTGGGCCGGGGCCCGGTGCTCAAGTCCGTGGTTTCCGCGCCGCGCGCCGCGCGCGGGGGGCTCCGGGGCCCTCCCCGGAACGCCGTCCGCGGCCGGGGCGGACGGCGTACCGCCGACCTCTGTGAACGGGCTGTCGTGCCGCCGTGACGGACCCCTGTGACAGGTCTGTGACAGTCGACGGACACGGCGATGAAGTGGCCCGGGCAAGCTTTTCGGCACAGGCAAGGCAGTACGCCGGGCCGAACGGAACGAACCGGGACACCGGAAGTCCACGACGGGGGGCGCATGATGAACACGCTGCACGGCCTCAGCACCAGCGCAGTGGTCACGCGCCTGCACGACGTGCACCGGGGTCACGAGAAGTCCGGTGCCGACGGGGGGTCCTCCCGCACGAGCGTGTGCGAGCGCGGGGGAGCACGGGGGGCCGCCCGTGGCGCCGGGCGTCAGCACACCGCCTTCATGACGGTGGTCGACGCGCACACGGGGGAAGGGGCTCACGGGGGAGCCGCGTACGGGGAGGACACGGGGGAGCGTCGCTCGCTGACGGAGGCGGAGTTCACCGCCTACGTCCAGGAGCGCCGCGCCTCCCTGTACGCCACGGCCTACCACCTCACCGGTGACCGCTTCGAGGCCGAGGACCTGCTGCAGAGCGCGCTGTTCTCGACCTACCGGGCCTGGGACCGGATCAGCGACAAGGCCGCGGTCGGCGGATACCTCCGCCGCACCATGACCAACCTGCACATCAGCGCGTGGCGCCGCCGCAAGCTGAACGAGTACCCGACCGAGGAACTGCCGGAGACGGCCGGCGACACGGACGCGATGCGCGGCACCGAGCTGCGCGCGGTCCTGTGGCAGGCGCTGGCCCGGCTGCCCGAACTCCAGCGGACGATGCTGGTCCTGCGGTACTACGAGGGCCGCACCGACCCGGAGATCGCGGACATCCTCGGCATCAGTGTCGGCACGGTGAAGTCCAGCATCTGGCGGTCGCTCCGCCGGCTGCGCGAGGACGAGGTCCTCAGCTTCGGCCGTGACGAGGAGGACGCCTTCGGCGAGCTCGTCGCCTGAGGTGCACGGGGGAGCCGGCTCCGTTCAGGGAAGCCGGCGAACGGGGGAAACACGGGGGAGCGGTACCGGGGGGACCCGACGGGGGACGTACGGGGGAGCGGTACCGCACCTTCACGGGGGAAGCACCACCGGGGGGACACGGGGGAGCACCACGGAAGCGGGGCTGGAGGGCCGGGGGGTCCGTCCGGTCCCGCTTCTGCACGTCCGCCCGTCAGGCGTCCGTGCGCCCGTCGGGCGTCCGCCGGGCATCCACAGACTCGTCATACGGCGAGCCAGGCGTCCGTACGCGCGTCAGACGGCCGTCCGCGCCGTCGTGGCGCGCGGGCCCGCGGCGGCGGCCGCCAGCCGGCCCAGCGCCTCGTCGCGGTCGCAGGCGTACGCGCCGAGCGCGGTCTGCCGGGCCACGATGGACCGCTCGGCGCGCATCAGGCGCCAGCCGCGGCGCAGCAGGAACGGGACCGACTTGCGGCCCTCCTTCAGGTCGCGCAGGAAACGGCGGCGGAAGGTGGTCACCGGGCCGCGGCTCAGGCACAGCGCGTCGGCCAGCACCCCCAGGTCCCGGCAGCGGCCGACGATCTCGGCGGCGAAGATGCCCTCGGCGATGAACAGCGGGGTCCGCCCGATCTCGACCGTCTCCTCGCCGGTGCGGGCGCTGAGCGCGATGTCGTAGACGGGGACCTTCGTACGACCCGTGCGGCACAGGTCGGTGATGGCGGCGATCGCCGTGTCCGCGTCCCACGAGCCGGGGTGGTCCCAGTCGATGTCGGAGCTCCCGGCCACCTGCGGCAGCGTCGGGTCGTCGCACTCCTTGTAGAAGTCGTCGAGCCGCAGCACCGGCAGACCGGAGCGGGCGGCGAGGAGGGACTTGCCGGAGCCGGAGGGGCCGCAGAGCAGCACGACTCGCGCGGTGACGGGCGGTTGGGAACTCACGGGACACCAGTGTGCGGCATCCGCGGGGCCCGCAACGACCCCGCGGACCGGCTTTGATGCGTGCGTCACACCTCAACTACCCTTCGTGTCGAACCGATCACCCCGAGCAGCAGAAAGTGGGCAGCGCGATGGCCCGACACGACTCCCCCCACACCACGGCCGGCCGGCGTGCCCTGGTCGCCCTCGCCACGGCGGGGGTGGCCCTGGGCGCGGGCGCCGGGACGGCGGCGGCCGCCGGGACCGCACCGGTCCTGGACGGGACGCGCACGCGCCCCGCGTCGCCCGGCGAGGTCGACCCCCGGGCCGGCCTCCAGGCGCTCACCGGCACCGTCGGACACGCCACCGGCCCCGTGGCGGGCCTCAAGCCCAACCCGCTCGCCGGCACCGGCGCCGACCCGCTCGACAACGGCGTCGGCACCCAGGTCGCCGACTTCCGGCCGGTCGCCTCGCGGACGCTGACGGGGCCGGTGGCGCAGGCGGAGTCGGTCGGGGCGATCCCGGTGGCGGGGCGGGCGACGGGGCTGCTGGGCGGCTGATCCGCGCACGGACGCGGCGGGCCGCGCCCCTCCGGACGGAGAGGGGCGCGGCCCGCCGGCCGTGACGGGTCGTCAGTACGACGAGCCCGACGCGCCCAGCGACCCCGTCGGGTGCCAGACCGTCTTCGTCTCCAGGAACGCCGTCATGCGGTCGGTGCCGGGGGTCGCGGACCAGTCGTCCACAGGCTGTGGACGCAGGACGCGCTTCAGGTTGTCCGCGGCCGCGACCTCCAGCTCCTTCGCCAGGACGTCGTCGGCGCCCGCGAGGTCGATCGCGTTGACGTCCTGGTGGGCGGCGAGCGGCGCCGCGATCTCCGCCGTACGGCCGGAGAGGACGTTGACGACACCGCCGGGGACGTCGGAGGTGGCCAGGACCTCGGCCAGGGACAGGGCGGGCAGCGGGGACTTCTCGGAGGCCACCACGACCGCCGTGTTGCCCGTGGCGATCACCGGGGCGACCACCGAGACCAGGCCCAGGAGGGACGACTCCTGCGGGGCCAGGACGGCCACCACGCCCGTCGGTTCGGGCGAGGACAGGTTGAAGAACGGACCCGCGACCGGGTTGCCGCCACCGATCACCTGGGCGATCTTGTCGGTCCAGCCCGCGTACCAGACCCAGCGGTCGATCGCCGCCTCGACCTGCTCGGCGGCCTGGGACTTGGACAGGCCCTCGGCGTCGGCGACCTCGTGGACGAACTGTCCCCTGCGGCCCTCCAGCATCTCGGCCACGCGGTAGAGGACCTGGCCGCGGTTGTACGCCGTCGCGCCGGACCAGCCGCCGAACGCCTTGCGGGCGGCGACGACCGCGTCACGGGCGTCCTTGCGGGAGGACCGCGGTGCGTTCGCCAGCCACTTGCCCTTTGCGTCGGTCACCTCGTACACCCGGCCGCTCTCGGAACGCGGGAACTTCCCGCCGACGTACAGCTTGTAGGTCTTGAAGACAGTCAAGCGCTCAGACATCGAGGTACGCCTCCAGGCCGTGGCGGCCGCCCTCGCGGCCGAAGCCCGACTCCTTGTAGCCGCCGAACGGCGAGGTCGGGTCGAACTTGTTGAACGTGTTGGACCAGACGACGCCGGCCCGGAGCTTGTTCGCCACCGCGAGGATGCGGGAGCCCTTCTCCGTCCAGATGCCCGCCGACAGGCCGTACGGGGTGTTGTTGGCCTTGGCGACGGCCTCGTCCGGGGTGCGGAAGGTGAGGACCGACAGGACGGGGCCGAAGATCTCGTCGCGGGCCACGGTGTGCGCCTGGGTGACGTTCGTGAAGAGCGTCGGGGCGAACCAGTAGCCGGCGGACGGGAGCTCGCAGGCCGGGGACCAGCGCTCGGCGCCCTCCGCCTCGCCCTGCTCGGCGAGCGCGGTGATGCGGGCGAGCTGCTCGGCGGAGTTGATCGCGCCGATGTCGGTGTTCTTGTCCAGCGGGTCGCCGAGGCGGAGCGTGGACAGGCGGCGCTTGAGGGAGTCCAGCAGCTCGTCGTGGACCGACTCCTGGACCAGCAGGCGGGAGCCCGCGCAGCAGACCTGGCCCTGGTTGAAGAAGATGCCGTTGACGATGCCCTCGACGGCCTGGTCGACGGGCGCGTCGTCGAAGACGATGTTGGCGCCCTTGCCGCCCAGTTCGAGGGTGAGCTTCTTGCGGGTGCCCGCGACCGTGCGGGCGATCTCCTTGCCGACGGCGGTGGAGCCGGTGAAGGCCACCTTGTTCACGTCGGGGTGGGCGACGAGCGCGGCGCCCGCGTCGCCGTAGCCGGGGAGGATGTTGACGACACCCTTGGGCAGGCCCGCCTGGCGGCAGACGTCCGCGAAGAACAGGGCCGACAGGGGGGTGGTCTCGGCGGGCTTGAGGACGACCGTGTTGCCGGTCGCCAGCGCCGGGGCGATCTTCCAGGCCAGCATCAGCAGCGGGAAGTTCCAGGGGATGACCTGGCCGGCGACGCCGAGGGGCTTCGGGTCCGCGCCGAACCCGGCGTGGCCGAGCTTGTCCGCCCAGCCCGCGTAGTAGAAGAAGTGCGCGGCGACCAGCGGGAGGTCGGCGTCGCGGGTCTCCCTGATGGGCTTGCCGTTGTCCAGGGTCTCCAGGACGGCCAGCTCACGGCTGCGCTCCTGGACGATGCGGGCGATGCGGAAGAGGTACTTCGCGCGCTCGGAGCCGGGGAGCGCCGACCACTTCTCGAACGCCTTGCGGGCGGCCCTCACGGCGCGGTCGACGTCCTCGGCGCCGGCCTGCGCGACCTCGGAGAGGACCTCCTCCGTCGACGGCGACACCGTCTTGAAGACCCTGCCGTCGGCCGCCTCCACGAACTCGCCGTCGATGAAGAGGCCGTAGGAAGGGGCGATCTCGACGACCGAGCGGGACTCGGGCGCCGGTGCGTACTCGAATGCGGAAGCCATGTCGATCAGTCCACCGTCACGTAGTCGGGGCCGGAGTAGCGGCCGGTGGCCAGCTTCTGACGCTGCATCAGCAGATCGTTCAGGAGCGAGGAGGCGCCGAAGCGGAACCAGTGGTTGTCCAGCCAGTCCTCGCCCACGGTCTCGTTGACCAGGACCAGGAACTTGACGGCGTCCTTGGAGGTGCGGATGCCGCCGGCCGGCTTCACGCCGACCTGCACCCCGGTCTGCGCCCGGAAGTCGCGGACGGCTTCCAGCATGAGGAGCGTGTTCGCGGGGGTCGCGTTGACGGCCACCTTGCCGGTGGAGGTCTTGATGAAGTCGGCGCCGGCCATCATGCCGAGCCAGCTGGCGCGGCGGATGTTGTCGTACGTCGACAGCTCGCCCGTCTCGAAGATGACCTTCAGCCGGGCGGACGTGCCGCAGGCCTCCCGCACGGCGACGATCTCGTCGTACACCTTCAGGTAGCGGCCGGCGAGGAAGGCCCCGCGGTCGATGACCATGTCGATCTCGTCGGCGCCCGCGGCGACGGCGTCGCGGACGTCGGCGAGCTTCACCTCCAGGGCGGCGCGGCCGGCCGGGAAGGCGGTGGCGACGGAGGCGACCTTCACACCGGAGCCCGCGACGGCCTCCTTGGCGGCGGCGACCATGTCGGGATAGACGCAGACCGCCGCGGTCGCGGGCGTCGTCCGGTCGGTCGGGTCGGGGTGGACCGCCTTCGCGCCGAGCGCCCGGACCTTGCCCGGGGTGTCCGCGCCTTCCAGCGTCGTCAGGTCGACCATGGAGATGGCGAGGTCGATGGCGTACGCCTTGGCGGTCGTCTTGATGGAACGGGTCCCGAGGGACGCGGCGCGTGCCTCCAGGCCGACCGCGTCGACGCCGGGCAGCCCGTGGAGGAAGCGGCGCAACGTGCTGTCGGACGTGGTGACGTCCGCGAGGGCGCTCGCCGCGGTGGGTGCATTGGTGGGCATGGTCACCAGACGAGCATATCTACGCGCGTAGCGGCTGTACACCCCGGAGGACGGCTCCTTCGTCGGGCGGGGGGCGGAGGGGGTGTCGGGCGGGGGGCGGAGGGGGTGTCGGGCGGGGGTGCCGGGCGGGGGTTGCCGGAGGGGGGGCAGGCGGGGGTGTTGGGCGGGAGGGCCGGAGGGGAGCGGGCGGGGGTGTCGGGCGGAGGTGCAGGGCGGGGCGGGGCGCGGCTTCCGGGCGGTGGGGGTTGGTGCGCCGTCGTGCGGGTGCGGGTGCGGGTGCGGGTGCGAGGTGGTCGGGGGTGCGGGTGCGGGTGCGGGTGCGAGGTGGTCGGGGGCGCGGTGCGGGTGCGGGGTCGTCGGGGCCGTGGCGCGGGCGTGGGGCACAATCGGGGCCATGACGAGCCCGGAAGACCAGTCGCCAGCGCCGCAGCCCCCGGCCCCCGAGCCCAGGGACCGCATCTACCGGTCGCCCGCGGGCATGGCCGGCGGCGTGCTGCTGCTCGGGCTCGTCGGCTGGCTCGGCATCGACGCGATCGTCGCGGGGGACGGCCGGACGCCGTGGCTGGCGCTCGCGACGCTGATCCTGCTGGTGCCGCTGATCGTCGCCTTCACGCTGCGCCCCGCCGTGTTCGCCGGCCAGGACCGGCTGCGGGTGCGCAACCCGCTCCGGGTGGTCGTGCTGCCCTGGGGGCAGGTCGCCTCCCTGCGGGCCGGCTACTCGAACGAGGTCGTCGCCGCGAGCGGCAAGAAGTACCAGCTCTGGTCGATCCCGGTGTCGTTGCGGGCGCGGAAGAAGGCGGCCCGGCGGGAGGCGCGGGCCGCGTCGGAGCGCGCGGCCGAGCGGCAGGGCCGGGGCGGCCGGGGCTCCGACGGGCTCGGGTTCGGCGGTCTCGGCGGTTTCGGGGGCGGGGCGTCCGCGCGCGGGCGCTCCGAGGGCGGGGTGCCGGACGGGCCCGTGCGGGCCGAGAGCGACAAGATCATGCTCGAGCTGCGCGAGCTGTGGGAGGCCCGGGAGAAGGCGGAGAGCGCCCAGGGCGAGGTGACCGTGCGGTGGGCCTGGGAGATCGTGGGGCCGGCGGTCGCCGGGGCCGTGGTGCTGGGGATCCTGCTGGCCGTGGGCTGAGGCAGGTCCGTTCCGCGGAGGGCGCCTGCGGGTGGGTGCCTGCGGGTGGGCGGCTTCCGGTGGGTGCCTGCGGGTGGGGGGTGGGTCGGGGTCGTGGGGGGGGGGGGGGGCCCCCCCCCGGGGGGGGGGGGGGGGGCGGCGGGCAC
>NZ_JBIRHK010000019.1:0-183055 GCF_044328485.1 Streptomyces sp. NPDC017936 | reverse complement strand
TGCCCGCGCAGCTGGTCAGCGTCACCGCGCGCCGGGCGGAGCAGAGCGAAACCGACCGCGACGGCGACGCCTCCCGCCCGCTGCACGAGGCCGCCGCCCTGATCACCGACCACGCCGGGCAACGCCTGAACTGGGCTGTCCGCTCCCTCGACCCGCAAGGGGACCCCGAATGGCCCCGGTGCTCTACCCGGACCTGCCGGAGAACGGGCTGATCGTGCTGATCGGCGCCTCCGGCGCGGACAAGTCCATGCTGGCCTGCACCTGGCCGGCCTCGCAGGACCTCTCCCTTGATGCTCTGCGCGGCTGGGTGAGCGACGACTTCTCTGTCAGGTTCAGCGTGTCGACGTGAACTGCGGTCCTCGGGTGGCTGCTGCGAAACCCTGACTTGGTTGGCCTGGACGGCGAGGAGGGCGTGGAGGAGTGAGCCGGGCCGGACGACCCGGCTCGTCGGCCGTTCTCCGGAGGACTGACGAATTACGCGGGTCCAGAGCTGCTGGGAAGTACCAATGCCGAATCCGTGTGGAGCGTGATGCGCACCGGTGTGAAGGTGGTGGCGTTTACCGGCGACTCACCGGTGCCGGGATTGCGGGCGTAGCGTGGGTGGGCGCCTGCGCTGATCTGCCAGCGTATGCGATGGCCGACGAGGAAGCGGTGGGCGGTGGAGCTCATCGGCACGGTGACCTGCGAGGGCGCCTGTTCGGCCGTCCGGAGTCGGCTGAACCCGTCACAGACGTTGACGGAGCGGCCTTGTGGGTCCACGTCGCACAGGCGGGTGAAGACATCGGCGTGTCCGGTGTCCGTGGAGATGCTCAGCCGTGCGGAGACCGGGCCCAGGATGTCCATGGGCTCGGTCAGTGGTGGGCCGGTGAACGTCAGGACGTCGTCTCGTGCCTCCAGGGGGGCGTTGTTTTGGGGACCGGCGGTGCGGGAGAGCAGGGGGCCGCCGAGGGAGGGGGTGGGGTCGGCCGGGTCGTAGCGGAACGCCGTCACGGGCGCGGAGTCCGCGGGGGCCTGCTGGGTGAGATGCCCGCCGGGGACGGGGTACCACGAGGTGGCAGCTGTGGCCGGTGGCCAGTCGTCGAGGTCCCGCCAGGCGTTTTCGCCGCCGATGTGCACACGCACCGCGGTGGGACGCAGGCCGGAGGGATCGGCGTACAGGTGGACGTGCAGCCATGCGAGGCTCTCGGCGAACACCTCGGGCCATCCTTGCTGCAGGGCGGAAGTGTGGGTCCAGGGACCGACGAGCAGGGCGGTCTCACACCCGGCTCGGCGCAGCCGGTCGTACTGCTCGAAGCTCTGGTCGACCAGTGCGTCGTGCCATCCGGTGATCAGAGCCGTGGGCACGCGGAGCCGCTCCGCCGACTCCGCCAACGACGCGCCGTGCCAGTAGGCGTCCTTGGCATCCGGGTGTGTCATCACGTCGTCCAACCAAGGCAGTTCGCTGCCGAAGGCTGACACGTACGCCCCACGCAGGGGCTGCGCGGTGGTGACGTCGCGCAGGCGGCGCCGCAGGCGCAGCGTCGCTTTGAGGAACGGTGCCATGCCCTGGTGCTGGTAGTTCATTCCCACACCCACGGCGAGGGCGTTCTCCAGGCGAAGCGCACCGCCCGCGTGGAACAGGGCGTAGGGATCGTGCAGCCCTACTTGCACCACCATTGCCTTCAGTTCTGGCGGTGGGTCCAAAGCGAGGGCCCATTGCACGTAGCCCAGGTAACTGGGGCCGATGGTCCCCAGTGTTCCGTTGAACCAGGTTTGCTCGCGCAGCCAGGACACCGTGGCCTGGCCGTCGGCGGCCTCGTTGCGCCACAGATCGAACACGCCGCCCGAACCTCCGGTGCCGCGGCAGCTCTGCAGGATCACGTGGAAGCCCTGTTCGGCGAAGAGCAGGCCGTACTGGGGTGACCACGGCAGGCCCCGGCCATAGGGCGAGCGGACCAGGAGGGTGGGGAAGTCGCCCTGGGCGCGCGGGAAGTAGTGGTCGGTGAGCAACGGGCTGCCGTCGGCGGCCGGCACCAACAGTCCCGGCTCCCATCCGGCCTCGTGCCGTTTCGCCGGCAGATTTCGCCAGGTCGCCCTCATCAAGCGGGAGGAAAGCGGCGGTTTTCCGGCGGGTGGCACCCAGGCCGGTCTGGCTGTGGCGTCGGGTGTGCGTGATGGCATCGTTCCCCCTCCTCTATTCTCGTACGTTGTACGAGAATAGAGGATGCTTGGATGACCTTGGCAAGAGCCGCCTCAACGACCAGGGGAAGGAGTGCGAGGCCGTGTCCAGCGACGGAAAGTCCGGTGCCGAGAGCGTCGATCCCGAACAGCTCTGGCTGCGTCCCGCCGAGCCCCGCAGGGGCCGCAGGCCCTCCTTCAGCCGGGAGACGATCACCGCGGCGGCCGTCACTCTGGCGGACACGGAAGGACTCGACGCGGTCACCATGCGGCGGGTCGCCGCCGAGGTCGGAGCGGGCGTCATGTCGCTCTACAGCTACGCCCCTGACAAGGAGACGCTGCTGGAACTGATGGTCGACCACGTCAGCGGCGAACTCACGGTCACGGACCCACCCAGCGGCGACTGGCGTGCCGACCTGAAGACCGTCGCCCGCCTGCAGCGCGCCCACATGCTGCGCCACCCCTGGCTGCCCGTCGCCTTGTCCACCCGTCGCGTTCCGGGCCCCAACACGCTGGCCTTCCTGGAACACGTGCTCGCCGCCCTGCGGCCCACCGGGCTGGACGGTGCGGCGAAACTGGAGGTCTTCGCCCAGATCACCGCATTCGTGGCCGGGCACGTTGCCCACGAGATCGCGCAGGCCGCAGCCTCACGATCACCGGACCGGGCCGCAGCCGAGGCCCGCTACCTCGCCGCCGTCGCCGCCGACGGCCGTCACCCGGAACTCGCCGAAGCCCTTTCCGCTCCGGGACGCCCCCTCACTCCCGACGCCACCTTCACCCGGTTCCTCAACCGTCTGATCGACGGCCTCGACACTGACTGATGCCACACAGCTGCGACTGCCGTCCCGCCCGCGGAACCTCCGAGGAGAACAGACCCTCAGCCTCTCCAAGGCCACGGCCGCGACGGAAGCCGCCGCCAGCTCCGTTCTCGGCGGTGGACCGGCCACCTACCGAGTGGGGTGGGGCCTGCGCGGGCAGCGCACGGATCACAGCATGGCGGTCGGCGAGCTGCCGGCGCAGATGAAGGTTCTCCACCGCGGCCTGGTGCGGGGCGCCCACCAGCCCCTCGGCGTCGGCCTTGAGCTGGGCGAGCTCCTCGGCGTCGGCGGCTCGTAGTTCCTTGGGCCGGCGGATCTGCTCGCGCAGGCGCCGCTCACCGTCCGGAGTGCCACCCCGAGCGCGGACCTTGCCATGGACCTCATTCTTCAGGTCGGTGTGCCGCTGGGTGAGTGCGTTGCGCGGGACACCGGCTTCGCCGGCTCCCCCGCCGCAGCCCTGCGCCGCGCGCACGAGACTTCTCGACGCCGATGTCAAGCCGCAGCGGGTACTGACCGAACGGGGTTACGCAGCTGGTTCCACGCTCACCGAGATGGCTCGTCTCCGAAGGTGAACCGCCAGGGCCTCCATCTCGACGAGCGTGCCGATGAGACCGGTCCGGGTGAGTTCCGCGGCCTGCGCGCGTGCTTCGCCCAGGGACAGTTGTCGCGCACTGCGGAGGGCCTGCAGCACGGGAACGAGGCTCGGCACGTCTCCAGACGGGCGAAGCCTTGCGGGCCCATGCGCTTTCAGCAGAGCTTGTCGAATGTTCTCGGGCGTGACGGGTCCGCTGTCTTGCTCGCACCACCCATTCGGGCAGTCAGCGCATCGCCCTTCGGTGCCCCAGCGGACCATGTCATGGTCGAAGAACTGACCGACATCGCAGGTCGTCGTACCTCCGCAGGTACTGCACCGGCCTGTGACCTGTACTCCTTGCGTGATCACAGAGGGCTCCTCAGCGCCATGGTCGATGCTGACGGGATCTTCCCTGAGAAGTCGGCTTTCGTCGATCAGGTTTGCGATCGGTGAGCAGTCCCATGGGGCAGTCGCCGCTGGTGGTGTGAGTCCGTGGTGCCGCCGGTCCCGGAGAAGTGTCCACAGTACGTTGACTCGCCGCCTGGCCAGCGCCAGGACCGCTTGGGAGTGCCTCTTGCCCTCGGCTCGCTTGCGGTCGTAGTACCGACGTGATTCCGAGCAGCAGGTGATGCTCCTCATAGCCGGTCCCACCCAGCCACTCGACGACGAACATCGCTGGAACACCGCACGCCGGCTCCTGCACGACGACGCCCTCAAGCCCGAAGACGGCCTCACCGGGCTGCTTCTCCTCCTCTATGCCCAAGCACCGTCGGCAATCCACCGGTTGACCACCGAGGACGTCGAGGTCGGCGCTCGGGAAGTACGTCTCCACCTCGGCAATGCACCCGTTCATCTGCCCGAGCCCGTCGCCCAGCCGGCCCCCACTGTTGCCGCGAACCGCAAGGGACACGCGACCATCGGCGCCCTGATGCCGTCTCCATGGCTCTTCCCCGGCTGCCAGCCCGGACGGCTGATCAGCACCACACAGCTGGCGCAACGTCTGAACAACCTCGACATCCGACCCAACCAGGCCCGCAGCACCGCTCTCTTCCAGCCCGCCACTGAGATCCCCGCCGCAATCCTCGCCCGCACCCTCGGCATCCACACCGACGTCGCCGTCGCCTGGCAATGTCTCTCCGCGGGCGACTGGGCCAACCACGCCGCGGAAGTCAGCCACCGCTACTCACCCAGGAGGCCACACGATGCACCGTGACAACCAGCCAGCGAGTCAGCGACCTGTGATCTCACCGGAACGGGCTGCCGAAACGAAAGAGATCATCGACCGCGTCACGCGGTGGGCCGCAGGCCGCCACGACGTCGTCGGTCTCCTACTTGTCGGATCGTGTGCTCGCAATGCCGCACGGCCTGACTCCGACATCGACCTCGTCCTTCTCACCACTGACGAGTCCCAGTACTCCGACCACGCATGGGCCGTCGAGCTCGCCCTCGGGAAGCTGGTCAGGACCCAGCCATGGGGACCGATCAGCGAACGACGCTTTGCCACAGCGTCAGGGCTGGAGGTCGAGATCAACATCGGGTCTCCCGACTGGGCACAGACGGACCCGGTGGATCCTGGCACACGCCGAGTCGTCACCGACGGCGCCCGTCCCCTGTACGACCCAGGCACTGTCCTTGCGTCTCTGATCCGGGCCTGTCAGCCGTGACGACCCCGGCGGCAACGGCCGGCTCAAGGGGCATTCGGACAGTTCCAATACCCGACGTCACCATTAGGTGGTGT
This sequence comes from Streptomyces sp. NPDC017936, assembly GCF_044328485.1. Lineage (NCBI taxonomy): Bacteria > Bacillati > Actinomycetota > Actinomycetes > Kitasatosporales > Streptomycetaceae > Streptomyces > Streptomyces sp. NPDC017936. Next base: position 177,768 of record NZ_JBIRHK010000019.1, on the reverse strand, counting down.
TTAGACCGTGTCCTACATGGTCTAAGCGGCCTCAATCGGTCACGGAGGGCCCGGAACGGGCGGGCGTGGTTCCAGACGCAGCACACGGCGCCGCGGCCGAGTCGCAACAGCGCCTGTGACGACTACCGGTGACGCGGACCTCCGTCTGGCAGGGAGCTCCCTGCCGCACCCGCTTGGCGGGGGCTCAGTGCCCGAAAACCAGCATCAAAGTACCGGCGGCTTCTGTCCCGGCCCGGCCGCTGAGCCGTCGGTGGGCCCGGCCGCCGCGCAACCGGACCAAGCTCGCCCCGATCCCCGATCCCCGATCCCCGATCCCCGGCCGCGGCCGCGGCCGTACAGCTCAACGCATAGCCCCGCCGCTGGCACTCCCCAGCCCTGCGATCCCGGGCGGTGCGTCAAATACCTGATCAGTACTCGCTGCTCGATTGGGCGGCTGGTCTTCTGTGCCGGACCGTGGCCCCTGTCACCGCTGCCCTACTGGGGGCAGGTGGCGGAGATGAGGTAGTCGACGACGTCGTGGGTGCTGGTGCGTCGCCGGTGGGCGGCGCGCTGGCGGTCGGCGCCGGTTCCTTGGGTGCGCAGGCGCTGCCATTGCTCGTGTGTGTGGTCGAGGTCGTCGTGCCGGCGCAGTGCTGGGGTGATGGTGTGCAGCAGTTTTTCGACGAGCGTGGTCTGGGCGACGAGGTGGCCGGTGAGGGGGTCGATGCCGGTGCCGGCCAGTCCGTCGCGTGCCGCGCGCCAGCAGGCTGCGCGCAGGACTTCGGGTGCCGGGCGTGGAGCCGGTTCTCCGGCTCGGATGTGCTGGAGGGCGGTGGCGGTCAGGGCGCGTACGACGGCGACGAGCATGAGGGTGTCGTCGGGGGTGAGGGCTGCGTCGGCGACGCGGACTTCGATGGTGGGCAGGTGGTGGGAGGGGCGGATGTCCCAGTACAGACCGCCGCGGTCGATGAGTGCCTCCGCGTCGATGAGGGTGTCGACGAGGTCGTCGAAGTGGGCGGGTGATTCGAAGTAGGGGGGCGGGCCGGCGACGGGCCAGCGTCCCCAGGTGGTGGTGCGCCAGCTGGCGTATCCGGTGTCCTGCCCGTCCCTGAACGGGGAGTTCGCGCTGAAGGCGATCAGGGCGGGAAGCCAGGGCCGTAGGTGGTTGCTGACGTGCACGGCGTCGCGGGGGTCGGGCAGGCCGACGTGGATGTGGCAGGCGCACGCGGTCTGCTCGTCGTCCAGAGCGCGGAAGTGCGCGGCACTGCGGGCGTAGCGGGCACCGGGTGTGATCGGGACCGGGGACGTCTGGCCGAGCACGGGGGTGCCGGTCGATGCGAGGCGCGCTCCGTGGCGGGCAGCGGCGCGGGCGGCCGCCACTCTTGTGGAACGGATCTGTTCGGCGGCTTCCTTCAGGCAGGTGTGCGGATCGGTGCGCACTTCGACCTGGTAGCGGGTCAGCTCGGTGCCGATTCGGTCACCGAGTTCACCGGCCGCCTCGCTCACCACCTCCGGTCCGCGGGGACTGAGCACGCGCGTGAGGGGATCGACCAGGAGGAGCTCCTCCTCGACGCCCACGGTGAGCGTGGCTGGAGCGCGGCTTGATCCGAAGGGGCGGGCGGGCGCGAGGGCGTCTGTCGGGCCGGCCCCACCGTGAGGTTCACTGCTCATAGTGATGACACTGTCTCAGAAAGTGGTCGACCGGTGGGTGGAATCGCTCGTTGCCGGAGGCTGAGGAGTACCGATGCGTGAAGAGACCGACGTCCTGGTGATCGGAGACGGCCCGGCGGGTGCGACCGCCGCGGCCCTCCTGGCCCGCCAGGGCCACCAGGTGCGAGTGCTGGAGCGGGAACGGTTCCCGCGCTACCACGTCGGCGAGTCCCTCCTGCCCTCCCTGCTGCCCGTGCTGGACGTCCTGGGCGCGCGCGGGACGGTCGAGGCCCACGGGTTCATCCGCAAGACGGGGGCCTTCTACGGCTGGGGCGGCCAGGAATGGTCACTGGGCTTCGACGAACCGGGCAGACCGGCGGCCTACAGCTTCCAGGTCATCCGCTCCCAGTTCGACCACCTGCTGCTGGAACACGCCCGTGCCCAGGGGGCCGACGTCAGGGAAGAGGCCCGCGCGCAACGGGTCGACTTCGAGGCCGGCGGCGAGACCGGCCCGGCCGGCCGAGCGGTGGAAGCCACCTGGGCCGACCGGGACGCGACCGCGGGGCACATCCGCTTGAGGCACCTCGTCGACGCCTCCGGCCGCGCGGGCCTCCTCGCCACCCGGCACCTGGGCTCAAGGCGCGTCCACGACGCCTTCCGCAACGTGGCCGCCTGGAGCTACTGGGGCGGCGCCGCACCCCTTGCCGCAGCCCCCAGCGGCGCGATCGGGGTGTTCTCCCTGCCGGATGACGGATGGCTGTGGGCCATCCCGCTGCACGACGGCACTCTCAGCGTTGGCCTGGTCACCGACAAACGCTCCTTCGCCCGCGCCAGGCAGGCGGCAGGCGGCTCACTGCAGACTGTCTACCGAGGCCGGCGTGACTGCCCGGCAGCCAACCGGCGATGACCAGCGTCCCGGGGCCGCCCCCGCTGCCGGCGCAGCTCCTCCTTCTTCTCCGTCTTCGACTTCGGCTTCCGGGACCGCTTCCAGATCGATGAGCCAGGCCTGAATGCGATTCCCATCACCCCGGCCGGGACCAAGCATCCATAGGCGGACCGGGCGTTCTCCGCCCGTCGATAGGTGCGTGTGGATGGTTACGGCGGGAGGTGAGCTGTCGTAGCTGGCCTACCAGGGGAAGGTGGGCAGGGGGACGGTGCCGATCTCCGGGTGGTGCCGGTGCCGGATGCGGGGGTGGACCGGGTCCATGCTGGGCGGGCTGAGGACGGGGGCGGTGGAGCGGTCGCCGCACACCAGGTCGGGTACGAACCGGTGGCGCAGGAGTTCGGTGCGCCAGTGGTCGGCGTCGTCGTACTCGCCGCTGTGGGCGTGTTCGAGGAAGAGGCAGTATTCGGCGAGGGGGTGGCAGAAGCCGGCGGCGAAGCGCCACCAGAAGCGGGCGCCGCTGCTGTCGCCGCTCAGGTGCAGCAGGCAGGCGAAGACGAGTGCGCCGGTCTTGTCGGCGCAGCGACTGGTGATGAAGGCGGCCGTCCGTTTGTCGGCGTCCGGTCCGAGGGTCAGCAGGCAGACGGCGTTCAGGTCCCACCAGGCGCGGTCGGCGTCGGGAGTGTGTTCGTCCTCGGGCGCGGTCCACTCGGTGTGCAGGGGGGCGTCGGTGGCGCGGCGGGCGGTGACGGGCGGCCTGGCGGGCACGTAGGCGGGCCTCGGCCGCGGCCATGTCGTAGGTGGCGTACCGAGGTGTTCATGCAGTCGCGTCCAGGAACGGGCCATGCCCGGCAGCATACGAAGCGGCACGGACAACGCCGTGCCCGCGCGGAAAAGCCCAGATGCATTCCGTCCTGCTCCCGGCTGCGGGCTGCACTGGACCGGCGACCAGGCAGAGCGCAGCACCGCCTGCCGGCGACGGCCTAAAGTGGCGAGATGCCTGCACCTGCCGGCCGGACGGCCCGGGACCTGCTGGAAGCCCATCTGGAGGCGCTGTGGGACGCGACGGACGCCGCGCTCCCGCCGGAGCCGCTCGGCCTCGCGGCGGAAGAACGGGACGAGCTCGTCCATTGGGCCCTCGACCGGCTCCGGAGCGTCCCGCGCGAGCCGAAGAGCACCTTCTGCCGGGAAGTCGGCGGCTTGCTGGCGGAGTTCCGCTCCCGCCGCGGCCCCTGGAACGCGGCGGCGCTGCGGCTGCTGGACGACACGTACACCTTCGTGGCCACCGGCCCTCGACAACACGAGGAGTGGGCGCACGACGTCCATGCCGTGCTGCACCGGACGGTCGCCGATCCCCGCGGCTGGGTCCGGCTGGACCGGGACCGCCTCAACCCCGCCCGCCGGACGGTGCCCGCGTACCCCTTCGACCCTCCGGACCCGGCGGAGTTGCCCGCCCGTCTGTACCCCCTGGAGGCAGAGTCGGCAGCCGCCGCGCTGGCCATCATGGCGGAGGAACGGCAGGACGAGCCGGCCCCCGTCCGCTCCCGCCCCGACCGGGACGCCCCGCTGGCGGATGCCCGGTTGCTGCTCGACCGGTACGGGCCCGGTGCGCGCTACTGGACCAACGCGACGGTCGCCGCCTCCGGTCCGGCACCGGACTTCCTCGCATCCGGCCTCCGGGGCACCGCGTCCCACTGCTTCCACACCCGCGAGTACATCGCCGGCCTCGACATATTCGAGGACCTGGGCGTGGTCGCGGTGAACGACGAAGAAGTAGGCGTCTTCTGGTCATTCGGGGCGTACTGACGCCCCTCACGGAACACGCGTCCCCGTACCCGCACCGTTTGACCCCGCCGCTCCCGGCCAGGGCGGCTGTCATCGAGCGCACCCGGTGGTACAGGTACCTCCTACGATCGGGGGCCCGGCGAGGGGTATGCCGTGGGCGTCTGGGCCTGCCGGGCTGTCGGGCGACGTCGGCGTCGATCGGCCGGCAGACGCGAGAGGTTCCCGGGCCGTCGGGCAGGGGCGTGCAGCTTTGACCAAGCTCGAGCGACAGCTCAGCGCCGGGTGACGGTGTAACCGGCGTCGTTGACGGCAGCGGTCCATACATCGCGGTCGAACCACTTGGTGATGTTCGGCTGCATCTCGGCGATGGTGCGCATCCTGGCTTCCCAGTCGTGCCCGGCCGGGCCGCGGCTGCCGTCGCATCCGGTGCAACCGTCCTCGCCGTGGATGTGGCCGGCCATCCAGGCGTTGACGGCCACGTTGACGATGACCGCGTACAGGTCGCCGCCGGTCTGGGCCAGGGAGTCCGGCACCCCGGCGAGGACCAGGGCGAGCTCGGGATTGCCGAGCGGTGGCATGGGGGCCTGCCCGACGCCCTTCTCACTGCTGCTCTCCTCGTAGGAGGCCAGGCTCTGTGCGAGGCGGTCGGCCGTGACGGAGGCATCGAAGTACCGCCAGGCCGAGCGCACCTGGATGCCGAGCCGCTCGGAGACGGTGGTGATCTGCTTCTCGATCGTGTCCGCCACGGTCGTCGGCGCAAGGGTCACCCCCCGGTGGGCCAGCTCGGTGAGCGTCTGGGCAACGGCTTCCTTGAACGCCTTGGTGTTCCGCACGAGCGCATCGTAGGCGGGCGGGAACAATCGCCGGGCCGCTTCACCTGCACTGCTGCGGGGCAGGTGGCCGGAGCGCCACCGCGTCGTTGGGCAGGGCATCGCGTGTATGGGCATCCGGCACCCCGCGGATACACGAGTGAGCCGAAGCTCAGGAGTTGTCACCGGCGTCGCCGGATGAGCTGGCGGAGAGGGCCGGCCGAGGCAGCTTGGTCGTCACCGATGAGGCATCCCACTTGTCACACGCGCTCATTCGGCAGACTTTCCGTCACCAGCGCCGAAGGGGTGGAATTCCCGGGCACCCCGGCTGTGCCCTGCTCAGGGCTGAGCCCTTCCACAGCGAGGCGGAAGAGGCGGTCGGCCTGGGTATCGGGGTCTGTGTGGTGCTCGGTGGCCAGGGCAATGCCGACGGCGAGGGTCAGCAGGTCGTGAAAGGTGACGTGCGGTGCGACCGCCTTGTCGCGGATGGCTCGCTGGAGCAGAGGAGTTCCGGCCGCTTCGATTCTGCTGCCACAGCTGTTCGGGGAGGGTTTTTCGGTGGGGGGCTCGTAGCTGAGGATATGGGCGAATCCGCGGGCTGAGACGGCGTAGAGGACAAAGGCGTGGAGCCACTCCAGGAGTGCGGTGCGGCTGTCCTCGGTCGCACTCAGCCGGTGGGCGCGCTCGCACAGGCCCTCGATGCGTTCCTGAAAGACGGCTTCGAGCAGGGCCCGGCGGGTGGGGAAGTGACGGCGCACGGTCGCCGAGCCGACGCCTGCGGTGCGGGCGATCTGCTCCTGGGATGCCTCGGCGCCGTGCGCGGCGACCTCGGCTTCGGCGACGGCAAGGATGCGCTGGTAGTTGCGTCGGGCGTCCGAGCGCTGACCGGTCATGATCTCCTCATTGCTAAACGGCGGGCCCCGCCATATCTTAGCGACATACAAAACGGCGGGCCCCGCCATTTTGTCTCTCCGGTCTGCGAGGAGCAGCGACCATGCCCGGCAGCAGCGATATCGTCCTGGTCACCGGCGCCACCGGCCAGCAAGGCGGGGCCACGGCTCGCGCACTTCTGGCCGCCGAGGTGCCCGTACGTGCGCTCGTACGCGATCCGTACTCGAAGCCCGCCCAGGCGATCGAGGCGCTGGGCGCCGAACTGGTGAGGGCGGATCTTTCCGACCGGGCCTCCCTCGGCCCGGCGGTCGAGGGGGTCCGCGCGGTGTTCTCGGTGCAGATGCCGCCTATGACCGAGACCAGCGTGGATTTCGCGAGCGAACTCGCCCAGGCCACCAACCTGGTGGACGCGGCGAAGGCCGGAGGAGTACGGCAGTTCGTGCAGTCCTCAACCAGTGGAGTCGGTGAACACACCCGGGTCGCCGGCTGGGCCGAGGGCCGCTGGGCGGCGATGACGGACTACTTCCACACCAAGCAGGCGATCATGGAAGCGGTGCGTGGTGCGGGTTTTGCCCGCTGGACGGTGATCAAGCCCGCCTTCTTCATGGAGAACCTGCCCCTGCTGGCGCCCAAGGGGCCCCGCGGCGGACTGCTGACAGTGCTGAAGCCGGACACCGAACTGGCCCTGGTGGCCGTGCGGGACATCGGCACGGCCGCGGCGCACGCCCTACGGGATCCCGACCGGTTCCACCAGGTGGAACTGGAACTGGCCGGTGACCTGCGCACGATGGAGCAGATCGCGCAGACCTTGTCCGCCGCCTGGGGCGTGCCCGTGACCGCGCCTTCCATGAACGTGGAAGAGGCCCTGGCCGCGGGAATGCCGAAGTGGGGAGCCGGGCACGAGTGGAACAACGTGGTCCTCCAGCCCGCCCGGCCCGAGTTCGCCAGGGAGTTGGACATCCCGCTCACCACCTTCACCGAGTGGGCGGACGAGCAGTTGACACCCGTGTCCGGCTAGGGGCATCCGACGCTGTGGCCTTCGGCAGCGCCCGCCGGAGCGGACCGGGGCGAGCAGTTGAAGTGGCCTGCCCGGCATCCCCGCCACGGTGGTTGCCCGATCCGCCGGGCACCCATTGGCCGGTCCGCCGTTCTTCACCCTGGAGACGGTGACGACCGAACACGGATGTGCCTACCGCAACCGCTGCCTGTTCGGCCTGCGGTGACAGCAAGCCCGCCTATGTGACAACTAACGCGCTTCGGCTCAACGAGCGTGCCCCGGGCTGATGCGGTCCGGGGCCCGGCTGCCAGAGGTCGAACTCGAGGTGTTCGATGTCGGTGAAGCGGACCTCTTCCAGCCGGCCGGCGCGGCGGCCGTTGTCCTGGAAGTACACCTCCTTGAGCGCGTCGGCGGCGATCTGCTGGAGCTGCTGGTCGCCGGCGCCGGCCTGCTGGGCGTCGAAGAGGCGGGCGGCGTGCTGTGGGAGCAGGGCGACGGTCAGGTGCCGGATGCGGTCCTGGTCCGTGGACCCGATCGGCGCGGTGTAGCCGAGGCGGGCGCGGGTGTCGATGACGATGCCGCCGGTGGTGGCCGCCCTCGCCCTGGCCTTGGCCCGGATCTGCGGCTGCCAGCGGGCCTTCACCTCGCGCTCCAGGCGCGCGGCGAGGTCCGGGCGGGGCTTTTTGATCTGGTCCTTCACGTACCGCTCCATGGTGCGCTGGGAGATCCGCAGCATCTGGGCCACCGCCTTGGTGCCCTTGAGGTGCTTGACCAGGTAGCGCATCTGCGCGGGCGCGCTCTTGGGAACCGGGCGGGTGAACGCCTTGTGCACTGCGGCGTCCAGGCCGTCCCTGACCAGGCTCATGCCCCTTTCCTACTCTCCGTTGTCGATGTCGGTGACGGTGCCGTCCTTGATGTACCGGGCGAGGTTGAGCTCCGGCGCGTCGAACCGCTCGCGCACGCCCTCGCCCCACAGCACTTCCTGGGTGCCCTCGTGCTTGACCAGGCCGGGGTTGACGCCGAACTTGAACCCGCCGGGCAGCGGCTTGCCGCCGGAGCAGGGCAGGAAGTCCAGCGGGCTGGGCCCGCCGGCCGCGTAGACGACGCGGTCGGACAGGACCGTCACCGGGTACTGGCCGGTGAACGCCGCATGCTTGACGATCTTGCGGTGCAGGTTGACGCGGGTGCGGGAGATGACGGCCGCGCGGATGTCCGGCCGCCGCGTCGGGCGGGACAGCGCCCGCCACGGCTGGCCCGGCCGCCAGCCCTCCCCGCGGGGGCGCTCGCGCAGCTTGCCCAGGCCGCCCTTGACCGTCGCCTTGATCGCCGAGACGACGATCGCCAGCTCGGGGGCGCGCTCCTTGTGGCCGTCCATCGCCGCCAGGAAGTCGGCCGGCGCCAGGTCCGCGTGCACGCCCGGGGCGGCCATCGTGGCCAGGTAGGCGTCCCGCAGCCGGGTGTACCAGCCGTCCAGGTAACGGCCGCTGTCGTAGCGCACCCACGCCTCGAGCGGGCGCGCATCGTAGCCGAGCTCGACGGCGTAGGCGACGGTGGGCGTCGCGTACCAGGCCGGGCCCTCGGGCGCTCGCCTTTCGGGGTGAACGGGCTGGCCGGAGACTGAGTTGATCTCCGTGATGAACAGGGTCGGGTCACCGGGCTTGGCCTGCGGGGGGGGTCTGGCGGGTGGTCAGGTCAGTCTCATCGGAGACCGGGGCGGGGACGACGACGTTGACCGGAATGGTGAAGACGTTGTCGGCCAGGCGGGTGTCACCCTCGTAGTCGATGCGCACGGTGGCCTGGTAGGTGCCCGGTGTGGTGTTGGGCAGTGCGGTGATCTGGAAGACGCCGCCGTGATGGGGATTCTTGAAAACGGCCGGGGCTGCTCCTCGCACCACTCAGTCCCCCTCATCAACGGAGTGGGGAAGTTCGGCGAGCGGCAGGCCGCCGATGAGCCGGGCCGCCCACTTGTTCAGTGTCCGGACTCGGTCGGCCCGTTCAGGGCGCATGCGGCGTCGCTCACGCGATGCGCTGCACGCGCCCTGGACTGACCACCGCCCCCCTGCTGCTGGCAGGCTGCTCGGCCGCCCCTCCCCTGTGGCGTCCGACCGCATGTCAGTGGAGGCTGATGTTCAGACTTGAGCAGGACGCCGACTCCCCTGCCTCAGCCGGTACCCGTGGACAGCAGGAGGCGGGCAATCCGGACAGGATCGTCGGACATGGGCGAGTGCCCGCAGCCGCGCAGCCGGACATGGCGGGCTGCGGGCAGGAGCCGGGCTGCGCGGTGGGCCTGGTGCCGGGGTGTCAGAAGATCCCGGGAACCCCAGGCGATCGTGACCGGGATGCCGGGGGTGAAGCCGGGGAGCCGGTAGGTGCGGGCTGCCCGGCGTGTGGCTTCGAAGCCCGGTGAGCAAGCCAGGTTGCGCAGGGCGCCGTCGGCCGCCTCCGCCGTCATCCGCCAGGGACGCGCAGCGAGTTGCCAGAAGGTGAGCGTGCGGCCCAGCGGGCTTCTGGTCAGCCGTGCCGTGCGGGGGCCGAGGGTCTCCGCCATGGTGCGCGCGATGCGTAGTGAGCCGAGGGCGTAGGCGGCCCCGGGGCCGGTCCACAGGCCGATGGGGGACAGGGCGACGGCGCTGGCGACCGCGCCGGCCCGGGCGAGTTCGAGTGCGACGGCTCCGCCGAGCGAGTTGCCCACGACGGGCGGGCGAGTGAGGCCGACCATGGAGAACCACAGGGCGACCTCGGTGGCCAGTGCCTGGACGGTGGGCCTGGTGCCCGACAGCGGTGGGCTGTCGCCGAATCCCGGAAGGTCGACGGCCACGACCTCGCGTTCGCGGCTCAGCAGATCGATGACGGGCGCCCAGCCCTCCCGGTCCAGCTGCCGGATCACCACCAGAGGCGACCCCGTGCCGCGGCGGCTACTGGCGAGCTGAATCTTCGGCATATTCTGATCATACGGGTATATCACCATCAAGGTGATGATTCGGGCGGTCATCGGGGAAGGAGTGCGGACACAGCCCGGAGGAGCCCCCGGTCACCTTGCGCTTGGCAACCGCCCACATCGCCCGGCTACCAGCTCAGCTCACTGCTGCGGCTCCAGCCGTGCCGAGCGCTCCCGGCCGGCTGCCGCCGCCCCAACCGCCGTGCGCAGACCTGACCGCCGGGGCAGGATGGAGAAAACGGCTCAGCTCCGCTCGATCGGGTGCCGGCATGAGACGACCATGCTCCGGACGTGGCTGTGCGACGTGCTCGGTATCGAGGTGCCCCTCATCGGCGCACCCTACGGTCCATTCGACCAGGTCGAGCTGGCCGCGGCCGTCTGCGAGGCGGGCGGCCTGGGCACCGCGGTGCGCCCGGTCGCTGACCTGCGGCGTCAGTGGTCCCGGATGCGGGAGCTGACTGATCGCCCCTTCGCCATCAACCACACCCTGCGCCCTCTGAACGAGGAGGCGTTTCAGGCGACGCTGGACGAGCGTCCGGCCGCGATCTCCTTTCACCTCGGTGTCCCCGACGACCTGGTCGAGCGCGCCCATGACGCGGGCATCCTGTGGTGTTCTGGTCCTGGGCATTGCCACGCGGCTGGTGGACGACGTGGAGATCCTCGACCGAATCGTGCCGGTCGACCGCGCCTCGGTCGACCGTGACCAGATCCGCAAGCTGATGCGTGCGCGCATCACCCCTGCGCCGCGCGGGGTGAGCGTGGACTGGTCCGATGACCGGCAGGGCGTCTGCGTGCTCTACATCGATGTCCCCGCCCAGGTGGCGAACTGCCTGTTCGTCGTGGCGGCACCAGTCGGCAGGCCCGGTACACCGCGCACGGACACGGTCGCGGTGCCCATGCGCGAGGCGGACGGGGCGCACTGACTGGCGCGCACCGAGATCCAGAGCCTGCTCTCGGCCGGTGTCGCCGCCTTGGGCATGCCCACCGCCGAGACGCTGTCCCAGCTCCTGCACGATGCCGTCGCGCGCTCCCAGGATTCGGAGCCGCCTGTGCTGCGGGTCGGGCAGGGACTGCCCGACCGGGAATGGGAGATGCGTGCGGCTCACGAAGAGCTGGCCGACGCGTGTCCGGGTCGGCCGACCGGTGAAGCCTACTCCCATGGGCCGGCTGCTCTGCAGCACCTCGCTCACGCTCTGGACGGGAAACCGGGGTGGGTGCTGTGCGTGGCTCCGCCGCGTCCGCCGGTCGTGGTCGCCGCGCCTGCCTGGCAGGCGATCATCAACGCCGGCAGGGCCGCGCCCGGCGGGGATCCGCTTGCAGCGGTCGGCTACCCTGCGCCGCCCCCGCCGGCGCAGGGTGAAGGCCCAGCACCGTGGGTGGTGGGAGCCGACGCCTCGTACGTGGACCTGAAAGGCGGCACGTGGGGCACCGGCCAGCTGGTTCGCCAGCTTGGTGAATGGCGGTGGCGGCCCGCCGTGCGCTTCAGTCTCGACCACACGCGCTCCGCGCACAGATGGACGAGCCAGGTGCCACCGCCACAGCTGCGACTGCGCGCCCTGGTGACCCTGCCCTGGGCCGACACGTCGGTCCAGGAGATCACGAGGGCCCGCCGCCGTCTCTTCGAACACGACATGCCCTACAGCCCGCTGGCAGGTGCGGTGACGATGCTGTCCCGACGCCGGGGCGGCCGCCTTCCTGCGAGCCGGTGGGAGGCGGGCCCGCACGACAACTCGCTGCACGCCGCGAGCCACACCAGCGTCATCCACGCCCCTGACGGGCGGCCGGTCCTGACGGCCAACCGGCACTGACGAGTTGGTGCCGCGCACCCGCGGCCCCGGGGGCCTGGCGCGGGGCTCACACTTGCCCCGGTCGGTGGGACGCACCCCCAGGCGTCGGCGAGCGTCCGCACCCGTAGCAGCCCCCGCCCGAACTCCCCGTCCCCGGTGGCGGCCATGAACGTCTACGTGCGGCCGGGGCCCCGGTGTGGGACTCCTTATGCCTCTACCTATCGCACCGCCTTCGCAGGTTCCGGGGCCCGCCGCCGACCTGCCACCCTTGCCCGCATGCGCTGCTCAGAGCAGTCCGGGGACCGCTGCAACAAACGGTAGAGTAAATGCTTGAGCGTTGTTACGCCTTCTTCGAGCTGGGCTGGCGAGGCCTCAGCCCGACCGCATCTGCCGCAGTAAATGCCGGTGCGGCGTAGCCGCTCCGTTCTTTTCTGACCCGCAGATGACCACTGCGCAGCAGCGCGGCCGGTGTTCTGGCGCGGCAGGTAACGCGGCGGTTGGTGGTTGGGGCGTTGGTCGCCGGCTGAGAGCCGAGCAGCTCCCCACGCGCGCGAGGGCACACCGGTCCCCGGTGAAGCGATGTCGGCAGCTTGAGACCGGGGGCGCCAGCCCGCGTCGGGGCTCGGTCTGGCGACTTGGGATCCCCGTGTATGGGCGGATCGCCAAGACAGAGCACCTGCTGCGCGTGGTCGACCCGGTCGACGACACCTGCCTCTGTCAGATGAACCGGCAGCTCACCATGCAAGAGTCCCGCCATTGGCGTTCGGGCGTGTTGTCGATTTAGGCTGCGTCGGTTCGTGCCGTTCACGGCGGCAGCCCATCGACGGAGAGGAAAGCCGATGATGCAGCAGGCATCGGCCACTGACCCGACTCCCGGGCGCCGCCCCGAGCTGGTCCCTGACCCGGATGAGGAAGCGGCCCGGATTGCGGCGGTGCGCCGCTACGACATCCTCGACACTCCCCCCGACGGGGCGTTCGACCGAGTGGCGGCGATGGCCGCCCGCCTCTTCGACGTGCCGGTGGCGACCGTCACTATCGTGGATACCGACCGCATCTGGTTCAAGGCCGCCCACGGCCTGGAGGGTGTCGCGGAGATCGGCCGTGATCCGGGCCTGTGCGGCTCGGCGATCCTTCGTGACGACACGATGGTCATCCCCGACACTCTCCAGGACCCCATCGCGGTGGACAATCCGCTGGTCGCCGGGGAGATGGGGGTGCGCTTCTACGCCGCCGCACCGATCATCACCCCCGACGGGCACCGGCTGGGCACAGTCAACGTCCTTGACACCCGGCCGCGCTCGATCACCGAGGAGGACACCGCCACCCTGGCCGATCTCGCCGCGATCGTGCTGGACGAGATGGAGCTGCGGCTGTCGGCGCTGCGCGCCCTGCGCGACGAGCAGGCCCGCCGGGAGGCGGAGAGGCGGCACGCCGAGGCGGAACGGGCGGCGCGGGAGAAGGCGGAGCAGGACAAGGCCGCCATCGCCGCGTTCGCCTCCACCCTCCAGCGCACCCTGCTGCCCCCGGCCCTTCCCGTGGTGCCGGGCCTGGAACTGGCCTGCCACTACCGCACCGCCTCCGCCCACGACGTGGGCGGCGATTTCTACGATGTCTTCCCCCTCGACGGAGACCGGTGGGCGTTCTTCCTCGGTGACGTGTGTGGCAAAGGCCCCGAGGCAGCAACCGTCACCGCCCTGGCCCGCCACACCCTGCGCGCCGCGGCCCAGATCAACGTCGACCCCGTCACCGTGCTGAGCGCGCTCAACACCATGCTGCTCACCGACGTCACCGCCGGCCGCCGCTTCTGCACCGTCCTCTTCGGGCTCCTGGAGCCCCGGGAGGACGGCGGCTTCACCGTCACCATCGCGACCGGTGGCCACCCGCCGGCCTACCACGTGCGTCCCGACGACAGCGGCGCCGTCTGGGTGCGGGCCGTACGCCCCCAGGGCGGGATGCTCGTCGGCGCCTTTCCCCAGGCGCCCTTCGCCCAGACCACGTTCTCCCTGACGGCCGGGGAAAGCCTGTTCCTCTACACCGACGGGCTGATCGAAGCCCGCACCGCCGAGGGCGCCATGCTCGGTGACGACGGCCTGACCGGCTTCCTCCACCAGTGCACCGGGCCCGTCACCGCCACCTCCCTGGTCGAGGACAGCATCACCCTGCTGGCCTCGCTGCCCGACGGAGCCGGCGACGACGTGGCCCTGCTGGCCCTGTCCGTCCCCTACCCTCACACCACACCCGACGGCAGTGTCGCTGCCACCGCCCACACCGCCGCCGCGCCCGAACACTTCGGCCAGGAGTGATGACCGACGTGACCGACACGCTGCAGCTGACCGTCCAGCACCCCCGCCCCGGCCTCGCGATCGCCGTCGTCGCCGGCGACGTGGACACGCGCACCGCGGACACCCTGCGCCACGAAGCCTCGGGAATCATCGAGCAAGGGTGCCCGCACCTGGTTCTGGACCTGTCACAGGTCGGCTTTTGCGACTCCGCCGGTCTGAGCGCGCTCATCGGCCTCTGGCACGCCGCCCAGGCGGTGGACGGTGCGCTTAGACTTGCCGCCGTCCCCGACCGCCTGATGCGGATGCTCGTTCTCACCGGTGTCGACGCAGTCCTGCCGGTCCATGCCACCGCCACCGAAGCGGTCGCCACCATGACCGCCGGCCAGTCCACCAGTGCAGGCGTGCAGGGCTGCGTCACCCATGTCTCCACCGACGGTGGGGCCGGTGAGCCGGCCAGAGGGGAGCACATGGCCCGCGACGGCGCTCAGACCCCCTCCTCCAACCCGAGCTGATCGCGTCGACGCCCCATGGTGGGCGTCTGTACCAGCGTTCGAGCCCGGCCCTCTTGGCGCAATACCGGGCTCGGGCTGGCTTTCCCGTCCCCCGGGTGCCGCGGCGACCCACGAGTGACGGGGCGGCCTCGGCGCCTTGGAGACGCAGCCGGCGTTCTTCCGCTGCCTGCCGGGTCTGGTCGGCGAGGTGGCGCTCGATGGCCGGCGCGGCGTCACGGGCGAAGAGGTGAGCACGTACGAGGTCGATGTGACGACGTGTCCCTGCAACGCACCGCTCAGTCCAGCGCCAGGTGCATACGAACGATCAGGCCCGTCGGCGGAGTGCGCATCTCGACCAGGTCGCACAACTGGTGCATCATCCAGACGCCACGGCCGCCGGCCGGCGACAGCGGATCGGGACGGCGCCGGCCCACGAGCGCGTCCGTGAGCCGTCCGCGGTCCCGCACCTCGGCGACCAGAGTGTCGGCCGTGCGCCACAGCCGCAGAACGCCCTGCCCTCCGCCGTGCCGCACCGAATTGCCGGTGGCCTCGTTGACGGCCAGCAACCAGTCGGTGTGCCGATCAGGGGACAGGCCGGCCGTCCGTGCCCAGTGCCCTGCGGTGTCACGGACATCGGCGAGGTCCTGCTCCGTGAAGTGCAGGACGAGTGGATCCGCCGGCTCCTCCAGGGGCTCGTCGCAGTCGCGGCACACTGTCAGCGGGTCCTCATAGCGCGGGCTGTGCCGGTAGCCGTCGGGATCTCCGACAACGGGGTGCGTGCGGTGCGCCTCCGCAAGCACCGGCTCCGGCAGGGCGGTGTCGTAGGGGCACAGGATCGTGACGGGCCGGCCGTCGAACGCCAGGTTGATCAGCGCCTCGTGGCGGGTCGCCTCACGCATCTCCGCCGCGGTGCGGCCGAGCCAGATCGGTTCGCCCACGATGGACGGGCGCCGGTCCCGGTGCTGGTCGGCGAAGTTCTGCAGCAGCGACAGGATGCGCCCGGGGTTGCGCCCGGCCTGTCGCATGTCGACGAAGGTGACGTCCGCGTGTCCGGTGCCGATGGCTTCCCGGAGCAGTTGCAGCCGCGGACCGGGAACGGCGACCAGGACAGGGCGCCCGCCGGTCGCCTCCGTGCGGACAAATGCGGCGACGCCCCGCAGGTAGTCCTCCTCGGTGGTGTAGAAGAGGGCGGGGTGGTGGAAGGACGGGCCGACCCGGCTCTCCGTCGGCGCCGATGCGTAAGTCGTCACTGGTCGGCCCCCTGGAGGCCGGCCCCCAGCTCGGGGAAGAGTTCCAGCATGCGGTGGAGCACGGGCGGCGCCCCGACGAGCCGCACCGGTGCCTCCGACGGGCGCCGCTGCGCGGCGCGGGCGATGTCGGCGAGTGCGGAGACGTCGAGGTGGTCGAGGCCGGACAGGTCCAGGGTGATGTCCTTCACCGTCGACGCGGCGATGGCGGCCGAGGCCGAGGCGGCCACGCGGCGGCTCTCGTAGCCTGCGGATCCGGACAGACGGAAGCCGGGCCGGCCGGCCAGAGGCGCGACCGAGAGGCCGGGCCGGGCGTGGGGGCGAGGTGCGGTCCCCGCCCGGGTCAGGTGGGCTCCCACCAGCGCGTCGAGGGCCTCGGGTGCCAGCAGGCGGCGATCGTAGAAACACCAGGCCGTCAGCGGCAACTGCTCGAAGACCTCGTGGTGGATGCGCAGTTCGTACTCCAGCAGGCGCTCCGCGCCGGTTATGTGCCGGGCGCCCCAGGACATCTCGCCGATCACCCGCAGGTTCCCGTACCCCTGACCGGCGGCGGCCTCGACGGCGCGGCGCCACAGTCCGATCATGGCGTCGGGGTCGAACCGGGCCCCGATCAGGTAGGTCTCGTCGGCGGTGGTCACCACGAGCTGTCCGCGCCGGATCGCGGAGTCGGCGTCCACGCCCCGCTCGGCGAGCGTATGGATCACGAGGCGCGGGTCGGTGGCGTCCGCGAAGTACTGCACCTGCTCGCCCCTGTCGAAGCCCGCACGGACGAAGGGCACGAGATGGGCGGCCCACTCGTCGTCGGTGGAGTACTCCACCGCCACATGACGGGCCGCCGCGGCGTCGCCGTCAGCCGATCCGCTCACGTCCCGCATCAGCCTGCCCTCCCGCGTGTTCTGGCTGCCCGCGCACAGGGCGGCCATCAGCCTATCTCAGGGCCCGGTGGTCCAGGGGGCGGTCACACACCCACCGGCGGACGGACCTCCCGCATCACAAGGGCGCAGCCGTAGGTGTCATGCGAGCGGGCAGGCGCTGCCGACGGCACCGTCCTGGGTGATGGGTCACTCCACCACGGTCTCGTTTGATGGTGGTCGGCTACGACCGGGCGGCTGGTGCACTACGGCTCGAGTGTCATGCGCACCCAGGTGATGCTGCTGGACCGTGATCCTTCGGTCATGACGATGGCATGTCGGCCTGTAGAGCTGTCCTGGCGGGAATCCAATGGGACTGCGGTGTCGCATGCGCCGCATCTGATGGCACGGTTCAGCGACGGCGGCGGTCTGCTGCTCGACTGTGCCGGACGCGGGGAGATCTCTCCCCGGCTCACGCACCGTGCTGACGTCATGGCAGCGGCGGCACGTACGGTGGGATGGCTGTACAGGGTCGCCTCACCTCCAGAACCGGTTGTCCGCTGCCAACCTGGGCTGGTTGTCGGGATACCGGCACCCTCGCTACCGGGACACCGCGCGTTCTCCCGGCCCTCTTCCACGCCCTATGGACCGGTTGGGCGACCCATCGGGCGATCTCGAACTCGTCCCGCTCGACGGCCTGGCGCCCGGGCCGCTGCAGACTCCATCCCAGCCGCCCGGTCAGCAGGCGCCATACCGAAGCCCGGGCCAACCTCACCCCGGTCACCCGCTCAACCACCACGCCGACCCGTTCCAGCGTCCACAGGTCCGCCTCGAACCCGTGCGCCAGGGCGCCCTGCTCCAAAGCGGCTCGCACCGCTTCGACCTGGGCGTCGTCCAGCTCGGGCGGCCGACCCGTAGCCGGACGCCGCCGCAGCGCCTGAACCCCGCCCTGCTCCCACAGGCGTTTCCACCGGCGCACACTCTCGGGATGCATCCCCACCGCCCGGGCAACCTCGGATGAAGGACGTCTCCGCTCGAACAACTCGGCCGCGCGCATGCGACGGGCCTCGGCCAACTGCGGCCGCGTCAGCGGCAGAACGAAGACATCAGCAACAGCATCCCGCGGCCTGGAAGACACACCATCATGCTCACACTGCCGAAGCCCCAACCACCACAGAACCAACGAAAAGCACAGTAAAGGGTGTTGCACAAGGCAGTTGAAGATCCTGCAGCACGCCACCGGCAAGCTCAACGAGCGTCACCAGTCGCCGCAATACTGGACAAACTGCAACTGTCGGCAGGTCGGATCATGACGTGAAATCGGCGCCGAGTCCGTTGTGTAACACCCTTTAGGAAAGTTCTAGGCCGCTCCTTCGGCCGCCAGGACAACACGGGACCGCGTTCCAGGTCGACGGCGGCTATCCGCACCGATACTTCCTGGCCCTCGCGGACACTCTTCGTCATGTCCGCGACCGGCTCGGTGAGCGGAACGAGCCCTTCGACGCACCTGCCGCCGTTCTCATCCGGGCCGGTTGGTAACTCGCTCCCCAACACGTTCACCGGGATCCACTGCTGAGCATCACCACTGTGGCATGCAAAGGTGAGGTGCGTGGGCAACTCACAGGCTTACCCGGTCTTTCGTACTACTGATGCCGTCGAGGCGTGGACGCAGGCATTGCGCTTGAACGCTCTGCTGGAGGAGCACGACGACGAGGTGACCCTGATGGCCGATCTGCTGACCGTCGAGGACGCGCGGCGGATCGCGGCGGTGCTGCCCGAGGCCGAGTTCAACTACACCAAGCCCCGAAGGGACCCGGTAACACGTGACTTTCTGGACTTCGGCCTGGACATCGCCACGGCGGACCGCTCCCTCCTGGAGCCGGAGCTGCCTCTGTCCGTCCTGCACTACGTGCCACCGGGCACCGTGGAGAACCGGTTCGTGAGGGCTGTGGGGCAAGGCATCGCCTCGATGGGCTTGCACGGCAGGTGGCCGGACGACGCGGAGACGGATTCGTACGGCTTTGCCAAGTACGACGGCGTGGAGATCCTCTTCAACTGCGACGACGTCAACTGGTCAAAGCCGACTAACCACCACACAGTCTTCGTCCACGTCGACAAATTGGGCGACCTTCCACGCGCCAAGAGACTTGCCGCGTACCTCGGCGGCACCGTACTGGGGGACGCCCAGCACGGCTGGTGAGGGCCCAGCTTGACCGGTTGCGGGCCCAGGTGACCAGAGAAACAGAACTTGGCCTCGGACTTTCGTGATGGTCCGCCGACGGAGTTGGCGGACCATTTCGCGTTCTGCGGCTGAGGGCGGGCAGGGCGGCGGCCCGCGCGTCGGTGATCACCATGCCGACGGAGTAGGACAGCCAGCGCCCGCGCCGGGCGAGCCAGGAGACGAAGTCGTGGGTGCCGCCCGCGGAGTCGGTGCGGATCAGGGTCTGGCGTCCGCGCCGGTATTTCTTCGGTGGTTGGGCGAGGGTCAGGCGGGCTGCGGTGATGTGGTCGGCGGCGGTGTTCGACCCCGCGTTCCCCGGCCTGAGCAGGGCCGCGACGGGTTCCCCGGTGCCGCCCGGGCCGTGGTCGACGAAACCCATCAGCGGGTGGTGGCCGTAGGTCCGCTTCCAGGTCGGGGCGGCGTCCTGCTTGTCGGAGTGCGCGATCACCAGCACCCCGTCCAGGTCGGTGGTCACCGTCCCGTCCGCGTCTGGCGCCTTCCGGTCGGCCAACCACCAGACGCGTTCGCGGACTTCGGCCCGTGCGGACCGGATCGCCTGCAGGGCGGTGTCGCCGGAGACGGCGGGAGTATCGACCAGGCGGGAGACCGTCGGGTCCGAGGCAACCGGCCCGAACACGGCCGGCTCGGCCCGCAGCAGGCCGGCATCGGCCAGGCAGTCCCCGCCCAGCGCGACCGCCAGGGCGAGGTCCAGGACGACCTTCCCCGGGTCGTGGACGGCCCGCGGCCTCCGCCACGGCGCCAATGCGGCGGATATCGCCTGGTCAAGGCCCACCTTGCGGACCGTCTCCACCAGCAGGACCGAACCGGCCTGCGAGACCACCTGACGGCCGTCCTCCTGGACACGGACACTCGGGTACGACGAGATAGGCTCTCTCACCTGGAAAGTGCTCTTTCCCTTGCAGCTAACAGGACCCTCAGCAAGTCCTATCGTTGCAGGTCAAAGGCACTTTCCTCGTTTCTGGTCAGCTCTTGGACAACCCGCTTCGTGAAAGCGCGAGGCTAAAGGCGGGGTAGCAGGACGGACGGTTGGACGAAGGAGCGGACATCCGGGTGCCGGCGGGCACACGGCGGGGCGGTGGCGGACAAGACCTGGGGAGGTCACACGCCACCGCCCCGACGCAGCAACAGCCCGCCCCGACCACGAACCGCCCATGACCCCAACCACACAGGCCAGCACACCGCGCAGACCAGGACGGCAGATTGCGCAGCCACCAACCCACAGCCCACCGGCACACCGAAATGCCCCCAAGCACGGACACCACGACCCCACCGCACCCGTATGGCGCCCCGTCACCCACCCCAACCGCAGGGTCGGCTGGATGCACACCCGACATCCATAAGCGCCGCCATGGTCAGGGCTGTGGTCGGGCATTGCGCAGACCCCGACCACGACCACCAGAACCCCGAACTCGCTGCGGAGGCCTACCAGATCTGGGGCAGAGGCGGGCGGAGCGACGTGCAACCTGGCGTTTAGGTCACGGCTCGGGTGGCCGCAAGGCGCCAGCGATGACGGTGGTCACCATCTTGCGGACGGCGGGGGTCTGCGGTGGGGCGCTGGTCCGGTCGGCGAACAGCAGGTGACCGGCCCCGACGAGGGTGGGGGCGAGTGTGTCGATGTCGGCGTCACCGGCCAGACGCCCCGACTCCCGCTCGGCGGTGAGGTATGCGGCGATCATGGCAGTGCCCTGTGCGGCCAGTGGGATACCGGTCAGACCGGCCTCGCGCAGCCGCGCGCGGAGGCCTTCGCGGAAGGTGATGAGCGCGACGATTGCCACCGTGACCGGACCGAACAGGTCCTGCAGCGCGTTGGCGAGGTTGTCCACCACGCTCCCGGTGCCGGCGGCCGCGCGCAGAGTCGTGGTTCGGTCCTCGATGCCGCGGACGCGGTCGAGGACGAGTTCCGCCAGGAAGGCATCGAAGTCGGTGAAGTGCCGGTGCAGCACGCCCTTGGCGCAGTTCGCCTCCTCCGTGACCGCCCGGCTGGTCAACGCGTCGGGCCCGTTCCGAAGCAGCACGCGCTCGGCGGCTTCGAACAACTGGCCGCGCACGTTGCGGATGTGCACCCCTGACGGCATTGTCTCCCTTTCCGCGCCGCCCCAGCCTTAACAAGTGGGCAACCGCCCATTAGTGTGGGCGCATGCCCACTTTATCGCAGGGACAGCCGGACACGTCCGGCCCCGAGCCCTACCGCCACCGGCAGACGGCCGAGTCGTTCGGCGTGGACGCCGAACGCTACGACCGCGCCCGACCGCCGTATCCCCAGGCCCTGGTGGACAGGATCATCGCGGCAAGCCCCGGTCGGTACATCCTCGACGTCGGAGCCGGAACCGGCATCGAGGCCCGGCAGTTCCAGGCGGCCGGCTGCACGGTGCTCGGTGTCGAGCCCGACGAGCGGATGGCCGCCTTCGCGCGCCGCAGCCGCATCGAGGTCGAGGTCGCCAGGTTCGAGGACTGGCAGCCAGCCGGGCGGCAGTTCGACGCGGTCATCGCCGGCACCGCCTGGCACTGGGTGGATCCCGTCGCCGGCGCGGCCAAGGCGGCCCAGGTGCTCCGGCCCGGCGGCCGACTCGCCCCCTTCCACCACGTCCCCCAGCTTCCGGTCCAGTTGATCGACGCCCTCGCTGAAGCACTCCACCGGGTCGCTCCCGATTCCCCGTTCAACCCCGGCCTGCTCAGCGGATCGGCCGTGGACGCCTACCAGCCACTGTTCGCGAAGATCGCCGACGGGATCCGGCAGACCGGCAGCTTCAGCGAGCCGGAACAGTGGCGCTTCACCTGGGAGCACACCTACTCCCGAGAGGAGTGGCTCGACCAGCTCCCCACCTTCGGCGGCCTCACCCAACTCCCCGCAGACAAAATGGCGGAGGTCCTGAACAGCGCCAGGAACGCGATCGACGAGCTCGGCGGCCACACCACCATGCCCTACACATCCGTCGTGATCACCGCGACCCGATCCAATACGGCCTGACCACCGCAAACGCTAGATGTCGCCGACTGATGAGCTCGGCGACACCCGCCGAGGAGCGGGGAAGGTTCACCGGCTTGTTGCACCGGACCTCAGTCCAACGGTCCGTCCCGGCGAGCGGCACGATTGGTACTCGCGCCATCTGACCACTGCACGGTCAGCACTGTTGCCCTTGACGGGATTCACCGGCGCCGACGGGCGCGGACGTCCGAACAGCAGCAGACAGGGCCTGGGGCTTCCGGGCGTAGCGCGATGGGTTCGGTTGGCCGAGATGCCATCCGGTCGGCAGGGCGATCGCTGTCTTCTGGGTTGTCTCGCCCATCCGCGGCCGGTCATCTGCCTACGATGCCGTCTATCGGGCGGTCTTGAAGAAAAGGGAAGAGAAGCCGACGCGAGGGGCGGACGGTTGGCGGCTACCCGGCTCCGAGGAGGACTTCGCTGCGACGCCAGGCCGTCGGCGATCGGCCCGTGAACTCGCGCCAGTCCCGGACGAGATGGGCCTGGTCGGCGTAGCCAGAGACTGCTGCCGCATCGCCCCACGGGAGCGGGTCCTGCGTCGCCGTCAGTTCGTGCGCGTGCTCGAAGCGCAAGACTCGGGCGAAGGTCTTCGGCGACAGGCCCACCTCACCGCGAAACCGCTCGGTGAGGTACCGACGGCTCCAGCCGAGTTCCGCGGCGACCGCACCAACCTGGACGCAACCCCGCGCGGCGACGAGGCGGCGCCAGGCCTCGGCCACCTCGGGGCGCACCCAGCGCACATGGTCGCCGCAGGCGCTGCGGCCGACAGCTCGGAGGAACAATTCGTCCAGCGCGGTGAACCGCGCCGCCCATGTTGTCGCCGATCGGAGCCGGTCGACCAGCTCGACGGCAAGGGCTCCGAGAAGCTCGTCAAGTGGGACCAGTCGGTTGGCGAGCTCGGCAGACGGCATGCCGTAGACGGCCCGGGCCCCGAGCGGTGTCAGCGATACCTGAACACCTTGCTGGCGTCCGTCATGGTGAATCGCGACGGACCGGCACATCAGACCGCCGGCCACGCTGCCGAATCGGGTGACCGGTGACCCGTCGTCAACGCCTGTCGCCACCTCCAAAGGATCTGACAGGCTGATCACCGCAGTGAGCGCGCGGCTCGGCGGGCCGCAGTGCACCCCCGCCGGGAGCCCGCGGAGGTCGAAGCCGACATACGAGTCGACGTACTCCCGCAAGACGCGCGCCGGACGTGCACCGATCCCGGTGGCCGTGTGGTCCTCCATTTTCGTCAGTGTACGAGCCGCCCAGCCCAGGAAAATCACCATCCAGGGTCTCTACTTCCGTACACCCGAGCATGGGTTCAAGAAGTCCTGAGACAGGGACAGCATGAAGCTAAGCAGGTCCACTGTCGGTCTAAAACTGACGATCATCGTTGACACCTGGGTCTCCGATCACTGCGGAGATCCACATGCCCAAGTCCAGTCCCGCCACCCCGCCGCTTGACCGTGAGGCCAAGCGGCGCCTGGCCGTCATACGCCATGTCGAAGAGGTCAGCGGCAACGTCGCGATGTCCTGCCGGTACTTCGGGATCAGTCGGCAGGCTTACTCCACCTGGTACCGCCGCTGCCGGGCCGAGGGCGTCGAGGGCCTGCGCACCCGCTCCAAGGCACCCAAGACATCCCCGAACGCGACGCACGTCGAGGTGGTCGGGAAGATCATCTATCTCCGGCAGAACTACCACTTCGGCCCGGAGAAGATCGCGATGTACCTCAAGCGGTACCACGACGTGACGATCAGCAAGTCAGGCGTGTGGCGGACGGCTCGCACGTCCGGGACCTGAAGGGGGGGCTCACACCGGACCTTCGCCGGTCGACCGCGGCCGCCGGGGCAGCAAGCACCATGTGATCACCGATCGGCACGAAACACTCCTCGCAATGTCGCTGACCAGCGAAAACCGTCACGACGTCACCCCGCTCATGCCCCCTGCCGGACGCGATTCCCCGCATCCGCGGCCTGGTGGGCGGGCCACGTCACCGGCCCACGGCGGCTGTTCGCCGACCGCGGCTACGACTACGACACATATCGTCGGCTCCTGCGCGCTCACGGCATCACGCCGAAAACCGCCCGCAAGGGCACCGGACACGCCCGTGTACACGCTCCCGGAACTTCCGTACGACTGCTCGGCGCTCGCTCCGGTCCTCAGCCCGGAGATCATCGACCTGCACCACGACAAACATCACGCGGCGTACGTGAAGGGTGCGAATGACACACTGGAGCAGCCGGCCGACGCGATCACCGAGGCCTTCGGCTCCTTCGCCGGTTTCAAGGCCCAGCTGTCCAAGACCGCCACCACCACACGCAGGGCTCCGGCTGGGGTGTGCTCGCCTACGAGCCGCTGAGCGGCCGGCTGATCGTCGAGCAGGTCTACGACCACCAGGGCAACGTCGGGCAGGGCTCCACCCCGATCCTGGTCTTCGACGCCTGGGAGCACGCCTTCTACCTGCAGTACAAGAACCAGGAGGTCGACTTCATCGAGGCGATGTGGGCCGTCGTCGACTGGCAGGACGTGGCCAAGCGCTCCGCCGCCGCCAAGGAGCGCGGCGACAGCCTGCTCCTCAAGCCGTGACGCCGTGGCCACGCAGATGTCCTGCTCGTGATCGTCTTCTCACCGTTCACCGGGCCGGCGCGGCGAAGGGCCCCCGCAAGCACACCGGTTGCGGGGGTCCTTCCGCGCCGCGGTCGGACGACGACGGGTCGGCACCGGCGCTGCTTGATCACGGGATGACCGGCGAAAACGGCGCCGACGATCACGAGACGGGGGGACCCGCCTCGACTTGAGCGGCCAGGGGCGGTGCTCCGGGGAGGAAGGTCACCTGGGGGGCGCCTGTGCGTGGATGGATGGTGACCTCGCTCGTCACGCCGTAGACCGTGGCCAACAACTGGGGCGTGAGGACGTCGACGGGCGAGCCCGAGGCCGTGACGCTGCCGTCGCGCAGGACGTAGAGGCGGTCGCAGTAGTACGCGGCGAGGTTGAGGTCGTGCAGGGCCACCAGGACCGTCGCGGGCAGTTGCCGCAAGGTGCCGAGGACCTCCAGCTGGTGGCGGATGTCGAGGTGGTTGGTCGGTTCGTCCAGGACGAGGAGGGACGGCTGCTGGGCGAGGGCGCGGGCGATGAGGACGCGTTGGCGTTCGCCGCCGGAGAGCCGGTCGAAGGGGCGGTGGGCCAGGTCGGTGGCGTCCACCGCGGCGAGCGCCGACCGGATCAGGTCGGCGTCTTCGGGGGTGTCGCCGTCAAGCAGCTGTTTGTGCGGGGTGCGGCCCATGGCGACGACCTCACGCACCGAGAGGTCGAACTCGGCACCTGACTCCTGTACGACCGCTGCCACCGTTCGGGCGAGTTGCCGCACGGGCAGCGACCAGGCGTCCATGCCGTCGACATCGACCCGGCCGGTGGTGGGGCGCAGGACGCGGTAGACGGCGCGCAGCAGGCTGGACTTGCCGCTGCCGTTCGGTCCGACCAGGCCGATGACCTCGCCGGGCCGGGCGGTCAGGGAGACGTCCTCGACCAGGCGGCGCGCGCCGGCGGTGAGGGTGACTCCGTCGATGACGAGTTCCGTGCCGGTCATGCCCCTCCTCGGGTGGTGCTCCGCCGGGCGTCGCGGCGCATCAGCCAAAGGAAGAACGGGCCTCCGCACAGTGCGGTGAGCACACCGACCGGTATCTCCATGGGCGCGGCGACGACGCGTGCGGCGATGTCGGCCCAGATGAGGAAGACCGCGCCGCCGAGCGCTGCCGTCGGCAGGACGCGGCGGTGGTCGCCACCGACGGCGAGCCGCACGATATGCGGAAGCATCAGCCCGACGAAGCCGATCGGCCCGGCGGCCGCGACGAGGATGCCGGTGACGAGGGAGAGCAGGACGAACATGCGGGCGCGGAAGCGGGCCACGTCCAGCCCCATCGTCGTCGCGGCCTCCTCACCGGCGAGCAACAGGTTCAGGTTGCGGGCCTGCACCATGAGGATGCCGATGCCCAGAAGCAGGGCGGCGCCGGGCAGCCACAGAGTGTCCCAGTTGACGCCGCCGAGACCGCCGAGGGTCCAGGCGAGGACCGCGCGGGCCTCGTTGCCCCGGTCGGTGGTGAGCAGCAGCAGGTCCAGCACGGCGGTGAGCACCGCGGCGACGGCCACACCGGACAGGACCAGCCGTGCAGACGTGATCCGGCCGCCGGTGCGGGCGGTGGCGTAGACGAGCAGCAGTGCGCCCAGCGCGCCCGCGAACGCGGCGACCGACAGCGACACCGGCCCGAACCAGGTCACCCCGAACACGATCACCACGACGGCGCCCAGGGACGCCCCGGAGGAGACGCCGAGCAGGTAGGGCTCCGCGAGCGGGTTGCGGATCAGGGCCTGCAGGGTGGTGCCCACCACCGCCAGTCCGGCGCCGGCCACGGCCCCGAGGAGCACGCGCGGTGCCCGCACGTCCAGCACGATGGTCTCCCGCGCCCGTGACCAGTCGGCATCCGCCCAGTCGGCGCCCAGCGCGTGCGTCACGATGCCCCATACCTGGCCGGGCGGCACCTGCACCGAGCCGATGGCCAGGCCCGCCGTGGCGGAGACCGCCAGCAGGACGGCCAGGACGACGAGCGTGAGGGCGAGACCGGTCGGGCCCGCCCGCCTCTCGGCCTGTTGCCGTTGTGGCCCGGCCTGCTCGGCGCCGGGACGGGTGCCGGGGCCGTCACGCGAAGCTCTCGGGGTGGATGCCGCGGGCCAGGTCCCCCACTGCGTACGCGGACCGGACCCCGACCAGGGTGGCGGTCAGCGGCAGCACGACGAAGCGCTTGTTCTTGACGGCGGGTACGTCCTCGAGGGCGGGCTGGGACAGCAGGAACTCCTTCTTCTGACCGACGCTCCCGGCGTCGGCGTAGTCGTAGATCGCGATGACCTCCGGCCTGCGCTCGACGACCTGCTCCCAGGAGACGTCGCCGAAGACGTCGTCGAGGTCGCCGAAGACGTTCTTGCCGCCGGCCAGCCGGATCAGTTCGGTGCCGAGGCTCTTGCCGCCCGCGGTGAAGGCGGTCTTGTCGCCGCTGTCGTAGACGAAGACGGGCACCTCGGGCTCGCCCTCGACCGTGGTGGCGGCCTTGTCGACGCGGCCTTCGAGGTCGGCGACCAGCTTGTCCGCCCGGTCAGAGACGCCGAAGATCCGGCCGATGGTGCGGACCTCGTCGTAGGTGTCCTTCATCGTCACCCGCTTCTTGCCGCAGTACTCACGGTTGAGGTGGGTGTCGATGCCCGCGTCTGCGAACGCCTGGCGGGAGCGGCCCTCGTTCTCGGCGAAGGCGCTGCCGTAGCCGCCGTAGACGAGGTCCGGATCGGCCTCCAGAACCGTTTCGAAGGACGGTTCCTTCTTCGCCAGTTCCGGAATCGACTCGTAGTCCTGCTTCAGCTCGGGCAGGACGGCGGAGTCGGGGAAGGAGGTGCCGACCATGCGGTTCTTCAGACCTAGGGCGAGCATGAGCTCCGCCGGGTGCTGGTGGACGGTGACGACACGGGAGGGCGGTTTGTCGTACGTCGTCTTCACGCCGCAGTTGTCGATGGTGACGGGAAAGCCGTCGGCCGGCATGGCCGTGGCCTCCGCGGCCCGGGCTGTGTCCTGCGACGATCCGCAGCCGGCGGTCAGCAGGGCCGCCGACAGGGCCAAGGCCGCGGCCGTGGCACGCAGGGCGTGACGCCTGCGGGCAGGGGTGAACAGGGGGGGACGGAACGTGCCGTCGTACACGTGAAGCCTCCTGGGGAGTCCGCGCTCCTCGGAACGGGCCCGCGACAGGCCAGTGTCCTGACTCCCGGATCGACGCCCTCCTGCCTTCCTGCGGCTCGCGCAGTGGCATGTCGGAGGGGGCACTCCCCGGTCACAGTGGCGGGACCGTGCCGGATTCGCACCGGCTTCCTGTCTCCCGTCGCGGCGATGACCCGGTGATACTACGATCCGCCGAGCTCGGGTCGAAAGGGCGTGCTGACCCACCCGCACTCCCCCACGCCCTCCGTCACGCCTCCCGGACCGCCCGGAGCACCAGCCGCTCGGCGTTCTCGTCGTAGGGACGGCCGTCGAAACCGCCGAAGACTTCCACCCGGCCGAATCCCGCCTCCCGCGTCATCCGCCGCAACTCGACCGCGCTGTACACGAACCACACCAGGGTGGTACGCGTCACCCGCTCGCCCCGGACCAGGACCCGGTCGCTGCGCAGCCGTGCCCAGTCGTCCAGCACGGTGTCGGTCTGCACCATCAGGTCGTCGCCGCGTCGCACCACCTTGGGCGGGGTGATCCTGCGGGCCAGCAGTTCCTTGCCGGCGAGGTCCAGGACGAGGGTGCCGCCGGGTGCCAGGCAGGTGTACATGGTGCGCAGCACGCGGGCGTTGTCGGCGGGCTCCTCGAAGTATCCGAACGAGGTGAACATGTTGAGGACGACGTCGAACGCGCCCGGTGCCTCGTACTCGCGCGCGTCGGCCCGTACGTAGGTGACGTGGGCATCGGCGTCAGCCGATTTCTTGCGTGCGCGCTCCAGCATGGCTGGACTGAGGTCCACTCCGGTGACGTCGTGACCGAGCCGGGCGAGTGGCACGGTGAACACCCCTGGACCGCAACACAGGTCGAGTACGCGAGAACCCCGGGGAAAGGACAGCAGCGGAGAGCTGTCCAGCAGGTCTTCCGCCTGCTCGTAGCGCTGTTCGGGGAACAGGAAGTCGTGGAACTCGGTCCAGAAGTCATCGTCCTGGAACCCGTCCGTCCGTGTCATGCGGTCTCAGTGCTCCTTCGTCGTCATCGTGTGGGTGGGTGTGTTTCACCCCGCGATCGCGCAGTGCCAGCAGCGCGGGGGGCAGCACCAGGCACTGTGCTGCGGCCAGCAGCCAGAACCAGCCCGTTTGGCTCGCGCGTTCGGTGAGGCCGTACAGCTGTCCGCCCAGCACTCCGCTGGCGCAGGCGCCGAGTCCCGCCGCCAACCGCTGCTGGCCGAAGACCACGGCGTCCGAGCGCGGGCTGCGGCGCAGTGCCTCCAGGTCGTTCTTGAGGAACAGGACGATGTCGCCCAGGGTGATCAGCGCTCCGCCCGCCAGCAGGGCCGGCCGGGTGCCGACCGCCAGGGCGGCCAGCCCGGCCGCCAGGCCCGTGAAGCCGATCGCGAGGGCCGTCGCGTAGGGCATGCGCCGGATCAGGCCGGACGCGAGGGGCTGGACGACGATGACGAGCGTGAAGCAGACCAGGAGGACCAGGCTGTAGAACACGCCGGAGGCCCGTTCGACGGCGTACACCGCCAGGAAGTGCTGGAAGTGGAAGTAGAGGTAGAAGGCGAGCTCGTCCTCGTGGTCGCGTCCGGCCATGACGGTGGCCGAAAACGCCCGGCCGAGCCACCTTCGACGAGTCCGCACGCTCACGAGCCCGAGTGATCCGGTCCTCGGCCGTCGGCCGGGGAAGGCCGGCACGGGCTTCCGAGGGCGGGGGACGGACTTGATGGGATGATGGCCGGCGACAGGGCGACGACGGTCCGAGGAAGCCGGTGCGAATCCGGCGCGGTCCCGCCACTGTGATCGGTGAGCGGATCCCGAACAGGCCACTGCCCCTCGAAGGGTGGGAAGGCCGGGACGAGCTGTGACCCGAGAGCCAGGAGACTCACGTCGTCGCCTCCTTGAAGGACGCCGGGGCGGATCTCCCCGGAGAGAGGGGTGTTTCGGCATGTTCGAGACAACGGACGGTGAGGCGTTCGGCGCCGAGGAGACCGCGGGACCGGCCGGTGGTGTGCCGTGCCGGATCGTCGTGTGCCGGGACTGCTGCTGCGGTACGCCGAAGGTGACCGGCGTCGACCACGCCGCGCAGTCCGCACGTCTGCGCGCGGAGGCACCCGTACGTGTCTCCGCCTGCCTGGACGTGTGCGACCAGGCGAACGTGGTCGTCGTGCAGCCCTCGTCCGCGGGGCGGGCGGCCGGAGCCCGGCCGGTGTGGTTCGGCCTGGTGAACGACCCGGACGCGACGGAGGACATCGTCGCCTGGGTACGGGCGGGCGGCCCCGGCGTCGCTCCCCGGCCTGAGATCCTCGACCTGTACGCCTTCACCCCACCGCGCCGCCGTACGGCTCCCTGAGCGGCGCGGACCGCCACGGCTCGGAACGGCAGCGGGACGAGGCCGCGGGCGGGACGGCGCGGGCCGGGGAAGACGACGATGCCCTTGCCGTCGGGGAAGGGGTGGGCGGCCCGGGTCCAGCCCGGGCGGCGGCAGAAGGCCACCGCCCGGGGCGCCCGGACGGAGGTGAACAGCCTGGGACCCTCGGGGGCGCCCGCGGTGACCGCCTCCAGCAGTTCTCCGGCGAGCCCGCCGCCGTGCGCGCCGGGCCGGACGGCGAGTTCGTCCACCCTGAAGGCGTCGTACAGCCGGTCCTCGGTCCGTCGGGCGACGAGGCCTGCGGCGGCCTGCGGACAGCAGCGGTCCATGGGGAAAGGCAGGAGCGTGGTCCACCCGCCGACGAAGCCGGGCACGCCCCCGCCCTCCACGGCCACCGCGGCGGTGAAACCGGGGGCGCGCGCGTCACGGGGGAGGCGCGCGGCGAACTCGGCGGCCTTCTCCTCGTCCCCGTTCCAGGGCGGTGCGCAGAAGGCGTCGACGTGGACCGAGCGCAGCGCGCCGGCGTGGGCGAGGACGTCCTCGCCGCACGGCACGCGCACGACGGGAGTCGGCGAAAGCGTTCACGGGATCCCTCCTCTTCCCGCCCCCGGGACCTTGCTGCACGCTGCGTGCAGCAAGGTCCCGGGGGTCCTGCACGGGGTACGCCGGCAGTGCCGACCGCGACCGTTGCCACGAGCCGGACCGACAAGGACCCTGCCGTGAGGTCAGGCGCGCACGGCAGCGCGGCCGACCCGCCTGTGGTGGATCAGGCCGAGCAGTGCGTCGAGGGCCAGGAAGGCCAGCAGGGACCAGCCCAGCAAGGGGAACGCCCAACCGACCGCGATGATCAGCGGCGCTGCCACGGCCAGGGCGGGCCAGGGCAGGTGCCGCCACGTGCCGCGGGCGGGCGCGCGGCCCACCGGCGCGCGGCGGTCCCCACGCGTGGGCCGGCGCTGCCACCACATGCGGTAGCCGAGCACGATGCCCGACGTCAGGCCGAGCGCGATGACCGCGAGGACGATCTGGTTGGCCAGGCCGAACAGGGTACCCATGTGGGCGCGCACGCCGAGGGTGCTGAGCTTGGCGAGCACCGGGTGGTCCGCCCAGTCGACTCGCGCGGTGACCTCGCCGGTGTGCGGATCGACGGCCGCCTGGTCCAGGCGGACGGGCCACAGTCCGTCGGTCTGGGCGACCGACCAGGTGCTCTTGTCGTCGGCGGGCGTGCCGATCTCCACCGGACCGTCGAGTCCCGCGGCACGGGCCTTCTCCAGCACCTGGTCCACCGTGAGCCCGGCCGGCAGGCCGCCCGCCGCTGCGGCTTCGTGCCCGCTGGAGTGGTCGTGCCCGGAAGTGCCTTGCGCGCCACCGGAGATGGAGGTGTCCAGTTCGGGCGCGTATGCGCTCAACGAGGTGCGCAGTTCGGTGAAGCGTTCACCGGCGTACGCCGACCAGGTCAGCCCGGTGGCACTGAGGACGAGCAGGCCGGCCGAGATCCACACCCCGGTGACCGCGTGCAGACTGCGGCTGCGGCGCACACCCCGTGCCCCGCGTTCGGGCAGCACCGCGTGGCGCTTCGATCCGCCCGCGTAGGTGCGGCGGCGTCCGAACCACAGCAGAAGACCGCCCAGTACCAGCACCCACAGCCAGCTCGCGGCGAGTTCGGAGTACAGGCGGCCCGTCTCGCCGAGGTGGAGATGGCGGTGCAGGTCGTCCAGCCAGGTGGCCAGGGGGGTCGAACCGGACCACGTGGTCAGGGCGCCGCGCACCTCGCCCGTGTAGGGATCGACGTAGACGGTGCGCTGCTTGTCCTGCTCGGCGAGCTCGGGCACGGACAGCACGACCTTGGTGGTGTGGTCCGGCGCCTCGGGCGGCACGACCGAGGCGACACTGCCCTCGGGATGGGCCTCGCGGGCGGCCGCCACCTGCTCGGTGAGCGGCTTCGCCGTGACACCCACCTTCTCCACCCGCAACTGCTCGCTGTAGACGAGCTGGTCGAGCTGCGGTACGGCGGTGTACGCCAGCCCGGTCAGCGCCGCGACGAGCAGGAACGGGGCGACCAGGACGCCGGCGTAGAAGTGCAGCCGGGTCAGCAGGGGCCACCAGCCGGAACGGGTACGACGGCTTACGGCCCCGCCGTTCTCGGCCGGTGCGGCCCCGGCGGCGATCGCGGTGGACGCGGCCTCGTCGGAGGGAGCGGGTGCCGGCGTCTGGCCCGGGGAGCCGGCGGGTGGGATCCCGTCGGCGGAGGGGTGGGAGTGGGTACTCATGAGCGGGTTGGCTCCTGAAGTCGTGCCGGCCCGTACGGAGGGGGCCGGAGTTCTGTTCACTGCCGATAGGGCACGCGCCGCGCGCCGTCGGCACCGCGATGAG
Organism: Streptomyces sp. NPDC017936; assembly: GCF_044328485.1. NCBI lineage: Bacteria > Bacillati > Actinomycetota > Actinomycetes > Kitasatosporales > Streptomycetaceae > Streptomyces > Streptomyces sp. NPDC017936. The sequence continues at coordinate 145,484 of NZ_JBIRHK010000019.1, read as the reverse complement.
CGGGCAGGAGAGATGCGCGGCGTACGCGTGACGGCCGCCGCGTGCGCCCGGGCGGCCCCGGGACACGGGCGGTGGAAACACCGGCCGGGCGAGAGGTCCGTCGACTCCCTCGGCTCGGCCGGATCAGCGGGTGAACAGAACGGGCGGCCCACGCCGGGCGAGCGCGTGTCGCAGCACCCGGGTACGGCACGCTGCCTCACGCCCCGCCCGGAAGCCCGGTGGGACGCGACTACGCGAGAGCTCCGCCCGGTACCGTGACCACCGCCGCAGCAGGGCCAGCGCATGCAGGACCGCCGACACGGGTGCGCCCAGCAGCCGGCCCAGCCGCCACACCAGGGCCTCTCCCTGACGCAGCCACCAGGCGGCACCGAGCCCGGCGAACAGGTGCGCGAGCAGCATGAGCGGGCTGAGGTGGGCGGCGGCCGCGGTCATGCCGACGGGTTCCGCCCCTGCCTCTGCAGCTCCCGCCACGACCTCGGAGCCGTAATGCCCTGCATACGGCACGTACCCCATATGTGCAGCCGGGTCAGCGTGTCGTCCTTGCTGCGCAGAGGACGAGGCATGGGAATGAGCGGGACCGGCGAGCACGAACAGCAGGTGCAGCGCGCCCTGCGTGACCGTGACCGCACCAGTGATCTGGCCGAGGGTGCGCTCGCGGCCGGCGAGACGCCCCGCCGTGAGGGCGACAGCCGTGCCGCCGAGCACCAGCAGGGCCAGGGACGGTCGATGACCGCCGGCCACGCCGTGACCGGCGGCCGCCAGCAGCACGCACACCAGGCTGAACACCGTCACCCGCACAGCGCGGAGCGGGCCATGGCCGGCCATCACTTCTCCTCGCGTTCGTCGGGTGGCTCATACCACTTGCGAACTCACTACGCGCGCGGGTCAGCCATTGTTCAACCTCAGCCGGGAGGCATTCCCGGTGACGGCCGGAGCATGTGACGTGGCTGACCACCACAGTGCGCGTTCACGACAGGGCAGGGGCGGGCGCGTACACGGCGGAGCAGCGGGATCCTACGGTGACTGAAATCGTCCGCACCAGTGACCGATGGGCCAAAACCCTCGAGGCGCCCTACCCCGTCGGGACCCCGCGGTCAGGAAGCGTCCAGCTCCCCGCGTACGGTACGGGCAGCGGTGACCAGGTTCCCCAAGGAGGCGCGGGTCTTGACCCAGCCTCGGTGTTCCATGACAGTGAAAGACCCCGGCGGAACCTTGACACCGTGTCCCATGTGGTGAGGCGGACGAGTCGTCTGTAGCAGCAGACAGCGGCGGCCAGGCCAAGAAAGGCCAGGTAGTTGCGGGGTTTGCGTTCGTAGCGGAGGCTGAGCCGACGCTGGCCGGAGAGCCAGGAGATGGTCCGTTCGATGACCCAGCGGCGCCGCCCTGATCGCTCGCTGAACTCGATGCCCTTACGCGCGATGCGTACCCCGGTGCGCTTCCACCGTAGCCGTCTACGCAGGTCAGCACGGCCATAGGCCTTGTCTGCATGCAGGCGCTGGGGCTTGGAGTACCGGCCGTTGTGGGGGTCGTGTCTCGTTTGGTCACCCTCCACCATGGGCCTCAGCCCTTCGCTGTCGTGGGTGTTGGCGGCCGAGACGCCGACGAGGAGGGGCAGTCCGTTCGCGTCCGACAGGGTGTGCATCTTGGAACCCGGCTTGCCCCGGCCCGCGGGGCTCGGACTTGTGTGTTCACCCCTTTTTTGGCGCGGACGTGGGCGGTGTCGAGGACGACGCGCGAGATGTCGATGAGACCGGCGTCGTCGAGCCGGTGCAGCACGGCCTCGTGCAGCCGGCCCCAGACACCGGCTCTCGACCAGATGACGAACCGCCGGTGGGGGGTCGACTTCCATATCCCGAAGCACGGCGGCAGCGCCCGCCAGACACAGCCGGACACCAGCACGTAGATGATCGCAGCGAACAGCGTCTCATCAGGCGTGTCCCGCGTCCCGCCGCCCTGCGGCCGCACCTTCGACGGAGGGATCAGCGGCTTCGCGATCTCCCACAGCCCGTCCGGCACAATCCAACTCCACGTACCCCGCCCCATGCATGGCCCAACGACCGCCTCACCACATAGGACACGGTGTTAGTACTGCAACGGTGCTTGCCGTGACTGCTGACCAGGTCGGTCGTTGGTGTGGTTATGGGTGGGGACCTTGCTGACGTCAACCGCCAGGCGGTTGCGGTGGAGATTCCGAATCCCGTCGCGGGCTGGGGCAGCGTCTCGTTCTTGCGTAGAGGCACCAGCATCAGCAGGGCCTGGTGGAAGCAGCCCAGCTTGCGCCACCGCGTGCCGCGTTCACACCTTCGGGCATAGGTCAGCCATGAGACATGCTCGACCAGCTCATGCGGGACGTCGAGCGTGGCTCGATACGGGACCAAGCGAGGCTCCTCGGACGAAGCATGGTGCGTAGAGAACACCACCGCAACGACCAGGAGCCTCGCCTCGTCACACCACCCCGCTGACCTGCACCATCACCTCTACAGGACAGGATGAAAACGGTTCACTGACGCGCTCTCACTGACACGAAGCCGACACATCGCCGTCAATCAAGGCCGCCGAGACCGTCAGCAAGGACTCCCGCGGCTACGACGCCGGCAAGAAAATCAACGGCCGTAAACGGCACCTGGTCGTGGACACCAAGGGCCTCCCGCTGTTCGCCAGGGTCACCCCGGCCGACATGACCGACCGCAGCGCGGCCAAAGACGTACTGTTCCGGCTGCGGCTGGTGCACCCCGAGATCACCATCGTCTGGGCCGACTCGGCCTATGCCGGACAGGTCGTGACCTGGGCAAAGACCTACTTGAACCTGACGATCAAGACCGTCGGCCGCCCGAAGGACGCTTTCGGGTTCGTCGTGCTGCTCCGGCGCCGGGTCGTCGAACGCTCACACGCCTGGGTCATGCACGCCCGTCGACACGCGCGCGACTACGAACGGCTCGTCCAGCACTCGGAATCGCTCCTCACCTGGGCCGCGATCACTCTTATGACCAGGCGCATCACCCGCCGAAGCTTCCGCAGGGCAGGACAGCCGGCCTCCCGCGAGGCCCAACGAGACTGATCATCTCGGCCCTGACGGCCAGCAGCGCCATCAAGAGTCCACCGGGCCCGGACACAGCCCCTGAGCACTGCTCTCCCCACCCCGACAGAGCCGCATCACTGCAATCCGGCGAAGCCGCTATGCGGAGGGACTATCCGTGGCTGGTGACGGGGCCGCTTCCGTCGTGGGCGCCGGAACATTGCTCGCGGAGATGCGTTCCCTCCGCCATGGCAGGAGCAGCGCGCTCGCCATGCACAGCAGCCCCGCGATGAGCAGGGCACCGCGGACCCCCGCTGGGGCGGCGATGAGACCACCAGCGATCATGAAGGCGGCCTGGCATGTCTTCGAGCCGACGGACCAGGATGTGCCGACGCGGGACATGAAGGCGTCCGGTGTGGCCGACATGCGATACGTGGTGAACGACGGGTTGAAGACACCGGCGGAGAAGAGCAGGCCGAAGTCGGCGGCCACGATGACGAGCACGCCGAGGGCGCCGGAGGGCGTCAGGGGCAGCAGGATCGTCCAGAGGGTGCGTGCAACCCCGGACAGCAACAGAACCCGGCGCTGCCCGAATCGCTGGGTGAGCAGCGGGGCCAAGCGTGAACCCAGCACGCCGCCCAGGCACGGCAGTCCCAGTGCGAGTCCGTACTGCCACGGTGCCAGGCCAAGGTCATCCAGCATGAGGACGGCCATCAGTGGTGAAGTCATCATGATGGATCCACCGAAGAGCAGCGCGTTGAAGAACAGCGGCCGCAGTCCTGGGTGCCGCAGGAGGTACTGCCAACCGGCAGCGATGTCGCGGCCCAGGTGAGAGGTGGCGGCGCGGGCCGGTGGCGCGGGTTCGGGCTGTCGGATATGACGGATGCCCAGGGCCGATCCGAGGAAGGACAGCGCGTCGACCACCATCGTGGCGGCCGTGCCCAGTGCCCCGATCAGGAGCCCGCCCATGGGCGGGCCGGCGCTGACGCTAATCCAGTTGGTCGTCTCGAACAGGCTGTTGGCACGAAGGCGGTCCTCGGGCGGGACAAGTGCCTTCAGATGCGCGCCACTCGCCGCGTCGAACGCGACAGACGCCGCCGTCTGGAGAACCCCTACGACGCACAACTGCGTGTAGGTGAGCCTTCCGAAAGCCATGGCGACCGGAACGCTCACCAGCAGAACGCAGCGGGCCAGGTCGGCGGTGATCATGACCGGCCGCTTGTACTGGTGCTCGATACGCACACCGAGCGGCAGAGCGATCACTCCACTGGCCACCGCGGACAACGCCGCGAGCAAAGAGACCTGGAACGCAGAGGAATCCAGCACCAGGAGGGCAATCAACGGCAATGCCCCCATGCCGACGGCACTGCCTGCTGCGCTGACCGCGTAGGCGCCCCACAACTGCCGGAAGTCCCGCCCGAGCGTGCTCCGCCGTACCAACCGAACCTCCCGAGGTGTGAAGGCGCTCAGCGTAGTGACTCGAACCAACCACCCCGTGATCAAGACATCACCAGACGCATCTCAGAGCTGGGATCAGAAACAGGTGCTGATTATGCTGCCCTCGCGTACACAAAATCGCGCATAAGGCGCACATGAGGCGTTTATCATGCGCGAATGGTGGTTTTCTGATCATCAGGATGCCGGCCCGCACTGGGTTGCCGCTGCCGGCGGTGCGGAGCCCAGGGTGGTGCGCGCCAGCGATGGGCGTGCAGGAGCTGCTCGGGCCGGCCTGCCCGGGAGCGTGCGCCGGGGTCGGCGGCCGCGGCCGACGCAGCGCCGCCACGTTCCCGCCTGCCTGCGCCAGCACCTCCCACGCCTGGTCGGCCACCTCCAGTCGGGCCCGCGCCTTGGCTCCATGCGGCCCTCGCTCCGCGCCGCCTGAAGCCAGCGCCACACCGTGCGCACATTCACCCCGCCGACATGGGCGCCCGCACGCACATGCGCCGTCGTCAACGCCCCGGCCGCATCCAGCTCCAGCAGCCGCGCAACCAGCACCGGCCTGGACACCCTCAACCCCGCCGTGACCTCACCCCACGCGCCCGGCTCCCCCACCCCACACCCTTCCGCCCGCGCAAGACCGACACCGACCACCGTGCCGCCACGCAGCCCCCGGAAGGATCAGAAGTACCGTTCCCAAGACAGCGGAGCGGAGCGGGGGTGTACCGCTCCACGACAGCCCCGGCCGCCGCACGTACTGCCCTACGACAGTGACGCCGCCCTTCCTCAACGCCCGACCGTCGAAAACACCCAGTCCTGACGCGCCGTCACTGACACCCACCCACCGACACCGAACCGGCACATCGCACACCGGGCCGGTGGCCGCCGCATGGCAGCGGCGCTCACCGGCCCCATCCCGAGGCGAGGGCAGACCCCCGCCGTCGCAGGGCCGACCCTAGGGAGGCCTGATGGCTGACGCGTTGCGCGTACGTCACAGGTAGTGGCGGGCGAAGACGCCGGCCACCAGCTCGCGCCGACTGTGCAGGCCGGTCTTGTCAAACACCGACTTGAGGTGGTCCTGAACCGTGTGCGGGGACAGCCCGGCGCGGCGTGCGATGTCGGCGGTGGAGTGCCCGCGCAGAACCAGCCCGGTGACGTCCCTCTCGCGCGGTGTCAGCCCGTAGGCCGCGGCGATCAGCCCGAAGTGCTCGCCGGGGCCCGCCTTCTCGACGACCACGGCGGTGCGGGCCCCCGTCGTGTCGGAGCGGCCGAGACGCCAGGCGTGCAACCGCACGCAGCCGTGGGCACGGCTGTGCATCCAGGAGGTGCGGGTTCCCGGCGCGTCGGGCGCCTGGACCGCGGCCGCCACGGCGTAAACGGCAGGAGGCAACCGATCACCCGCGGACGGGGCCGGTTCGCCGGCCAGGCCCTCGAACCACATGTCCACGGTGGGGGTGCGGTGCACCACCCGGTACTCCCCGTCCAGCAGCACCAGACCCGGTGCCGCCGCCGACGCGCCGGCCTCGGCGAGCCGGGTCAGGTGCAGCCGGCGCAGTACGGAGCCAAGCGGCTGAGCGAGCGAGGCCGCCACGGCCAGGTCGGACGGGGCGAAGGCGGGCGCGTCCTGCGCGCGCCCCATGATCAGCGCGCCCCATGCTCCGTGCCGGTCACGCAGCAGCACCCGCAGTTCGTCCCGGAACCCCAGTGGCCGCATGATGTCCCGGTAGCGGGGGCTGCGTTCGAGACAGCCGCCCGTCTCGCGGCTCAGCAGGCCCACGGGCTTCGCCCTGGTCGCCAGCTGGGACAGGTCGTTGGCGTCGCCCTCCCGGTACTCGATGTCGAGCATGCGCGGCATCATGGACGGCGGCAGTGCATCGCGGTAGTCGCCGCCGGTGTTCATCAGGGTCTGCGGGTCCACGGTCACACCGGCCCAGATGTCGAACCGCAGCGCCGGACGCGTGGCCCGTTTGACCTTCTCGAAGAACTCCTCCACGGTCCGCGCGGACCGCGCCGCCCGTGACACCGCGTCCGTGACACGACCCGCGCGTAGATCTCCCCCGTTGCGCTTCATGGCCCCAGGCTAGCGCCCAGTGTCGTCGCCGGGTGCTGTTCGCGCAGGTGGGAGCCATGGCTCCGGTTGCCGCGCCCCGAGGAACCGGGAACGGCGGCGGACCCGGGCGGGCCGGTGAACCAGGTGACCCGCCCAGGCGTGCCGTCAGCGGTCGTTGTGCAGGGTGAGAGGTTGAGCTTCGCCCAGTCCTTGCCGCCGTTCTCGCCGCTGCGCAGAGTGATCTCACTGAGCGTGGAGATCTGCCCGGCCGGGACGTAGCGGTTGAAGTCCAACTCCGCGTCGAGGTCGGTGTTGGTGACGTTCGTGTCCTCGTACAGCCGCAGCGTCACATAGATCATGACGCCGCCGGAGGCGTCCGTCTGGGCGGACAAGTGCTTCTCCAGCCGGATCTCGCCGCCGCACGTGGTCTCCCACCACAGCGACGACGACCTGGCCTCGTTCACCCAGCCTTCGGAGGCGACGCTGCCGTTGCAGTACGTACCGGCGGAGAAGAGGCCCAGCGCCGCGGTGTGACCGAACCAGAATCGTCCGGAGCAACGGTTTCGATCGGATCAGCCATGTACCCCCGCCCAGCCCCACTCTCCCCGAGCACGCAGCGTAAGCGGTACCACACTGGTCAGTCGATCACTTCGACGGAACTCGCCGAGCTTGCCCGCTGGTTGCCTCGAGGGGCCGGGACGTTGCCGGTGGCGGCCGCTACGTTGCGATCATGGGTGTCTATCTGGTGAGTGTCGCCGCGCAGGACTGGTCGCAGCCGGGAAAGGACGGGTACGGAGACGTCGCCGCCGCGCTGAACACCGAGCTGGAGCGGCGCGGGCTGCCCCCTTACGAGCTGCGGCAGCGGCACGGGAGACGCCGGGCTGGTTCGAGGAGAAGGTCAGCCCGTCCATGGACGGCTTCGTGGCGCTGTGCAGGACGCGGCTGACCGACTCGGAGCTGTCGACCCTCCTCGACTGGAGCGTGCTGGTGCCCCTCGCGCTGGAGGAGGAGATCGTGCTCCCCGTCGGCACCGCGTACTCCGGCGAACAGACAGCGGTCGCCGGAGCCCCGCGGGTGCTCGCCCTGGCCGAGCGGCTGGCCGACGCCGTCGGACTGCCCGTGGACGCGATACCCACGGGCGAGAACCTCGCACTGAGCCTGTGGTTCCTGGAGGGCGGGGCGGAGCGGACCGCCCGGATGCGGCCGGGACCGTGGGCCGCGGACCGGGACGCGGCCTTCTACGTCGCGCTCTACCTGCGCGCCGCACAGTACTCCCTGCGGAACGGCTGCCCGATGACCTACCCCTGACAACGGCTGACACAACGACCGCTCGGAGCTGCCGGCCTCCTGCTACCGCGAACCCCTCCGCATCGCCGCCGAACTGGGCGCCCGCACGGTCGCCTTCCCGGCCACCTCCACCGGCGTCTACGGCTGGCCCATGGACGACGGCGCCCGCATCGCCATCGAAACGGTCCGCACAAGCTCCCCCGCCCCCCTTGAGGAGGTCCGCTTCGTCCTCTTCGGCGCCGAGACCTACGCGATCTTCGAGGCAGTCCTCAGCTGATCCGTGCCGTCGAGTTCGGATATGGGCGTTCGGACGTCACCGAGGAGAAGGAGCGGTAGGGGAAGCAGCACCGTGGCAGTGACGGCCGTCCACAGAATCGGTCCGGAACCGACGGCGACCGCCGCGATCCCGCCCAGCGTGAGCCCGGCCGGGCGCAATGCGTACGTACCGGTGGTGTCCCAGGACGTGACCCTGCCCTGGGCCTCCTGCGGTACCACTCGGCCGATGGTGGTGAACCACAGCACTCCGATGACGGCCTCGCAGGCCCCGCTCAGGACGGACGTGGTGACCACGACCGTGAGGGGCGCGCCGAGAGCCAGCGCCAGTGGCGTGGTCACGAGGGGGAAGATGAGCACCGCCACCCCGAGCAGGGGTCTTCGGACGGTGAACCGGGCGGCCGCCAGACCGCCCAGAACAGCTCCCAGCCCGGAGGCGGCGATGAGCCAGGAGTAGCCGCGGGCTCCCCCGTACAGGTCCTCGGCGAGCAGCGGTTTCAGGGTCACCAGGGGCGCGGAGACGAGAAGTTCGAAACCGCCGAACACCGCGATCGTTCCCCAGAGCCACGGACGCCGTGTCAGTTCGGACCAGCCTTCCCGCAGTTCCCGGACGAAGCCGGGCGCTCTGGTCCGCCCTCCCTGCCGGCGGTCCGACGGCTTTGCCCGTGCACGGATCCGTACGACGAGGAGGGCGCTGCAGGCGAAGGTCGCGGCGTCCACCGCGATCGTCCAGGCTGCCCCGATCAGCGGGACGAGTATCCCACCGAGGAGAGGAGCGATGATTTTCGTCGTGGACATGAGTGTGCTGCGCTTGGCATTCGCCCGCTGGAGGCCGTTCCGGTCGACGATCTGCGTCAGCAGGGCCCGTGATGCAGGCCCGGAGAAAGACCCTGCAGCACTGCCGGCGAACGCCAGTACGGCGAGTACGGGCACGGACATGACCCCCGCCGCGAGGCCGGCTGCCGTGCCTGCCTGAATGATGAAGCTGACGCTGTCGGCGGCGATCATCACGCGCCGGGGCGCATAATGATCGGCGAACACGCCTCCCAGGGCGCTGCAGGCGACCACCCCGCCGAACCCCGCTGCCAGAACGGTCCCGACCTCGGACGGGCCACCGTCCAGTGGGCCCAGGACCGCGAAGATGACGGCGACCGGCTCCATGAGCGATCCCGCCGCCGAGCAGGTCAGGGCCGTCAGCAGCAGCCGGAGGTCGCGGGCGGCGGAAGGCGGCCGGAACATTACGCAGCCGCCCCGTCCGCTTCGCGCACCTTACCCGTCCCGAGGCGTCCCGACCGGTAGTGCCGGTCCAGGAGGAGGGCGTCCAAGGTGTCCGTGAACGTCTGCCGCACATGGGGGTCGACCTGGCCGTTCGCGGTGTATCCGCACGCGACCCAGCGGGAGGAGATGACGCTCTCCGGGAGATAGCCCCGGGTCACGTCCCCCACCTCCATGCCTTTCTGGCCTGCGGACTCCCAGCAGCTGTACAGGACGCCGTTGGCATTCACCGTCGCGCCTGTCCGTCCGCTTGTTTCCCCGCAGGTGGCGCAGGTGCTGTAGGTCGGCCGGGGCAGTGGGAATCCTGCTTCGCCGACTCTCCCGTACAGGTCCGCGACCTGCTCGGCCACGGCGCGCGAGTGCTCCACGGTGCCGGCGAAACCGATCCCGGGATCGTGGACGAGGGCGAAGTAGATGCCGAACCTGGCCGGGTCGAGGCGTCCGGACAGCCGGTCGACGAGCCGGTCGGCGCCCTTGATCGATTCGGCGGTCAGGTTCACCCGCAACTGCCAGCGGATGTCGGTTTTCTGGGACACCTCGGCCAGGTTGTCCAGAATCCGGGCGAAGGTACCACGGCCGCCGATGGTGATGCGTGACCGATCGTGGGCTTCGGCGTCACCGTCGAAAGTCACCTGCACATCCCGAAGTCCGGCTTCTTCCAGTGCCTTCATCTGCGGCACCGTGAAGAGTGTCCCGTTCGAAATCATGGATGCCCGGGCCAGCCCGATCTCACCGGCTCCTCGCAACAGGCGCAGACACTGGTCCATGTACATGGTCGGCTCTCCACCGAACAGCATGACGTCCAATGCCTTCTTGCCGTTCTGGGCCAGCTGCCGCTTCGCGAATTCCAGGATCTCGCCCGTGCGGTCCTCGTCGATCGACATGCCGGCGATGCGCAGCGGTATGCCGGTCTGACCGGTGGCCGGGAGTTCGGTGTTCTGGAAGCAGTAGGCGCAGGCGAGGTTGCACCGGGTCGTGACCAGCACCGTCAGCTGGTACGTGTCGCGCTCGACGGTCGGGGACAGATCCGCGGCCCTGATGAGTTGTTCTGCCTCGGGGACGAGCTCCCGATCTTCCGTCACCGCGGCCAGGGGCAGCCTCGCAATGCTGCGCGTCCCTATGGCCCAATAACAATCCGCGCCACGGATGATCCGCATCCGTGGAATTCTGTCCAGGCTGGTCAACGAGATCCTCCTCGTCCGTCAACGGTGATGGTGCGGAGATGCTGCTGGTGGGGGCCGAAGCCCCCACCAGCAGAGCGGCTCACGTGCTGTAGCCCTTGCAGCTGACGTAGTCCTGGCAGATGTCCAGCGACTCGACGTCCCCGTTGTCGAAGATTTCGATGCGCATGATTCTCACCTCCTTCGCGTCTCTCCGCCGATGCGCGGTCCGGTGTTTTCCGGTGCGCCCACACCATGGCGGGAGCGGACCGTGCAACGCCACGAAAGTTCCGCTGGACGGAACTCCGGAAGTGGAACTCAATGCAGCAATACGGCGGACAATGCGGCGGACGGAATGGCAGGTTCGCCGGAGCGCTCGGCGCGTGCGAGGCGGTCTCCTATGGCCGTCGCCGCCAAGGCGACCGCCGCTGTCACCGGTGCGAGCGCCTGGTCGGCCGGGGCCATCGCCGCCAGTGCCGCGATCACGCGCCCGTCCGGGCCGCGGACGGGGAGGGCGACGCAGCTCAGGCCCGGCACCACCTCCTCACGGTCCAGCACCGGGCCCCGCTCGCGGCCCGCCAGGGCCCGGCCGGCGGCCGTGTCGAGCGGGAAGCTCATCCCGTCGCGTACCGGCACCAGCGGTTCCCCCCGTCCCGGCACCGAGGACACCGTCAGTGCGAGACCGTCGCGCAGCACGGTCAGTACGGCGCTGGCGCCCGTCGTGGCCCGTAATCGGTGTAGCGGCCCCCGGGCCGCTATACGCAGCCCGGGATACGGCTGCCAGGACTGGCCCAGCCGGAACAGCTGCGGCCCCAGGACGTACCTGCGGCCGCGCCGTTCGACCGCCCCGACCGACGCCAACTGCTCCAACAGACGGTGCGCCGTCCCCTTCGGCACCCCACACGCCACGGCGATCTCCGTCAGCCCGGCCTCACCGCCCCGCCGCCGCACGGCATCGAGCAGCGCGAAAGCGCCGTCAAGCACACCTCTGCCCCCAGATGTTTCCGATGTTTTCGTCACGGGTCCCCCCTCGAAGGCCCGAAGGCTGTGGGAAGTGTGCGAACGGCGGCGGAGCGGCGGTATCCCAGGAATCTGGGGGGTGTGTCCGATGCGGCCGAAAGCGGTGCATCGGCAAGTCGGCAGCACCGGCAGCCCGCCAACAGCCCGTTTGTCGAACGTTCAACGCGCCGAGCGAACCTGCCCCGTGGCCCGGTCGGACGGGCCGTCAGGAGGTCAGACGGCAGGCCCCGCCAACTGGCAGGCGGCACACCGGCGGACGGTCCGCGCCGCGCAGCAGACGACACCGGGCCCCTGGCGGTCCTGGAAGCGGCAGCGGCCGGGCTCGCGCACGCCGTGTCCTTCGAGGTCTGGGCGGGGGTCCTGCTGGATCCGGATACCCTGCCCAACATAGGCGGCTGCTACCGGCACGGGGTGAGCGCGGCATGGATGCCCCGGGTGCTCGACATCGAGTACCGCGAGGGCGACGCCAACCTGGTGCCCGCCCTGGCCCGCCAGGCCACGCCCACGGGCACCTTGCACGCCGTACTCGACGGCCGCCTCGACGGCAGCATCCGGTACCGCGACATCTACCGCCCGCTCGACCTGGGCGACGAGATGAGCGTGCTCCTGCGGGACGCCGGCCGGGTGTGGGGCGCCCTGGTCCTCGTCCGCGCCGCGGACCGCCCGTCGTTCTCAGCCGCCGAGACGGAGTTCGCCGCCGGGCTCTCCGCCCCCGTGGACAGCGCAGCTGCGCGCCTCCCTGACCGCCGCGCCCGCCGGCCCCGACCCGGGCGCCCGCGCGATGGCGCTGCTCACCGCGGAGTACGAGGTGGTCAGCTCCACCGCCGAGGCGGCTGCCTGGTTCGGCGGACTGGCCGAGGCGCCCGCCGTCGGAGCCGGGCTGCCCGCCGCCGTGTACGGGGTGGCCGCGGCCGCCCTGCGCAGCGGGACGGGCGCCAGCCGGGTGTACGTACCGACACGCTCGACGCCCTCTCCTGCTGCGCGTCAGGCGCGGTCGATCAGCTCCTGAACCTGTGCCGCTCGAAAAGTCATCGTCGCCGGTCAGGCGATATAGCGGTACTCGCTGATCACGCCGCCGAGGATCCTGGTCCGCAGCACTCGGCGGGCGTTGAGGTCGTGCACTGTCGCATCGGGCCGTTCCTTGGCATCAGGCGGTAGTTGCTGTCGGGCTCGGTGAGGTCGGTGGGTGTTGTAGTGCCGCCGGCAGGCGGCCAGGACCTGGCGGGCGTGGGCCTCGTTCACGATCAGGACGTGGTCGGGCATCGCGCGCCGGATGCTGCCGATGATCCTCTCGCAGTGGGCGTTCATCCGAGGAACCCGCGGGACACTCAAGATCACCTCCAGCTCCTCGGCCTCGAAGACCGTGTCGAACGCCGCACCGTACCTGCCATCGCGGTCACGCAGCAGGAACCGCACAGACTCCCTGCGCCTGCCCAGGCCGGCGGCGAGATTCCGCGCCTGTTGCACGGCCCACTCCCGGGTGGGCCGGGCGGTGACTCCGGTGATGTGCAGGCGCCTCGTGCCGTGCTCGAGGAACACCAGTGCGTACAGCCTCGTGCCGAGCACGGTGTCGAGGTGGAAGAAGTCTGCCGCGATGATCCCCTCGGCCTGGGCGGCCAGGAACTCGCGCCAGGTTGGACCGGCACGACGCGGCGCCGGGTCGACGCCCGCGGCGTCGAGGATCTCCCAGACCGTCGAGGCGGCGATCCGATGCCCGAGCCGGGCCGACTCCCCCTGGGTCCGCCTGTGCTCCCACCGCCACCACCAGACGACTGTTGGCGTCAATGACGACCTGCAGGTTGGTCGAGTACCGGTAGTTCTTGCTCGGGGCGACGATGCTGCGGTCCCGGGCAGGCACCAGAGTGCCGTCTACGATGCAGACGGTGTCCTTGCGCGGTCGGCGTGCCGGCGAGACGGCCAGCAGAGGTGCCAGGTGATCGAAGATGCGGTCGGCCGCCGACTTCGAGACCCCGGACAACGGCGCCACCTGCCGCAACGTGAGGTTCATGCGCCAGTACGTCGCCACCAGCGACACCCGGTCCTCCAGCGACAGCCGCCACGGCCGGCCCCGCTGCACGTCACCACCACGACGTCGTACCAACGCCACCAGCCTGGCGAACTGCACCTCGGTCAGCCCCGAGAACGGCTCGATCCACTTCGGATCATCTGCTGAGATCACCCCGCCCATGCTCAGCCAACGCACCAGCCGCCCCACCGGTTACGGGACAATCTCCAGCGTGATCAACCCGAAGACCATCCCACCCGGTCAGTCAACGTGACGGCGCCCGTTGTACGCGTGCGACGCCTTCCACTCGTGGACGTCTTGGCGGCTGAGCAGTAGAACACCGGTGATCAGCGCGATCCCGATGGGGAGAGACAGGGGCCCAGCGACCAAGAACCCATCGCCGGTGAACGGCCCGGTCAACGGCACTGCGACGAATATGAGCCCGAACAACCCGGAGAACAGCTTGAGGATCGCCGGTGCAAACTGTCCCCCTCGCCAGGTCCGGTACAGCGCCAGGGCAAACGGTAGGCCGAGAATCACCAGCATCGTCAGGTCGTCGTCTCCAAGGCTCCGCCCGCTGCTCGCGAGGACGGCTCCCCAGGCCAGCGTGGTCAACGGAACCGCGACCTTGACCGCCCAGGGGCGGGCGACGCGTCCTGAGGGCAGGCCGGGCGGGGTGAGGCCGGCCCGCGTGTAGACGGGCCGGATGGCCAGGGGAAAAGCCGTCTCCACCCAGGCGTGGGGGTTGAACAGGAAGTCCACCTCGACTTCGGGATCGCCACTGCCGAGCGGAGTGATGTGCGGTGTCCAGTCCGCATCGAACCAGACGGCTTCACGAACGTACGTATCCGCCCCCTTCGTCAGGTCCTTCCGGTCCATCGCCGAAGGCGGCAGGCCCTTGGGGAAGAAATCCTGCATCGCGAGCCGGAAGGACTCGTACTGCGCGGCATCTCGTACGCCGATGAGCACCAGCTGCTCCGGCTGGTTGCGGGCGACGACCTGTTCCACCTCCCAGCGCAGTTGGCGCCCGGGTCCACAGACCAGGAGGACGAGCATGGCCCGGTCCAAGGCGGCCAGTACCTGTTCCTGCCATTCCAGATCGGAGCTGTAGTGCCGTCCCGCGCCCGCCTGCGGAAGCATGTCGCCGGGCCGGCCGAGCGCCACCATCGTCCCGAACGGGCTGACGGACCGGGCTAGTTGCTGCTCCTCGGTGTCGGTGGACGCGAGCCAGAGGCCCTCCGTCATCGAGCCCCCCTGAATCCGTGCGAGCCCTTCGTCGTCGGCGAAGGACCGCAAAAACAGCACGACCTGCTCGCCTTCGGAAAGACCGGTGAGGGTCTGGAGCACCTGTGCCCGATGCCGCTGTCCCCGCCGGGTCGCCCAGCGCCCGCCCGCCAGCAGAATCGACGTCAGGGCCAGCCCGATGACGACCGACGCCCCCTGCTCGGCGTCCCAGGTGCGCAGGGACATGAAGGAGACGGCCGCGCTTATGCCACCAAGGGCCATCGAGATCGTGCCGACCGTCTGCAGCAGCCAACCCAGGGGCCGCGATTGGCGGATCCGGGTGGGAGGCCGCGGTGGTCGCACGGTGGGTAACGGATCCTGTCCTTCGACCATCGCCCCTCCCGCCAGCACATGGTGACGTCCCCTCACCATAAGATTGGCAGAATCGTTCTGGAAGCAGTAGAGGCGCTGGTTACAGCTGGTGGCGTAGACACCGTCGGCTGTGACTGTGGTACTGGGCAGCGTGTTGATGCCATCGAAGCAACCTGCGACGGTGCCGTCCGCGATGCGGAAGGACAGACGTCGCCACCCGGGCTTCTAGTGGCTTGGCTCGGATCCTTGGTCGGGTAATTGATCTTCCGTTCGTTGCGCGGCAGGCTGCTTCCACGTTGTGATGGTGGAGGTGGTCGTGGGACGTCGT
The DNA here is from genome assembly GCF_044328485.1 of Streptomyces sp. NPDC017936. Taxonomy (NCBI): domain Bacteria; kingdom Bacillati; phylum Actinomycetota; class Actinomycetes; order Kitasatosporales; family Streptomycetaceae; genus Streptomyces; species Streptomyces sp. NPDC017936. The sequence continues at coordinate 130,037 of NZ_JBIRHK010000019.1, read as the reverse complement.
CCGGGGGTGTTCGTCCGGCCGGTAAGCATGGAGGAAGGGCGTCGGCTGCAGCGGATCAGCCGGACCGTGAAGGACGCGGTGCGGCTGCGGCGGGCGATCGTGGTGATGATGTCCGCGCAGGGGCGGTCGGTTCCGGACATCACCTCGTTGATGCAGGTCAGCGCCGACTATGTGCGAGACGTCATCCACGCCTTCAACGAGCAGGGGTTCGAGTCGCTGGACCCAAAACGGAGCGGGGGCCGCCCCAGGATGATCAGCAGCCAGGTGCGTGAGCACATCTGCCTGATCGCCCGGACGTCCCCCGCCGACTGGAAGATCTCCGCGTTCTCCACCTGGAGCCTGACCAAGCTCGCCGAACACCTGGTCAAGCAGAACGTGGTCCCCGCCGTCAGCCGCGAGACACTGCGACGGATACTGCGCGAGGGCAGGGTCTCCTGGCAGACCAGCACGACCTGGAAGTCCTCGAACGACCCGGACTTCATCGCCAAGATGCACCGGATCCCGGCGCTCCACGACCCCCCGCCGACCGACGGCCGGGTGGTCTGTGTGGACGGGTTCGGGCCGCTCGACCTCATGCCCCGCAAAGGCAAGGCATGGCGCCCGCACCGCTCACCACGTCGTCTGCGGGCCACCTACAACCGCTACGACGGCGTGATGCACGTGCTTGCCGTCCTCGACCTGGCCACCGGCAAAACGTACTACCGCATCCGGACCCGCAAACGGTGGTGCGAGTTCCTGTCCCTACTCAAGTCCCTGCGCATCCGCTGGCCCGGCGAGAAGCTCTACGTCGTCCTGGACAACTTCTCCCCTCACAAGCACCCGGACGTCCGCGCGCGGGCCGCGGCGAACCACATCGAGCTGGTCTTCCTGCCGACCTACGGATCGTGGCCGAACTGGATCGAGTCCGAGTTCGCCGCCCTGCGCTACCTCGCCCTCAACGGCACCGACCACCGCAGCCATGGCGAACAGAACGCCGCCATCGGCGCCTACGTGCGCTGGCGAAATATCCGTGCCGAACCGAAGACCAGCTTTGCCCCCGACTCACCCATCCGCAGCTGGACCGAGTACCCGGCCAAGGCTGCCTGACGGTCCGCTACCCTTCCGTCGGCTGTTGCCGGAGCGGTCCGGCGGGTGACCCGGGCGCTGCGGCCCGTCGGGCGCCGGCGCGGTCTCCGGCTCGCCCGTCCCGTCCGGGCTGACCCCCACCACCCCGTCCCTCGGTTCCCTGACAGGCAGCTCACCAGGGAACCGGGCCGTGCTCGTCGAAGAAGCCGCCGGTCGGCCCGTCATCGGGCAGCGTGGCGAGCCGGACGACCACGGCCGCGCCGTCGGCCGCGGTGCGGGTGAGGCCGGGGAACGCGGTGGTGAGGTCGGTCGCACACGGCCCCGGATCGGCGGCGTTGACCAGGATGTTGCGGCTGCGCAGTTCCTTGGCGTACTGCACGGTCAGCGAGTTGAGTGCGGTCTTGGACGGGACGTACGCGGCCAACGGGGGCCGGGTTGTGAAGTAGTCCTCGGGATCGGTCATCCGGGCGATGGAGCCCAGTCCACTGCTGACATTGACGATCCGGGCGGCTGGGGAGCGGGCGAGCAGCGGCAGCATCGTGGTGGTCACGCTGATCACGCCGAACACGTTGGTCTCGAACACCTCGCGTACAGCGGGCAGTTCGACACTGTCAGGGCTCTGGGCGGCGAGGTCGCCAGAGATGCCGGCGTTGTTGACCAGGATGTCCAGCCGGCCAAAGCGCTCCTCGATCCAGCGGGCGGCGGACAGGACGCTGGCGCGGTCGGTGACGTCCAGGGTGACCGGGTACACCCGCGGGCCCAGGTCGGCTGCGGCTGCCGCACCGCGGTGCGGGTCGCGCGAGGCCAGCAGGACGTTCGTGCCGAGCGAGGCGAGCCGGGCTGCGACCTCGCGCCCGATGCCCTTGTTGGCACCGGTGACCAGGGCAGTCGTGGTTTCTGTCATGCGTTCAGCCCATCACGGGGGCGGCCGGGAGTTCCAACACCGACCAGGTACGCAGCGATACCCTGCGGGTATGGAAAGACTGGAGGTCCGCGAGCTCGTCTACTTCACCGCTGTCGCCGAAGAACTGCACTTCGGTCGGGCGGCCGCCCGGCTAGGGATGGCCCAACCGCCGCTCTCCCGCGCCATTCAGCAGCTCGAACGACGGCTGGGCGTAACCCTGTTGGAACGTGGCAGCCGCCGGGTCGCACTGACCGAGGCGGGGGCCGTCCTGCTCCGCGAGAGCCGTACGGTGCTCGACGCCGCGTCGGCCGCGGCGCGCCGCACCCGGCGGGCCGGCCGCGCCGACCCGCGTCTGGTCCTGGTCATCAAGCCGGGCGGCGACGGTGGCCTGCTGCCCGCGATCCTCGACGCCTATCAGGCTGAGCCGGGTGCGCTGCCGGTCGAGCTGGTGTGCAGCTTCGGCGAGCGTGAGATCCTCCTGCGGGAGGGTCGTGCCGACGCCGCCCTGCTTCACCGCCCCCACCACGACCTCACCGGCCTGGACACCCAGGACCTCCTGACCGAGACTCAACTTCTCGTGATGCCGAGTTCGCATCGCCTCGCGGGCCGTACCCGGGTCTGCCTGGACGACCTCGTCGGGGAGCCCCTGCCGCGCTGGCCGGGCGCATCTGAGGGCGGCTCACACGGACCCGAGGTCCACGACCTTGGGCAGCTTCTCCACCTCATCGCCTTGCGCCGCATGGTCGCCGTCCTCCCCTCCTCCATCCGCAGCCAGCTCCGCGACGACCTGGTCGCTGTCCCAGTCGATGATGCCGAGCCCACCACGCTCGTCCTCGCCTGGCCCGAGCACGCCACCTCCCCGGCCCTGGCCGCCTTCGTCCGCGCGGCCGCCGCCGTGGCGCGCAAGGCGACGGGCCACGGCGGGTAGAGCGGGGAGACACGCCGGGCGGGAGGCGCCCTCGCCCATGCTCGCAGGCGTGCGAACACTCCAGGACGCCCTCACGGCCACCGTCGAGATCACACCTGGAGGCAGAATGACGGGCACCGGACGGCGAACCGATTACGCGGTCGACAATCCGAGCCGAGCCCCCAGAGGAGCCCGTGCCCGAGGGCAGGGCCCCGGTGCGTGTCGGGCCTGCGCCGGGGAGAAGGGGCGGTGCGTACCGCTGTCAGGATTCGGCGGCGGACACGTGGCGAGCCAGCTCGCTGGCCAGGCGTCGCATGACCGTGCGGTTGGCGTGCCGCATCGTGGCCCGTACGACGGGGGCCAGCAGCCGGTCGGCGAGCGGGGCGCGTACCCACGTGTACGTGAACGAGACGCGGGCCTCACCGGTGGGCAGCGGTTCGATGGCGTAGGTGCCGCGGCCCTGCCGCCGGCCGGCCGCGCTGACGTTGCGTTCGACGATGCGCCGAGGGGCCTCGGCCTCGACGACATCGATGGTGACGTCGGTCTTCGTGCCGCCCAGCGCGGCGGTGACCGTGGCGCACGATCCGATGCCCTTGGCGGGGCCGGTGTAGCGCCAGTTGGTCAGGTAGTGGTCGGTGAACCGCTCGTGGTTCGCCATGACGTCGAGGAAGCCGTAGACCTGCTCGGGAGTCTGAGGTACGTCGATCGACACGGTGACAGGCTTCATGTACCACACGGTACATGCGCCATGTACCGATTGGTACAGTCGTGACGTGGTGACCATGGACGACTCGCATCCCGAGGGCGAGGCCGAGCAAGGCGCGCACGGGGCTCGGCGCGCACAACTGGTGGACGCGGCTGTCGACCACGTCGCGGCACACGGCATCGCGGACCTGAGCCTGCGCAGGCTGGGCGCCGCGATCGGCGTCAGTCACCGCATGCTGATCCACTACTTCGGCTCCAAGGAACAGCTGCTCGTTGAGATCGTCCGGACGTCGGAGCGACGCCAGCGCGACGTGCTGTCCCGGCTCCGCCTGGAGCCCGGTCTCTCGCCCGCCGATGTCTCGCGGCTGCTGTGGCGGCAGCTCACGGACCCTCGGATGGCCGGTCAGGAGCGGCTCTTCTTCGAAATCTGCGGGCACGCGCTTCGCGGCCGCCCCGAGGCCGCCCCAGTCCTCGAAGGGCTCGTTACGGACTGGCTGGAGCCGCTCGTGGCCGCCGAGGTCAGGGCGGGAGCGGACCCTGCCCTGGCCCGGAACCGGGCCAGGCTGGGACTCGCCACCGTCCGCGGCCTGCTGCTGGACCTGCTCGCCACGGGTGACCGCGCCGGCGTCGACGCGGCGATGGAGGAGTTCCTCTGGCTGTACTACGGCTCGGAGTGAGGAGTCACCGAGCAGGCGTAGCGACTGGGCCAGACGTCGTACCACCGTTCCTCGCGGGTTTCTGAGACACATACGAAGCGTCGGGGGAACCGTCTCACTTCGGCTCCGCCGCCCACCCGAAGGGCAGCGTCGGGTGGGCGGCCACGGTCATTGCCGGGTGCCGACCGAGCCGAGACCACCACCAGACGGGTGTCAGCATCGATGACGACCTGCACGTTCGCCGAGAACCGGTAGTTGCGTGAGTTGCGTGAGGAGGCCGCGACCTGCCGGTCGCGGACCGGGATCACGTCCGTCCACGTCGCCCCTGGATGGGCGACTCTGTCGGGGATATTGGAGTTTCCCGGTGCGACAGCATGATCAACGGGCGTGCTCGGGTCGTTCCGCCGACCGATGCAGCTGTCGAGGTGCTCGTTGTCCCTTCGTCCCCGTTCCGGTGAGCAGGTCCCGTCTCTGACTGCGCAGGTCGCACGGGCGAGCAACCCGGACGGCACGACGGCGATATGGGTACGTGACCGCCTCGATGGGCTGTGGTGCGACGAGGACTTCGTCAACTGGTACCCGTGAGACGGGCGTCCGGGTCTCTCCCCTGCTCAACTGGCCATCGTCTGTGTGCTGCAGTTCCTGCTCGGCCTGTCCGACCGGCAGGCCGCCGAGTCGGTCCGCTGCCGCATCGACTTCAAGTACGCCATGGCCATGGAGCTGGACGACCCCGGCTTCCACCACAGCGTGCTGGCCGACTTCCGAGACCGTCTCGCCGAGGACGACCGCGCCGACCGCCTCCTCGACCTCGCACTGGTCCGCCTCGAGGAGGCCCTGCGTCGGCCCGTCGGCTGCGTGACGAGCAGCTCATGCTGCTGATCGAACAGGTTCATGCCGAGTCCGGCGGCACCTACGGCGTCCGCCGGATCACCCGCGCGCTCAAGCGCAAAGGTGTGCAGGTGGCCCGCTGCACCGTCGAGCGGCTGATGGACGAGCCGGGCCTGGAGGGCGTCATCCGCGGTCAGCGGCGGCGGACCACCGTGCCTGAGCCGTCGGCGCCCCGACCGCCGGACCTGGTCGACCGCGACTTCACCGCGTCCCGGCCGGATCAGCTGTGGGTGGCGGGCATGACGTATGTCCGCACTTGGACGGGCTGGGTGTATGTGGCGTTCGTCCTGGACGTGTTCTCACGGATGATCGTCGGCGGGCTGGCACCGCTCAGCGGTGCCAGCCTCAACGGCTCCACATGCCTGTCCGCGCTGGGCGAGGGCGGTCTCTTCGCCACCCGCGACGAGCAACACTGGCGCCTCGCCCGCAGGGTCTTGATGTATCGGTGAGGAGCTGGAGGGCCAGAGCCTCGACCACAACGCGCGCATCATGGGCTGGGACTACCGCATCGACGTCCTCGCCGCTGCCTTCGCGCGCTCCCAGCTGGAACAGCTGCCCGACTTCACCGCTGCACGGCAGGCCGACGGTGCCGCACTCACGGAGGCGCTCACCGGGCTGTTCGGCATCCGCACACCCCATGTCCCCGACGACCGCGCCCACGTCTCCTTCTTCTCCTCGCTCCTGGTCGCCCCCGAGGACTACGGGCTGGAGGGCATGCCGTGACAGCGTTCCGTGACGCCGTGGAGGAGGCCGTCCTCGCCGAAGGGCTCGGCATCATGCGCTGGCAGCCCCAGCCCGTCCCGGCCCAGACGCTCTTCCAGGACCTGCGCGGTTACGGCCGCGGCTGCCCCTGGTCCTACGACCAAGCCGCCCCGGGTCGGCGCTACGGCCCCGACGACCACCCCGTCGCGCGGGACGTGTGCGAACGGCGACTGGTCCTCGGCCAGACGTTCAGTTCGCTGGGCACACCGAACGACACCGCCACCCTGGCGCGGTACGCCGAAGCCCTGCACAAGGTTCTCGTCGACGAACGGGATGCGCTCACGGAGCTCGCGTGGCAAGAGGCGGGGAAGGCGTCGGGGTCGTCGTGCACTTCACACTCGTGAGCGTGGTGCTCGCGCTGCTCGGCGCGGTCGCGGTCCTCGGCACCCTGCCGGACGGCGCGGCACACGCCGCCTCCGCCGGGTTCGCTCTGCCCTCGCGCGCCCTGCTCGTGGCGGGCGCGGTCTGCTTCTGCGCCATGATGATGGAAGGGGTCCTCAACGACTGGGGGCGCTGTATCTGCGGCAGGTCTCCGACGCCTCACCGGGTATGGCGGCCGCCGGTTTCGCCCTCTTCTCCGGCGGCATGGTCGCCGGCCGTCTGGGCACGGACCGGCTGGGGCACCGCCTGGGCGACGCCCGCTTCCTGCTGGGCTGTGCCGTCACCTGTCTGGCGGCCTCCGTCTTCGTCGTGGCCGGGCCGGCGAGGCAGGCGGTCCTCGCCGGGTACGGGGTGCTGGGGCTGGGTCTGGCCGTCGTCACCCCCGTGGCGTTCAGCGACACCGCCCGGCGTCATCCGGACCGGCCGGGGCCCGCCATCGCGGCGGTCACCATGATCGGCTACACCGGCTTCCTCAGCGGCCCGCCGGTGATCGGCCTGGTCGGCGGCGCCTTCGGGCTGCGCCGGGCCTTCGTGGCGCTGATTCTCCTGTCCGTGGCCATCCTGGTCCTGCTGTCGGGAAGCGACCGCCGGACACCGACCTGACGGGCCGCCGCACGGCCACCTCCCACTCTGCGCCCCGCCGTGCCGTCGTACGGCGGGGCGTGACATGCCGGACGCGCGATCGGTGCGGTGCAGGACGGCGCAGGCTGGGAACAGGTGAGGCGACGCGTCGTCACCGATCGGAGACCCATGCCGCACGATGAAGGACACGACAGCCCCGCCTCGATCCTGCCCCTGTTGCACACCTCGGCCGACCGGCTGCTCGCAACTGCGGCGGCGCTGTCGGACGAGGAGGTGCGGGCGCCCTCCCTGCTGCCCGGCTGGACCCGCGCCCATGTCCTGACGCACCTGGCCCGCAGTGCCGACTCCCGCCACCGGTTGCTCGTCTCCGCCCGCTCGGACGCCGGCCTTCCGCAGTACGCCGACGACGACCAGCGCGAGCGGGAGATCGAGGAGGGTGCCGACCGGCCCGCCGCCGTCCTCCTCGACGACCTGGACAGCTCGCTGCACCGCTTCCTGACCGCGGCCGGCAAGCACCCTGACGATGCTTGGGAGGTGCCGGTGCACTGGCTCGGCGGGGGCCTGCGCCCGGTGCGCGGCGCCGTCGGGAGCATGCTGCGCGAGGTGGAGGTGCACCACACCGACCTGGCGACCGGTCACGGCCCGGCGGACTGGCCCGCGTTCTTCGTAGCCCGCGAACTGGAGACGACCGTGACGAAGCTGCGCGAGAATCCCGTCGCCCCGCCCATGGCCCTGTGCGCCGACGAGGACCGGGTTCTGCGGGTCGTCGGCGACGGGCCGGGACCGCGGGTGACGGGGCCGGCGGCGGAGCTGCTGGGCTGGCTCACCGGGCGGACCGACGGCAGGGCGCTGACCGTCCGACCGCCCGGTCCCCTGCCCTCCGCGTCGGCCGGCACCCCCGACAAAGCCAGGGGGAGAGTCGATCACCACCCAAAACCAGTCCAGCTGGTTCTTCGACCGCAGCTTGTTCAGCAGCAACTGGTGGAACTGGTCCCAGACGCCGGCCTCGTTCCAGGCCGTCAGGCGGCGGCTTCCTCGTCAGGCGTGGTGTCGGCGTGCAGGCAGTGCATCACCCATGTCGACACCAACAGCCCCGGCGCCGATCCCGGCCCGGTCGTCATCGCCTGTCACGACCAGCGCGTCAACTCCGTACGCTCAGCCTCGCCGAGTACCAGTTCCGACTTGTGGCGACCCGGCCGCGGCTCGTCCGCCGGTCCCACCATCCGCCGGTCAGCGAACCGTGAGCGCTACTTGCGTACCGTCTCCGTGGATACCCTGAAGTCCCCTGGCACACGCGTGTCTGACGCGCCTTCCGCGCAGGCCGCAACGATCCGGGCCCGCTCCGCCACACGAGCCGGGACGTGCCGCACAAGGCCGCCGTACCTCATGTGTGATGAACTGTGGCCCGGTTTCGAGACGTTGATCCCGTCTCGAACAAGAGAGTGGGAGGGGCCGTGGACCTTGGTGGGGGGACGTGGCAGCGACTGACCGCCGTGGTGCTCGTCATGGCGGTGGCGGCCGGGTGTACGGGGCAGGGCGAAGGCGCGGGCGGCGGAAACGACGAAGACCTGCTGCGGAACCACGACTGGACGCAGATGCCGGGCACCACCGCGCGGAACGACGTCCTGCGGGTCAGCGCATTGGATCGGCACATCGTGGAGCAGGACTCCTCCGGCGGCCAGCCCAACCCCCCGCTGAACCTGGCCGGCCCGCATCTCAGGTCCGATGGCGACTTCACCGTCACCGCGCGCATGTCCGGTGTGGGTGACGATGACGGCGACTCATGGCTGCGGTTGTACGGACGGGTACCCGTCATCTACGACGAGTGGCGGCAGGAGCGGCCCTCACTCCGCGTCGGCGTGACCGCTGACGGACAAGTGAAGGTACAGATATGGGACGGCGAGGGCGATGAGCCGGCCACCTCCAAGGATTTCGACTGCGGCTGCTCCGGGACGGTGACGCTCGCCGTGTCGAGCATCGGTGACACCTTCCGCGTGAAAGCCGACGGGCGGCGGCTGGGAACCGTGCAGGACCCGGGGGTGTTCGCCGAGGGCACTGTCTGGTTCGGTCTGGAGGCGGACGCGGGCGAAGACGAGCGCCACGCGGGATGGCGTCTGACGCAGCTGATCGCGCGGGCAGAGAGCGGTGACTCGCTCCGCGTGATCAAGGCGCCGCAGCTACGCCAGGAGCAGTCCGACGACTCGCTGCGTGCGCGGGCCGCAGACGTGGGGCGGCCGTTCGACGTCGGCGCCGCCCTGGCCGAGAACCCGCTGCTCACCGACTCACGCTACCGGGCGCTCGCGGGGAGCCAGTTCTCCATGCTCACTCCGGAGAACGCGTTCAAGCCACAGTTCCTCCACCCACGCCGGGGCGTCTACGACTTCCGCGACGCGGACCTACTCGTACGCTTCGCCCGCGCAAACGACATGAAGGTGCACGCGCACACCCTCGTCTGGCACGAGGCTCTGCCCCACTGGATGCGGGAGAACGACGACCCCGAGGAGGTGCGCCGGACCATGCTCCGGCACATCGCCATGGTCGCCGGGCACTTCAAGGGAAAGGTCGCGGAATGGGATGTGGTCAACGAGCCCATGTCCGACGACGAGAAGAGCTACACCAACGGGGATCTCGGTCTGCGCTCCGAGCAGAGCCCGTGGTTCGAGGCCATGGGCGAGGAGTACATCGACGAGGCGTTCAGGGCCGCCCACCGGGCCGATCCGAAGGCACGGCTGTTCCTCAACGAGTACGGGGTCGAGGAGGAAGGCGAGCGGTGGGACGGCCTTTACGATCTGGTCAAGCGGCTCAAGGAACGCGGCGTACCGATCGACGGCGTGGGTTTCCAGAACCATGAGTACGCACCCGGCGACCGCATCGACCCGGAGACCTTCCGCAGCCATGTGCGGGATCTGGCGGAGCTCGGGGTTCAGGCGCGGGTGTCGGAGATGGACGTCCCCATAGGTGAGGACGAGGAGGACGGGCGGCAGACCCAGGCTGATGAGATGGCGGGCAAGCTGCGGGTCTGCCTGGAGGAGCCGAACTGCACATCGTTCTCCACATGGGGATTCACCGACCGGTACGGTTCCACCGCCGACACCAAGATCTATCCTCCGCGCACGGCCGATTCCCTGCCGTGGGACGCGGCCCTGCGGCCGAAGCTGGCGTACGAGCGCCTGCTCGAGGCCTTTGACGAGGCGTGAGGAATCAAGGTGCGATCTCTCGGTTTGGTGTCGGTGGTAGTGAGAGTCAGTAGTGCTGGTCTGGGCCTGTGGTCTTTCAGCACTGGGGGGTCATTGTCATAGGACGAGAGATGTGGGTGGGGGATCGCTGTCATGGGGTTTTATCTCATGGCAAGTGATGCTGTCTCAGGTTCGAGAGTTTCTGATGCAGCGCTGGAGCCCGGGCCTCAAGAGACCCGGGGTCCAGAACGACAAGAGCCGCATGACGGGCGGCTGTCACGTACGGATCTGTGAGAGCCTAGGGGTGAGAGCGTCACCTGACGCTTAGCGCGGAGTCGCGAGTCATGCGCACATCTGGCAGTTTTCCTCGCCAGGTCTCTCGCTCGCCTGTGGTCTTGAATCCGTGGCGCTCGTAGAAGTGGACCGCTCGCTCGTCGTATTCGGTGACCCACAGGCGCATAGGCGAATAGGCGAGCTTCCCGCCCAGGTGAAGAGCTCGTTCGTCATCCGGCCCCCGACACCTTGGCCCTGGGCTTCGTTCAGCAGATACAACGGCCCGAGGGAGACCACCTCGTCCCGGCGACCGCAGAGGAAGCCGACGATCTCCGCCTCGGAGCGGACAACACGGCAAAAGAGCAGATCCGGTTGCTGTCCGGCGGCCTCGATGAATTGCCGCCACTGGGCGGTGCCTTCTGCAGTGGCGGAGGCGCCGCGGTGCTCACGGATCCAGGTCTCGTTGATCCCCGCCGCCTCGTTGGGATATGTCTGCAGCCAGGTCCTCAACCGCAGAGGCCCCGGAAACGCGGCGTCGCCGGCATGAGGAACTTCGATCACGTGGGCCATGGCAGCCATCCTCGCCGATGCTCCCCGAACGCGTCGCAGGTTTCTCGGCAGCTGGGGCAGAGATCAGCCGGCCTTCGCGGACTTCTCGGCTCGTGCCCGGATGCTGGCGAGGCGGTAGGAGCCGGTGCCGGTTTCGATGATGGTGCTGTTGGAGGTGAGGCGGTCGACGATGGCTGCGCAGAGGAGTGGGTCGGTGGATGTCTTACCCGTCCGCGTCGTTCTGCTCGGTGCTCATGCTGTGGTGCGGATGCTGGTCACCACCGCCGGTTCGGCTGGGGCGAGCGGCTCCTCGAATGGCAGCCGGGCTGCTGGAACTGGTGGCGACACTGATCCAGATGCGGGCGGGCTTCCGCCACGGCGATCCCAACACCGAACAGCCGCTGGCGCAGGTTCTCCCTCTCGTGGGACGGACCGCCGCCCCGGGACCGGTCCGCACCGCGCTGTGCCACAGCGTCGCCTTCAGCGGGATCAACGCGGCGGTCGTCCTGCGAAGGTGAGCCGGCCGGACGTCCACCGCTACGACGAGGCAGGCCGGCGGATGCGGACACAACGTCTGGTCTGCCACCGCAACTCCCTACATGCTGTCGTCACCACGACGGCGGCCCCGTGGCTAGGGTCGCCGCATGTCACTCGTGCAGACCCTCGCCCTCCACGTGCCCGACGCCGAACTCGAAGCGGAGCCCCTGGAACCGGAGCAGATCGTGTCCGGGACCCCCACGGTGACCGGGAAGGTCCTGTGGGGCTCGCAGGAGAGCGGTCAGCTGGGCGGGATCTGGCAGATGACACCGGGAGTGGTCACCGACACCGAGGCGGACGAGATGTTCGTCGTCGTCAGCGGTTCGGCGACGGTCCAGGTGCAGGACGGCCCGACGCTCCGCCTGGGGCCCGGTGACATGGCCGTACTGCGCGAGGGCGACCGCACGACGTGGACGGTGCACGAGACCCTGAGGAAGGTGTACGCGCTGCGCGTGTGACGCGGGAACGGTCCCGGGGCCGGCCGGGAGGACAGCGGCGGACCCGCCGCGCTGTCCTCCCGGCCGGCTCCTCAGGGCGCCCAGGGCTTGAGCATGTCCGTCATCGCGTCCGTCAGGGCGAACTGCAGCAGCGGGCCGTAGGTGACCCGGCCGACGCCCAGACGGCGGAAACGCTCGAGGTCGTGCTTGACGGGATGGGCCGTGGAGTTCACCGGAACGCCGACGGCACCGGTCACGGCCGCGAGCAGCTCGTCGTCGTCCTGGATGGCCACCGGGTAGACGCTGTCGGCGCCGGCCTGTTCCAGGGCCCGCAGCCGCTCGATCGCCTCGTCGAGGACGCCCGCGGCGTCCTGCGCGTGCAGGAAGAGGTCGGTGCGCCCGTTCACCCAGAGCGGGACCCCCGCGTCGTCGGCCGCCGCGCGCAGGCCGGCCACGAAAGCGGCGTGCTCCTGGGTGCTGCGCACGCGGCCGCCTTCGGAGTGGACGGTGTCCTCGATGTTCAGGCCCGCCCCGCCGGCCTCGATGAGCCCGGCGACGATGTCGGCGGGCTCCTGCCCGTACCCGGCCTCCAGGTCCACTGACACGGGCACGTCGACCGCCGCGACGATCGGCTTGACGGCGGCGATGACCTCCTCGAAGGTCTGTCCCTCGTGGTCGTCGGCCCCGCGGGAGTCCGCGAGGGGATGGCTGCCGATCGTCAGCGCGGGGAACCCGGCGGCCGCTGCCGTGCGCGCGGACCAGACGTCCCAGACGGTCGGCAGCACGAGCGGCTGGTACTGGGCGTGCAGCTGCTTGAGGCGTTGAGCACGCTCAACGACGGTGTGGAGATCCATACGAGGAACGCTACCCCGCCCGTCGCCGGGCACCGGACAGGCGACCGGCGTTCGCCACGCCCGCGTCGCCGGACGCGCCCGGCAGGGCCCCTCGCAGCACGCACAGGGCCGTTCGGCTCCGCTTCGGCCCGCACTGCCGGAACCAACGGTCCTGACCTGCGCGGCCGTTCGTCCCCGAGGGGCACGGCAGGCCGCCACCGGGGCCGGATCGCTGGTAGGCCCATGGGCAGCCGGGACGTGCGAGCCCCTGTCCGCGCACGTCCGCCCTTGCTGGGGAGACCCGTGCTTTCGCCCGAGTCCGCCGCCGTCGTCCGCGCCACCCTGCCCGCCGTGGGCGGCGCACTCGACGAGATCACGACCCGCTTCTGCTCCACCATGTTCACCGGGCAAACCGGCCTGTCGGACGGGCCGTTACCGGGACTCTTGCAGAAAGTCCCGGCGTTCACGCCGGGGATGATTGCATCTCAAAACTGCTCTGACGTGCACGTTAGAGCGGACGTTTTTGCTGCTCGATGTACTGGCGGACGATCGCCAACGGTGCTCCGCCGCACGATGCGGAGAAGTACGAGGGCGACCACAGGTGCCCGTGCATGATGGCGCGGTTGATCCGGCCGGTGAACTCCTGCCGTATCCGGCGGGCGGAGACGCCCTTGAGGCTGTTGACCAGTTTGGAGACGGCGACCTTGGGCGGGTAGTGCACCAGCAGGTGGACGTGATCGCGTTCGCCGTTGAACTCCTTCAGCTCCGCCTCGAAATCCTCGCACACCTTGCGCATGATCTCTTCGCAGCGCGTCAGCATCTCCTCGTCGAACACCCCGCGCCGGTACTTCGTCACGAAGACCAAGTGCACATGCATCACCGAAACAACGTGCCTGCCACGCCTGTAATCGTTCGACCCTCCAGGAGATCAACCGTCAGTAGGATCTTGGGCGTGCAGCTGCGCTACAACTACCGGGCCTATCCGGACGCTTCCCAGCGCCGGGCGCTGGCAGGGGCGTTCGGGTGCGCCCGCGTGGTATGGAACGACTGTCTGCGCGATCGGAAAGAAGCGCACGCGGCGGGACTGCCGTATGTGAAGTCGGCCGAGCTGTCCCGGCTGCGCATCACCCAGGCCAAGCACACCGCCGAACGCGCCTGGCTCGCCGACGTCTCAGCGGTCGTCCTGCAACAGTCCCTGCGGGACCTGGACACCGCCTACAAGAACTTCTTCGACAGCCTCAAGGGCAAGCGGCCCGGCCACAAGGTCGGCCCTCCCCGCTACAAGTCGAAGAAAGACACCCGGCAGTCGATCCGCCTCAACACCAACGCCTTCTCCCTGAAGGACAACGGCAGGATGTACGTGGCCAAGGTCGGCAACCTCGAGGTGAAGTGGTCCCGCCGGCTTCCGGCCGCACCCGGCTCGCCAAGTCCGTGCACGACGCGGGATGGTCCGCGTTCGTCGGCATGCTGCAGTACAAGGCGGCTCTGCACGGCCGCGCCTTCGCCAAGGTGGACCGCGATTCCCCCTCCTCGCGGGTCTGCTCGGCCTGCGGATTCCGGGACGGTCCCAAGCCCCCGCATGTCCGGGAGCGGACGTGCGGCGCATGTGGCACCGTGCACGACCGCGACCACAACGCAGCCCGCAACGTCCCCTTCGGACGCACTCCACTCGCACATCGATCCCGGGAAACAGCACAGCCTCGACCGTCTTGCTCGCCATGCCGGGACACACTCTGCCGAAACGGTCCCTCGCTCACTTCGCTGACCTGGGGATTCACAGAACTGCGGCCAGAACCATTCTCAAATATCGCCGTCAGCGTTCGCTGGCGGTCCGCTCGTCGTCGACCGCTTTCTGCCCAAACCGCGGGGCACAGAGGGGGTGCGTCGCAGACACCTGTGCCGCACGGCGGGGCCCCGCCGCTGTCAGCGGGCCCCGCCGGGGTGCGGCGTCGTCGGTTTCGGTCAGACGGGTGCCGGCCGGGATCGGTCACCCGTGGGTTCGAGGCGGACGACGATGCCCTTCGACGTGGGCTGGTTGCTTACGTCGGCGACGCTGTCGAGCGGCACCAGGACGTTCGTCTCCGGGTAGTAGGCAGCGGCCGAACCCTTGGCCGCCGGGTAGGACACGACCTCGAAGTTCTCGGCCCGGCGCTCGGTGCCGTCCTCCCAGACGCTCACCAGGTCCACGCGATCGCCCTGGGCGAGGCCCAGTTCGGACAGGTCGGCCGGGTTGACGAGGATCACGTGGCGGCTGCCGTGGATGCCGCGGTAGCGGTCGTTGTTGGTGTACGGGACGGTGTTCCACTGGTCGTGCGAGCGCAAGGTCTGCAGCAGCAGGTGACCCTCGGGGGCCCGGGGGACCACCCGCTCGTTGCAGGTGAACCGGGCCTTGCCGGTCTCGGTCCTGAACACGCCCTCGTTGACCGGGTTGGGGAGCTGGAAGCCTCCCGGACGGGTCACCCGGGCGTTGAAGTCGTGGAAGCCCGGCACGATCCGGGAGATGCTGTCGCGGATGGTGTTGTAGTCGCCCTCGAACTTGGTCCAGGGGATGTCGCCCTCGCCGCCGAGGCTCAGCCGGGCGAGCCGGCACAGGATGGCGACCTCGCTCAGCAGCACCCGCGAGGCCGGTTCGAGTCGTCCCTGGGAGGTGTGCACCTCGCTCATGGAGTTCTCGACGGTGACGAACTGCTCGCCGTCGGCCTGGACATCACGCTCGGTGCGTCCCAGCGTCGGCAGGATCAGGGCGGTGTCGCCGCAGACGGTGTGCGAGCGGTTGAGCTTGGTGGAGATGTGGGCGGTCAGCCGGCACGAACGCATCGCCTTCTCGGTGACCTCGCTGTCGGGCGCTGCGCGCACGAAGTTCCCGGCCAGGGCGAGGAAGACCTTGACGCGGCCCTCCAGCATCGCCTTGATCGAGTTCACCGAGTCCAAGCCGTGCGGGCGCGGCGGATCGAAGCCGAACTCCTCCTGAAGGGCGTCCAGGAAGGTGTCCGGCATCTGCTCCCAGATGCCCATGGTGCGGTCGCCCTGGACGTTGCTGTGGCCGCGTACCGGGCAGGCGCCCGTGCCGGCGCGCCCCAGATTGCCGCGCAGCATCAAGAAGTTGACGATCTCCCGGATGGTAGGTACGCCGTGCTTGTGCTGGGTGATGCCCATCGCCCAGCACACGATGACGCGTTCGCTCCGCAGGACCTCGTCGCGGACCTTCTCGATCTCCTCGCGGGTCAGCCCCGTCGCCGCGCGCACGTCGTCCCAGTCGACGGTGCGGGCGTGCCGGGCGAACTCCTCGAAACCGGAGGTGTGGGCGTTGATGAAGTCGTGGTCCAGGACGGTGCCGGGACGCGCGTCCTCCGCCTCCAGCAACAGCCGGTTCAGTGCCTGGAACAGGGCGAGGTCTCCGCCCGGCTTGATGTGCAGGAAGCGGTCGGCGATCTGGGTGCCCCGCCCCACGACCCCACGCGGCTTCTGCGGGTTCTTGAAGCGTCGCAGCCCCGCCTCCGGCAACGGGTTCACCGCCACGATGCGGCCGCCGTTGCGCTTGGCCTCCTCCAGGGCCGAAAGCTGCCGCGGGTGATTGCTGCCCGGGTTCTGCCCGACCAGGAAGATCAGGTCCGCGTGGTGGAGGTCGTCGAGACTCACGGTGCCCTTGCCGACGCCCAGCGTCTCGTTCAGGGCGAAGCCGCTGGACTCGTGGCACATGTTGCTGCAGTCGGGCAGGTTATTGGTGCCGTAGGCCCGGGCGAAGAGTTGGAAGACGAAGGCGGCCTCGTTGCTGGCCCGGCCGGAGGTGTAGAAGACCGCCTCGTCGGGCGAGTCCAGCCCCCGGAGTTCCTGCGCCAGGACGCCCAGGGCGTCGTTCCAGCCAATGGGCTCGTAGCGGTCCGACCCGGGCCGTTTGATCATCGGCTCGGTGAGCCGGCCCTGCTGGTTGAGCCACATGTCGGAGCGGGCGGCCAGATCGGACACGCTGTGCTCGCGGAAGAAGTCGGCGGTGATCCGGCGCGTCGTGGCGTCGTCGTTGATGTGCTTGGCGCCGTTCTCGCAGTACTCGTTGCGATGGCGCCGGCCCGGAGCGGGGTCCGCCCACGCGCAGCCGGGGCAGTCGACCCCGCCCACCTGGTTCATGGTGAGCAGGTCGACCCCGGTCTTGCGCGGGGAGGTCTGCTCCAGGGAGTACTCCAGCGCGTGCACGACGGCGGGAACCCCGGCCGCCCACTTCTTCGGCGGTGTCACGGAGAGGGAGGTCTCCGGCTCCTCACCGGGCGGGTTCTGCATCGCTTGGCCTTTCTCTTGCCGTGTGCGGTACGCGGGTCAGCCGACGGGCCACTGGGCGACACGGCTCCTGGGCGGTTCCGGGGTGTCGTGCTGAACCCGGCCGTTGCGGATGGTGCCGCGCCAGGCACCGCCCTCCTGACCGAGCCCTTCGATGAAGTGCTTGAAGCTCACCAGTTCCCCGCGCACCAGTCGCACGGTCAACCCCACGACCCTGGACGAGCGGGTGAGGACCTTCGCGGCCCCCTGCGGTTGGAGGAGTATCCGGACCGTGATCGCGGTGCCACCGGATTCCGTCGGCCTGAACTCGACCTCGCCCTGGTGGGTGGGGTGCTGCTCCAGGCCACGCCAGGCCAGGTAGGCGTCAGGGTCCTGTTCCAGGATCTCGACCGCGAAACGGTGACGCAGGGGGCCGTAGCCGATGGTCCACGCGGTGACGGTAGGCCTGATCTGCTCGACGTCGCGCACCACGGTCGAGAAGCGCGGGAACGTCTTGAACTGCGTCCACTGGTTGTAGGCCGTGCGGACCGGCACCGCGACCTCGACCGTCTCCTCGACGTGCCGCTCGCGCAACGGACGGCGGCGTGTGACGCCGTCGCCGTCAAAGCCCATGCCCGGGGTGTTCGGCACAGCCTGCCCACCGTCGTCTTCGTGCGCCATCATGGTCCTTCTTCCGGTGAGGGAGCCGGGCGTCCAAAGACCCGGCCCTCCCCTTATGGGGCAGGCATCTCTTCCGGTTCCCCGATCCCGGGTTTCGAAGTCACCCGACCGCGTAGGCGTCCCGGGCTGCTCGAAGGCATCACGCCCCGCGTGCAGCTGATCGAGCCGGACATGGCAGCCGGACATGGCCATGGCCGTCCTCGACCTCACCGGGGCCCTCCCGTACTGCAAGCGCGACGCCCGGGTCCTGACCGAAGTGGTCCAGGTGCGTGTGCTCGCCCATTCGGCCTGCACAGTTCTGAGGGGTGCGCTGGCAACCGGATGCTCGCTGCCATGGCCCGCGCCCTCACCCCGCCAGGCCGGCGCACCGTCATCGACGACTCCCCCGAGGCGATCGCCGCGTTCCTGCGGCCCCGGCCCGTACGGGAACTGCCCGGCGTGGGCACGAAAACGGCCGCGACGCTCGCCGAGTACGGCCTGCACACCGTCGCCGACGTCGCCGACGTCCCGCAGCCCACACCGCAGCGCGTCCTCGGCGCCCGCGCCCTCCACGAGCACGCCCGCGGCCGCGGCACCACGGTCGTCGACCCCACCCCGGCACCGGCGAGCCTCAGCACGGAGCACCGCTTTGCCCGCGACGAACTCGCCCCGGCCGCCCACCGGCGCGTCCTCCTCGCCCTCGGCGCCCACCTGTCCCTGCCCTGCTCCGCAGGAGCTTCGTTTCCTCCCCGGCCTGAAGGCCGGAGTATCCACGAAAAAGTTCTGATGAAGGATCCAGGGCCAGCCAGGGACAACTTGTCCCCGGTTGAAATCACCCTTCATCCGCTTCTCGGTTCGCGTCAAGATCGCTCCGTCGAACAGAGGAGGTTGGACCCGGGCATCACCGAGTACGTACTGCTGGCCCGGCTGACCGCCGGCGAACGGCCGGAGACCCGGCTGGCGTTCCTCTTTCGCGGCCAGCGGGCGATCGCCGACCAGGCGGCCACCCGCCCTCTCGCCCGCAACCACGAGCGACTGGCCCGCAAGCACGGCGGCGGCACGTTCGTGCTGCTGCTGAAGGTGGTCAACTCCTCGGCGCACGGGCCGGACGTGGTGGAACTGGTCGGCGACGTGAGCCGGGCCGCGGCGCCCCCCTGCCGGTCCCGGACCGACATCCGGAGCCGGGCCCGCCCCGGCTCAGTCGGCCATCTCCACCTCGGGCGACACCTCGAACCGGTTGAAGATCATCCAGGCCACCTGCACCTGCTCCCGCAGACAGGACAGCCCCTCGGCCACACCGACCCTGACCTCCGTCTCCCCTTCCTCCACGACCCGGGAGACGGCGACTTCGAGAGTGCCGGCGTCGCCCAGCGGATAACCGAACCAGCCGTCACCGCCCGCCCCCGCCTCCAGCCCCGCTTCGAAGGCTCCCCAGTCGGAGCCGTCGAAGCGGTACCCGATGATTTCCGACAGGGCGACGAGGAATCCCTTCAGGTTGTCGCGCTTGAGCCAACCGTCGATGTATTCCACGATCACACCACCTATCCGGCGCTCGGCGGACCGACCGGCCACGCGTGGATCATCCGGCCTTCGCGGGTGACCCGGAGCCAGTTCGTCAGCTCTCCGCTCCGCCCCACGACCCCGACCGGGCCGTTCTCGACATACACCCTGGCCTTGTTCCCCTTCCACAGACCGTTCGCGTCCGCGTACGCGGCGGCGTCCAGAGTCACTTTCTCGGCTTCGACATGGAACAGGAACTGGCTCTTTCCGGTGTTGGTCTTCCCGTTCATGTGCGGCTCCATCGCCTTCCGGCGCACAGTGTAGGCGTCGTTGGTCCAGTTGCCCTTGGGGTTCACGTACGGCCGGGTGGCCTTCCCCTTCAGCAGGCCGTTGTGCCCGATGACGGCGGCCACCGCCGAGGGGACCAGGTACTCGTCGCTGGAGAT
This sequence comes from Streptomyces sp. NPDC017936, assembly GCF_044328485.1. Lineage (NCBI taxonomy): Bacteria > Bacillati > Actinomycetota > Actinomycetes > Kitasatosporales > Streptomycetaceae > Streptomyces > Streptomyces sp. NPDC017936. The sequence goes on along the minus strand of NZ_JBIRHK010000019.1, from coordinate 110,525 downwards.
GTCGTAGCCCTGCTCGGCCACCCACTGGTCGAACTGCGCCCCGTAGTCACAGCCCGGCGTTCCCGGACCGCCGCCCCAGCAGTCCTCGTCCCAGATCCAGCCGGCGTACTCGACCGCGTGCGGGACGTTGCTGATGGCGCCGTAGAAGACCTCGCCGACGCTGCGGCAGACGCTGGACAGGAAACCCCAGTCCTTGCAGCCGTCGTTGACTTGGACGGCCTTCTGCTGCTGTGCGGAGCCGCCGCTCTTGTCCATGGAGAAGCCGCCGCCCCCGCTGGAGCCGGTACCGCCACCGCCTCGGCCCCCACCGCCCGACGTGCCCCCCGTGTACTCCGGGCACTGCGGGTTGATCAGGCTCGGGCAGGCGTACACGGGCTTGACGGCCTCGCCGGGCCGGCCGTTGCCCGGGGTGCCGTCGGGGCGGGTCGGGCAGGCTACGCCGAACTGCGGGCCGCAGGCCAGCCCCAGGCCGCTGGGGTCCGCCTGGGTGACCGGGTTCTGGGCCGCGTAGCTATAGCCGTTGAGGGTCTGCGGGATATCCGTCTGCAGCAGTGGGTCGACGCTGATGAACTGGCCGATCCCGGCGTCGTACTCGCGTGCGCCGACATGGGTGAGGCCGGTGCTGTCGTCGGTGGACTTGCCGAGGAACGCCTTGTCGTCGGGCCAGTTCGTGGTGGTGTCGCCCCGTTCGGCGCCGAAGGGACTCAGGTACCGCTTCGTCAGCGCCTGGTCGTCGGAGGTGATCGCCACCGTGTCGGTGCCGTGCTGGTCACCGACCAGGTAGGAGGTCTCCGCCGTGCCGGACTGGTTGCTGCACAGGGCGACGGTCTCGCCGCCGTGGGTGTAGTACCGGTTGGCCCAGGTCTTGCCGCCCTTCAGGTGCACCTCGGTGGCGCCGAGGTAGAGGACCGTCTCGCCGCCGCCGGAGGTGTCCCGGCGGATGAGCAGGCTGCCGTCGGCGCCGTAGAGGTAGTCCGTGGCGCGGGCGGCGCCGTCCGGGTCCTCGGTCAGGCGGCTGAGCTTGCCCTCGCTGTTCCAGTCGAGTCGCTGGGTCGTGCTGCCGTCCGGGCGCTCGGTGGTGTTGCCGTCGGCGTCGTAGGCGTACTCGGCGCCCGCGTCGGCGCAGGTGCCGGGGGTCGTGGCGAGCAGGGTGTGGGGCTGGACGGTGCCTTCCCTGTAGCAGTAGGTGGTGGTGGCCGGGCCGCCGCTGCCGTGCGTGGTCTCGGTCGCCCGCTGGCCGGCGTCGTCGTAGGTGTAGCTGGTCCAGTACGGGGCGGCGCCGCCCAGGCCGGCGGTGGTGCGCCCGTCGGTCGCGCAGTCGCCGGTGGCCGGCGTCCACGCCTCGGTCAGGCGCTGGTGGCCGTCGTGGGCGAAGCACTGGGTGTCGGCCTGGCCGGCGCCCGCCAGGGTGGTGGTGTCGGAGATCTTGGTGACGTTGCCGGCGTCGTCGTAGCCGTAGTGCAGGTTGAGCGCGTCGTAGGCGTGGGTTTGCGCGTGCACCTGGGTCTGCAGGAGGCGGTGGGTGCCGTCCTCGTAGCCGTACGCGATGTCGACCTTGTTGGTGCCGGTGGCCTCGGAGGCGCCCAGCCGGAGCGTGGAGACCTGGCCGAGGTCGGTGTAGGTGGTGTTCAGGACGATGCCCTTGCCACCGGCGGTGAGGGTGGTGGGCAGGCCCTGGGTGGAGTAGTCGTACTCGACGGTCTCCGCCGCGAGGCCGCCGGCCGCCGGTTCGGTGGTCTGCTCGAGCGTGCCGTCGATCTTGTAGTGGGCGGTGAAGGCCAGGGTGTCGGAGTCCAGGGCGCCCGAGGTGACCAGTTGCTCGTCGGCGGGCAGGGTGAGCTTGGACCCGGTGACGTTGTAGCGGCTGTCGTACTCGGTGATGGTCTGCGTGTACGCCTTGCCGCCGGCTCCCCCGACATAGCGGGTGGAGGTGGCCGCCTGACCCTTGCCGGAGGGGACGGTGTCGTAGGTGAAGTGGGTGAGCTTGTTGGCGTCCGTCTTCTGCGCCGCGAGGACCGTGGCGTTCGTCAGGTCGGCGCCGGCCGCCGCCTGCCAGGTGTCGGTGACCCGGCCGAGCACGTCGTAGGCGGAGATCACCGCCTGCCCGCCGGCCGACTTCACCCAGGCTTCCTTGTCCAGCGCCGTGTACCCGGTGGTCGTGGTCCCCTTGTCCGGGTCGGCCGCCGAGACCTCACGGCCGTACAGGTCGTAGGTGTACGACCACACGGCGCCGTCCGGCCCGGAGACCGTCTTCTGCTTGTCGGCGGGCGTGTAGGTGTACCGGGTCCTGGTGAAGCCGGCGCCCACCCCGCCGCCGTAGTCGCTGTCGGTGGGCGAGGTGCTCGCGTACTGGCGGGTCTCGACCGTGCGGCCGAGGGCGTCGGTGATCGTACGGGTGGCCGAGCCGCCGGCGACGGCGCTGGTGGCGGTGGAGTCACCGGTGTAGGTGGTGCTGGTCTGCCACTTCTGCACGCCGCCGACCAGGAAGGCCGTGCTGGTCGGGCGTCCGGCGGCGTCGTACCCGGTTCTGGTCAGGCTGGGCGCCTCTCCGTACTCGGTCTGCGCGTACGTTCCCGAGGGCGCGGCGGTGTCGAAGATGTCGGCGTACGCCTCGTAGGCCAGGCCCCGGTCGTCGTAGCGGGTGTCGGTGAGGATGCGGCCGCTGGTGGCGCCGGGGGTCTGGGTCTGCAGGGTGCGCAGCAGCGAGTCGTAGATGGTGTAGGAGGTGGAGTAGGTCGCGCCGTCCGCCTTCAGGGTCCCGGTGGAGGTCCAGGACGGGGCGGTACGGGAGAGGGAGTAGCCGAAGACGTAACTGGCGCTCTGCTCGCCGGCGCGGCTGCGGTTGGGCAGCCACACGGAGGTGGTGCGGCCCAGCGCGTCGTACTCGGTCTCCGTGACCCGGTTGTTCGGGTCGAAGGTCTTGGTGGTCTGGCCCCGGGCCGGGTCGATGTAGGCGTAGGTGCTGTAGAGCTTGGCGTCCTTGGTCTGGGTGCGGGTGAGCGGGCCGGTGGCGGCCGGGGTGTAGGTGACGGTCGTCGGGTTGCCGGTGGCGTCCGTGGTGGTCAGCGGACGGCCGAGGGTGTCGTACGTGATGCGGCTGACGGTCGCCCAGGACGGGGCGCGTTCACCGCCGGTGGTGGCGGCCGGGTAGCCGGATGCCCGGCCGTGCCAGGTCGGCTCGCCCTTGGTGGGGGTCTGGGTCGCGGACCAGGCGGTGGCGCTCGCTGAGTCGTAGACGGTGGCGGTGTCGGTCACGACGTCACCGGCGCTCGCCGTGCTCGTGGGCAACGACAGGTCCGCCTCGGCGACGGAGCAGGCCCGGCCCACCGTGCGGGTGCGTGAGGTGAGGGAGTTGATGCCGAGGCTGTCGTTGCGGGCGTACCAGGTGCGGGTGCAGGTCTCGTCGCCGGTCTTGGCGGTGTCCCCGGTGCTCTCGGCCTTGACGGCCATGCCGTAGTCGTCGTAGGTGGTGGCGGAGGCGGTGGAGCGCCAGGACCGGGTGGCCGTGAGGTAGGTGTGGCCGGTGGTGCGGGCGGTGCGGATGTAGTACGCCTCGGTGTCGGCGTACGACTTGTGCTGGGTAGCGGTCCGCTTCGACCAGGGGTCGCTGACGGTGACGGAGACCGGGGTCGAGCCGTTGTAGGTGATCTCCTGGCGGAGGAAACCGGCCAACTGCTCGCCGTCGCTCTGTTCGGGTACGTCCAGACCGGTGAGGTCCTTGCCGGGGACGGTCGCGGTGCGGCGGGCGTCGGCGTCCAGGGTGCCGTCGGCGGCCAGCAGCCGGTCGCCGTTCATGCCCTGGAGGTAGACCGAGGTCTTCTTCGACAGGTTGGTGCCGGAGCCCTGGGTGACGGTGACGGTGCGGTAGCCGCGCCAGATCGACCAGGTGCGTTCGTCGGCCGGGGTGAAGGGCGAGTCGTTGTAGTGCCAGGCCGGGGTGGCGTAGGCGTAGTGGCTCTCCATGGTCGCGCCGTGGCCGGTGGGGTCGCTGGTGACCACGTCGGTGACGCGGTACTTGTGGAACCAGTCGAGGGTGGCTTCCTCGGCGCCGTTGACGTGCCAGTACTGCGGGTAGCAGGACGACGTGTTCTGGTCCTCGGCGGTGGGTACGGAGGTGCTGCGCACGCACTCGGGGTCCGAGAGGGTCACGTCGGTGATGGCGCCGGTCTCCGAGGTGACGGTGCGGATGCGGGGCCTGGTCAGCGGCAGGATGTCGTCGCGGTCGCCGTCCACCCGGTTGGGCCGCATGTCGTAGGTGAAGCCGACCGGGTCCAGGCCGATCGCCGTGCCGTTCTTGCCGGTGCGCCTGACGCTCTTGAGGGTCAGGGTCTGGTCGGTGGTGTCACCGATGTCCCCGCCGTCCAGGAACTCCTGGGTCAGGTCCCAGGCGTCGACCGCCGTGAACGCGCTGGTGGCGGCGGACCAGACGGAGGTGTCGATGCCGGTCAGCCGCTTGCGGCTGAAGAAGGACGGGCCGGTGGCGGGGCAGTCGTCGCCCGAGGCGCAGATCGAGTCGAAGGGGACGTCCGGCCAGTTCGGCGCGGTGGAATCCTTGAGTTCCGAGCAGTCGGCGGCGGTGCAGCGCTCGGCGTAGCTGAAGTCGACCTTGCCGGAGGTCACGCCGGTGAACAGGGCGTCCGCGCGCTGTCCGTAGAGGATCTTGGTGAGGTAGCCGCCCCGGGTGTAGGAGGTGGTGGCGGTGTCCGCGCCGTTCTTGGCGTAGGAGTTGGTCTCCTTGGTGTACCAGTACGACATGGCGTTGTCGTGCAGGTCCTCGACGTAGTCCAGGTTCCACCGCCACGCCTGGGTGACGGACCGGTCGGCGAACGTACCGCCCTGGCTGTAGCCGGGCTCACCGGAGTCGTCGCCGAAGACGGGGACGGTCCACACCGAGTTGGTGCGCTGGGTGTCGGCTCCGGCCAGTTTGTTCAGGCCGAAGACGTAGCGGGTGCCGTCGCCGGTGGTGACGGTCCAGTGCTCGCCGTTGTCGTCACCGTTGTCGGCGCCGGTGGACAGGGTCACCGTGGAGGCGTCGTCGTTCTTCAGCCGCCACTTGCCCGTGCTGTCGTCCTTGACCAGTTCGGAGGACTTGCCGTTCAGGACGAGGCTGGCGTTGTCGAACTTCCAGCACAGGTCGAACTTGTCCTTCTGTCCGTCCTCGTCGCACGACCCGTAGGCGCGTTCGACGTAGGAGTCGGCGGTGGAGGTGAAGCCCTCGCCTATCTGGGTGGCCTGGTTGTTCGTCGACGCGGTCTTGCCGTCGACCGCGCCGGAGTCGTAGTTCAGGGACAGGTCGAGGGACGGGCCGGGTGCGGGCGGGAGCTGGAGCGGGTCAGACCAGGTGAACGCCCCGGAGGAGCCGCCCGCCGTCCAGGTGGACGCCGGGGAGAGCGGGGTGGCCGTGTAGGTGCCGGAGCCGGACGCGGACTCGCCCGAGGCGGTGGCGGCGAGGGCCAGCACGGTGGGGGCGATGGCCGACAGGGTCACGGTGCCGGTGACGGTCCGCGCGGAGACGTCGTTGGCCGAGGCCACCTCGGTGGTGGTGCGGCACTCGGCCTTCTCCGGCGTGGTCAGCGCGCACCCGGGCAGCCGGACCAGGCCCAGCCGGCCCGACCAGCCGCCGCCGTACGCGGAGGCGAACCGGCTGTAGTCCACGCTGATGTCGGCGCGGCCGGCGCCCTCGGTGGCCTCGGCGGACAGCAGGACGCCCTTGACTCCGGCGTCGGCGGCGGCCTGGTGGCTCAGTACCCGCACCCGCACGGTGCCGTCGGCGGACGACTCGGCCGACTCGGGGGCGGCGACGGCGACGGGGAGGCCGCCGACCTCGGCCGGGGCCTTGCCGCGCGCGGCCGAGACGGATATCCGGCCGCTGCCACCCCGTGGCCAGGCAGCCCGCTGCTCGGCCTCGGCGTGCTCGGCCTCGGCCTGGTTCCGCTTCCTCCCGGCGGACACGACCGCGCGCTGCGCCTTGGCGCCGAGCCCGGTCACCGTCTCGGTCTCAGTGATGTGCCGTTCCCACAACGGCTTCAGGTCGGCCGGGCCGTCCGCCGCCCGGGCGACCGGCGTCAGACCGCCGACGGTCACCGCCGCCGACACCAGCACGAGCATCACATCTCTGGCGCGAGCATGCCAACCGCGGCCGCGTGGCATCCGTCTTCCGAACACGAACAACCCCCATCAGGGTCACGGGTCAACTGAGAGTGAGGAGCGGGCGGCGGGACGGCCGGGCACGGTGGCCGGCCGTCCCGCCGGATCAACCGGACACGTCGTCGTTCTCGTCGTCCTGGGCGAGACCCACCATGTCGCTGACCTGGGCGCTGTCGGCGGCGGCGCCGGCCCAGACCCGGATGTCCGTGATCCGGCCGGGCAGGTGGTGGCCCCAGGTGCCGTCGACGAAGCCCATGCCGCCGGCGAACTGTCCGGCCCCGACGACCGCGGTGTACGCGGTGTCCTCACCGTTCTGCACGGAGGCGAGGTAGAGCCGGATCGTGCCCTCCTGGGCGTCGTACACCCCGGTCAGGCGTACCGCGCCGTCGGCGGCCGCCTCCTCGGAGTCGACGGCGGTGAACGAGCCGTCGTCGTTCAGGCGGCCGAAGCGCCAGAACCCGACGGGCCGGGTCAGCAGGTCTCCCGTCTCCTCGTCGACGTACTCCTCGGAACCGGTGCGCTGGTACCACAGGCCCCACGCGGAACCGTCCGCCGAGCGCTGTCCGAGCACCTGGGCGGCGTAACCCTCCGCCTTGCCGTCCAGCACCGTCCGGTCCAGTTCGACCTCGGTGGTCACCGTGAACGACTCCCGGTCGTCAACGAGGGGGCCGGGCGTGGTGACCGAGTCGTCGGCGCCGTCCAGCACGATCGCGTCGTCGGTGACCGCCGCGCCGCCGTTCAGCTGGAGCGGGCGGCCGTAGCCGCTGACCGTGTCGGCGAGGGCGGCGGTGCCGGTGCTGCCCTGCGGCTGCCAGGCGGCCACGAGTTCCACCGCGCGGGCGGTCCCGTCCGCGGTCAGCAGCTTGGCCACCTTGGCGACCTCGGCGTCCGGCAGCGCGCTCTGGTACGTGGCGACCTCGTCGACGCGGCCCTTCCAGTAGTTGTTGTACGCGCCGCCGGTGGTGCCGGCGCGGCCGACCTGGAAGCCGCCGTCCACCACGGTCGGCAGGCCGGCGTCCGGCACCGGCACCGGGTCGCCCTGCCGCTTGCCGTTGACGAAGAGGCTCAGCGTGTGGGCGTCACCGTCGTAGACGCCGGCCAGGTGGGTCCAGGCCTTCAGGGTGATGCCCGGGGTGGCGTCCGCGTTGGCGCCGATGTACTTGCGGGTGCCGTTCTCGTACCAGTGCATCAGGAACACCCAGCGGCCGATGCCGGGCGAGTAGTACAGCGAGAACCCCTTGTTGTCGCTCCCGGCCTGGGACAGCACGGTCCGGAACGCCGTGTCGTCCGTCGGATAGGCCCAGGCCGAGACCGTGAACGACGACTGCGAGTTGACCACGGGGCCCGAGGAGTCCGCGTAGCCGCTCTGGTTGGCGGTGTTGGTGGTGTCGTTCAGCCACAGCGAGCGACCCGCGTCACCGGTCCTGGAGAACGACGACCAGCCCGCGCCACCGGTGCGCAGCGTGAGGCTGTGCCGGCTGCCCGGCGCGGTCCCCGTGTCGGCGGCGGACGTCGCGCCCGAGCCAGGCGCGGAGTCGTCGAAGTGCCACAGCCCGGACGGCCCCTCGCCCTCCGCCACGTTGAACCGGACCGCCGTGGTCTCACCGGACTGGCCGGTGCCGACGCTGTCGACCGCCCGCACATACAGGACCTGCACCCCGGAGAGCGCAGGCTTGACCGAGCGGGTGAGCGTGCTGGTCGCCGTCGCCTTGGTCCAGGTCTTGTCGGTGGCGAGCTTGTACTCGAAGGCGACGACGTTGGCGTCGGCCGCGTTCTTGGCGAAGGTGAACTGTCCCGCGACACCCGGACCGCCGGTGGCCGCGCCGCAGCCGTCACCGTCGTCCGGGCACAGCGCGTACACCGCTCCGGTGGGGACGGTGACCGTCGGCGCCTTCGGACGGGTGGAGTCGACCGTGAAGTAGCACCAGCCCTTCGTCGTCATGGTGCTGTGGCTCTCGATCGCGCTGTCGCCGCCGTTGTAGTACGAGCGCGTGAACACGGCCATCCGGTAGGAGGTGTTCTGGGCCAGCGTGACCGGGGAGTCCACGGTCACCACCGCGTTGTCGCCCACATAGCCGCTGGACGGGCGGACCGGCTCGGTCGCCACCACGGTCCAGCCGTCGGCCGTCTTGCGCTGCACGTAGAACCGGGCCCGCAGGCTCGCCCCGCTCTCACCGCCCGAGGCCGCCTGTACCCGGGCGCTGAACCTGGGTGTCGGGTCGGAGATCCACGCCGGGTCGGCCGCGTCGGTCTCGCACGAGGAGGCGACGGTCGGGCTGGTCGGCACGGCGGGCAGACCCACGTAGGTGACGGCCAGCACGGCGTCGTTGCGGAACCGCTTCCACGCCGACGCGTCCGACTCGTCCTTCGCCTTGAGCATCAGGGTCAGCCGGGAGAACTTGCCGTCGGCGAAGTTCCTCACCGTCGGCGTGAGGTTCTCGTAGCTCTCGTTCGGGTCGTCGTTGAACTCGATCGGGGCCGCCGGAGTGTCCGGATCGCACGACGAACCACGGCCTGCGGAAACGTTTCGGTCACCGACCAGATCGAGATGGGCGGGGCGCGAGGCCCAGGTGGTGGACGAGGAGATGTTGTTGGTCCGGTACAGCTGGACCCATCGCGGATCGCACTGGAACGCCCACGGCTCGGTCACCCGGAACGTGGCGTCCAGCACTCGCTTTCCCTTGAGACTGGCCGGCGAGAATTCGAAGTACAGGCGCTGGCTGTAACCCGGGCCGCAGTAATAGCCGCTCCAGGTGCCGCATTTGCCGACACCTTTGCCCAGATCGTCGTCGCCGTTGCCCCAGCCGTAGGACTCGTACCCGTCCGAGCGCAGCAGGGTCCGCTCCGCCTCGCCCCAGGTGACGGTGGGGTCGATGTACAGCGGGAAGTGCTGCTCGTCGGTGTGGGCGAGCAGGTCCGCGTCGGGCGTGACGGTGAACGAGTCCTCGTCCACGCTGACGTCCATCGGCTTGACCGTGTCACCGGCCATCGGCTCGGCTCCGGGCCGGCCGTCGTCGGCTCCGTCACCGGGGCCGGCCGCCGGGCCGGCCGCGCGCAGCGCGGAGGTGACCACCGCCGGGCCGGTCGTCGCGGCGCCCGCCGAGTCCCACATCTGGGCCCTCGGCGCGCGGAACACCCAGTTGCCGTCGGCGTCGACGGCGTTGTAGCCGCCGCTGCTGTTCTCGACGACGCTCAGCTCGGACGTCCGCAGGGAGTACTCGATCCGCTCCAGTTCGGGCAGGGCCGCCGCCTCGGGGGTCTTGACGACCAGGACGTGCCGGAAGCCCTCGGTGGACGCCGTGACCTGGAGGTCGACGTCCTGGAGGACGTCGCGGTACACGGCGCTGGTGCCGGCCAGTTCGGGTTCCGGCAGGGTGCCCAGCCACCCCAGCGCCAGGGACTGGCCGCCCTGCCCGATGCGGGCCAGCGGCTGGTCGTCGCCTCCGCCGGAGAACGCCATGTCGACGGCGGCGGCCTTCGGCGCCACCGTGCCGTCCGCGCGGCGCACCAGGGTGGCGTCCGGTGTCTGCCAACCGCCGTCGGACGTCGCCACCCGCACCGGCACCGCCGACTGCTCCAGGGTGAAGGACTCCCCGTCCGGGTTGGCGTACACGGTGGTGTCCGGCGACCGCTCGCCCAGCACCTCGACGCGCTCGCCCGTCTCACTGGCCTTCGCCAGCGCCTGCGCGGCCTCGCTCGGCGCGGCTCCGCTCGGCGCGGCGGCGGGAGCGTCCCCGGCCGCGGCGGCGACCCCGGCGGTGGACCCGGCCAGCAGGGCCACGGCGGTCATGACCGCTGCTATGCCGTCCGGCCATGCATGTCTTCGAAATCGCCCACGCACCGGCCCCACCCCATTTTCCCATGTAAAGGATCAATAAGCGCCCCAGGACCAGCCACATACAACATCAATTCGCTGCACATGACAAGCGATCTTCACATGGATCTCCGCAAGAGAAACGGAAATTGAATGACGGGTGAATTCAGAATGCCTTTCAGCTGTTCCGCCGCCGGGCCGTCGACAGGAGCAGGAAGACGAGCCCGGCGCCCGCCGCGGCCACCCCGCCGGCGAACAGCGCGCCACGGGGGCCGAGGAGCGTGCCGACCGCTCCGACGGCCGGGGCGCCGATGACCGTGCCGCCCATCCGGCCGATGGACCAGATCGACGTGACCCGGCCGCGCGTCTGCGGCGCGGCCCCCAGTTGCGTCAGCGTCTTGGCCGACGAGTCGAACGTGAGGGAGCCGACTCCCACCACGGCGAGCAGGACCAACGCCACCGCCGGCGCGGACGCCAGGGCCGCGGCGCAGATCAGGGCGCCCCAGATCAGCGCCGACACCGACAGCGACCGGACACTGAGCCGCCGGCGCCGCATCACCACCAGCCCGCCGAGCACCCCGTGGCGACACCGCAATCCTTTTCGTCAGTTTGACGATTAATGCGGTATGCCGCCTCTCGCGGCGAGACTTCGTCCGCCGGGCGAGCCGTCCTCGGGAGGGGCACACACGGAGCCCTTTCCCACCCGCCTGCGGCAGGGGCCCGACAAGGATGTCGGGCTGCAAGGACTGACGGACCTCCAGGTGACGGATTTATGGCGTGCTGGGCGAGTACGTGAGCTGCAGGCGTGGTACTGGCGGCTGCGGCGTAGGCGCTCCCGTCCCTGGTGTGGCGCGGAACGCTTCGATCATGTAGGCGGCGAAGCGGCGGGAGGCCGTGACCCGGGCGACACGCGGCATGTCTTGGAGGCCCCGGTGGGCCATGAGCATGAGGACCAGGTCGTCGACGACGAAGCCAGGGCGCAGCCGGCCGGTCTTCTGGGCACGGCGGGCCAGTTCGCCGACCGCGTGCAGAGTCCGCTCCCGGTCTGCGGCGAAGTCCGTGGCCTCGGGGAAGGCCGTCATGAAGGCGTCGGCGAATCCCCTGCTGCAGGCGTGGAGTTCGCAGATCCGCTCGATCAGGCTCCGGAAACCTTGCCACGGGTTCGAGTCCGCGAGGGCGTCACGGACGGCGGCATGGCAGGCTCGCCGTTGCTCGGCGAAGGTCTCCGCGAACAGCGCGTGCTTGGTCGGGAAGTGCCGGTACAGCGTGGCGGGGCCGACGCCTGCATGCCGGGCGACCTCGCGCATGGGCGCACCCAGGCCTTCTTCGCCGAACACCGTGCGGGCGGCGTCCAGGATGCGGGCCCGGTTGTCGCGGGCGTCGGAGCGCACAGGCTGAGGCAAGTGGTTGGTCATCGTTTCTCATTTTAGCCAAACGGACGGGGGCGTCCGTTACGGTCCGATGGCGGTGTTGCCGCCCCGTCCCGGCACTTCGCCGGTGATGCCCCGACGACGGGGGCCGACTCGGCGCCCACCGCCGCAGCAGCTGCGCTCCGTCCTTCCACCGACCCGAGGAGCAGAGATGAAAGCCGTCGTGATCAGGACGTTCGGAGACCCCGATGGTCTGGAGGTCGTCGATGTGCCCGTGCCCGTTCCTGCCCCGGGGCAGGTGCAGATCGCCACGGAGGCGATCGGAGTAGGCGGCGTGGACGCGGTGATCCGCCGGGGAACGCTTGCCGCCTACGGCTTCCGGGAGGGCCATCTCCTCGGCAGCGAGGTCGCGGGAAGGGTCACCGCGGTGGGAGAGGGCGTGGACGCCTCGTGGATCGGGCGGCGGGTGTGGGCGTTCACCGGCCTGTCCGGTGGGTATGCCGAGCATGCCGTCGCCTCGGTCGAGGACGTCCTTGCGCTGCCCGACGGCCTGACCGGCGCCGACGCGGTGAGCCTCGGAGGCTCCGGCGTGGTCGCCCACTTCGCCCTGGACCGGGCCCGTTTCACGCCCGGTGAGACGGTGCTTGTGCGCGGTGCGGCGGGCGGCATCGGGATCACGGCGGTCCAGCTCGCGGCCAGGAACGGCGCGGGCGCGGTGGCGGTCACCACCTCGTCGGTGGAGCGTGGCGCCCGCCTGCGGGACCTGGGCGCGACGCATGTCCTTGACCGCTCCGGCGAGGGCGGCCCGGGCGCACCGGCGGGCTTCGACGTGGTGATCGATGTCGTGGGGGGTCCCCAGCTTCCCCTTTTCCTGGACAGGTTGAACTCCAACGGGCGGTATGTGGCTGTCGGTGTGGTTGGTGGGCAGCCGCCGGCGGACTTCGGCATGCGGCTGATGGACGCCTTCCGCAGGTCGTTGTCGTTCGCCGCTTTCAGCTCTGACACCGTGCCCGGCCCCGACCGGCAGGCTGTGCGGTCGTCCCAGTTCGCCGATGCTGCGCACGGGGACCTGCGCACGGTCGTGCACGAGGTGTTGCCGCTGGACCAAGCGGTGCTGGCCCACCGCGAGATGGACGCGGGGGAGGTGTTCGGCAGGGTTGTGCTGGTGCCCTGAGTCGGGCAGGGACGGCGTTCGCGGCCCCGGGTGACGCGATGGGACCCGCTCAGGTCGTGGCTGATGCCCGGCGCTGACGGTCGCCATCGTCGACGCCGGGCAAGTACGGGGCGCGCCCCCTTACCACTGTCTCGTCCGGCATCAGGGTGCGCCGTCGTGCGCGGGCCGCGTGATGATGCCCTGTAGGGCCGTGAGCTGCTTTCCGACCTCGGTGTGATGTCCCCGGTGGAGGGCGGGAGTGGCTTTGACCAGGTCGGCGGTGGCGGTTGCAGCAGAGGTGGCAGAGAGCGCCATCGGCGTCGACCAGTGCCGCGACCGCGGTCTTGCCGCAGGTCACGCAGGTGTGAGTGGAGCGCTTCCAACACCGGGTGCACAGGCCCCGGCCGTCGTCTCGGCGGACCACCGGGTTCTGGAGTTCGCCGCACCCGGCTCACTCCTCCAGACGGGCGGGGTCCTTGTGATAGCAGGCCGAGCAGATGCCGCCCCCGGGGCGACGGGCGGAGATCCGCATGCCCTCGCGGTGGCAGCGCGCGCAGGTAGCACGGCGGCTCTTGGCGTCGCAGGTCGCGCAGAGCCGTCCCTCGGGCCGCAACCTGCCGAAGATCGGTCCGCGCCGTGCCGCAGTGCGCGCAGCCGGGGCGAACCACCGGATGGCCGCCCTCGTGCAGCATCTTGGTCAGCCGCAGCAGGACCGGCGGACAGAGCGAACTCCCAGGGGTCAGGGCCTGGGGATGGCCAGCCAGGTGCTCGGAGAGCTCTTCCAGGAAGCGGACCGCCCCGCGCACGGGGATCGGCACCGCGACCACTAGGGCCTGTCCGGCGGATCCTGGTGGCTAAAGGGTGTTGCGCGAGGCTGTGTTCGGGCAGGTCAGGGCAGGTGGAGACAGTCCTCTGGTCATGAGCGAGGGCGAGGTTGTGCATGTGGGCAACGGCCCGGACGGCGTGGTGGAGGCCGTCGCCGTGTTGCCGGCAGCCGCGGAGGATCTTGTAGTTCTTCATCCAGGCGATCACATGCTCCACCCTTGCGCGGACCTTGCGGTGCGCGGCGTTGTCGTCCTCCTCGCCCGGCAGCAGCTCGCGTCGAGGGCGTTCGCGGTGCGGGGTGACCATGCCGCAGATGAGGTAGGCGCCGTCCGCCAGGACGGTCACGCCCTGACAGTGCCCGGCCAGGCCGGAGGCACGCCAGGCATGCGCGTCCGCGGTGGTGCCAGGCACCGGTCGGGCCGCCGCGATCACCAGGCGGGTGTCGGCGTCCACGTGACCTGCGCGTTCACCGAGAACCGGTAGTTGCGTGACGAGGAGCCGACGTTCCGGTCGCGGACCGGGATGAGGGTGCTGTCCACGATCCGCAACCGGCCGGCCGCATCGCCTGGTCGGGAGACGGGCTCCAGTGCGAGCAGCGGACCGAGCCGCTGGATCACCCGGCACACCGTCGAGGACGAGATCCCGGACAGCGGCCCGAGCTGCCGCACGGTCAGGTTCGTGCGGTAGTACACGGCCACCACCAAGACCTGTTCGGCCAGCGAAAGACCCCACGGCCGGCCCCGCGGAGTCCCGTTGCCGCCGCGGTCACGGACCGCCTTCAGCAGCCGCTCGAACTGCCCCAACCGTAGCCCCGTGAACGTCTCCACCCACACGCGTTCAGCCCTCAACACCCCAGCCGTACACCGGAAATGCCCAGTTCACGGTCTTGCGCAACACACTTTACTGGGCACAGAAGCCTCCTTGAGCGTCTGGAGCACCATCTGTCCAGCAAGATGACTCCACCAGACCCGGGGCACGTCACCGCCTGCTGGAGTCCGGCGATCACGATCACGAGACCACCGTCAGCACGATCTTGCCTTGGATGTGCCCTTGTGCGGCTCGCTTGTGCGCGCCGGCCGCCTCGGACAACGGGTAGGTGCTGTCCACCCCGACCCGGAGCGCCCCCTCATCGAACAAGCGCCCGATCTCGGCGAGCTGGGGGCCGTTGGAACGCACTTGAATGTTCGAGACCGTGATGCCCAGGCGCGCCGTCTCTTCCGGATCGTACTGGGCGAAGAACACCGGAAGCATGGTGCCGCCGCGCTTGAGCACCGTCAGCAAGCGCGAGCCGTCCGGTCCGCCGACGGCGTCGATCACCAGGTCGACGCCGCTGACCATGTCCGTGACCTGCGTCGCGGTGTAGTCGATGAACTCATCGGCGCCGAGCCCGCGCAGGAACCGCTCGTGCCGGCCAGAGGCCACCGCGACGACGCGTGCCCCCTTCCACTTCGCCAGCTGCACCGCGAAGTGGCCCACTCCGCCGGCGGCCCCGTTGACCAGCACCGTCATCCCCGGTGTGATCGGCACCGGCTGGTGCACCTGCCCGGTGAAAGGAGACGGCACGTCGTGGCCGAGATCAACCAGGTACTGCCAGGCCGTGAGCACGGCCATCGGCGCTCCGGCCGCCTGCACGTGGTCGACACCGGCCGGCTTGTGAGCCAGATCAGAAGCCGGCGCGGCCACGTACTCGGCGTACGTCCGGCCGTCGAATCCGGGAAACCGCAGCATGCCGAAGACCTCGTCGCCGACGGCGAATCCCAGCACGTCCGGAGCGACCGCCTGGACCACACCCGACATGTCCGTTCCAGGTATCAGGGGGAACTCCAGCGCCGGCCTCATCTCGGCCGGCATGACCTTCATCCCCTCGCGCAGGTACCAGTCCGGCGGATTGATGCCCGCCGCGTGCACCCGGACGAGCACCTCGCCCGGGCCGATCTCGGGCACCGGCACCTCGTCATACCGCAGAACCTCCGGCCCGCCCGCTTCGTGGATCTGAATCGCCCTCATCGCGCCTGTCGCTTTCTCGAGGAAACGCTGCTCCTGCAGTCAAGGCCCCGAACGGCACGGTCGTCCAAGACCGGTTCGGCAACCTGGTCATTCCGAAACGGCATGACGCGTACGCTGGACGAGTGAACGATCTCGGACAGGACCTGGACCTGCGGCTGGTGCGCTCCTTCACCGTGGTGGCGGCGCACCAGCACTTCGGCCGGGCCGCCGCCGACCTGCACGTGGCCCAGCCGGCGCTGAGCCGCCAGATCCAGCGGCTCGAGAAATATCTCGGCACACGGCTGCTGGACCGCACACCCCAGGGCACCCGGCTCACCCCGGCCGGCCGGACGTTCCTCCCCCGGGCCCAGGCCCTGCTGCAGGCCGCCCGCCAGGCCGAACTGGCCGTGCGTGAACAGGCCCGGACCGAACGTATCGCCATCGGCTACGTCGAGGACCTGGTGATCACTGCCGCCGTACAGGAACTGCGGCGCCGCTACCCGGACGCAGAGATCACGACCCGGCATCTGAGCTGCAGCGACGTCGGGGCGCTGTTCGACAAACGCGTCGACGCCCTGATCGCGCGGGCCCCGCTGCCGCTGGCAGCCGACGACGTGTCCGTCACTTCGCTGTACGAGGAGCCCCGGATGCTCGTGGCCCCGCGCGACCATCCCTTGGCCGACCGCACGTCGGTGACCGCGGAAGAACTGGCCGGCGAGGAGACGGCGCCGTGCGCGTTCGAGACCGCGGAGTGGACTTCCTACCGGATCCTCGGGGCCGGCCTGCCGCCGATCGAGAGCTACGAGGACAAGCTCGAACTCGTCGCGAGTGGCGAGGCGATCGCCGTGCTACCGGTCGGCGATCGGCGTAGCTCACTGCGTCCCAGCCTCGTCACCGTCCCGATCGAGGGCGCTCCTCCCAGCCGGGTCGTCCTGGTCAGCCGCAAGGGCGACCCGAACCCGATGATCAATAATCTGCGGCTGGCGGCCAGGACCGTCCTGACCATCCCGGCAGCCTGACCGGAAGGCCGACCCGCTCGGCGCTGAACCGTACCGAACGGTGCTCGCGCACACGCGGGACAATCCCTTCGCGGTCGACGTCCTGTTCGGGGACGGCGGGCAGCAGCGCATCGCCAGAACTGCCGACGGGAACGGCTCTTCCTTGCTTGTTCAGCGCACTCAGCCTGAAGGTCGGCCACCTGACTTCCTACGACGTCGTCTGCCATGAAGCGAGCCTGCCGCCCGTAGCCCTGATATAGACGGCGTACGGCACACTCGCCAGCTGAAGTTCTCAGTCGTACTGGTCCCGAGATCGCGTGGTGTGCGGTGGCGTCTACAGCTCGAACTCCACGTGCTCGATGTCCGTGAAGCGGACCTCCTCGAGCTGGCCGGCGCGGCGGCCGTTGTCCTGGAAGTACACCTCCTTGAACCCCTCGGCGGCGATCTCCCGCATCTGCTGCTCGGTGGCGCCGGCCTGCTGGGCGTCGAAGAGGCGGGCGGCGTACTGCGGCGGCAGCGCCACCGTGAGATGGCGAATGCGGTCTTCGTCCGTGGAGCCGATCGGCGCGGTGTAGCCGAGGCGGGCGCGGGTGTCGATGACGATGCCGCCGGTGGTCGCCGCCTTCCGCCGGGCCTTGGCCCTGATCTGGGGCTGCCACCGCTTCTTCACCTCGCGGTCCAGGCGGGCGGCGAGGTCCGGGCGGGGTTTTTTGATCTGGTCCTTCACGTACCGCTCCACGGTGCGCTGGGAGATCCGCAGCATCTGCGCGACGGCTCTGGTGCCCTTGAGCTGCTTGACCAGATAGCGCATCTGCGCGCCGGCCGACTTCGGCGTCGGGCGGGTGAAGGATTTCTGCACCGCGGCGTCCAGGCCGTCCCCGAACAGGCTCATCGTCGCTTTTCCCTACTCTCCGTTGTCGACGTCGGTGACGGTGCCGTCCTTGATGTACCGGGCGAGGTTGAGCTCCGGGGCGTCGAACCGCTCGCGGACCTCCTCGCCCCACAGGACGCTCTGGGTGCCCTCGTGCTTGACCAGGCCGGGGTTGACGCCGAGCTTGAAGCCGCCGGGCAGTGGCTTACCGTCCCGGTAGGGCAGGAAGTCCAGCGGGCTGGGCCCGCCGGCCGGATAGACGACGCAGTCGGACAGGACCGCCACCGGGTACTGGCCGGTGAACGCCGCATGCTTGACGATCTTGCGGTGCAGGTTGATCCGGGTGCGGGAGATGACCGCCGCGCGGATGTCCGGCCGCCACGTCGGCCGGGACAGCGCCCGCCACGGCTGCCCGGGCCGCCAGCCCTCCCCGCGGGGGCGCTCGCGCAGCTTGCCCAGGCCGCCCTTGACCGTCGCCTTGATCGCCGCAGCGACGATCGCCAGCTGCGGGTCACGGCTCTTGTGGCCGTCCATCGCCGCGAGAAAGTCGGCCGGCGCCAGGTCCGCGTGCACGCCCAGGTCGGCCATCGTGGCCAGGTAGGCGTCGCGCAGCCGCTGGTACCAGCCGTCCAGGTAACGGCCGCTGTCGTACCGGACGTACGCCTCCAGCGGGCGCACCTCGTAGCCGAGCTCCACCGCATAGGCCACGGTCGGCGTCGCGTACCAGGCCGGCCCCGTCGGGCGGTCGCCCTTCGGCGTGAACGGGCTGGGCAGCAACGAGCCGTCCAGTTCCACCCACTCCTTGCCCACCTTCACCCGGGACAGGTCGACGTGGCTCAGGTCCACCAGCCAGGAGCCGGGCAGCTTCGCATCGAACACCGGGGCCTTGACGTGGGTGGGTGCGCCGAGGCCGACGACCAGGCCGTTGGCTCCGGCGGCGAAGGCCATGTTCACGTCGATGCCGACCAGGTACCGCAGGGTGCACTCGGCATCGGTCATCGGCCGCGCCCAGTCGTACGCCTCCTCGAACAGCTTCTCCCCGGGACCGCGCACGTGGAAGCGCGGCAGGTCCGCCAGCAGCGGGTGACCGTCCGGGGCCTCGCACGGCGCGCAGTCCACCGGCTCCTTGCCCAAGCTGCCGGGATTGCGCTCGGAGTGCCGGCGGCCGGCGGCGTCCGGTTCGGAGGCCCGGGTCGGCGGATGCAACGCGGTCATCAGCTCCAGGCCCGTGACGGCGGTGGAGCCGCGCGGGGTCATCACCCGGGACGCGTACACGCCCAGCATCCGGGCGAGCTCCGCCGGCGGAAGCTGCGAAGCGTTGCCCCAGTGGCGGGCATCGAGCGCGTGCCAGGACGGGATGCACAGCTGCACGCAGCTGCGCTCCGAGCCCTGTGCCGGGCGGTAGATCCGCGCCCACGGCCCGAAGCCCCTCTTCGTGAGCTTCCAGTCGGCGCGCGCCAGCTGCTTGACGGCCTTGTGGCCCTCCGGGATCCGTCCGGCCAGCCGCTCCTCCTCGGTGAGAGCGACCGGCAGGCCGTAACGCTCCAGTGCGGCCTCGGTGAGCACGAGCAGCGGATCGGCGTCCTTGCCCGGCCCGGACAGCTTCGCCTGCCCGAGCCTCGCCTCCTTCAGCGTCCACTCGACCAGGGCCGGAAGGCTCTTGGCGGGCACGTCCAGGACCAGACCGCCGACGCAGTACGCCAGCACCTTCCCGTCGGCATCGACGTCGACGACCGCCAGGGGGCCGTTCTCGAAACGCGGGTCGCTGCTGCCCGCCGGGGGCCCGGCCGGGGCCGCCTTCCGCACGCCGGGGCGGCGCGACGTCGACGTGCTCCTGGCGGTGCGCGCCGGACGCGGCGCGGCCGCCGGAGCAGCAGGGGAAGGGGGAAGGCCAGGGTTGGTCTGGGTGTTCCGGGCTGCCGTCGTGGCCGCAGTATCGGGCGCCGGACCGGGGGGCGCAGCCTGCGCTTCCACCAGGGCGGGCGCGGCAGTGAAGGTGGCCGGCGCCGTCGGGGCGGCTGACCCCTCCGTCGCCGAGGGCGCGGGATAGAGCTCCGCGAGCTTGTTCAGCAGCCGCGCATACGCCTCACGCTCCGGGCCCCGCGGCTCGACCGGCTTCTTCACCGACTCCCAGCCGGACACCGTCGCCCGGCGCACCTTCAGCGCGGCGGCGACTTCGTCCAGCGTCAGGCCATGGGCCGTACGCAGCCGCTTGCGCTCCTGCACCGACGGCAGCGCCGAGCGGGACGCCACCAGGGCGTCGACCGCGTCGAACAACTCGGACATGGAACACCTCCTGACCAGCACCCTACCCTCTCGAACCGCACAGATAGCGCACTTCTGCCGTACGAACTGCGTACGGGATATGTTTGAGGTAGGACGCCTTCAAAAGCTGGCCCGCCGTTATGCGGTTCACCGCCGGGTGGTCCGCCAAGCCATCGTCGACCGGCTCACCTTTGAGGCCCGCATCATCGAGACCGGCACCCAGTCCTTCTGGTCACCCTGGTGTGGCTGGAGCGATGGGTGGAGCGTGTGACTCTGTCCACGAGGACGGGCAGCTAGAGGTGGTGGTCGAGACGAGGGAACGGGCTCTGCGTGACCGCTCGGCGGAGGGCGAGGCGGCGGGCGTCCTGGTCGGGACCGCGTTGAACGACGACGACGCGGAGTTCGTCGAGCACTGGTGCGTGCAGGTCGGGACGCGGGCTGTGTCGGGAAGCCCACTGCTCGGGCTGGCCGGCCTGTGCCTGGGACACACCGCTCGACGCTTCGGGCGACTCAGCGATGAGGCCCTCGCGCTGGCGAAGTCGCTGGCGGCGCGAGCCGAGGCAGACCCGACGGACGTGGACGGGCGGGCCCTCGACGGCCATGACGATGTCCGGAGCTTCCTGCATCTGTGGTGACTCCGCCTGCCCCGCCGCGCCGGGTCAGGCGGCGTTGGCCCCGCTCACGAGGGCTTTAGGGCGCTTGTCGGCGGCGTGTTCTTGTTCCGCCAGATGATGTAGCGGCGGATCATGCCGCCCTGGGCCTTGTGGCTGGGGTGGTCGGTGCCGTCGAGCGCGAAGTGGCGCAGGGCCGTGAACGGGGCCTCGATCCGGTTGAGCCAGGAGCTGTTGGTCGAGGTGTAGGCGATCTCGACGTTGTTGGCCTCGTCCCAGTCCCCCACGCGGCGGCAGCGCCTGGTGGTCAGGTGGGGTGAGTAGGTGTCGCAGATGATCGCGATGCGCACGTCCGTCGGGCGCAGGGAGCGCAGGGAGCGGCAGAACTCCAGGAACTTCTACCTGTTCTTGGTCTTCTTGACGTGGCCGTAGAGCTGGTCCTTGCCCAGGTCGTAGGCGGTGAACAGCTGCCGGGCCCCGTGCGGGCGGGTGTGGGTCGCGCGGCGGCGCGGTCGTGGTTCGCGCTCGGGGTCTTTGTGCTTGCCGCCGCGTGCGGCCACTGGAGACCGGGACGGGGCTGGAGGGCGAGCGGCCCGAACTCGTCCAGGCAGAACACGCCCTCGGGCTCGCCCGGCTCGGGAAGGACCTCGCCGTCGGTGATGGCGTAGAGGTGCTCGACGCGGGTCTTCTTGGCCGCGTAGTCGGGTTCCTCCGAGGTCTTCCAGGTCTTCAGGCGTTGAAAGCTGACGCCTTCCTCGCGGAGCAGGATGCGCAGGCCCTCGTGGCTGATGTCGTCGGCCACCCCCTCGGCGACCAGGAAGCCGGCCAGTTTGACCGGGCTCCAGGCCGAGAAGGGCAGGCCGTGCTCGACCGGCCTGGACTTGGCGATCTCCTTGGTCTCGCGGCGTTCGGGCAGGGTGAAGTTCCTGGGCCGGCCGCCCTTGTACTTCGGGTAGAGCGAGGCGAAGCCGTCGGCGTGGAAGTGGCGGATCACGTCCCGGACCCGGTCCGGGCTGGTGAACGTCACCCCGGCGATCTCGGCCACGTCCATGCCCTGCGCCGATAACAGCACCCTCTGGGCCCGTAGCCGGGTCACCAACGACCCGGTCCCTCGACGGACGATCCGCAGCAGTCGCTGCCCCTCGTCGTCATCGATCCCGCGGACGCGCACACGCTCAGCCACCCGCACAGCATGACGCACAACGCGCCGTCCGGATCACCACCGGACGACGCGTCACAACAGGGCGAAGGTCGCTTGATGCGGCAGCTCACCCTTCAGGGAGCAAGCGCCACCCCGGCCCAGCTGGCGTCCTTGGCGGCGGCGATGACCCTGCTGTGGGTGTCCTCGCTGACGGTGACGACATGGCTGGCGAAGGCCGGGACAGCGGTCGTGCCGGGCGGCCCGCTCCTCAACGAGGAGCAGGTGCAGGCCGGCTGACGACGCCTGGCGTCACCTCTTGCCGCTGTCCACGATCACCGGTGTGCCGTTGGCGTCCGCGCCGCAGGGGACCGCGTAGACCGGGTTGGCCTTGGCGGCCTCCTTGTAGGCCTCCAGGCACTGGTTGTACAGCACCTTGTCGCTGAGCGAGCGTTCGATGATCTTGTTGGCGGCGGCGATGCCCTCCGCCTCGATCCGCTTGCGTTCCGCCTCCGCCTTCGCCGTACGTGCCGCTTCCGTGGCCCGCTCGGTGGCCTGCTCCTGCTGGATCTTCTTGTCGATCTGGTCCTGCAGCTTGTCCGACGGCCGCACGTTGCGCAGGTTGACGGTGGTGACGTCGATCCCGCGCGGCGCCAGACGCTCCTTGACGAGGCCGGCGATCTCGGCGCCGATCTGCTCGCGCGCGGAGGCGTACCCCTCTTCGCTGGTGTGCTTGGCGAAGACGTTGCGGATGATCTCACGGCTGTCGGGCAGCACCAGCCGCTGCTCGACGGCCTCCTCGCTGCCCGCCAGCCGGTACAGCTCGACCGCCTTCGCCGGCACCACGGCCCACTTGATGGTGACGTCGGCGTACAGCACACCGCCCTGCGAGGAGCGGACCTCGACGACGTCCTTGCCGTTGAGATCGAGATCGACCGGGCGGGTCGAGAAGGACGTGACGTCGGTGAACGGCGACTTGAAGTGCACGCCGGACGTCAGCGGCGTACCGATCTTCCCGAAGGTCACCGGGACACCGACCTCATGAGCACTCACGACATGCACACAGGCGAACGTCGCCGCCAGCAGCCCCGCCACGCCGCTGAGCGCCGCCCCGAGCTTCCAGCCCGTCACGTCCCGATGCCGGCCGACGAGAAAGAGGACAACGGCCGCTATGAGCAGCACGATGGACAGCACGAACACAGGTGATTCCCCTCCGGAAACGTTTCCGCGCCCCCTGGGACGCGACCCCGGCGCGCATCGTAGCGACCGGGGGTGACGCCCGTGCCTCACCGCGGTTCATCCGTGGTACGGGCAAGCGAACGTGAGGAGGGTGCCGGGCGTCCGCAGCGTCGCCCTCAGCGGATGAACGTCCCCGGTTTGTCGGCGTTTGCAGTCGGCGCCGAGCGCGTCGACCAGCGAGGCACGCAGGCGCCGGAGGGATGCCGTACGGGCCGGACGCGGCGGCCGCGGGTGCCCCACCCCCGTACGCGCCGCCCTTGCAGCGATCCGGCCGTTCGGCAGTGCCCGGATCCACGCCGGGGCCCCGTCCGTCGCGAGGTCCAGGCTCCCGGGCGGGGGTGTCGGACAAGCTCAGCGCTCCTGGTCGTTGGCGGAGCTGGACCCTGCTCCAGGACGGGCGGTGCGCGCTCACCAGCAGCGTGTCGGAGGTGCGCGGCCCGCCGGCGGTGGCAGGCAGCACGTCGACGGTGATGTCGGTGAATCCGGCTTCGTCGAGCAGTTCGGTCCACACGTGCTCCTGAGGGACCCAGCGGCGCACCGTGGTGGCTTCGCCGTCCGGTGTCTTTGCCGGAACACAGGCGGCCACGACGTCGGGCTGGGCGGGCGCCCCGTTCAGGTAGTGGGCGAGGGTGGCGAACACCAGCCGCCCGCCCGGCTTGAGAGCGGCTGCCGCCGCCGGCAGCAGTTCGCGTGGGTGTCGGTGAAGTCCAGGGCACCGAAGACGCTGTACAGCTCGTCGTACGCGCCGGTCATCGCCTGCAGGTGGAGCACCGCGTCGCACTGCACGATACGCAGACGAGGGGCGAGGTGGGCGTGGAGATCGGTTGCCAGGGCGTGCTGGGCGGGCGAGGCGTCGATGGCGACGACCCGGGCCGGCTGACGGTGAACCACCAGGTGCGCGGCGTGCCGGGCTGTGCCGGCGCCGAGGTCGCCCACCCAGCGGCCGGTCAGGTCACCGAGGATTTCGGGGCCGGGCCCGGCGTTCTGGCCCCAGTCCCAGTGGAAGATGCCAGGAACGGTGCGGTCACTGGTGGCGCGGGCGCGGCCGTAGGGGTGCCAGAGGTCTGCGGTGCCGGTGGTCACCCGGCCCGTCCTGGCGGGCCGCAACCGGGCCGCGGGCCCGGTTCGCCGAAATCCCACCCGCGCGTGCCCTCGAGCCCCGGGTCGTGTGGCCGGGGCCCGAGGAGCTCTCAGCTGCGGGGAGGGTCAGTGCGCGTCGTTGCCGGGGTGGCACGGGCCGCAGGTGGAGGCGTCCGTCCACAGCGGCAGATCGGCCTCCCAGCCGTCGGCGGCGACGGTGTGGGCCGTCTTGAGCACGGATCCGTCGTTCTTCATGTCCACCTTGGGCACGTGGTGCAGGAACTGTCCGCCGTTGAAGTTTTCGCACGGTTCGGCGTACGCGACGGTGTCCAGGATGATCGTGTGGACGCCGATGTCGACGAGCTTGCTGGGCGCCAGGCCCAGCCCTTCGCCCCGGTGGTTCATCGCGGCCAGCGGGTAGGCGTAGCCCTGGCCGAGGCCCCGGGCGGCCATGACCGAGTCGTAGGGGTAGTCCCGTATGAGGAGCCCGACCTGCTTGTCCCACAGGTCGGGCGGCACGACGTGGCGTGCGCAGCGGAGCGGGCCGGTCGCCGGGGCGGCAGCCGGAGGGAACGCGACAGCGGCGGTGGTTGCCATGGAGTGCCTCCGATGGACGGTGCCCCGCGGCTCGGGGCGGTGTATCCAGCACACCGCGCCCACCGGCCGGCCGGTAATCAACTCTCGATCTGTACAAGGCGCTTGCACATCATGCAAGGCGACCTCGACGCGCCCGGCCGGCGCCCGTAACGTGGAGGCCCCCGTCTGTGCGGTGTGGGAGGGACTCGTGCCCGTCGACCCGCTCTGGAACAGCACGACAGCACTGCGGTTAGCTGCGCAGCGGCGCCCCGGCGCGCTCATCCGGATCGGACGCCGGCACCATTGCTGGACGCTGGCCGCGCTCGCAGATCGGATCGGCTGCTCGCCCGCGGCCGTCTCCCGTCCGGAGCGCCACCCGGATCTCGACCTGGTCCTGGTGCACCGTGCCGCACAAGAAGTCGGCGTGCCCCGGCATATCCTCATGAGATCTCTCGCGCCACTCACCGCTACAGCCACGACGGCCACTAGAGTGACGGCCAGTCAGCGTGACGTCGGGGAGGACCCCATGCGACGCCGTACGCTGCTCACCGCCACGGCGGCCGCAGGCCCCGCCGCCTTGCTGATGGGCCTGGACGATGCCCTGGCCGACACCCCGGCCCCGCCCGGCGCCGGGCCGCTGGACGGCCGCCTGGCCGACGCCCGCGCACTGTACGACCAGGGCGCGCACGCACGGCTCCTGACCGCCCTGCCCGGCCTCATCGCCGACGCCCACCACGGCGCCGCCTCCGGCCACGACCTCGACCAGGCCCGGCTGTCCGCCGTCTACAGCCTCGCTTCCGCCGTGCTGATCAAGCTCGGCTCCTACGGGCGCGCCCGGCTCACCGCCGACCGCGCCCGTACCTGGGCCGGGATCTCCGGCTCCCCGCTCGCAGCCGCGGCCGCGGCACGGGAACTGGCCATCGTCCTGCGCCACCAGGACCGGCACGGCGCCGCTCAGCGCCTGATGTCCTCGCGGTGGGTCAAGTGGAATGATCACTGTGTGGCCGGGGTGATCGCGGCGTCGGAAAGGTCGACAGCTTGGTCCGCTGTTCGGGATCTCCAAGTCGGCAGCTGGCCGCGTTGTCGACCGCCTCGGGCCGTGTCTCGCACTTCAGCCGCGCAAGCGGTTCGGCAAAGACACCGTTCTCATCGTCGACGGCGCCTCGGTGCCCCCGCGCGGCCACACCGTCGCCGAGCGGTCGAAGGATTACCGCTGCTCCAGCAACCACCAGGTGGCCATCGGTGCCGGCACTCGCTTGGTCGTTGCCGTCGGACGACCCGTGGCCGGCAACCGCAACGGCTGCCGAGCTCGGGAGCTCTCGGGAGCGAAGGACGCCGTCGGCAACACGACCGTGATCGCTGACGGCGGTTACCGCGGCACCGGCCTGGTCCTCCCCCACCGCCGTGAACGCGGCCAAGCTGAGCTCCCGGGCTGGAAAGAGGAGCACAACCGCTCACACCGCAGGGTCCGCGCCCGCGTCGAGCACGCCTTCGCTCACATGAAGAACTGGAAGATCCTCCGCGACTGCCGCTCGAAGGGCGACGGCGTGCATCGTGCGATGCTCGGCACCGCGCGCCTGCACAACCTGGCTCTTGCCGGATAGACCAAGTGGAAGGCCAGCGCCAGCCATGTCCGCTCCCATTCAGTTGATCGTTGCGGGACACCCCGTAGCCAGGTCGTCAGACTTGACGCTCTTTTGATTTGCCTGGCCGGACAGCTCGTTGGCTGCCTCTCCTGTCTCGTTCGCCTCGCGGGAGACGGTGAGCCCCTCTGAGGCCGCCCGGTCCGCTTCCTTGGCCTTCCCCAGACTCGCGAACGACAGTCCCAGCCCGACGATGCCTGTGACGGCACCGGTCAGCCCGGCCACATCACCCCGTTCCACTGTCGTCGGAACAGGCTGACGAGCTCGTACACGAGAGGCAGTGAGGCGTCGAGGATGACGGCCGGGCCTGGTGTTCACACGGGCCGTGCCGAGGTCGGGTCGGCGGTCTGCTGGTGGGACAGCAGGTCGGCCACGGCCTGGACGGTGCCGCTCATGTGCTCGCGGCGGCCGAGATGGCGGGCCAGGGCAACGCCAGTTCTTCATATGCGCGATGCCGTGCTCGACCCGGATGCGTCGCGAGGAGTGCGCCTTGCGCTGCCGTTCGTGCGTCTCCTCTTGAACTTGCGATACGGAGGTGTCACCACCCGTCCGCCGGTCTGCGCGCCCAGACCCTGGTAACCGGCATTCACGAGGATCTCCACCGCGGGCCCATCAGCCAGAGGACTGACCAGCCCTGCCTGACGAGCATGGGTGATGTCCGCGCAGCTGCCCGGCTGGGCCGGGCTGGGCTGGGCTGCAGAACAGCACCTGGCCGTCCCCGTCAGTGATGACCGTGGTCTTGACCGCGTTCTGCTTGCTCCTGCCGGAGATGAACTTGTCCCGGTCCTTGCGGCCGGCTGCCGGGCGCCGGACACGGATCTCGGTGCCGTCGATGATCCCGGCCTTCCCGCCGGCGCCGAGATGGTCGACGACCCCGGCCGGGGTCCACAGGCACACCCGGGCCGACGGTGCACCCTCGCTCGGCTAGCAAGGGCCGGACTTCGCCGACGGCACGGGTGCGGGTAGAGCGGTCGATGCCGAACCAGCAGGCCAGCACGTCGTGCGTGGTGGGGTGGCGGAGGTGCACGAGCATGGCCGGGAACCGGTCGACGAACACCAGCCGGTGCTTCGCGCCCGCGCCCACAGCCCGCTTACGAGGTCTGGACGCGAGCTCGGCCCGGTGTCGTTCGTGCTGCAACGGACCTGCTTCGGCGATGAGTTCAGCGATCACATCAGCCGACAGGCCCGTGATCCTCCGGTCGCTGGCGATCGCTGCACGAGACGCGTTCCCCTCCACACGACCATGGTCGACGATCGGGAACTCGACGCCTCAGCGTTTACCGTGCACGAGTTCGTCAGCGGTCGGTAGATCGGTGCGTACGCGATCAGTTGCGAACCGCGTCGCCTCGTTCAAGGTCGAATCCGGCGGGTACGGCAGCGGGGTCGGTGCCCAAGTCGACGACACGGTTGTCGGCGTCGACGAAGACCACGCGGGGTTCGAACTCCCGGGCCTCGGCATCGGGCATGGACCCGTAGGCAATGATGATCACGATGTCACCCGGACTGATCAGCCGGGCAGCCGCGCCGTTGATGCCGATGACGCCGGAGTCGCGCGGGCCCTCGATGACGTAGGTCGAAAGCCTGGCACCGTTGTTGACGTCGACGATGTCGACCTTCTCTCCCGGCAGCAGGTCCGCGGCCTCCATCAGGTCGGCGCTCACCGTGAGGGATCCCACGTAGTGGAGGTCGGCTTGGGTCACGGTGGCGCGATGGATCTTGGACTTCATCATCGTGCGGTACATGGCGCTCTTTCTTGTGTTCGGAGTGCGGGAACGGATGGCTGATTCGAGGTCAACGGGCCGAGCGACGGCGGCGTGCCCTGGCCTCGGACGCGCGGTTCTGCTGATGCGCCCGGCGGGCTGCTGCCCGGTCCCGGACCTGCTCGATCGCCGGATCGACGGCGCCGGTCTGCCGACCGCCGTCACCGTCGACCAGACGGGCCAGCTCGGCCACGGTAAGGGCTTCGTACAGCTGAGCCACAGTGAGAGAGGCGCCGAGCGTGCTGTTGATCCTCGGCACGAGCTGGATCGCGACAAGGGAGCTGCCGCCGAGATCGAAGAAGCTGTCCTGTACGCCGACGCGGTCGACCCCGAGAACCTCTTGCCAGGCCGTGCAGAGCCGCTGCTCCGTCGCCCCGCGCGGCGGGGTGTACGGGGTCGCGATGTCGGGTCGCGGCCCCTGCCCCCCGGTGAGCTCGTACTCCGCCAGTCGCCCGTCGCCCTCCACCCCGGCAGAGGCCGGCGGCAGCGTGAACGCCATCTCCACCAGCACGTTCACATCCACTGGGGAGACTGCCAACTGGGGCTCAGCGGAGGAACCCAAGATCCGGTCCAGCGCGTCCAGAGCCTGCGCAGGGGCCATGCCGCGCTGGGCGACGTCCTCGGCCCGGGCCTTCGCCAGGGGTTCCGGAAGGCTGGTCTCGACGGCCATTCCGGCTTCTTGCCAGGGTCCCCAGTCGATGGCCACCACCCGGCGCCACGGGGTGCGGGATTGCGCATAGGCGTCCAGGAAGGCGTTCGCTGCGACGTAGTCGACCAGACCGAAGTCGCCGACGTTGGCAGCGTTGGAGCCGAACAGGCAGAGGAAGTCCGGGTCGTACGGGGCAAGCGCCTCCTCCAGGTGGAGCGTCCCACGGACCTTGGGGTCCATCACCAGGGCGGCTTCCTCGGCCTGCTTCAGCTGGATCAGGCCGCCGCCCGCCTGCCCGGCAGCGTGGAAGACCCCGTGCACCGCACCCCAGCGCACGGCGATCCGGTCGACGGCGGCACGCACCTGGTCGCGATCGGTGACGTCCGCGGGGACGACCATCACCTGGGCCCCGAGGCCGCGGACGCGACGGAGCCGCTCCACGGCCTGCGCCGCCCGGCGGCCGTGTTGCCGCTCCGTCACCCGGAGCCACTCCTCCTCGGGCGGCAGTGCGGTGCGGGCCAACAGCGCGATGCGCCGGCCGGGTGCGGCCAAGTGCTCGGCGAGGGCGAGCCCGAGACCACCGGTACCACCAGTGATCACATATACGCCGTCTGCGCGCAGCACCGGTGACTGCGGGAGCGCCGGCGGCAACGGGGCGGCCACGTACGTCTGCGCCCACCGGTAGGGGCCCCGATAGGCGATGGCGGCGTGGGCCGGCCGCACCGAGAACTCCTTCAGAAGCTGCTCGACGGACTCCCGGACCGCCGCGGGGCTGTCCAGCACGAGGTCGACCGTGCGGCAGGAGATACCGGGGTGCTCCCGGGGGATCACCCGGCCCGGCCCCATCAGCATGGCCTTGAGGGGCATGACCTCCTCCGCGCCGGTGACCCGGTGGAGCCCGTTCGCGACGATCCAGATGCGGCACTCCGGCCGCTCGGTGTCACCGTTGAGCGCCTGCGCGAGCGCGACCAGGCTGTCGAAGGCGAGCCTGGTCGCCTGCCGCCTCGGCAGGGCGGCGTACTCGGCTCCGCTCACGTTCCAGCAGTGGGCGATCGAGGCAGGAGTGACACCCCGTTCCCGCAGGTCGTGCAGCAGCCGCTCGCAGTGCCGGCGGTCGCCCGGGATGACGGTGTAGTGGTCAGGCGCTGCAGCGGACCACTCGGTGCCAGCCGCAACGGTGGTGACCTCGGCCCCCCGCGCCCGCAGGCGCTCGGCGAGCAGCGATCCGACACCAGTGCCGTCGACGAACACGAGCCAGGACTCTCCGTCGAAAGCGGGCGTGGCCGACGGCGGGACGGTCCGCTCCCAGGACGGCGCCTGGATCCAGTCGGTGACCTCCTGCCGACGGAGTGCGCCGGGGGTGCCCACTGGGCCGGACTTCCGGTCCAGCCAGTACCTGCGCCGCTGGAAGGGGTAACTCGGCACGGCCACCCGGCGGCGTGGCGCGTTTCCGTGGAGCCCTGCCCAGTCGGGTTCGACGCCGGCCGACCACAGTTGGCCGAGTGCCCGGCGCAGCGCCTCGAGCGCCGAGCGCCGGTCCCGGCGGTGCGGCAGAGAGGAGGTGACCATACGGGAGTCGCTGCCTGTGATGCGTCGGGCCAGACTGCCCATGGTTTGGCCGGGGCCGATCTCCAGGAACACCAGGCCGGGCTCCGCCGCCAGGGTCCGCACACCGGCGTCGAACTCCACCGGCGCCAGCACGTGCCGGCCCCAGTACTCCGGGTCCTGGGCCTGCTCGTCGGTGATCCAGGTGCCTGTGACGTTGGAGACGAACCGGACGGCAGGCGGCTTCCTCGGCACCGCCGCGACCTCCGCGACGAACCGGGCCACCATCGGTTCCATGAGCGGGGAGTGGAAGGCGTGCGAGGTCGCCACCGGCTGCGCGGAGATCTCCCGGTCGGCCAGCGCTTCGGCGAACGCCGCGACGGCAGCCACCGGGCCGGACACCACGCAGTCCTGCGGACCGTTGTGCGCTGCGAAGGACAGCTCCGCCGGGAGCAGGGCGGACAGCGTCTTGCGGTCGGTGACGACGCCGAGCATCGCCCCGGCCTCCTGCTGCTGCATCAACTCGCCCCGCAGGCATACCAGGCGCAGGGCGTCCGGGAGAGTGAAAGTGCCGGCGAGGCAGGCCGCCACCAGCTCCCCGAGGCTGTGGCCGAGCAGGGCCGCGGGCCGGATCCCCCAGGCCTCCCACAGCCGGCTCAGCGCGTATTCGAGCACGAAGAGCGCCGGCTGCGCGGCGGCGGTGCGCTCGAGCGCGGCCACCGCCTCCGCGGAGATGTCCGATCCGAGCATGAGGTCGAGGAAGCCGCTGTCCAGGCCGGCGCGGTCCAGTTCGGTACGGCAGGCGTCCACGGCCTTCCGGAACACCGGTTCGCCGTCGTAGAGCTCGCGTGCCATGCCCGGATGCTGGCTGCCCTGGCCGCCGAGAAGGAACGCGACACCCGTCGCGGGCGTGCCGCACTCCCGGGTGGTCACCTGGGCCGGGTCCCTGGCCTCCAGGGCGGCGGCGATCGAGGCGGTGTCGGTTCCGGTGACGGCACGTCGGACCGGGAACCGGTGCCTGCCCACGGCAGCGGTGTGGACGATGTCGGTCAACGAGGCTCCGCCGCGGCGCAGTCGGCCGGCGAACGCGTCAGTCAGCTGCTCCAGTGCCTGCCGGCTGCGGGCGCTCAGGACCAGGAGCTGGGGACTGCCGTCCGGGCGCTCCGGTCCGTCGTTGCCGTCCGCACCGGCAGGCGCCTCCTGCACGACCACGTGCGCGTTGGTGCCGCCGAAGCCGAAGGCGCTGACGCCGGCCGTCCGGGGTCGGGAGCCCCGCCGCCACGGGGCCGTCTCCGTCTGGAGCCGGAAGGGTCCCTCGTCCAGACCGAGGTCGGGACTGGCGGTCTTGATGTTCAGTGTCCGCGGAAGGGTCTCGTTCCGCAGCGCGAGGACCGCCTTGATCAACCCGGCGATCCCGGCCGCGGCGTCCAAGTGGCCGATGTTCGACTTGAGCGATCCCAGTGCCACACTTCCGCGGCGCACCCCCCGGTACGTCTTGTTCAGGGCGCGGATCTCGACGGGGTCGCCGAGTGCGGTGCCGGTTCCGTGGGCCTCGATGTAGTCGACCTCGGCGGCATCCACGCCGGCGTCCCGCAGCGCGTCGCCCACCACCCGGGCCTGCCCGGCGACCGCGGGCGCGGTGAAACCGACTTTCACGGCTCCGTCGTTGTTGACCGCGGATCCCTTGACCACTGCGTACACGGTGTCGCCGTCTGCCAGCGCGTCGTCGAGGCGCTTGAGGACGACCACCCCGGCTCCGCTGCCGAACAGTGTCCCCGCCGCGGCCCGGTCGAACGGCCGGCAGTGTCCGTCCGGTGACAGGAACGATCCCTCCTGGTGGAGGTAGCCCTGCTCTTGTTCCAGGTTCAGGAACACCCCTCCGGACAGCGCCAGGTCGCATTCCCGGTCCCGCAACGCCCGGCAGGCCAAGTGCACGGTGACCAGCGAGGTGGAGCAGGCCGTGCGCAGCGAGACGCTCGGCCCGCGCAGGTCCAGCTTGTACGAGACCCGGGTCGCCAGGAAGCCCAGCTCGTTCCCGAGCAGGACCTGGGTCCGGCCGACGGTCTCCACCACGTGGGGGTTGGAGTGGACGTTCGCGATGTAGTTGTTGGTGCCGGCGCCGGCGAACACACCGACGCTTCCGTCGATCCGCGCCGGATCGTACCCCGAGTGCTCGAGGGCCTCCCAGGCCGTCTCCAGGAACACCCGGTGCTGCGGGTCCATCGTCTCGGCCTCGCGTGCGGTGTACCCGAAGAACTCCGCGTCGAAGGCGTCGAGGTCGGAAAGGCACGCCCCTGCCCGCACGTGGTTCGCCCGGGCCACGTCCTCGGGATCCGCACCCGCGGCCAGGACCTCCTCCGGGCTGAAGAACGTGACGCTCTCGACACCGTCGCGCAGATTGGCCCAGAACTCGTCCAGGCCACGCGCCCCGGGGAAACGCCCGGCCATGCCGATGATCGCGATGTCGCGTCCCTGATCCATCAACGGACTCCGTCCTGCAGCGCGGGCATCCGGCTACGCCCTGTGAGGTTGACCAGGACGGTCTCGTCACCCCGGAGCAGTCCGGCGGCGGTCCGGTCGCGGAGCGCCGCGATCGTCGCCGCTGCTGCGTAGCACACGTCCAGGCCCTCCAGTTCCCTGAGCATCCGCCGGGCCTGGACGAGCGATTCGCTCGGGACGGCCACGATCGCGCCGCCGGTGTCGTCGGCGATGTCGTGCAGGTAGGGGAAATAGGGTGCGCCGTCACCCAGCAGGATGGCCGTGGCCAGGCCTTCGGGCCGCTCGATCCGGTCGGCCGGGCCCAGGTCGCGCCGGCCCTCCCGCCAGGCGTTCGCGGCCGGTGCGCAGGATTCCTCCTGGACCATGAGGAACTGCGGCATCCGATCGACCAGCCCGAGCTTTCGGTACTCGCGCAGGCCCTTGTGTGCGGCCAGGATGCCCATTCCACTGCTGATCGCCTGCACGACGACGTCGGGCGTCCGGTCCATCTGGTCGACGGCTTCCAGGTAGGCCAGCTTGAGGCCTTCGCGGCGAGCCCAGTTGAAGAAGCCCGGGTCCAGATGGAGCCCCTGGTCCTCGGCGAACCGCCGGGCCTGGTGCGAAGCCTCGACGTAGCTGCCTTCCACAGCGGTCAGCACGGTCCGTTCGTGCCGGGGCACGTCGTGGTTGGGCACGA
Organism: Streptomyces sp. NPDC017936; assembly: GCF_044328485.1. NCBI lineage: Bacteria > Bacillati > Actinomycetota > Actinomycetes > Kitasatosporales > Streptomycetaceae > Streptomyces > Streptomyces sp. NPDC017936. Next base: position 77,680 of record NZ_JBIRHK010000019.1, on the reverse strand, counting down.
ACCGGGTCCCGCAAAAGAAGTGGGCCTGCATGGCCGGGTCTCGCATGACCGCGCGGGCCAACGCGGTGGAGCTGTTCCCGGTGCTCGACGCGACGAACTCCTTGACGCCGAACTGACGGTAGACGGCCAGCACGGTCGCCGCGAGGCGGTCCTTGGTGGTGCCGGTCGGCTGCTGCGACTCGTCCTTGAGCCACAGGCCGGGTACCCCGATGGCGGCACCCAGCGCCGGGGCAGGACGGCAGGGTGTGCGGACGGTGATTCCGTCGTCCAGGAAGTGGGGCGAGCTCAGGGGCAGGAGGTCGAAGTACACCTGCTCCGGGGCCTCGTGGGACCGGCGCTCGAACCGGTCCAGCCGGTACTGGGGCTCCAGCGCGGCAGCGCAGTCCGGACATCGGAAGACCAACCCGGGTTCGATCTCGCCGTCACAGCTCGTACACACAAGTACGTACTTCCTGGTTGCACCGGCCCCGTGGATCCCTGCTTCCGGCATGGCACCTGCTTCTCTCTCGGTCGTTGAGTGATGGTTCGAACGTGCGCGGGAGCGGACCGGCCTCAGCCTGGCCGGCCCTCGTCGGAGGCCTCCGGCCGGCCGTGCCACGAGCGCCACAGCGCCGCGTACGCGCCGTTCGCGGCCAGCAGCACGTCATGGCTGCCGAGTTCGACGATCCGTCCCGCGTCCACCACGGCGATCCGGTCCGCGTCGTGTGCGCTCTGCAGGCGGTGGGCGATCGCGATCACGGTACGGTCCGCCCGCACGGCCGCCATCGCCTGCTCCGCACGCCGCGCGGTGCCGGGGTCCAGCAGGGCGGTGGCCTCGTCCAGGATGAGCGTGTGCGGATTGGCCAGTTCGACCCGGGCGAGGGAGAGCTGCTGTGCCCGGGCCGCATCCAGGTCGAGCGCGCCGGGCCCGAACCGGGTATCCAGTCCGTCCGGCAACTCGTCGACCCAGTCCGCCCCGACCAGCGCCAGCGCGGCCAGCAGTCGGTCGTCCTCCGCCCCCGGAGCCGCCATCGACAGGTTGTCCCGGAGGGTGCCCATGAACACGTGGTGCTCCTGCGTGACCATGATGATCCGGCCGCTCAGGTTGTCGGACGCGGCCAGGGCCGCCACCGGTACCCCGCCGACCGCGGCAGTGCCGGTGCGGGGGGTGTCCATGCCGGCGATCAGCCGGCCCAGCGTGGTCTTCCCTGCCCCGGACGGCCCCACCAGGGCGAGTCGCTCGCCGGGACGGACCGACAGGTTGACGTCCGTCAGCACGTCGTGCCCGTCGACGTACGCGTAGCACACGTTCTTCAGCTCGATCCCGTCGCCCGCCGGCTCCGGGACGTGGACCGTCTCGGCCTCGGCGGCGGCCTCGATTCCCTTGATCCGGGCGAGTGCCGCACCACTGCCCTGGAACTGCTCCACCAGCGCGAGGACCTGGTCGAGCGGGTCGACCAGTTGCCACATGTAGAGCGTGCAGGTCACCACGACGCCAAGCTCGACGTCCCCGTTCAGGTAGGCGGTTCCGCCGACGAGCAGGGTGAGGGCCATCGGCAGGAAGTGGGCGAATTCGGTGACCGGGAAGAGCACGGAGCGCAGGAACAACGTGCGCCGCGCAGCGCGGTAGGCCGTGTCGATCGACCGGTCCGCGGCCTCGACCCGTTGCGCGCCCAGCCCGAAGACCTCCACGGTGCGGCCGCCCTGGGCGGTGCTGGAGACGACCTCGGTCACCGCGGAGGCGGCCTCTCCGGCGGCCAGGTAGGCGGTCTTGGCCCTGACCAGGTACCAGCGGGCGGCCCAGGCGATGAGCGGCAGGCCCACCAGGGCGCACAGGCCGAGCAGCGGCTGGAGGACGAACACCGCGCCGTAGAGGAACAGCGCGTGGATGGTCGCCACCGCCATGCCCGGAAGTGCGTCCCGCAGCGTCGTCGCCACGGTCGTCACGTCCAGCGAGGCGCGGGTCAGCAGGTCTCCCTTGCCGGCCCGGGCGACGATCCGCGCGGGCAGCGCGAGTGACCGGTCGACGACCTCCTCGCGCAACCGGGCGAGCGCCCGCTCGCCCAAGCGATGCGCCTGGTTGAGGGCGAACCGGGTGAGGAGCAGCTGGGCCAGTGCGGCGATCAGCGCGCAGGAGGCCAGGATGTCGATCCGGGACACGGCGGCGTGCCCGGTCTGCACCTCGGTGACGATGCGACCCAGTAGCCAGGGCCCGGCCAGTGCCGACACGGCGGCCAGGCAGACCAGCAGGACGGCCCGGACGACCGCCCACAGGTCCGAACGCACCAAGTCGACGCAGGCGCGGCGGACGGTCGCGGCGTCCGCGACCGGCAGCTGCGCGGAGTCCTCGGTAAGGCTCATCGGCCGACTCCGGTTTCCAGTGGTTCGCTCGGGAAGGGGATCTCGCCGTCCTCGGCGCCTCGCATGGTGAGGGCGCGGTAGCCGGGATGGGACGCCAGCAGCTCGGCGTGCCGGCCTACGGCGACCACCTTGCCGTCCACCAGATAGGAGACCTGTGCGGCCCGGTTGAGCATCAGCGGGGAGGTACTGACGACCAGGGTCGTCGCACCCTGGCGCGCCGCGCACAGGCGCTCGGCGACCACCGCCTCGGTGTGCGCGTCGAGGGCCGAGGTCGGCTCGACGAGCAGCAGCACCTCGGGATCGGCCAGCAACGCGCGGGCCAGGCGCAGGCGCTGGGCCTGCCCACCGGAATAGTTGCGGGCCTGGTCGTCGAGCCGGGCCTCCAGCCCCCCGGGCGCGAGGTCGAGGATGTCGTCGGCCGCGGCCGTGCGGAGGGCCGCGGCGACCTCCTCGGGCCGTCGGCCGGGGCGGGCCTGCACCGCGCTGCGGATCGTGCCGGAGAAGAGGTGGGCGTCGTTGTCCGCCAGGACGATCCGTCGGCGCACCTCGGCCGGGTCGATCGCAGACAGGCGCTCGTCACCCCAGGTCACGTCGGATTCGGTGAACCGGGCGATTCGGTCCACCACGGCGTGGGCCTCGTCCAGGCGGGCTGACACCAGCGCCGACATCTCTCCCGGGGCCAGCTCCAGCCCGGAAGGGGGGTCGCGCAGCACAGCCGGGCCGTCCGGGGCGGGCCGGCCCCCGGCGTGCGGAGCTGCCGGGGCGAGCGAGAGGATGCCGATCACCCGTCGCGCGGCCACCAGGCCCCGGGGCAGGTCGTCGGCCCCCTCGATGAAGAACGAAACGGGGATCAGGAGTGCGGCGACGTAGCCGTACACCGCCACCATGCCGCCGATCGTGATGGAGCCGTCGGCCGCCATACGGGCGCTGATCCACGTGACCGCGGCCAGGAAGACCACCGGGAGACAGGCCCCGATGCCCTGGATCCAGCTCGTGAAGCCGGCCACCCGGTAGGCGTCCGTCACCAACTCCTGGGACTGGTCGCGGAACCGCTTGTTGAAGGTCGCCTTGCCTCCGAGGCCGCTCAGCACGCCGAGCCCGGAGACGATGTCACCGATGCGCGCGGTCAGCTGTGCCTGGCGGTCGCGGTAGTCGCCCTCCGCACCGTGCAGCTTGCCGAGCAGCGGCCCCACCGCGACTGCCAGCAGCGGCACGCCGAGCAGCACCACGGCGGCCAGGACGCCCGAAACGGTGGACAGCAGGACGGCGGTGATCGCGTAGGCGAGGACCGAGCCGACCCCCGGCCCGGCGATCGTCAGTGTCACGGCGATCCGGACCGTGTCACCGGTCTGCAGCTGGGCCAGTTCGCCGGTGGACACCCGCTGCGGCAGGACGGCGCCGAGCCGGGCCACCTGGCGCACGAGGACCTGGATCGTCCGGTTGGACGCGTCCACGCGCACCAGGGTCATCGCCCGGTGCCGCAGGATGCCGAGCCAGGCGATGGCCGCGCCGATGACCAGGATCGCCGCGGTCCACTGCAGCAGCGCGCCGGTGTCCCGCTTCTGCAGCCCTTCGTCGACGGCCTGCTCCAGGAAGTAGGGCGGCAGCATCAGCGCGCACATCCACAGGGTGCTCCACAGCGAGCCGAGCAGGACACGCCCGCGCTGCATCCTGACGAGCCACCACAGGTAGTGCCAGGGACTGCGGCAGTCCGGATCACCCGGGTCGGTGTAGGGGACCCGGTGGTCGTAGGTGTACTGCTCGGGTTCGGCGGCGGACTGCCGAGTGCGCTCCGCGTTGGGTGTCAATGCGATTCCTCAGATTGCGTCAGGCAGAAGTCAGCCGCTCGTGACCAGCCGCCGGGCGAACTGGCCGAGCATGGTCTGCTGGATCTGGGTGGTGCCTTCGATGATTTCCATGACCTTGGCGTCGCGGAAATGCCGCTCGACGTGGCCCTGAGTGCCGATGCCCTGTGCTCCGTGGATCTGCACGGTGTCGGCCGCGGCCTGGTTGGCCAGCAGCGAGGCCCGGTACTTGGCCATCAGTGTCAGGTTGACCGCGTCGGGCTCGCCGTGGTCCTTGGCGAGGCCGGCCTGCAGGCACAGCAGCCGGGTGGCCGTCACGTCGGTGACCATGTCGGCGAGCATGCGGCCCACCAGTTGGTGGCCGCTGATCGGACCGCCGTACTGCGTGCGCGCGTCCGACCGTCGGACCGAGGCTTCCAGACAGGCCCGGGCCAGACCGACCGAGCCCCAGGCCGTGCTGTAACGGCCCAGGTCGAGTGAGGTCGAGGCGATGAAGGTGAGGCCCATGCCGGGGCGGCCGAGCAGGGCGTCGGAACCCAGGCGGCAGCTGTCGAGGACCAGTTCGCCGAGCATGGAGCCGCGCAGTCCCAGCAGGCCGGTGATCGGCCGCACGGTCAACCCGGGGGTCTCGCGCGGGACGAGGAACGCCGTGTGCTTGCCGTCCAGCTGGGCGAACACCAGGAACAGGTCGGCTGTCTGACCGAAGCTGATCCACTTCTTGCGCCCGTTCAGCACGTATCCCCCGGACTCGCCGTCTCCGGTCTGCTCGGCGACCGTCTCGATGGACGCCGCGTCGCTGCCGACCTCCGGTTCGGTGAGCGCGAAGGCGGCCAGTACCTCGCCCCGCCGGATCGGCTCGACCCAGCGGTGGCGCTGACGGTCGCCGCCCCAGCGGTCGACCGCCGAGGCGACCATGTCGGTCACCGCGACGAAGTTGCGGATGTTCTGGCAGGCGTGGCCGAGCTCCTCGCTCATCAGCCCGTACGTCACCCAGTCCGCCGCGGTGCCGCCGGTGGGTGCGATCACGGACGCCAGCAGACCCTCCTCGGCCAAGGCGGCGATCATGTCCGCGGGGACGGCTTCACTCGCGTCGAAGCCGGCGGCGTACGGCGCGATCTGCTTCTCGGCGAACGCCTTGAAGCGGTGCCACGCCTCCTGCTGTTCGGGGGAGAGCTGACTGAGCATCATGGGGTACCACCTCGGGGAGGGAAGGGAGTGCGCGGATCGATGGGGGGTCAACGCCGGGCCGGGGGAACTTCCGCGGTCTCGCGCAGCGCCTCGGCGAGCGCTCTCGGTGTGCCGTGGCGCATCATGAGTCGCAGCGAGACACCGGCCAGACCCTGGTCGCGGAGCACGCGCAGGATGGTCACGGCCGCCACGGAGTCGCCTCCCGCGTCGTAGAAGTCGTCGTCCGGTCCGACCGGCAGGCCGAGGACCTCCGCCCAGACGCGCCTGATCCGGTCGGTCAGGACCTCGTCCGGGTCCGTGGCGCCGGGCAGCCGGTCTGGGTCCTGTCCGCCGGACCGGGGAAGGGGCAGCGCGTGCCGGTCGAGCTTGCCGTTGACGGTGACCGGCAGGCGCGGAAGTGCGGTGCATGTCGCGGGAACCATGTACGCCGGGAGCAGGCGCGCCGCGCCCCGCCGTACGGTTTCGGCGTCGCCGCCGTCGAGCACGACGTAGGCGTCGAGACGCTGGCCGTGGGCGCCGCCCTCGCCTGCCGCCCGCACGACTACGGCAGCGGCGGTGACGTGCGGCTGTTCCAGCAGGACGGCCCGGATCTCGTCCGGCTCGATCCGGAACCCGCGCAGCTTGACCTGCGAGTCGATCCGGCCCAGGTGGTCGAGTGTGCCGTCAGGGCGCAGTCGGCCGAGGTCCCCGCTGCGGTAGAGCCGACCGCCGGGGGAACGGTCGTCGGTGGGGAAGCGCTCGGCGGTCAGCTCGGGGCGGCCGAGATAGCCCTCTGCCAGGCCCGCGCCACCGACGAGGATCTCGCCCGCGACGCCCGGCGGCAGGGTCCGGCCGCGGGCGTCGACCACACGGATCCACCAGCCGGGCAGCGGCCGGCCGACGGACCTGGTGGACGCCGCGGCGAGGTCGGGGGTGAGCGTCTGCGCGGTGACGTGCACCGTCGTCTCGGTGATGCCGTACATGTTGACCATCCGGCACGTTCGCGCGGGGTGGCGCTCGAACCAGGGCAGCAGCATCCGGGCGTCCAACGGCTCGCCGCCGAAGACGACCAGCCGCAGGGTGAGGTCGGCGGACCTCCCGCGGTCCGCCTCGGCCAGCTGGGCGAAGGCGGACGGGGTCTGGTTGAGCACGGTGACCCGTTCCTCGGCGAGCAGGTCGCGGAACGCCTCCGGGTCGCGCGAGACCACGTGGGGGACGACGATCAACCGTCCGCCGGTGAGCAGGCAGCCCCACACCTCCCAGACCGAGAAGTCGAACGCGATGGAGTGGAAGAGCGTCCAGACGTCGTCCGGGCCGAAGCCGTACGTGTCCCTGGTCGCCGCGATCAGGGCGAGCACGCTGCGGTGGCGGACGACGACGCCCTTGGGCCGCCCGGTGGATCCAGAGGTGTAGATGACGTACGCCGCGTCCTCGGGTTCCGGCGCCGCGCCCGGCCCCGTGGCCGGTGGCCGGCCGGCTCCGGCGTCGGCCAGGGACCGAGGGCGAACGCACGGCACTCCGGTCGGGGCCGGGAAGTCGTCGTGGTCGGTGACCACCAGCGCCAGGCCCGCGTCGTCCGCCGTGTAGCGCAGGCGCTCCTCGGGGTAGGCCGGGTCCATCGGGACGTAGGCACCGCCGGCCTTGAGGACGGCCAGCACAGCGACCACCAGATCGGGCCCGCGCTCCAGGCACAGCCCGACCCGGCTGCCCCGGCGGACGCCCGCCGCGCGCAGGCCCTGTGCCAGGCGGTCCGCCGCGGACCTCAGCTCTCCGTAGGTCAGGGCGGTCACACCGTCGCCGACCGCGATCGCCCCGGGCCGGGCGGCGGCGACCGCGTCGAAGGCGGCCGTGAGCGAGGTCTCGGTGCGGTCCGGCAGCGGCTCCCCCTGCCCGAGCGCGTGGACGGCGGCCTCCTCGACGGGGTCCAGCAGCCGTACGTCATCGACCGTGGTGTCCGGTGCCGTGACGGCTTCCCGGTGCGCCCGGACGAGGTGTCCCGTCCACCGGTGCACCACGGTCGGGTGCAGCAGGCGCGGGTCGTGCCGGACCTGCAGCCGCGGCTCTCCGTCGGCGTCGGTGTGCGGGCGCAGCGTGAGGGCGGGAGCGCCTCCGTCCGGGGCGGGGAGCGTGAAGGTGGCTCCGTGCCGCCGCACGAGGTCGTGCACGGGGCGCTCCGCTTCGGTGTAGCGCCGGGAGAGGGCGCCGAGCGGGTCGGTGCCCCCGACCTCTCCGTCCGAGCAGCGGACCGGTACGGCCGGTTCACCGTGGGGGCCGGGGAGCAGGTCCACCACGGGCCGGCCGTGGGGGTCGTACCGGTGGAGGACGGCGGCGAGGGCGGCGAACCAGGGCGCGGGTTCGACGGAGGTGCCCGGCTGCAGGCGCAGGTCGTGGACGGCCGTGGGCTCGAGCGAGTCCGGGTCGCCCAGGCCCCAGGCGAACGGGGAGCCGACCGCGGTGGCGTGACGGCCGGTTTCGGGACGGGAACTCACCGGCTCTCCCGGGCGTCGACCGGTGCGCTCGACCCGAGGACGAGCTGCAGCAGCTCGGGGGCCCGCTCCGTCAGGTACATGTGGCCGCCGGGGAGTTCGACGGACTCGAAGTCCGCGCTGGTGGCGGACGACCATCCGTGGACATCCGCCGCGCTGATCAGCTCGTCCTCGCTGCCGCGGACCGCGGTGATCGGGACGGGGATCCGGTCGGCCGGGTCATGGCGGTAGTTCTCGTACATCTCCACGTCCGCGCGCAGGGTGGGCAGGATCAGCTCGCGCATCTCCGGGTCGGCCAGGGCGGGGTGCCGGTATCCCGCGAAGTCCTCGATGCGCGCGAGGAACTCCTCGTCGGGCAGCCCGGTGGCCCGATGCGGCGGTGGGACGGCCGGCCCCCGGGCACCGCTGACGAACAGCCGGACCACCTCGGTCCGGGTCTCGGTGAGGAGCGCGCGGGCCAGGGCGTACGCCAGCACACCACCGCTGCTGTGGCCGAAGACCGCCACCCGAGTGCCCACCACCCGCTCCGCGGTCTCGGCCAGCACCGTCCGGACGGCCTCCCCCACATCGTGCAACGGGGCTGCCTCGATCAGCCGTTCACGTCCGGGCAGGAGCACCGGCACGACCTCTGTGCCGGGAGGGGCGTGGCGTCGCCACGGGCGGAAGAACGCGGCGCCGGCCCCGGCGAAGGGACAGCAGACGAGCGACATGATGGATCTCACGGTTTTCTCGTTCTCCCCTGGAACGGCGGTGCCGGACGGAGCGGGCTCTGCGGAGCTAGACGGCTGCACCCTCGGTCACCTCACTCAGTCTCAGTTCTGGGTTCCTCGAGGCCGCTTCGAGCGTTGCCTTGTACCCGTCGAGGAGTTCCCGCGCGGCGTCGGCGGTGAAGAGGCCGACTGCGTAGGTCAGATTGACGTCCACTCCGTCCGGACCGTGCGCGCCCCGAGTCCGCTCCACGACCTCGAAGCGGAGGGGGAAGCGCGCGGTGTCGTCCGGGATGCTCTCGAGGCCGGCCGTGAGTCCGGGCAGACCGAGCGCCGGGGCGCGGTTGTTCTGGAAGGCCAGCATCACCTGGAAGAAAGGGACCCGCCCTGTGGAACGCGCCGGGTTGAGCGCCTGGACCAGGTGGTCGAACGGCACGTCCTGGTGGGCGTACACCGCCGTGTCGGTCGTGTGAACCCTGGTGAGGAGCTCGCGGAAGGTGGGGTCGCCCGCGGTGTCGGTCCGTAGGACCAGCGTGTTGACGAAGAATCCGACCAGGTCGTCCAGTGCTTGGTCGGTCCGGCCCGCCACGGGCGTGCCGATGGCCAGGTCGGTACCGTCCCCGCGGTCGGTGAGGACCGCCAGCAGGGCGGCATGGAACACCATGAACAGGCTGACGCCGCTCCCCCGCGCCAGGTCGTGCAGGGCGTGCGCGACGGCGGCGCTGAGCCGGATCCGTACGGTCGCGCCGGGGGCCTCGGCTCGGCCGGCCGGGCCGAGCCCTCCAGGCGGCCACTGCTCCGGCAGGTCGGCCAGCTCGCGCTGCCAGAACCGGGTCTGACGACTGATCTCACTGTCCGGATCAGCCGGGTCGCCGAGCAACCGTCGGTGCCAGAGCGTGTAGTCGGCGTACTGCACCGCCGGGGCAGGCTCGGTCGGCTTGCCTCCCGCACGGCGCGCGGCGTAGGCAGCTGCCGTATCGCGGGCCAGCGGCCCCCACGACCATCCGTCGCATGCGATGTGGTGGACCGTGAGCAGCAGCACGTGCCGTTGTTCGGTGAGCCGGAACAGCCGGGCGGACAGCGGCGTGTCGAGGGTGAGGTCGAACGGCCGGCGCGCGGCCGACGCCAGCTGGTCGGACAGCTCCGGGCCGGTGACGGCGGTCACCGGGAGGCTGACCGGGCACTCCTCGGGGTCGAGGACGATCTGCTGCGGGGTGCCGTCCCAGTCCGGGTACACCGTGCGCAGGCTCTCGTGCCTGGCCGCCACATCGTTCAAGGCCAACTCCAGCGCGTCGACGTCCAGGTCGCCGTCCAGCCGGATCGCGGCCGAAAGGACATCGCTGCCGCGAGGGCCATGAAGTCTGTTGAGGAACCACAGCCGCTGCTGGACGGGACTGAGCGGAATCACGTCCGGACGGGGCTCGGGACGCAACTCGGGCCGGACGGGACCGGAGCCGGACTCCAGCCGCCGGGCGAGCCGGGCGACGGTCGGAGCCTCGAACACCGTCCGCAGCTCCACCTCCGCCCCGAGGTCGGCGCGGATCCGGCTGACGAGCCGCGTCGCGAGCAGTGAGTGTCCGCCCAGATCGAAGAACGAGTCCTCCGCCGTGACCTGCTCCAGGCCCAGCACGTGGGCGAACGCGCGGCACAGCACCTCCTCCGTGCGGCCGCGCGGAGCGCGACCGCGTGAGAGTGCGCCGAAGTCCGCAGCCGGCAGGGCAAGGAGGTCGATCTTGCCGCTGGAGTTCATCGGGATCGTGTCCACGGGGAGGACGAGCGCGGGCACCATGTGCTCAGGCAGCCGTCGGCGCACCGCGTCACGCAGCTCCGCCGGGACCGGTGCCTCCCCGGAACCGGTGGGTGTGACGAACGCGACGAGCCGCCGTTCGCCGTGCCCGTCGGGCTGGTCGACCACCACGGCCCGGTCGACCGACGGATGCGCGGTGAGTACCGCCTCCACCTCGGCCGGCTCGACCCGTACCCCACGGATCTTCACCTGCCGGTCGGCGCGCCCGTGGTACTCCAGACGGCCGTCCGCGCGGCGGCGGACCATGTCACCGGTCCGGTACATGCGCTCGCCCGCGGGGCCGAAGGGGCACTGCAGGAAGCGGTCGGCCGTCAGCTGGGGCTGATTCAGGTAGCCGTCGGCCAGGCCGGCTCCGGCGAGGAACAACTCCCCCAGCACACCCGTGGGCACCGGACGCAGCCAGGAGTCCAGGACGTAGGCCTGGGTGTTCCAGATCGGGCGGCCCAATACGATGTCGGCCTGCTCGTCGCAGACGGCGAACAAGCTGTCCGCGCAGGCCTCTGAGGCACCGTAGAAGTTGGCCAGCCGGGAACCGGGGAGCAGTGCCGTGAAGCGGCGCACCAGGTCCGCGGGCAGAGCTTCGCCGCTGGACACCCACAGTCGGCAGGACGACAGGTCCGTGTTCCGGGACCCGGCGTCGTCCAGGATGGCCCTCAGCAGACTGGGCACCACGGTGATCCGGCTCTCACCGAGCTGTCCGATCAGGTCGACCAGGGCGCTCGCGCTGCGCGCCGTCGCGTCGTCGGCGAGGGTCAGGTGCGCGCCGCCGATCAGGGCGCTCAGCAGTTCCATGGAGCCGTCGACGAAGCTCAGCGTTGTCTTCGCCACCATCGTCTCGCCCGGCCGGAAGGGGAACTCGGCGGTATACCAGGCGATCCGGTTGAGGACGGCACGGTGACTCGCCACCACGCCTTTCGGCCGGCCTGTCGACCCGGAGGTGTAGATGACCGACGCGGGGTCACCCGCGTCCGGACGGGTGCGGCGGTCACCGTCGGTGAGATCGCTCCCGGAGAGGTCGGCGACCGCTGCCGCGAAGCCGTCCGGGACACCCGGGACGGCCAGGACGGCTCCCGCGCCGCCCCAGGAGTCCTGATCGGCCCCCTCGGCAGCGACCACCGCAGCCGGCGCGGCGTCCTCCATCATGAAGCGGATGCGCTCGGGTGGCAGGCCCGGGTCCATCGGGACGTAGGCGGCCCCGCTCTTCAAGGTCGCGAGCAGGGCGACGACCATGTCGACCGACCGGGGCAGCAGCAGCGCGACGCGGCGGCCCGCGTCGGCGCCCGCCTCGACCAGCCGACGGGCGAGCCGATTGGCCCGGGCGTTGAGCTCGCGGTAGGTGACCTGCTGCGTTCCGAAGGACAGCGCCACCGTGTCCGGAGTACGTGCCGCCTGCCGCTCGAAGGCTTCGGCCAGGGTGCCCGGCCGCACCGGGTGGACTTCGCCGTTCCAGCTGTCGACGAGCCGAGCGCGCTCCGCGGCCGACAGCCCGTCGGCCTCGGCCACGGTGCGGACGGTGCCCTCGGCGACCGCGGTCGCCAGCCGGACCAGCCGTTCGGCCCATGTGTCCGCCTCGCTCCCGGACAAGAAGCCCGGCCGGTGGGCGAGCCGCAGCTCCAGGCTCGGTCCGGGCACCGCGGTCAGGCTCAGCGGGTAGTGCGTCGCGTCCTGGATGTCCGCACCCACCAGCCTTATGTCTGGGGCCAGTTCGTCACCCGCGGCAGCGTTCACGGGGTAGTTCTCGAAGGCGAGCACGGTGTCGAACAGGGCCGGCAGCGCCAGCGCCCGCTGCAGGCCCGCCAGATCGACGTGATGGTGGGGCAGCAGCTCGGCCTGGTCCTGGTGCAGGCGCGTGAAGTAGGCCCGCAGCGGCTCGTCCGGCCGGAGCCGCACCGGGAGCGGGACCGTGTTGGTCAGCAGGCCCACCAGGGACTCCGTCCCGGGGAGCTCGGGCGGGCGTCCGGAGACAACGGTCCCCAGGACGACGTCCTGGCTGCCGGTGAAGCGGGCCAGGAGCAGCGCCCAGATGCCCTGCAGCACCACGTTCAGCGTGACCTGGCAGCTTCGTGCGAGCTCGTTCAACGCGGTTGTCGGACCGGGCGGAATCCGCACGGTGACGACCTCGGGGCGCTCCGGCGCTGCGGTGCCCGTCAGCGCGGGTGCCACCAGACACGGTTCAACGCCGTGGAGCGCCGTCTGCCAGGCCGCCTGCGCGGCCTCGGCGTCCTGGGCGGCCAGCCACTGGTGGTACGCCAGGTAGGAGGCGGCCGACGGCAGCGCTTCGGGGGTCGCCCCGCGGGCGTAGGCCTGGAAGACCTCCTGCACGAGCAGGGGGTAGGACCAGCCGTCGAGCACGAGGTGGTGGTTGGTCAGGACGAGCGTGTGGGCTTCCGCGCCGGTACGGATCAACAGGAAGCGCAGCAAAGGCGGGCGGTCGAGGTCGAACGGCCTCGTCCGCTCGTCGGCGAGCAACTGCTCCCGGCGGGCGGTGCGGTCGTCCGCCCCGAGGCCGCAGAGGTTCTCCTCCGCCCACGGTGCAGTGGCACCGCGCACGATGAACTGGATCGGATCGCCGTCGGCTCGGCCGCGGAATCCGGCCCGCAGCGCCTGATGCCGCTGCACGACGACCTCGCAGGCCCGCCTGAGCAGGACGGCGTCCAACGGGCCGGACAGGTCCAGCGTGAGCTGCGCGGTGTAGACGTCCGCGGCCTTGCCGGCCACCCGGGCGTGGAAGTAGAGCCCCGACTGCAGCGGAGTGAGCGGGTAGATCTGCTCCAGTGTGGACGAACGCATGACGGCTACCGCCACCCCTCCAGCTCGGACTCCAGTTCTTCGACCTCCGCCTGGCTCAGTCCCTTGAGGAAGAAGTCGGAGGGTGTGTGGACGCTTGTCCGCATGGTGGCGACGTGGTCGGTGACGTCGGTCAGGGCCTCGCACCACCGGTGGGACAGCTCCTGCAGCTCGCCCCGGTCCACGCACCCGGCGGGCGCGCTCCACAGGGCGTGCAGCTGCGGCTTGCCGCCCTCCTCGACGACCAGGACGTCCAAGGTCAGCGCGTGGCTGGCCGGCATGGCAGCGTCACGGCCGTCGCGCAGCACCTCCACGCCCGGCAGGGGCGCCCAGTCGGCGGAACCGGGCTCGGTCACCCGGCCCAGGTAGTTGAACAGGATCTGCGCCCTGGGCAGTCGACGGAGCTGTTCGGCGGTGCCGCTGTTCAGGTACCGCAGCAGGCCGAAGCCGAAGCCGTCCTCGGGTGCCGAGCGCAGCTGTTCCTTGATCCGGGCCACGGCCGCACCCGCGGCTCTCCGCCGCGCGTGGGCGTCCGTCCGGTCGACGGCGCCGGGGTCCAGACGGGCCGGGTGAACGGTGGTGAACCAGCCGACCGTGCGGCTGGGGTCGGCGCCGGGCAGCCGGGCACCCCGGCCATGGCCCTCGACGTCGACCAGGATGCCGGCGTCTGACGGCCGTCCGCGCTCCGCTCGGTGACGGGCGACGGCGACGGCCAGCGCGCCGAGCACGATGTCGGGGACCGAGCCGTGGAACGCGGCCGGCGCGTCGGTGACCAGCGGCGCGGTGACGACCGGATCGAGGCGGACGGGCAGGCGGACGCTGGAACCGGCGGTGTCGATCGTGGGGTCCAGCGGACGGTTCCCGAGCAGCGGGCCGTCACCGCTCAGGACGTCCTGCCAGTAGGGCAGTTCGGCGATCCGTCCGGGTGTCCGGGCGTCGGCGTGCAGCCGTGCCGCCCAGGCCCCGAAGGAGGTGGGGACCGGAGCGAGGATCACTGGCCGGTGCTCCCGGTACGCGGACCAGCCTGCCTCGATGTCGCGCAGCAGCACCCGCCAGGACACGGCGTCCACCGCGAGGTGGTGGACGACCAGCAGCAGGGCTCCCGCCGCGCCCGGCCCGCGGTCGAACCAGCAGACCTGGAGCATCACGCCCTTCCGGGGCTGCAGCCGGGCGGCGGCCGCCGGGACGCGGGCGGTGGCTGCCGCGGCGAGCTCGTCCTCGCCGTACCCGGCCGCGTCCACCCGCTCGACAAGAGCGGCCGCCGCACCGGGGCGCGGCGAGTCGACCACGAGCGAGCAGTCCGGGGCCACCAGCCGGGCGCGCAGCAGGTCGTGGTGATCGAGCAGTGCCTGCAGGACGACCCGCAGTCCGTCCTCGGTCAGATCCCCGGGTGAACGCAACACCACCGACTGGTGATAGGCGTCCACCTGATCGGAGAGCTCGCCGAGCCAGGCCGTCATCGGGGTGGCGGGCACGGTGCCGGTGAAGCGGTCGTGATTCCCGGGGAGAGCGGTCCCACCGTGCTCCGACACCCGTTCGGCCACCCTGGCCAGGGCCTGCGCGGTCTCGTGTGCGAACACCTGCTTCAAGGTCAGTGCCCAGCCGGCCTCGCGCGCCCGGGCGACGAGCTGGATCGCCATCACGCTGTCGCCGCCGAGCTCGAAGAAGCTTTCGCCGCTGTCGCAGTCGTCCAAGGCGAGGACGTCCCCGAAGAGCCCGACCAGGAAGCGCTCGGCGGCTTCGGTGTCTCCCCGGCCCTCGGCGGCCTCGGTCGCCTCGGCGGGCCGCGCCGCCGGCCGGACCATGGGCTGCGCCGAAGACGCCGCCGCGCCGGGCCACGGTGGCACGGTTCCCGGCCCCTCAGCGTCCGTGATGCGGCGGTGCGGATCCCGGGCCGCGTCCGTCAACAGCCCGACCAGGGCGTCGAGGTACTGGTCCGCGTCCTCGGGGCGGTGCAGTTCGACGCCGGCGTCCAAGTCGACGGTCAGGCCCGCACCCGGCCGACGACAGAGCCCGACAGCCAGGTCGGGCACCGGGCCGTTCGACAGGTTGTGCGCTGTGACGGGCAGCCCGCCGATGGCGAACTCGTGCGGAAACGTCATCACGTTGACAGAGGTCGCGGCGAGTCCCCGCTCACTCCTGCGATAGCCGAGATCGCGGTGCAGATCTTCGGCACGGTACCGCTGGTGGGCCAACGCCTGCTTGATCGCCACGTTTGCCCGGCCGGTGAGGTCGGCGAAGGTGGTCGAGTCCTGGATGCCCAGCCGCAGGGGTACGACGTTCGAGGACATGCTCGGGGTGGCCCGGGCCGTCCGGCCACGGCGTGCGGTGACCGGCAGGGACAGCACCACGTCCTCGACACCGGTGGCACGGTGGAGCAGCACCGCGGTGACGGCGACCGCAGCGGGGGCGACCGAACGGCCGAACGCCGCACGCAGCAGTGCGGCCTGGTCGGTCGAGAGCCGCACGGAGCGGCGGGTCGCCGCGGTGCACCTGCGCCACGGACGGTTCGAGAGCGAGGCGGGCACCGGACGGTCCGCCATCGTCCTCAGCCAGTGGTCCCGGTCCCGGACGAAGTCCGGCGAGCCCGGATACTCCGCCTCCTCCGCGAGCAGCGCGGCCAGCGGCGCGAAGGGGGAGCGCGAGGCCGCCGTCCCACCGACGGCCTCCGAGTACAGGGCGGCGACCCGCTCTGTGAACAGCGCCGCGCCGTAGCCGTCGACGGCCAGGTGGTGGGCGCGCTGGAACCACAGCGTGCGCCGCCCGGACAGGGTCAGCAGCGCGATGGTGAACACCGGCTCGGTGGTGACGTCGATCGGGCGGTTCACCTCCTCGTGCATCCAGCCGAGCGCGGCGGCCTCCGGGTCGTCCTCCGCGCTCAGGTCGAGGAGGGCGACCGGTGTGTCCGGGACCGGGACGAGGAACTGGCGGGGCCCGTCGGGCGAGTCGGCCACCCTGATGCGCAGGGTCTCCGCTTCGAACAGGGCCTGCGACACCGCACGGACGAAGGCCGTGGTGTCCAGTGCGCCGGTGATGTCGAAGTACTCGGCTATCTGGTGACGGCTGCCGCTCGGGTCGGCTTGTTCGGCGAGCCACATGCCGAGCTGCGCCTTGGACAACGGAAGGTGTGCGTGCTGGGGACCGGGCATCTCAGAACCCGCTCAGCGCCTGGACACCGGCCCGTACGGAGGCGGGCCACGCGTCGACGTCGAGTCCGTGTCGGCACAGGAAGGCGTAGGCCAGCCGTTCCAGGCCGAAGCCCACGCAGGCGCTGCGCACGGTGGAGTCCGGACCGTAGCCGATGCCGAACTTCTCGCCGAACAGGTCGTCGTGGAAGTTGAAGGAGGCGGCCGCGACGGTTCGCTCCGCAGCGACCGGAAGCCGCAGCTCGTACTTGAGCTCCATGAGCTTCTGCGACCAGATCCGGGTGGAGGTGTCCGGACCGCCGAAGAACGGGTCGTTGCCCACCTCGCAGAAGCCGGCGAGTCCGAGGTCCTCGATGAAGGCGAAGGTGCGCTGCATGAAGAGCCGGCGGGCGGCCAGCACCTCCTCGCGCTCGCCCATGAAGACGATCTCGCGGATGGTGAAGTCCCACAGCCGTTCGAGACTTGTGGCGTACCCGGCCTCGAAGCGGAACGCCTTGCCCTTGGCCGTGACGACGTGCAGACCCTCGGCGGGCAGCGCGCGGTCCCGGTACTGGTCGAAGGTGTGGTAGCACATGGTCGGCGGCAGGCAGTAGTCGACGTTGCGACATGAGTCCAGCACCGTGGCGTCCAGGCCCCGCTCCCCGTGAGACCGCTGGAACTCCTGGTACACGTCGATGTCGTTGTGCAGGCGGGTGACGAACATCAGGTGGTGCGGGAACGAGGCGGGGTAGCCGGTCGTCTCCAGGGTCCGGGTGCTGATCAGCGTGGGATAGCGGTACTCGACGGGAGCGAAGTCCTGGCGGAGCAGGCCTTTGATGGCGTTGTCGAGGTGGTCCAGCAGGGAGAGCAGAGGTTCGCCGAGTGCGACCAGTCCGTCCCGGGCGGCCCCGACCACCCCGGAACGGTGCAGCAGTTCGAAGGTCCCCTCCTCGGCGGTGTGCTCGTGCGGAGAGGTCCACACCACCTTCGGGAGGGTCGCGCGCTGGTCCCGGACGTCGTCGTCCACCACGCGGTTGATCTTCTCCTCCAGTGAGGCCCGGTCCAGAGGGGCGTCGGACTCCAGGACCGCGCCGACCACCGCGCCGTTCTCGACGATCAGCTGGAATCCGCTGATCTCGCCCGAGACGAACAGCAGGCGGCGCTCGACCTCCTCGGCGAGGTCACCGGGCAAGGTCGTGTGCAGGTCCACCCGGGTGCGGACAGGCCCGGGAACGGCGGCCGGGAGCCGGCCGTCCTGCTGGTACACGGATGTCATCTTGCTCACTCCTGGCCGGTGGGGAAGACGGGGAGATCCACATGGGAGGCGTACGGGCCACGCCGGTGGATCTGTACGACGGGAGACGGGTGGTGCACCGGAGTCTGGGCGTTGTCGCGGTCGCAGCCGGTCACAGTGACGCGCAGACGATGTCCCGGATTGAAGACGTGGCAGATCGGGTGCAGGTCCACGGTGAGCGCCACGGGCTCCTCCGGCAGCTCGCGGCAGCCGTCCTCGGTGCTCGGGAAGTAGGGCAGGCCGAGATTCTCGTACGGCGCGGTGCCCAGCGCGCGGTGTGAGGCCCGGAGCACCCCTTCGGTCACGTAATGCGACTCCCCGTCCGGATCGACGTCCTGGAGGTAGACGAAGAAATCACCGTCCGGGTAAGTGGAGGTGACCCAGATCCGGGCGATCGGATGCCCGGTCACCTCCATGGCCTGCTCCAGGGGCAGGGTCGTGTAGGTCAGGGCGCCGGCGTCGTTCGTGGTCAGCGGCCTGTAGCCGAAGGGGCCGCCGTAGCCGTTCGTCCAACGGGTCGCGTCACCCGAGGAGGCTGTGTAGTCGACCACGAACTCGTCCACTCCGCCGAGCCGGGAGGGAGCGTCGGCGGTGAGCGAACCGTCGTTGACGGAGGCCTGCGGCTCGGCGTCGCCGGCGCCGAAGTACATGCGCTCAGCCCGCACCTCGGGCGGCGGCCACTGATCGGCGGTGCGCCACTGCTCGCCCGGTGGAGCGAACCGCCGGTAGTAGCGGATCGGCGGCTCGTCCATGACACCGGTGTCGATCCCCTTGAGCCAGTAGTCGAACCAGCGCAGGTGCTCCCCGGCCAGGTCGGCGCCCTCGCGACCGTCGTGCGACCAATCGCCGACGATCAGCTTGCGCGGCCCGTTCAGGTTGGCGTGCCACAGGAACGCGTCGCGGACCCAGATGTCGTGCCAGCCGGCCAATTGGTAGACGGCGACCGGCGAGTCACGCACGGCCTCGACCGCAGAAGAAGGGCTCTGCCGTTCGTAGGGCAATCCTTCGTCCCCCGGTCCGCAGCTGTCGCGGAACGGCAGGAAGAGCGCCCTGGCGAACACGTCGGCGTTGTCCTGGTGACCGGCGACCGCCTCGCGCACCGCGTGGTCGTCGTCCCCGACCGGAGCGGCCTCCAGTCGGGTGTCGAGAGCCCGCACTTTGGTGCCCCAGTTGCGGATGAAGTCGTGCCGCAGCACTCCGCCCGGGTAGAGGAAGGAGTACAGGTCGAACAGCGCGACCTGAGGGAAGACGGCCTTCAGGCTGGGCGGGGCCATCCCGGCGGCGAGGAACTGGGTGATTCCGAGATAGGACTCACCGAACATGCCGACAGTGCCGCTGCACCAGTCCTGCGCCGCCAACCACTCCGTGATCTCGTAGGCGTCCCGAGTCTCCTCAGGACTGAACTCCTGGTTCCGCGAGCCGGTGGATGCTCCGCTGCCGCGCGAGTCGGCCGCGGCGATCACGTAACCCTGCTTCAGGACCTCGCGCAGCCACGGCCGGGTGTCCAGCTTGGTGCGCGGGATCCCGTCGACGATGTCCGACCGGTGATAGCGGTCGTGGCACCACAGGGCCGGCAGCGGAGTCCCGACCACCTCCCCGTCGCGCTTGGGACGGAAGACGTCGATAGCGATGCGGACCCCGTCCCGCATGGTCACGTAGTGGGTGGAGGATTCGACGGCGTCCATGTCCTCCAGGTAGGCCACGACCAGGTCCGCGTTCCGGTCGAGGCGTTCGCGCAGAGCGGCGTCCACCTCTCCGGATGCCGCTCGGCAGTGGAGCCGCCCACTGGACGTCCACACCCTCACGTCGGCCTTCCTGAGCTCCAGCAGGAGCCCGACGACACCGGAATCCGGCAAGCCGGCCGACCTGTCGTCATCACGCGTCCGTGCCGTCATGTCACGAGCCTTTCTCTCTCACACCCACCACTGCCGACCGAGGCCGCGCCTGCCCAGCGGCCCACGACCCCGGTCCCGTTCACGCGGACAGCACGACGCTCGACGTCACGAGGCGGACGAGACCGTCCACCGTGCGGAAGTTGTCGAAGTCCATCTGCTCGGGCTTGAGGGTGATCTCGAAGCTCTTCTCGAGGAAGAGCACCAACTGCATCGCGAACAGGGAATTCACGTATCCCAGCGCGAAGATGTCATCGGTGTCGTCCAGCGGGTGGCCGTTGAGGTGCGGGGCCAGGAACTCGCGGATCCGGGTGCGGACATCGTCCTGAGTCATTGCTTCTCCTCGGGTGGGAGTCGGAAGGGGGTTTTCTAGTACGCGTAGAAGCCGTGCCCGCTCTTGCGGCCGAGCTGCCCGGCGTCGACCATCTTCTGGAGCAGCGGGGCGGGCCGGTACTTGCTGTCCTTGAAGCTCTCGTACATGACGGTGAGCGAGTTCAGGATCGTGTCGAGGCCGATGAGGTCGCCGGTCTCCAGCGGCCCCATCCGGTGCCCGAAGCAGCCCTTGAACATACGGTCGACCTGGTCGGCCGTGGCTACGTGGTCCTGGACGCAGAAGACCGCCTCGTTGATCGTCAGCATCAGCACGCGGTTGGTCACGAAGCCCGGCGCGTCCTGGACGACGATCCCTTCCTTGCCGAGCGCCTCGAGCAGGGCCAGCGAGGAGTCCAGGGTCTGCTGACTGGTGTGATACCCCTGGACGACCTCGACCGTGTCCATCAGCGGCACCGGGTTCATGAAATGCAGCCCCAGGACGTCCTGCGGACGCCCGGTGACCGAGCCGACCCGGGTGACCGGGACCGCGGAGGTGTTGACACCGAAGACCACCCCGGGCGCGCAGATCCGGTCGATGCTCTCGTAGACGCCGCGCTTGACGTCCCAGTTCTCCGTGACGTTCTCGACCACGAAGTCCGCTCGGGCGAGCTCGGCCAGGTCGGTCGCCGTGGTGATCCGGTCAAGGACGGCCTCCGGCTCCTCCTCCAGGTGCCGGGGGCGGAACAGCCCCTGGAGCCGGAGGTCGTCCTTCACCTGGGCCACGGCGGAGTCGAGTTGCCGCTGCGAGACGTCAACGAGCACGACGTCGAAGCCGGACTGCGCGAAGGACTGCGCCACGCCGCGGCCGATCGTGCCGGCGCCGATGACACCTACAGTGCGAATGTCCATGAGTCTCTTGTCTCTGCGAGTCGGAGGGAACGGGGACAGGGAGCGAGCGCGACCGGGTCAGCCGCGGGCCGTCTTCCGGTCGATGTGGGCCGCCAGTTCGGCGACCGTGACGTACCGGAAGAGGTCGACCATCGAGACCCTGACCCGCATGGTCTTCTGGATGCTCTGCGCGATCCGGAGCGCCACCAGGGAGTCGCCGCCGAGCGAGGTCGAGCTCTCGTTGACGTTCAGCTCGGTGAGGCCGAGCTCCCTGGCCCAGATCGCCGCCAGGCGGCGCTCCGTCTCGGTGTACGCACCGTCGTCGTGCCCGGACAACCGGACCTCGTCGACCGCCGGAGCCGGCTCCGCCGGAGCACGGCGGCCGGCCGCCGCCTGCTCGGCGGCCAGTCGGCGTCGCACGGCCTCTGAGAGGACCAGCGGTGCCCGGCTCAGCAGACGGTCCGACACTTCTGGTGCCAGGCCCGCGAGCAGTCCGTAATTGATCTCACCGACGATCACTCGCGGACAGGGCGCAGCCAGAATCTCGTCGAGGCTGCTGATCGCGTCATCGATCTCGATCGACCGGAAGAAGCCCTGGTCGCGGTGGACGCCGTGGTCGACCGCCATGCCCGTGCCGAGCCAGTCGGTCCACGCCACGGTGACCGTCGCCAGGCCCCTGGCGCTGCGGTCCTCGGCAAAATGGTCGAGGAAGCTGTTGGCCGCAGCGTAGTCGCTTTGGCCGGCGACCCCGAAGACGGCAGTGGTCGACCCGAAGTTCACCATCAGCCGCGGCGGCTCGTCTGCGGTCACCAAGTCCAGGACGGTCGCCCCCAGTACCTTGGGGGCCATGGTGCGCCGGAACGTCTCCGGGGCCTTGCGTACCAGGAAACCGTCGCCGGCCACTCCGGCGGCGTGCAGGACGCATCCGATCGGACCGAGCTCGGCGCGCACGGCGCGCACGACGCGCTCCATCGCGGTGAGGTCGGTGGCGTCGGCCTGGTAACAGCGCACCAGGGCGCCGTCGGCCTCCAGTTCCCGTAGTGCGGCGATCTGTTCGCGGTGTCGGCCGTCCGTCGCGGCGATCTCGTCCCACTGCTCTCGTGGGCCCGGTCCGCGGCGGCCGACCAGGGCCAGCCGTATGCCGGGAACAGTCCGGCTGAGATGCCGGGCGACGGCCAGGCCGAGCCCGCCGAATCCGCCGGTCACCAGGTACACGCCGTCGGGTTGCTGCCCGGTCCGCAGCGATTGCTCCTGGAGATGGACCGGCGTCAGCTCCGCGACGAACCGCTGCCCGCTCCGCAGTGCGACGTGAGATGTGCTCCATGGCCCGAGCAGTTCGCCGGCTATCACGTCGGGGTCGGCGTTCCGGTCGACGTCGAGGCAGAGCACGGCGGTGCCGTCGTTCTCCTGGCCGATCACCTTGGCCACGCCGAACAGAGTCGCATGCACCGGGGCGGTCGCCGGCTCGGTCCCGGTGACTCGCGCCACCTCCGGGGCCACCACGCACAGGTGCTCCGGCACGGCGTCCTTCGAGGCCAGGGCCTGGAAGAGGTGCAGCATTCCCTCGGCACCGTGGCGGAGCCGGTGCTCCAGCGCCGCCACGCTGCTCTGGACCCCGTCGGCGGGAGCCGCGACGACGACCACCCGGGTGGGGAGGCCGTCAGCCAAGGAGCTGAGCAGCCGGTCGAACCCATGGGCCGTCGGGGGTACCCGCCAGGAGCCGTCCACCGATTCGCTCCACTCCTCGGCGAGTTCGGCGGCGACCACCGGCACGCCTGCGGAGCGCAGCTGCGTGCACAGCCCCGGGGCCAGGCTCCCTGGCTCGCTGATGACCAGGACAGGGCCGTCAGACCCCATGCGCTCCCCGGTGGCGGGGGGCGCCGGAATCCACCGCAGCCCCTGGTGGCGGGCGTGCGGGCGCAGCTGTGCCACCGTCCGCCGCGGGTCGGAGACGCGCTTGACGGTGAATCCGGTGATCTCGACCGCGGTCTCGCCGCGGTCGTTGAACACCGTGACGTCGACCTTGCGGACCTCCGCGCTCGGTCGTTCCCCCGCATGCGAGCGGATGAGGCTGAGGCCCGTCGGCGGCAGGGCGGCGTGGATGCGGAGGCTGTCGTAGCCGACCGGGAGGAAGAACGCGCCGTCGTCCTGGTGGACGCGGACCGCCTCTTCCGATTCGAGGACGGCGAATCCGCCGAACCCGGTGGCCAGGTCCAAAAGGGCCGGATGCAGGACGAGGTCCTGACACTCGGCCCGGTACTCGTCGGGCAGCGTCAGCTCGCCGACGGCCTTGCGAACGCCCACTCGTACCGTCCGCAGGCTGTCCCGCCAGCGTCGGCCGAACTCCATGACCCGGTGCTCGGCCTGCGCCGCACCGAGGTCGACCTTCTGCAGCGCGCACTCGGCACGCAGTTCTGCGAGGTCCTGGACCGGCGGTTGCCCGGCGGCGGTCGTGGAGGTCCTGCCCTGGGCGTGCAAGGTCCAGATGTCCCGGTCCGGATCATGGCTCGCGACGGCGAACTCGGCCCGGCCGTCACCGAGATCGCGGACGGTCGTGTGCACAGTGCGTGGACCTGACTGGGTCACCAGCAGCGGCACGAGGAAGTCCACCTCGGAGAGTTCGGCGACCGCCCGGTCCAGATGGGCTGCGGCCGCTGCCCGTGCCATCTCCAGGTAGGTGGTTCCGGGGACGATCGCCTCGCCGAGCATCCGGTGCTCGGCCAGCACCCAGTGCCGGTCGAGCGAGAACTCGGTGGAGAACACCGTCTGGCCGTGCGAGCGCAGCACGATCTGGTCGAGCAGCGGATGCGAGCCCGGTTCGCCTCGTACGCGGCGGACAGGCGCGGAAGCGAGCCAGCAGCTCTCCCGCTGGAAGGGATAGGCCGGCAGGGGCACCCTGCGCCGCTGCTCGGCGGCGTAGTACCCGGCCCAGTCGGGCTGGACACCGCACAGCCAGAGCTGGCCCAGGGTGCGACGGATCGTTTCGCTGTCGCCGCGCGGGTCGCGGCGGTGCGGAAGCGACGCGGTGACGGTACGGGGGTTGTCCGTGTCCCTCAGGGTCCGGCGGGCCAGCGCCGTCAGAACCTGTCCCGGGCCCACCTCCAGCAGGACGGTCCCGGGTGCCTGGGCGACCCGCTGCACCCCGGCTGCGAACTCCACGGCGGCCCGGATCTGGCGGCCCCAGTAGGCGGGGTCCTGTGCCTGTTCGGACGTGATCCAGTCGCCGGTGATATTGGAGACGAAAGGAACCGTCGGTTCCGATCGCGCGCTCCGGGCCACAGCCGCCGTGAACTCGTCGACCACGGGCGCCATGAGTTCGGAGTGGAATCCGTGCTCGATCTCCAGCGGCCGAACCGGCCACCCCCGTTCGTCGGCGAGGGCGGCGAATTTCTCCACCAGGTCGGTGGCGCCGGAGACGACGCATTCGCGGGGGCCGTTGTGGGCCGCGAGGCTCAGACCCGGCAGTAGGGCCTGCTCGACCTCGACGCGGTCCGCCACGACGCTGAGCATCGACCCGGGGCTGCAGCGCTCCATCAGCTCGCCGCGCAGCGCCACCAGCCGCAGAGCGTCCTCCAGGGTGAACACCCCCGACACGGTGGCGGCCGTCCACTCGCCGAGGCTGTGACCGAGCAGCCGGGCGGGCTCCACACCCCACGCCCGCCACAGCCGGGCCAGCGCGTACTCGACGACGAAGAGCGCCGGCTGCGCCCAGCGGGTGCGCCGCAGCAGGGCCCGGTCGGCCGGGGTGTCCGGGAGGAGCACCTCACGGATGTCCCTGCCGGTCACCGGCTCCAGCAGCCCTGCGCACTCGTCCACCACGGAGCGGAAGACCGGCTCGGTGTCGTAGAGGCCCCGGCCCATGTCCGGGTACTGCGACCCTTGGCCGCTGAACAGGAAGACGATCTCCGGCGGGACCGAGGGGGCGTGCCCGGTCACGACCCTGGCCGGGTCCGCGGACTCGAGCGCCGCCACCGCCGAGTCGACGTCGGCCGCGCACACGGTCCGGCGGAAGGGGAAGGACCGACGCCCGCGGGCGAGGGTGAACGCGGCATCGGCCAGGGCCGGGCGCTCGCGGCGCAGGGAATCGGCCAGCCGCCGCGTCGCCTGCTCCAGTGCCTGCTCGGACCGGGCCGAAAGAGTGAGCAACTCGCAGTCGCGGGGGCTGTCCGAACCCGCCGCCGGCAGCGGCGCCTCCTCGAGGACGACATGGGCGTTGGTCCCGCCGAAGCCGAAAGCGCTCACCCCGGCGCGGCGCACCCGCTCCGAGCGGGGCCAGTCGACGAGTTCCGTACGCACCCGGAACGGTCCGGCCGAGAAGTCGATGTCGGGATTGGGGGTCGTGTAGTTCAGCGACGGCGGCAGCTGGCCGTGGCCCAGCGCCAGCACGGTCTTGAGCAGTCCGGCCATGCCGGCGGCCGCGTCGAGGTGGCCCACGTTCGCCTTGACCGAGCCCAGACCGCACTCGACCGCCCCGGTGAAGGCCCGGGACAGTGCCTGGACCTCGATGGAGTCCCCGATCAGGGTGCCGCTGCCGTGCGCTTCGACGTAGTCGATGCTCTCCGGCTCGACGGCGGCGGCGGCCAGCGCCTCGCTGATCACGGCGGCCTGTCCGCCGATGCTCGGCGCGGTGAAGCTCGCTTTCGAAGAACCGTCGTTGTTGATGGCGGAACCCCGAATCACCGCGTGCACGGTGTCGCCGTCGGCGAGGGCATCAGCCAGGCGTTTGAGCACCACGATCCCCACTCCGTTGCCGAACACGGTGCCCTGGGCCCCGGCGTCGAACGGGCGTACTTGCCCGTCCGGGGAGAGGAATCCGCCGTCGACGTAGGAGTAGCCGGTGTCGGCCGGGACTTTGTAGGACACTCCGCCGGACAACGCCAGGTCGCACTCGTAGTTGAGCAGGCTCTGACAGGCGTTGTGCAGGGCGACCAACGAACTGGAGCACGCCGTCTGGACGGGGAAGCTCGGGCCCTTCAGGCCCAGCTTGTAGGAGACCCGGGTGGTCAGGAAGGCAAGCTCGTTGCCCAGTCCGACGTTCTCCCCGCGCACTTCCTCCCCGTCATCCATGTTGCTCAGGACATTGGTGAGGTAGGCACTGCTGCTCGCCCCACCGAAGACGCCGACGCTCCCGTCGTGGTCGGTCGGGTCGTAGCCCGCGTGTTCCAGGGCCTCCCACGCCGTCTCCAGGAACAGCCGGTGCTGCGGGTCCATGATCTTCGCCTCGCGGGCGGTGTAGCCGAAGAACTCCGCGTCGAAGCGGTCCATGCCCTCGAACTTCGCCGACGCCTTGACGTAGTGGGGATCGTCGATCAGCTCACGTGGGACGCCGGCGGCCTCCAGCTCCGCGTCGGTGAGCGGGGTGATCGACTCCACGCCGTCCCGCAGGTTGGCCCAGAACTCGGCGAGGTCCGCCGCTCCCGGGAAGCGTCCCGACATGCCGATGACGGCGATGCTCTCCAGGCCGGTCTCTCCGTCTTCGACCGGGGTGTGGGTGTCGTGCCCGTCGGTCACTGCTGCCCTCTTGTCGTTCGGAAGCGTTGCACCAGTCACTGCTCTGCCCTCAGCTCCTCGATGAGCCGGCCCAGGGTGCGGACCGTCGGACCCTCGTAGACCACGGTCAGCGGTACCGCGAGCACCAGCTCCTGCCTCAGCCGGTGGACGACCTGGAGTCCGAGTAGCGAACTCCCGCCGAGCTCGAAGAAGTTGTCGTTCGCCCCGACGCTCTCCACGCCGAGCAGCTCCTGCCAGACCCCGGCGACGCGCTGCTCCATCTCCCCTTCCGGCGCGACGAACGGGTTGCGCAGATTGGGGCGCTCGTGGCGGCGGGTGGCGGGGGTCGTGGCCACGACCGGGTCCGCCCACTCGTCGTAACGCTTCGACACATCACCGGTGGACACCACCACCTGCGCCTCGGGCGCGGCGGACAGCAGGGCGTCGATCACCTGGCGGCCCTCGGCCGGTGTCAGGGCGAACTCCTGGACCGAATCACCGATACCCGGTCCGGACGCCGCTTTCCCGGCGAAGTCCCAGGCCTCCCAGTTCACGCTCGTCCACGGCTGGCCGGGACGGTGGTGGGCCTGCGCGAAGGCGTCCAGCACCGCGTTGGCGGCACTGTAGGCGGCGAAGCCGAGGCCGCCCAGCAGCGAAGCGATCGACGAGCAGAGAATGGCGAAGTCCAGCTCTTGGTCCGCCAGCACGTCACGGAGGACGTACGCTCCGGCCAGCTTGGGTGCAAAGTGCCATGAGGCCTCCTCGGCGCCGAGATCGGCGATCACCCGGTGTGCCGGGGCTCCCGTGGTCCCAGCGCAGTGCACCACACCGTTGATCCGGCCGTGAGCGGCGAGGATCTCGTCCCTGACCTCGCGCAGTCGTACGGGATCACTGACGTCTGCGGCCATGACCGTCACCGTGGCGCCGAGTTCCTCCAGCTCCGCGATGGCACGGACGAGCGACCTGACCTCGTCGGAGTGCCCGGGGTCGGCCCAGGTGGTGCGCGGCGGCAGGGCGGTCCGGCCGAGCAGCACCAGGTGCCCGTGGGTGCGTTCGGCCAGGGCCCTGGCCGTGAGCAGACCGATCTTCCCCAGCCCGCCGGTGATCAGGTAGACGCCGTTCTCGGCGGGGTCGCCATCGTTCGGCCGTAGCGCGTGCGGCACGTATGAAGGGGCCCAGCGGTGTGCCCCGCGCAGCGCCAGCGTGCGCTCGACCGCGGGGGCGGTGAGCTCGGCCAGCACCTGGTCGACCAGCGGACCGGTACCGGAGGAGCCGGGCAGGGCCAGATCCAGGTGGACGCACGTCAGCGGCGGGTACTCCTGGGGGAGCACCTTGCAGATGCCCTGGACCGCGGCCTTCGGAGGGCACAGCGACTCGTCGCCGGTCACCGAGAACACCTCACTGGACAGGACGTCCCAGCGCTGGGGCCGGCTCATCAGGTCCGACTCGGTGGCCTGTGCCCAGTGCAGCAGACTCCGGAAGCCCAGGTCCAGCAGGGTCTCGGCGTCTTGCTCCGCGCCGGCGCGGTCGGCGTCGCCCCCGACGCTCCAGCAGTGCAGCACCCGGTCGGGGACCGTGTTCGCCGCCTTCAGCGCGGCGGCGAGCCGGGCGTAGTGGTCAGGTCGGGCAGGGTTCAGGGTGTACCGGTCGCCCGGCGTCTCGGCCCACTCCTCGCCCGCCGTCACAACGCACACCCGCTCGCCCGTCTCGCGCAGACGGTCGGCCACCGCCCGGCCCAGACCGGTGCCGTCGGCGAAGACGAGGCGGCAGGACATGCCCGCCGGGGAGGGCTCGGACGCCGGGGCCGGGCCGGGGCCCAGCCTCGTCCAGGACGGGGCGTAGAACCAGTCGGACGGCCGGACGCGCCGCTGGGCGACGGTCCGCTCCGCGGCGGCCGCCGCCGGCTCCAGCCAGTAGGCGCGACGCTCGAAGGGGTAGGTGGGCAGCGGCACGCGCCTGGCCGTGGGAGAGCCGGGGAAGGGATGCTCGCGCCCGGCCATCCACAGCTTCGCCGCGGCGGCGAGCAGGGTGGCCCGGTCGGACTGGCCGTCGAACATGCCCGGCAGTGACGGTACGACGGTACGGGAGGCACCGGTGGGACCTTCCGGATGCTGGAGGGCGCCGGTGGTGAGCGTCTGGCCGGGGCCGACCTCCACCATGGCGAGGTCCGGCCGACCCCACAAGGTGGCGACGCCGGCTGCGAACCGCACGGTGCGGCGCACGTGGGAGGCCCAGTAGGCGGGGCTGGTGGCCTCCTCGTCGGTGATCCAGGTCCCGGACACGTTGGACACGAACGGTGTCGTCGGTGGGTCGAGCCTGACTTTCCGGACCAGCGCGGCGTACGGCTCGACCACCGGGTCCATCAGCGGCGAGTGGAACGCGTACCGGGTGTTCAACCGCCGGAACGGCACACCCGCGGCGCTCAGATCGGCCTCCACCTGGGCGATTCCCGACAGGGTCCCGGACAGCACACACGTCTGCGGGCCGTTCACCGCGGCGAGGGCCACGGCGTCGTTCGTGTGGCGCAGCGCCTCCTCCTCGGAGAGCGGGACGGCCACCATCGCGCCCTCGCCCTGTTCCTCGATGAGCCGGGCCCGTTCGACCACCAGGTGGAGCGCGTCCTCCAGGGAGAAGACGCCGGCCCGGCAGGCGGCGACGTATTCGCCGAGGCTGTGTCCGATCATCGCGTCGGGCTGTACACCCCACGACTCCCAGAGCTCGGCCAGCGCGTACTCCAGGGCGAACATGGCGGCGTACCCGAGCCGCGGCTGGTCGAGCGGGTGCTCGCTGCGCGTCGGCTGGAGCAGCATCCGGCGGAAGGCGTCCGGCGCCCCGGCCGGCGCCCCAGCGGGCGCCGGTTCCTCGGAGACCGGGTGCATGACGTCCAGGATGTCCTGCCCCAGCAGGGGTTTGAGGAGCTCCGCGCACCGGGCGAGAGCTTCCTGGAAGACCGGCTCACTGTCGCGGAGCCCACGGGCCATGCCCGGGTACTGTGCGCCGAATCCGGTGAACATGAAGGCGACCGGGCGGTGTGCCAGGTCCGGTGCCAGGCCGGTCAGCAGCCGGCCGCCGTCCGGGGCGTCCAGGACGCTCAATGCGTCGTCGATGTCCTCGCACACCGCGGTCCGCCGACAGGGCAGCGCCCGACGTCCCTGCTGGAGGGTGAAGGCCACGTCGGCGAGGCGGAGTTCGGGGTGGGCCCGGAGGTGGTCGCGCAGCCGGTCGGTGACGGCCTCGAGGGCCTCGGGACTCTTGGCCGACAGCACCAGCAGCTGCTCGCGGTCGGCCTGCGGCAGGCTCGGCGCGGCGGTGGGCATCTGTTCGACGATGACGTGGGCGTTGGTCCCGCCGAGGCCGAACGAGCTGACCGCGGCCCGCCGCGGTCCTTCGCCGACCGGCCAGGGCACAAGCCCGGTGTTGACGTAGAACGGGCTGTCCGCGAGGTCCAGCCGGGGGTTCGGCTGCTCGAAGTGGAGGGTCGGGGGGATCTCCCCGTGCTCTACGGCGAGCACCGTCTTGATCAGTCCGGCGATCCCGGCGGCGGAGTCGAGATGCCCGATGTTGGTCTTGACCGAGCCGAGCGCGCAGTGGCCCGTCGGCAGTCCGGTGTAGACCGAGGCGAGTGCCTTCACCTCGATGGGATCGCCGAGCGCGGTGGCTGTGCCGTGCGTCTCGACGAGGCGGACGCTGTCCGGTTCCACATCGGCGTTGGCCAGTGCCGACGCGATGACAGAGGCCTGCGAGGCGGCGCTCGGCGCACTGAACCCCGCACGCTCGGCACCGTCGTTGTTGACGGCCGAGCCCTTGATCACCGCGTGGATGTGGTCGCGGTCGGCGAGGGCGTCCTGCAGCCGCTTGAGGACGACCATGCCGACGCCCTCGCCGCCCACGGTGCCGTTCGCCTTCGCGTCGAAGGTGCGACATCGCCCGTCGGAGGAGAAGATGCCGTCCGGCCGGTACGTGTACCCGTCGCGTCGCATCACGTCCACGGCGACACCGCCGGCAAGTGCCATGTCGCACTGATAGCTCAGCAGCGCCTGGCTCGCCTGGGCGACGGCCACCAGCGAGGTCGAGCAGGCCGACTGGATGTTGAAGCTCGGACCTTTGAGGCCGAGTTTGTACGACACCCGGGTGGTGAGGAAGTCGGATCGGTTGCCGATCACCAGTTGGTTGCCGCCCATCACCTCGACCGTGTCGCGACGCGAGGCGATGTTGAGAAGCAGGTACGTGTTGTTCCCGGCACCGGCGTAGACGCCGATCAGGCCGTCGTAGCGCTGGGGGTCGTGTCCGGAGCTCTCCAGCGCGGCCCAGGCGCACTCGAGCAGGACGCGGTGCTGGGGGTCCATCAGCTCGGCCTCGCGCGGCGAATAGCCGAAGAACGCGGCGTCGAACTTGTCGCTGTCCTCGAGCAGGTAACCGACCGGCACGAAGTTCGGGTCGGCCAGCGTGGATGCGGAAACGCCCCGGTCCAGCAACTCCTGTTCGCCGAACTCCGTGGCCGAGCACACGCCCGCCCGCAGGTTCTGCCAGAACTGCTCGACGGTGTCGGCCTTGGGGAAGCGGCCGGCCATGCCGATGACCGCGATGTCCAGACTGTCGTCCTCGGGCTCGGGATCGAATTCCGGGAGCTGCTGTTCACTCACCGCGGCCTCGCTTCGCTCGCATCTGCTGTTCCCGTCGTTTCATCAGCGCGTTGCGCCGGACATCGGCTGCGCGGTCGGAGGGCACGGGCTGGTCCGGGTCCGCCGGCCGAGAGAGGTAGGCGGCCTGGGACCGCACGGTCGGGTACTGAAGGAGGTCGAGCAGGGAGATGTCCCCCACGCTCAGCCTGAGCCGGTGCTGGAGCTCCACGAGGAGCAGGGAGTGGCCACCGAGATCGAAGAAGCTCTGCTCGGCGCCGACGCTCTCGATGTCGAGAAGCTCCTGCCACACGGCCGCGACCGCGCGCTCTGTCTCGTTGCGCGGTGCACCGCCGGATCCTGTGGCCGGAGTCGGCGCGACCGGCGCGGGCAGGGCCGAGCGGTCCACTTTTCCGTGCGCTGACAGAGGCAGGCGGTCCAGGACCACGTAAGCCTGCGGCACCATGTGGGGGGAGAGCCGCTTTCGCACGTACAACTTCAGGGTGGCGAGTTCGAAGGCCGCCCGGTCACGCGGCTGGACGTACGCGACGACCCGGCGTTCACCCGGTGAGTCCTGGCGCACGATGGTCAGTGCTCGGTCGACCGAGGGATGGGCGGCCAGCGCGGAGTCGATCTCGCCCAGGGTCACCCGGTAGCCGCGGATCTTGATCTGGTCGTCGCGGCGTCCCAGGAACTCGATGGTCCCGTCGGGCAAGCGGCGGACGATGTCGCCGGTACGGTACAGGCGGCCGTCCGGGCGCCCGCTGAAGCGGTCCGTCGTGAACGCCCTGGCGGTGAGCTCCGCCCGGTTGTGGTAGCCGCGCGCGACGTAGGCGCCCGAGATCAGCAGCTCGCCCGGGACACCGGCCGGGACCACTTGGTCGGACCGGTCGACCACGTACACCTGGGTGCCAGCCAGGGGAACGCCGATCGGCGCTGTCTCCCAGTCGGCGTCCAGATGGTCGGACACGGACAAGGTCAGCACACCCACCGTGGTCTCGGTCGGGCCGTAGTGGTTGAACACTCGGCAGTGCGGAACGCGATGCTGCAGGTCGCGCATCCAGCGCCATTCCGACGCCTCGCCGCCGATGACCAGCAGGCGGCGCGGCAGCAGCTCTTCGAAGCGGGGGGACCCCTGCAGGGCGCGCAGGTGGGAGGGGGCGATCTTCAGGCAGTCGACACCGTGCTGCTGCACCCAGTCCGCGAACAGCTCGGGGTCGAGGGCACACTCGCGTGACACCACGTGCAGTTCACCGCCGGTGATCAGCGGCGGCACCAGCGCGGTGAGGGTGGAGTCCACGGTGAGGGGCTGCACCATCAGGTGCTTGAGCGGGGCGTCCATGCCGAGGCGCCGGATGGCGCCGGAGGCGTAGCTGATCAGCTGCCGGTTCTCGACCACCACTCCCTTGGGAGCGCCGGTGGATCCCGAGGTGTAGAGCACGTACGCGGCGTCGGCGAGAGCCGAGGGAGACACGGGGAGGTTGTCCGGGGCCGCTTCCGCCAGGACACTCCACGCGTCGTCGAGTGCGACGACCGGAATGTCACCGTAGGTCCCGCCGTCCGCGGGGAGGCCGTCGACCACTACGACACGTACCCCGGCGTCCCGCAGGATCGTCTCCCGCCGCTGGGCTGGATCGCGAGGATCCACCGGGACGTACGCCCCGCCGGCTTTCAGGACCGCCAGGACCGCCACGATCAGCCGGACGCTGCGGTCCATGCAGATCGCGACCGTTCGTTCGGGGCCGATCCCATGGCCGCGCAGGATCCGGGCCAAGCGGTTGGCGTGCTCGTTGAGATCGCGGTAGATGAGGGAGGCCTGGTGGGAGCGGACGGCGATCGCGTCCGGGGTTTTCTCCGCCTGCTTTTCGAAGAGTTGGTGGAACGTCAGCTCCGGTGTCTCGGCGGCGACCCCGTTCAGCGTGCCGACGGTCTCCTCCTCCGCGAGGGTGAGGAGCGGGAGGGCGGACACGGGCGCGGCC
The DNA here is from genome assembly GCF_044328485.1 of Streptomyces sp. NPDC017936. NCBI lineage: Bacteria > Bacillati > Actinomycetota > Actinomycetes > Kitasatosporales > Streptomycetaceae > Streptomyces > Streptomyces sp. NPDC017936. Next base: position 44,982 of record NZ_JBIRHK010000019.1, on the reverse strand, counting down.
GGGTGGGCGATCGCGCCGGCCAAGAGGACGGACAGGTGGCCGACGGCCCGTTCCGCCGTGGACCGGTCGAGGACCTCGGTCGCGAATTCCAGCCTGCCGGACAGGTGGTCGCCGTCCCACACCAGGTGCAGGGATAGGTCACCCGGGGTCGTGCCGGCCTCCACCGGCAGGAACCGTGCCCTGAGCCCATCAGGGGTGGTGATCGGCGGGACATGCCGGGCGGTGAAGGCGGGCCGGGTGAGGATGTCCATCGGGGCCGTGCCGACAGGCCGGAGCAGCGCGTTGCGCACCCGGTCCAGCAGTTCATGGAAGGTGAGGTCGCCGTCGATCTCGCACAGCAGTGCGGTGGTCATCCCACCGGCGTCCGGATTCCCCGGCCCTTCCGGGGTCAGGCCAGCGGGTACGGCTGTGGCCAGGCGTGCCTCGCCGCTGTAGCGGTGCAGCAGCAGCAAAAAGAGCGCCAGGACGACCAGGGTGGGGTCGACACCGTGCCCGGAGCCGAGTCGGCGAAGCGCCGCGACCACTTCCGTGGGCAGTTCCACAGGCACCGATTCCGCCGCGAAGGTCCGTTGAGCCGGCGTGGGGCGGCTGAACGGCAGGGCCGGCGCCGGCGGCAAGGCATCCGGTTCGGCAGCCGGTTCCTCAGCGTCAGGGTCCGGATGTGTCGGGAACGGGTCCTCGGTGTGCCCGGCACCGTCCCGGATGGCCGTCTCTCCGGCGATCATGCGTCCGTAAGTGTGTAGGGCGTCCGCGAGCAGGGCCTCGGCCAGCCGCACATCGCCGGCTGTCCGGTGCAGGACCAGGAGGACGACGTGCTCTTTGTCGTCCGTGGTGATCAGACGGGCTCGGGCCGGCGGGTCGGTGGTCGGCACGAACGGTGTGCGGACCATTTCCTCGATCAGCTCCGTCAGGTGTGCCGAGCGCTTGGATGCCGGCAGGCCGGTCAGGTCGTGGTGGTCGACAGGCACCGAGGCCGACTTGGCGCCGCCGTCCACCAAGCGGCCGTCGACGACGGTGAGCCGGCGTACCAGGCGCGGGTCGGTGGACAACGCTGTGCGCAATGCGTCTTCGAACACAGTCTCCAGCGGCCCATTCAGCCGGATCATCGCAGGAGCATGCGCGATCGTAGTGCCGATGCCCGCATTGGCGAGGAACCAGCCCTGCTGCTGTGCATGGCGAATCGCCCGAGAGGACAAGGTCATTGAGCGCTGTTTCTCCCCGTTACCAGCCGCGTTCATCCGACCGCGACTGTTGAAGACTGAATAGGTCCGCCGGCCGCACACGCCTGCATCAGCGAACTTCTGTGGAATTTTCCATGGGTGAGACGCAATGAAAAAATAGCCGGTGGACACGAAAGGGGCAATGAATGACGGCCCGCTTTGCGGTGGCTTTCCGCAGCCACCTCGTGTGTTCGCGAATCCCTCGACCGTATCGCCAGTCGGAGATCGAACTCGAGGGACGTTAGCCCGATTGTGATCTACCGACAACCACTTGCAGTGTGGCTTGCGTCACACGTCTTTCACGAATCTTTCAGTCGTCTTTCTGTTGATTGACAGAACGGGGCCTGCTCGGGTTTCGTGCCACTCGACCGTGTGCGCTGCAGCCCAAGATGGTGCGGAGGAGTGGATGAATGTCGGAAGAAAATCGGCTCCCTGGACCCGGCGACTGTCCGGAATGGGCTCAGGGGGGCGGATCCGACTCTTCTGCTTCCCTTATGCGGGTGGTGGCGCGTCGACTTTCCGAAGCTGGGCCGAGCTGCTCCCGGAGGAGGTCGATGTCTATGCGGTCCAGCCTCCCGGTCGCGAGGACCGGCTCTTCGAGACTCCGGTCGACGATATCGCCGTGGTCCTGCGCGAAGTTGTCCCCGAAATTCTGGAGTTCTCCAGCGAGCCGTTTTCGCTGTTCGGGCACAGTCTGGGAGCGGTGGTCTGCTGGGAGGTCGCCCGCGCGCTGCGTGATGACCACGGTGTCGAGCCGGAGCACTTGTTCCTCTCCGGGTGCCGAGCGCTGCCGACGCTGCACGATGGGCGACGGGACCTCTACGCGCTCTCGGACCGGGAGTTGGTCGCCGCGCTACGAGAGATGAACGGCACTCCTGAGGAAATCCTCCAGAACGACGAGTTCATGCGCCTGTTTCTGCCTGCGGTCCGCGCCGACTACGCGATGCTGTCGCGTTACCGCTTCGTCCGCGGCACCGCTCCGGCATGCAGGGCCACCGTGTTCGGCGGCGCGGAGGACCCGGCGGTGAGCAGGGAGCAACTCGAGCGGTGGGTGGACGACCTGCCGGACGGATCGCAGACCTTGGTTCTGCCGGGCGACCACTTCTTCCTGCACTCCTCGCGGGTCCGGCTGCTGTCCGAGATCGGCAGCCGGCTGTCCTCGGCGGAGCTCTCCGCCTGAGCCGATCGGCGGCAGGCCCTGATCAGTCCACCCCACGTTGCGAAGGCGTCGTCATGACCACCGAAGCGCATCAAGAAGCAAGAGCATGCCGAGAGGCCGTCCTGCGGGCTTGGCTCGACACCCTCGAGCGCGTCCCTGAGTCCGACGAGCAGAACTTCTTCGAGGCGGGGGGCAATTCGATCCTGGCGGTGCAGTTCCAGCGTCGGCTCGCCGGGGCGCTGGGCCGCCGGATCTCCCTCAAAGAGATCCACGAGAACCCGACCGTGCGCGGGCTGCTCGGACTGCGGGCGCTCCGCGGGCGGCAGGAGGCTGCCCGCGACGCCGGCCCGGCGTCCGTGCTGAACCTGTACTGCCTGCCGTACGCGGGCAGCTCGGCCCGGATCTACGCACCATGGCAGGACGAGCTGCCCTCACGGGTGACGCTGGTGCCGTTGGAACTGCCGGGACGGGGAACCCGTTGGTCCGAGCCTGCGAAGTCCGATCTGAGTGAGCTGCTCGACGACCTGGCCGGACATGTGCAGCAGGCGCGTCAGACGCCGTATGCGATCTTCGGGCACAGCTTCGGTGGAGTTCTCGCCTTCGAACTTGCCAGACACCTTCGCACGCTGGGTTTCCCGGCACCCCGGCGGCTACTGGTGTCCGGATGCCCGGCGCCCCACCTGGCCGTCCCCGACGAGCCCAGCCATGACTTGCCGGCCGAGGAGTTCGTGCGCCGTCTGCGACAGCTGCGGGGCACACCCGAGGAACTACTGGAGAACGACGAGCTCATGGAGCTCTATATCCCGGTCATTCGAGCCGATTACATCATCCTTGACCATTACAAGGCACCTCGCGCAGAACCCCTGAACTGTGCTATCACTTCCTTTTACGGGAGAGATGACGAGGATGTCGATCGGGACGCGGCCGAAGCGTGGAATTCATACAGTGACGATGGCTTTTCGGTCGAAGAGATAGCTGGCGATCACTTCTTCCTACGGGATTCCCAGTCGGAGCTGCTGGCAGGGGTGACTCGATATCTGACAGATGACGCCGACGGGTGATCTGCCTACATTTTGATTTTCTCAAGATCCGTATCCGTGAACGGCGAGATGGGTCGAAGGTCGTGCCCTCGCCAGCAGGTCGGCGTGTCTGTGTCGTGCGCTTTTCTGTTCACGCGGTATCCCTTCCTATTCAAAGAGCTGACCTCATGACGACGATCCGAGATGCCTTCGAGGCCCAAGCGGCCCGCACGCCCGAAGCGGTGGCCGTCCGGGCGACCCGCACGTATACCTACCGAGAGCTCTCGGCCCTGGTGGACGCTCTTCGCGAATCGATCCTTGGCCGGACGCCGGCCGGCTCCCTGATCGCCCTCGACGCCGAGGGCCAGGCCAGCGGAGTGGTCGGCATCCTCGCCGCAGCCGCCGGCGGATGTGCCGTGCTCCCGTTGAACCGGGAGAGCCCCTCCGCCCATCGCGCACGGATCCTTGCAGACGCGCGACCAGCCCTGCTCCTGACGGAGACCGCAGAGTGCGCCTTCGATCTGGAGTCACTGCCCGATAGCCGCGAGCCCACCATGAGCGACATCGCTTACGTGATGTACACGTCGGGTTCGACTGGCCGGCCCAAAGGGGTGCTGGTCCCCCACGCCGCGCTGCTGGACCGGTTGGCCGGGCTCGCGGTGACCCCGGGACTGCGGGAGGGCGACACGATCGCCGCACTGACCGCCATGTCCTTCGACATATGCATGGCAGAGCTCCTGCTGCCGCTGACCGTCGGTGCATCCTTCGCGACGATGCCCGACGACGTACGTTACGACCCCGGCACTTTCGAAGACTTCATGGCAATGCACCGCCCTCAGGTCGTCCAGGCCACGCCCAGCTTCTGGCGCATGATGATCGCTGCGGACTGGTCCGGCGCCCCCGACACCGTCGTCTGGTGCGGCGGGGAGGCGCTGACACCCGAACTCGCCCGTCGGCTGCTGTCGCGCTGCGCCGAGCTCTGGAACCTCTACGGACCGACCGAGGCGACCATATGGGTCACGGCGGCGCGAGTTGAGTCACCGGACGCCATCTCCCTCGGTGAGCCGCTGGCCGGTGTCGGCCTCTACCTGGAGGCCGCTTCGGACGGCGTGGCGACGGACTCGCAGCCGACGGCCGCGCAGATGGGTGAGATCGTCTTGTACGGGTCCGGCCTCGCCCGGGGCTACCTCGACCGCGCGGACCTGACAGCGGAGCGTTTCCCGGTGGTGGCGGCGCCGGACGGTATCACCCGGCGCGTCTACCGCACCGGCGATCGCGCCCGCTACCGGCCCGACGGTTCCTTGGAGTACCTCGGCCGGATGGACGACCAGATCAAGCTGCGCGGACACCGCATCGAGCTCGGCGAGATCGAAGCCGTGCTGGAGGAGCACCCGGCCGTGACCTCGGCAGCGGCGGTGCTCAAGGACGCGGGCCGGCCGGACCACTCGTCGATCGCGGTCTTCGTGACCACCCGCGGGGACGCCCCGGCTGAACGGGCCCTCAGGCAGTGGCTGGCGCAACGCCTGCCGGCCAGCCACCTGCCCAGCCGGATCGCCGTGCGGGACGTCCTGCCGCGCACCCCGGCCGGAAAGGTCGACCGCGTGCTCCTGGCGAGCGAATGACACAGACATCCCCACCTCATGGAGGAAACGAGTGAACCAGGAGAAGACCGCTCCGATGACCTTCGGGCAACTGTCGGTCATCAGGGACCTCGACCTCTCCGGTCCCGACGAGCAGAGCGACGGCAACCTGCCGCTCGTCCTCCCGCTGCCGCCCGGAACGTCGAAGGAGACGGCGGTCGCGGCCTGGGCCCGGCTGGTCGAACGACATGAGGCCTTGCGCACCGTCTACGACCGCGGAGCGACGCAGCCGACTCAGACCGTGCGACCCTTCGAGCCCTTCGAGCTCGATACCGTGGAGTTGGCCGACGCCACTGAGGACGCCGCGCTGAACGCGGCCGCCGACTGGGCGAAGCAGGAGATCCACATCGACCGCGAACACTCCTGGCGAGCTGCGGTCGGCATGCACGAAGGCGCCACCACATATCTGGTCTGTGTGGTGCACCACCTGGCCGCCGACAGCGCCGCCTGCGCGTTGCTGGAGCAGGAATTCGCCACGCTTATGGCCGGTGGCACGTTGCAGCCCGACCCGCCGCAGCCGTTGGAGCTCGCCCTGGAACAGCACGGTGACGCAGATCAGCGCGAGCAGACGATCGAGTACTGGCTCGAGGAATGGCAGGGCTTCGTCGACGAGGACCGACAGGGCGGTGACGCCAGTCGGCGGGTCCGGGCGGCGCTCTACTCGGAGCGTGCCCTGACAGCCGCGCACCGTGTGGCCGAGCGCCTCTCCGTGTCCGTGCAGTCCGTGATCTTCGGTGCGTCAGCACTGGTGCTGTGCCGCTTGAAGGACCGCGAGCGGGCCACCTTCGGACTGCTAGCGGGCAACCGCGCCGAGAAGCGCTGGCAAGGCCTGCTCAGCAGCATGAACCAGCTCGCCCCGATCACGGTGGAGGCACGCCGCGAGTCGAGCCCGGACGTGTTCCTGCGCACCCTCTACCTGCGCAGCCTGGAGCGGCTGTTGTACGGCGCCTACAGCATCGACGAGCTTCGCCGTCGCCTCACCGAGGCTGAGCATGCCAACCCGGACCCGCTGCAGTTCGATTGTTACTTCAACTTCCTCGGCGATATCGCCGAGCCGCCGGCTACGGGCTCGCCGGCGCTGGACGACGTCGAGTGGTTCGACGACGCCTGGCAGGGAGGCCCGAGCTTCAACCTCAGGGCTTCCATGGGCGCGGGGCTCTACCTCTCCCTGACTGCCAGCGACGCTTACCTGGGCACCGAGGCGGTCGGCCGCTTCCTCACCGCGACGGAGGCCGCCTTGGTGAACCTCGCGGACGACACGCCTGACACGCTGGCAGAGATGAGCCTGGCACCGCTGCGGCAGGTCAGTCTGTCCAGGGAACCAGGACTGCGGACCGTCGACCATGAGTGATCGGGAACGGACGGCACCGGGCATCCCAACGCCGGGACGGTGTCCCTACCAGACGACCGGCCGCACACAGCCCGACCCGTGTATCGACTACCTGCACCTGCGGTCGGACGAGCCGGTGCGGTGGGACGAGGACTTGGGGGTGTGGTTGGTCACCGGGTTTCAAGAGGCCACGGAGCTGCTACGCCACCCGCAGCTGTCATCCGCCTGGCCCGAGCGCGGCAGGACGCCGTTGCACGCCTCGGACACCAACCGCACCTCGGAACTGGTGCGAAAGTGGTTCATGTTCACCGACGATCCGGTGCACGCCGAGGCCAGGCGTGTCGTCGCGCCCCTCTTCACGGCCCGGAGCCTGGCGCGACTGCGCCCGTTCGTCGAGCAGACCGTCGACGAGTTGCTGGCACCGCAGCGCGAGGCACTCGATGTCATCGCCGATCTCGCAGCGCCGCTGTCGAGCCGGGTCATCTGCCGCATCATCGGGCTGCCGCAGGAGGTCGCACCCCGTCTGGCTGTCTGGGCACCCGACATAGCCGCCCTGCTGGTTGCCGACTACCTCCCCGAGGTGGTCACCCGGGGGCACAGCGCGCTGCGAGAGGTCACCACGGCGGTCGACCAGGCACTCAACGGGGAGGTGCCCGAAGACTCGGGCCTGTGGCTGCTCCGTGAGGCGCAACGGCGCGGGGTGATCGCCTCGGAGGACGTGTGGGCCACGGCGAGTCTGCTGATCTATGCCGGCTTCGAGACGACGTCCACCTTCATCGGCAAGGCCGTACGAGCCGCCCTCCACGCCGGGGCCTGGGACGCCGTCCGCAAAGCGGAACCACGCATGTCAGTGGACGAGTTGCTGCGCTTCGACACCTCGGTCCAGCAGGTTGCCCGGTTCGCGACCCGCCCGGTCACGGTGGCTGGTAAGCGCATCGCACCCGGAGACCTGGTGCTGATCATGCTCGGGGCGGCCAACCGTGATCCGGCCGTCTTCGAGGACCCGAATCTGCTCGACACCGACCGTCGCATCGGGCGGCACCTGACCTTCGGATACGGCGTCCACTATTGCCTGGGAGCGGCACTCGCCCGGCTGGAGGCCGAGGTCACCCTCGAACGACTCGCCGCCCGCTGGAGCGCGATGGAGTTGTCGGGTGCTCCCACCACTCGTTCCCATCACGGCATCACGGTCCTGGAGCATCTCGTGGTACACCGGAGAACCGAAGGCGAGCGGATATGACTCCCCACCCCTACGCGTGCGGAGAACTCATCCACGAGGCGGTGACCCGGCAGGCGCGCGATTTTCCCGAGCGGCCGGCGCTGGTGCAGGGCCGGGTGCGCCTGTCGTACCGGGAGCTGGACGCCGCGAGCGACGACTACGCCGCCGAACTGCGCAGCCGAGGGGTGGCCGAGGGACACCGCGTGCCGGTCCTGACCGGACGCACCCCCCAGTACGTGGCCCTCATTCTGGCGGTCCTCAAGTGCGGGGCGGCGTACGCGGCGCTGGACCCGCGCTGGCCCGAGGAACGGCTGCGGTCTGTCGTAGAGCGCCTCCAGCCGCCGGTCACCGTCCTGGACCGAGCTCTCGGTGATCTGGGCGTGCCGGTCTGGCGGGCGGACGGGCTTCCGCTCGATGCAGCCCTGCGCAGCGGGCGCCCGGCTCCGCGGGCGGTGTGCGACGGCGGCGACGAGGCAACCATCTTCTTCACATCAGGCAGCACCGGTGTCCCGAAAGGCGTGGTCACCCCGCACAGGGCGACGACCCGGCTCTTCCGGCCCGACAGCTTCGCCGACTTCGGTCCGGGCCACGTCACGGCGGCGTCGGCCGCACTGCCCTGGGACGCGGCCAGCATGGAGGTGTGGGGGCCCCTGGTCAGCGGCGGCACCGTGGCTCTGATGGAGGACGAGTACCTGCTCCCGTCCGGCCTCGCCGCGCTCGTACGCGAACAGGGCGTCGACACGGTCTTTCTCACCACCTCCCTGTTCCATGCGTTCGTGGCTGAGGACCCGGCATGTTTCCTGGGCATCGGGCACGTCATGACGGGCGGCGAGCGGCTGTCCCCGCGCCATGTGCGGCAGTTCTTGAGGGCCCATCCGTCGGTGCGGCTGACCAACGGCTACGGCCCGGTCGAGTCCTGTGTCTTCGCTACCACCCACGACGTGCGGGAAGAGGACACCGAACGCCCGGACGGCATCCCGCTCGGTCGGACAGTGCCCCGCACCACGGTCCACGTGATGCGGGACGCCCGGCTCTGCGCACCGGGAGAGACGGGAGAGATCTGCATCGGCGGCGACGGCCTTGCCACCGAGTACCTGGGCCTTCCGGAGGAAACAGCGGACCGGTTCGTGTCGGCAGAGGTCGACGGCACGGCTGTTCGGCTCTACCGGTCCGGAGACCTGGGTTATCTGTCGGCCGACGGACTTCTTCACTTCGTCGGCCGCGGCGATCGCCAGGTCAAGGTTCGGGGCCGGCGAATCGAGCCTCAGGAGATCGAGAACGTCTGCCACGACCTGCCCGGGGTGCAGCAGGCGGTCGCCGTGCCGGTCCCCGGGCCGGAGGGCTCGTACACCGGGATGGTCCTGTTTTACGTGGCGGAGCCCGGCGAGATGGGCACAGTCCCCGACCCTACTGCGGTCCGCGCGCGCCTCGCGGCCGAGCTGCCTGACTACTGCGTACCCGACCAGGTGCGGAGGCTCGACACGGTCCCGCTCATGCCCAACGGGAAGACCGACACCGCGAGCCTGCTCGCGTCGGCCGCCGCGCCCACAGAAGCTGCCGCGAACTCGTCGGCGGAACTCACGAAAGCGCCCGGGGGGCGTTGGGGGGCCGTGGTGCTCGACGAGTTCCGCCGACTCCTGGGGCCGGGCGTGGCGACCGACGCTCCGCTGGCACTCATGGGTGGTACGTCCATCGACGCCATCCGGCTCTGCGCCCGGCTGACCGCCCGCACAGGAGTGACTGTTCCGGTCTCCGCGTTCTTGCGCCGACCCACCGTCGAGGGCCTTGCCGCATGGCTGGAAGAGCGCTCCGGCTCCGGTAGTGAGCCGGACTCCTGCCAGCCGGACAGCCACGACGGAGTTGGCCCTCACCGCGTTCAACTGAGGGGAATGCGAGCGCACTTCAGCTTGCTGCATGAACTGGACCCAAGTGACTCGACGGCTCTGTGCCACCTCGTGTGGAAGGTCACCGGCCCGCTGGACCCGTCGGCGCTGGAGGATTCCCTCAACGACGTCCAGCAGCGTCACCAAGCGCTGCGCTCGCGTTACGTCCTCGACCCCGTGCCGGTGGCGGAGCCACCCGGAACCGTCAGACGCACGCGTGTCCAAGTTCTCGCCCCCAGCGGCACGTCGGAGCGCGCGGCCGACGCGATGGCACGGGAACTGAACCGACCGCTGCACATCGAGGACGCGCAGGTGTGGCGGTGCGTGTACGCCCCGGTGGACGACCGGACGGCGCACCTCGGCCTCACCATCCATCACATCGCCGTCGACAGCTGGTCTCAGGACCTGATCGTGGCGGACTTGGAGCGGGCTTACAGGGCCCGCAGCCGGGGCGAGACACCACAGTTCGACGACACTCCCCCGACGCTCCGTGACATTGCCGACGAAGCAGCACAGCTCGCCGAGTCACAGGACTCCGGGGCGCAACTGCGGTATTGGACAGACCTGCTCGTAGGCCTGCCGGACCTCCGGCTACCGGCACCGTCGTCGGAACAGGGTCGGCGTCACGGCCAGGTCGGGTTCACCGTCGACGCGGCTGTGTCCGCCCGGCTGCGGGTGGAGGCCGGTGAACTCGCCTCCACCGTCTTCCTCCCCCTGCTGGCCGGCTACGCGGCATCGCTCGCCGCCGTCACCGGACAGGAGGACTTCGGTGTCGGAGTCCCGCTGGTGCGGCGCTCCGGGCCACGTGCCATGACGGCCGTCTCCTGTCTGGTCGACGTGGTGTGCCTGCGACTGCCTGATCGCCTCGGCGCGGTGGATCTGAGGGAGCTGGCCCAGGCGGCGCGGCCGATCGTGGAGGGGGCCTTCGCCCACCAAGACGTGCCGTTCGATCAGGTGGTGGCTGCGGTGAGCCCGCCCCGCACCGGCCGTAACCCCCTGTACCAGACCATGTTCGCCTGCCAGAACGTACCCGTCCGGCAGCCGGTGTTCATCGGCTGCTCGGTCGAACCGCTGTCCATGGCGCCGCCGGCCGCCATGCACGAGATCGTCTGCGAGGTCTGGCCACTGGCCGACGGCGGGATGCGGGTGGATCTCAGCTTCCGGGCGGATCAGGTCGCGGAGGGCCTTATGCACCGGCTCGCCGGGGTCTACGAGGAGCTTCTGGTCTCCGGCAAGTTGTCCGATCCGCAGATTTCCTGACCGACTATCAGCTGAAGGGCTCCACCTTCCCATGCAGACAAGCCCCAAGACGCTGACCGCCGATCAACTGATCCGGCTGCGCGTCGACCTCCATCCTGATGCCACGGCGATCGAGTGCGGTGAGCAGACCCTGACGTACCGCGGCTTGTGGCAGCAGGCCGGTGACCTGGCGACGCGGATCCAGCAGGCTGAGGGATTCGAGCCGGGCTGCCTCATCGGCGTGCTGCATCGGCGCGGCATACGGTGTGTTGTCGCCCAGCTCGCCGCGTGGCGCGCCGGAGCGGCTTACCTCCCCCTCGACCCGGACCTGCCCGACGGGCGCATCGCGTCGGTCCTGGTAGACGCGGCGCCGACAGCGGTCCTGGCGTCCGCGGACCTGTTCGGCCGGCTGCCCTCCTCGGTCGCCGCGATCGACAGCGCCGTCGGTGATCCGATGCGTGAACCGGCCCCGTCGTCCGCCGCGCTCGCCTATGTCATCTACACCTCGGGCTCCACCGGGACACCGAAGGGCGTCGAGGTCGGGCACGCGAGCCTGGTGAACCTGCTGCAGTGGCACCGGGAGACCTACGCGACAGGCCCCGGCACACGCGTGGGAGCCCTGGCCGGCCTCGGCTTCGACGCCTCGGTCTGGGAGACCTGGGCCGCGCTCGCCGCCGGCGCGACCCTGCTCCTGCCGGAGCGGTCGCCAGGTGCCGACATCGAAGCCGTCGCTGATTTCCTGCGGGCCGGTGCGGTCGAACAGTGCTTCTTGAGCACGCCGCTCGCGGAGGAACTGCTGCGCCTGGAGTCGCCGCCCGACACGCTGCGCGTCCTTCTCACCGGTGGCGACCGGTTGCGCGTGCGGCCGTCGCCCTCGTTCCCGGCCACCGTCCACAACCACTACGGTCCGACCGAGGCCACGGTGGTCACGACGGCCAGTCATGACCTGCGGGGCGATCACCTGCCCGACCGGCCGCCGGTCATCGGCACGCCGATCCCGGGGGCGTTGGTGAGGCTGGTGGACCCCGCAGGCGACGAAGTGAACGTGCCCGGCGTCGCCGGCGAGCTGCTCATCGGCGGGACGGTGCTGTCCACCGGCTACCGCAACGATCCGGCACTCACCTCAAAAAAGTTCCTCGGTACGGACGACGCCGCCCGCTGGTACATCTCCGGTGACGTCTGCCGCTGGACCGAGAACGGCGAGCTGGAGTTCGTCGAGCGCCGGGACCGGCAGATGAGTGTGCGGGGGAACCGCATCGAACCCGTCGAGATCGAGCATGCCGTCCTCGCGGTGCCCGAAGTGCAGCAGTGCGCCGTCGTCCTGCGGGACGACGGCGCCGGCGGCACTCTCGTCGCGTTCTGCACGGGCGGGGTGGACGAGCGGACCGTGCACGAGGCGCTGGCGGATCGGCTTCCCCCCTACATGGTCCCGTCACGGATCCGGGTCCTGGACGCTCTGCCCCTCACCCCCAACGGCAAGATCGACCGCGCGGCCCTCCTCCTGCTCTCCGCTCCGGAGGAGTCGGCCGAACCGGCGCGGAGACAATTCCCACCGGGTTCCGCCGAACAGGTCATCGCCGAGATCTGGGCGGAGCTCCTGGCCGGGACAGAGCCCCGGCCCGGTGACAACTTCTTCGAGCTCGGCGGTCACTCGCTGCTGGCCGCCCGGATGATCGGTGAGGTGCGAAAGCGGCTCAGTATCCAGATCGGTCTGCAGGCGGTGTTCGACTTTCCCGTCCTCGCCGAGCTGGCCGCCAGGGTCGACGAGCTGTCGCGGACCGGGGGATGAGCCAGATGCCCGCCCCCCTGCGCAGCGGCGACGACACCGAACGACCGGTCCTCCTCCTGGAGTTCGGCAACGAAATCCCCGCCCGGACATTCGACCGGATTCTGCCCCCGCAGTCGCACGCGCACCGCACAGTGATCGACCCGCTCGGTTTCCCGGGGCTGGCCGACTCGGTGCCCACCCTCGCGGAGCAGGCCGCACACTGGGCCGAGTCGATCATCGCCCGGCCACGCGCGGTCCTCGCCTACTGCTCCGGTGCCGAACTTGCAGTGCTCCTGGCGGCAAGGCTGGGGGTGCCGCAGACCTCCGTTCTCGTCTTCGACCCCGTGCTCCCGGCCCCCGGGACCCCAGGGGAACTCCTGCTGGACCTGGCAACGGGCATGGACGCCGCTCTCGGCCCGGACGAGATCCCGGACATCGTCGGCCTACCCGCGGATGAGGCCTTGGCGGCGGCCGGCTCACTGCTGCACTCGATCGTCGCCCGGACGGCGCCCGGCCTGGACGCCGACATCGTCGAGGAGCTCACGGTGGGACAGCGTGCCTGGCTCTCCTTCACGCTCTCCGCCGCTGCTCCCCGCCCACGCCCACACCCGCCGAGGTTCGGACACGTCCTGCTCGGCACGGATTCGGCCGGTGCGGAGGTGGAAGCGGGCTCGCTGCACCACACCGGGCTGTCCTCGGCCGAACTGTTCGGCACCAGTGCTGTGACACCGCTGGTCGAACGGCTGCTGATGTCCCCCGTCGCCACCGAGATCGCCCAAGAAAGGTAAGCACTGTGCAACAGCATTATGTGGAACGAGATGCCACGGAGGCCGTGGTCGCGGCTCAGTGGTCGCGTGTGCTGGGCCACCCACCTGCCTCTCTCGACACCGACTTCTTCGCCGCCGGCGGAACCTCCCTCCTGGCCGCGAAGCTGGTCTCCGCCCTGCGCGGCGCGCTCGGGACACAGCTTCCGCTGAAGGCGGTCTTCGAGGCTCCCACCTTCCGCGGACTCAGCACCCGGATCAGAGAGGGCGGTTCCTCGCCGCACACCCGCGTCCTCACCCTCAACGCATTCGGCCGAGGGACACCGCTGCTGCTGGTGCCGGCCGCGAGCGGCGGAGTCGTGGGCCTGCACCGTCTCGGCGGCGCCCCCATTGACCGCCCGGTTCTGGGCCTGCAGGCCCGCGGCCTGGACCCGGCCGACGGTGCGCCCTGCGCCACGCTCGATGACATCGTGGACGACTTCGCGACGGTTCTGGAGAAGGCGGAGGCGCCGCGGAGCCTGCACCTTGCCGGCTACTGCGTGGGAGGGATCCTCGCATACGAGCTGGCCTGCGAGCTCGACCGCCGAGGATGGGACGTGCGCTCGGTCGTGCTGCTGAACACTTCGCTGTACTGCCCTCCGCTGGAGGCGGCCGACGGTGCCCGGGAGAAGCTGCGCTCCATCGTGGACGAGGCGGGACTGACCGTACCCGAGGGCGAGGAACCAGACACCGTTTCGGTGTTCCGTCTGCTGACGTCGGACGATGCCGACACGCTGGAGTCCGACTTCGCTCAGTTCGAGGCACGTCTGAAGGTGTTCGGGTCGGTCGGCGCGGCGATTTCCGGCTACGTGCCCCGTCAGGTGGTTTTTCCGGTGCGGCTCTTCTCGACGGACGACCGGGACGATCCGGCCGACGTGGAGCGGACCCCGCACGAGGTGACCGACTGGCCGGACCTCGGGCTGCCCGACTTCTGGCAGCACCACGTACCCGTCGATCACTTCGAGATGATCGCCCACGAGCCGACACTGCGGGCCGTGGAGGAAGTCCTGACGGAGCTCGACGACCGCTGACGCGCCCGTACCGCTTCGGAGCGGCTCCACGGCGGCGCCCGTCGATCCTGCTCCGAGGCCGATTCCACACCGGGATCGCAGCCGGTCGGACCGGACGTGCCCGGATGCCGTGACCGACCGGCGCGGGACCGTGGCTTCGTGCCGCACAGCAGTGTCTCGGCCTGCGTGCGGCGGAGCAGCGGGAGAGCAGGACCAGCCACCCAGAGATCCGCGGGGCGATCACGCCTGGAGGGAAGGAGCCACCATTCATGCCCACGACGTCCACCCTGCGGCCCCGGATGAGCCGCCTCGTCACGGAGATCCGAGACGCGCTGCGCACTCCGAGGTCCGGCACTGAAGCAGTCGCACGCCGGGTCGCCGGCCTGGTGGGCGACTGCCTCCATCATGACGATCTGCTGACCGCCGATCAGCTGGCCCCCGACCCGTCCGCCTACCGCCAGCACGTGCTGCACGTCGAGCCCGACGGCTCTTTCTCGGTCGTTGCGTTGGTGTGGTTGCCGGGTCAGAGCACCCCCATACACGACCACGTCTCTTGGTGCGTGGTGGGCACCTACCAGGGCGCCGAGGAGGAGATCCGCTACCGCCTGATCGACGACCGTGGCTCTGCCTGTCTCGAACCCGTCGACATCGCGGTGAACCGGACCGGCGAGGTCGCCTACCTCGTCCCGCCCGGCGACATCCATGAGGTCCGCGGCGTGGGGGAAAGCACGACGGCCTCTCTGCACGTCTACGGTACGGATGTCACAAGGCTCGGAACAAGCATCCGTCGCCGCTACGACCTTCCGGTGCGGGTCACGTCCCGCCCGGCATCGGCGGGCCGAACGTGATGGGTACAGCCGCCGGACCAGTTGGGTGGACCTGTTCGCCGGACTGAACAGCGCCAGGTCCGCAAGCTCGTCGAGGTCGTGCGGTGAGGATCAGGGCGACGGACACCATTTTCAACAGGAGGCGGCCTCCCAGCGAGGCGGCCAGCAGCCGGGCGCGGTGCCGGTGGCGCAGGGACGGGCCGCTGCCGCACCAAGCCCAACAGCACCGGCGCTTTCGCTTCGACGCCGCATCCCCGCTCGCGGTCCGCTGGAGGTGCGGATGCCGTCCCCTCGCCCGGCCCCGTGCCGGACTGTTCCGCCGTGCGGAGGGCGGTGTTGGGCGGTGGGGCGGCCCGTCAGTGCGATACAGCAGGTGGCTACCGGTGGGTTTGCGGGCCGGACGAGGATGCGGTGATCCGTGCGTGATGGTGGATACCCCGTGGGAGCGGATCCGCGAGGGCTTGCGTTTCGGACGGGTCTTTGCGGGCCCGGTGATCGGTGTTCCCCGGCCCGGCGCGATCGGGATCCTTGTGGGCATCGGCCCGGGTGGGGGAGCTTCGTCGATGTCGTGTTGCTGCCGGAGGAGGCCAAGGACTGGCTGGCAAGAGGCACGGTCGCCGATTTCAAGATCTGATGGGCTGGCGAACGCCGGCAGATCCCTGGTGTTCCGCCAGGCGGGTTCGGTCCGGCCTTCTGGAAGCGTCGGACCGTGACCGGGCGAAGGGGCCGCGGCGGCATCAATTGTTCAGGAGGTCTGCGAGGCATCAGACATGCGCTGAGTGCTGGCCGGCAGCACATGGGTCATTGCCATCGGGGCGTCGGCGTACCGTCCGGGTCCAAGCCGTACGGCCACAGCCTTTTGAGCACTTCCCTTGTCCCGTAGACGCCCAGGATGCCGGTGCGGCCGTGGTCGGCGGCCTGCCGGGCCAGCGCTTCAGCACCCTCCCCGTCCCCGGCCTCCTCCCGCAGCTCGGCCAGGTGGTACAGGGCGGTGGTGTCGCCGTGGTCGGTGGCCTGCCGGGTCAGCGCTTCAGCGCCTTCTCCGTCCCCGGCCGCCTCCCGCAGTTCGGCCAGTCGGTACAGGGCGTTCGTGCTGCCGTGGCCGGCGGCGCGGAGCCGGAGGTGGTGGGCCCATCGCAGGCGGTGCCGGTCTTCGGCTGCGCGGGTGAGGTCGTACAGGTCGTCGGGGTGGGTGAGGTGGGTGTGGGCGGCGTGCCAGAAGGAGGCGGGTGGGCACAAGCGGCGGCGGCCGGTGCGGCCGTGTTGTTCGAGGTAGTCGGCGAGGCGGAATGCCGGTCCCGATGGTCGCGGTGAGGGGGCGTCGGCAGGTGTGGTGGGGCCGGGTGGGCGTCGTTGTGGTCGGGGGGTGATCTGGCTCAGGGGGGCCTGTTTGCCGTGGACCTGCTCGGCGAGTTCTGCGTATGCCTTCGCTGCCCAGTCGTCGGTGAGCTGGTTCCAGTCGGTGTCGTTCAGGTAGTCGGGGGCCGCGTCGGTGAGGAAGGCCTGCGGCAGGTGCAGGCCGACGCCGAGGCGGCGGGCGTCCATCGCCGCTTCCACCAGTGCTTGGGCGGCCGGGCTGGCGGTGCGGTAACGCTCCAGGAGCGCGGGGCCTCCGGCGAGGTCCCGGGTGAGGCGTCCGCCGGCGCGGGCACGGGTGAGGGCGTCGGCCGGCGGCCGGTCACCGCCCTCGGCCAACGCCGTCGCCGCGGCCAGGGCTCGGGGGTCGAAGGCGGGGGGGGAACGTTCACGATGCGTCCGGCGAGCAGTTCCCTCACCTGACTGTGCGGATCCTCCCCCCCCGGGGGTGAGCAGGGCGGTGTACTGCTTGACGTAGTCGTCCCACAGCGTGCCCAGGACGAGGACCGGTCCGCGCTGCGGGTCGGTCAGCAGGTGGTGCACGGCCGCGGCGATCCGCTCACCGGCCGACGGGTCGCCGAGATAGTGCTGGGCCTCGTTCAGCCACACGACTGTGCGCGGGCCGACACGGTGCAGGTCCTCCAGCGCGGCTTCCGCTCGGGTGGGATCGAAGGGATGCCACAGTTGCCATCCCTGCTCCGCCAGCGGCTGCACGGCCTCCCAGCACGCCCGCGTCTTCCCCGTCGAGGACTCGCCCGCCAACACCAGCATCCGGCTGTGGCCCTGTCCGGCCTCCCGCACCGTCTCCGCCAGAAGGCGGTCGTGTTCGCGGCGCACGTAGCCGGGCAGTAACCGCTGCTGAGGCAGGCCGAAACCGTCCTGGGCGGTGCCGGCCGGGTGGACCTCCAACATGTGCGGATCCCACTGCCCGATCGGCCGGCCGGGCCCCGGCCGTTCTCCGTTCCCGCCGCCGGCCGCGCTCCGCTGCAGCGCCAGGAGCTCCCCCACCGGCAGTTCCAACGCGCCGGCCAGCACCGTCACCGTCGGTGCAGACGGCACCGGCCCGTCGGCCTGGAACGCCAGCTGCACGGTCGTACGGCTCAGCTCTGTCCGCGGGGCAACCTGCGTCTTGTTCAGCCCAGCCCTGGCCAGCCCGCCCGCCGGCCTCCTGCGCAGTTCGGTCAGAGCCGCGTCCGGAGTGTGACTGATCCGTTCCTGGTGCACGTGCTCGCCCCCGGGTGGTGCGGTGTTCGCCGGTGTTCATCTTCGTCCCGGCGCACCATGGCGCACACCGATTCCGAGACCTTTGTCAGGCCGTTGACATGGCGCAGTTGGACATCGTCGACGTCGGGCACGCGTACGCGCCGGGCGTGGAGGAGGAGCGGTGGGCTCTCAAGCCGCTGAAACCGACCTTCGAGTCCGGCAAGACCTATGCGCTGGTCGGACCCTCGGGCTGCGGCAAGTCGACGTTGCTGAACATCCTGTCCGGCCTGGTCAGACCGTCCCGGGGACGGGTGCTGTTCGACGGCGCCGACGTCACCGTCCTGCCCGCGAAGGCGCACAACATCGCCCAGGTCTTCCAGTTCCCGTCATCTGCAAGTCGACGACGGTCTACGACAACCTCGCGTTCCCGCTGCAGTGCCGGCGCTGGGACAAGGCGAGGGTCGACGCCAAGGTCCGGCAGGTCGCCGAGGCCCTGGACCTGCATGACCGGCTGAAGCAGCCCGCTCGCGGGCTCACCGCCGACGACAAGCAGCTGATCTCACTCGGCCGCGGCCTGGTCCGTGACGACGTGGCGGCCGTCCTGATGGACGAGCCGCTCACCGTCATCGACCCGCAGCTGAAGCACTCGCTGCGGCGCAAGATCCGAGAGATCACCGAGCAGTTCCGGCCCACGGTGATCTATGTGACACACGACCAGTACGAGGCGATGAGCTTCGCGCAGGAGCTGCTCGTCATGAAGGACGGCCGCGCCGTGCAGCAAGGCACCCCTGAGCAGTTGTTCGAGGCACCCAGCGCCACCCGCGTCGGCTGCTTCATCGGCTCCCCGGCGATGAACTTCCTGACACCGGACCGCGGCGACGGGCCCTTCGCGCTGGGCGGCCGGCCGCTGTCCGTCGCCTGGGACGTCCCCCGGAGCACGGCCGAGGTCCAGGTCGGCGTCCGGCCGGAACACGTCAAGATCGTCACGGACCCCGGCCCCAACACCTTCCCCGGCCGGCTGCGGGACGTCAGCGACCACGGCGCGCAGCGCGTGCTCGAGGTGGAGGTCGCCGGGCAAACCGTCAGGGCCAAGAGGCCCCGGGAGGAGGGAGTTCCGGTCGGCGAGAACGTCCTGGTGCGCCTGCCGCGCGCCAAGGTCCTTCCGTACGCGGACGGCAAGTTGCTCCTCCGGTCGTGACTCGGGACGCGACGATCCGTCCCCTAGCGGCGACGCGTGCGGAATCGTGGAGTCCGCTCGTCGGCACCGGCCAGCCGCTTTCGTACGATTGCGTCGCCTTGAACCCTGTTTTTCCTGACAGCCCGCCTGCCCTTGGGCTGGGCGCACAGACATCAGCGAAGGAATCCCATGATCTTCATCACGGCCAAGTTCCGGGTCCGTCCCGAGCACGCCGACCGCTGGCCCGAGATCACCGCAGACTTCACCCGGGCGACGCTCGACGAGCCCGGCTGCCTGTGGTTCGAGTGGTCGCGCAGCCTGGCGGACCCGACGGAGTACGTCCTGGTCGAGGCCTTCCGCGACGACGAGGCCGGGGCCGCACATGTGCAGTCCGCGCACTTCAAGGCCGCACAGCGGACGCTGCCGCCGCACCTGGTCGAGACGCCGCGCATCGTCAACGCGACCGTTCCCCAGGACGACTGGTCGCTCCTCGGGGAGATGGCGGTCCCGGGAAAGGCGTAGTCCCCCGTCCGGGCGTCAACGAGCATCGCGCTCAGGCATGACCGACACGGCTGCCCGCTCCGTCCCCGGGGCGGGCGGCCGGGGGCCGGGAGGCCGGCCACGCACGTGAGCCGCATGCCGCAGCGGACGCGCCCTTGGCCCGGACCGCACAGCACCCGTACGCTCACTCACCTACCGACGGGACGGCAGGTCCCCGAGAGCGTCGCACCCGCCCTGTCGCCAGGGAGGTCGCGGCTCGCCGGATCCGCGCCGACCTGGTCGCGCCCCGCCTGATCGACACGCCCATGGGGCGGCAGGCCTCGGCCGGGAGGGCGTCCCGGACAGCCTTCCTCGAGCGCATCGCGCTGGGCCACGGGCACCGCACGGGAAGGCGCAGCAGCCGTCACGTTCCCGCTCTCCGACCGCGCCGCTCACCTCACGGTCGGAGCCTGGTGGTGGACGGCGGGCCCAGTGCCGCATGTCCCACGCCATCCCGGCCGGTCGGCCACGGCCGAAGGGGAGCGGCGAGTCCGCGGGCGACCGGGAGCCCGGTCGTCGCCCCGCGTCGACGTGAACCAGGGCACCAGCACCTCGTGGGCGGCCGGTGCGATGTCGGTCGGGCGGAAGCGGGTGGAGTCCAGCTGACACCGCTGGAGCGCGGGGCGCGCGAAGCGCTCCGCCAGGAAAGCGCCTGCGCGACCGCATCCAGGTCCGGGTGGGGGCTTCCGTCCGCGATCCCCGCCGGATGTCCTCCGCGACACCGTTCCGTCCAAGGCCGAGATGCTCGGCCGTTCAGCCTTGACCCCGTCGGCGCTGCCGACCGCCCCGACGAGGAGCACCGGCAACGCGCGCGCCCGAAGCTCCGGCCGGGCTCGGCCCGCCGGGCGAAGAACTGGTCGAGCTCAGCCCGTACGGCTTCGAGCCACTGATCCGCGCGTATCCGGGCGACGCCCGGAACACGTCGAAGAACGTCTCACGGATATCGGCGACCACGGCTTCCACGAGCCTCGCCGGCGAGGTGAAGCGGTGCTCGACCATGCCTCGGCTCACCGCGGCACGATCGTCGGCCGACCTCACCGTCGGCCCGGGACAGCCCTCCTCCGCAAAAATCTCCACCGCCGCCTCCAGATGACTGCGACGGGAGCCCTCTCGCTGCTCATCACGCCTGGTCGCGGGGCGTGTGGCCGCCTCGCTTCGTTCGCTCACCGGACCCGCAGGACGCCATCGACGGGTCGGTCGTCCGGCCGACCTCCTCTCACCGACGCCGCGACGTCACCATTCGGCCATTTCCCCGTCCGCCGGTGGACACAGGACAGCCTGAATGGAACGCTCGCTCCAGACCGCGGACGGTACCCGGGAGGCACGCCCCGGCCGCGCCGACGCCGTTCCCCGTACGAGCCGCGCATCGCGCACCAGCACAAAGTTCTCGCAGCAGCCGAGCCCTGGTACGCCTGAATTCCTCACCGAGAGGGGTTCCACTTGACTTCCTCACCGCCTCGAGGCCGGGGGTCGCAGCGGTCGCCCGCTGGGCCTCCTGCTTCACCGACGACTGCCCCGTCCGGGACGACTCCCGTTGAGGTCCTGCACCGTCCCAGCTCGCCTGCCTGCTCGTCGGTGAGGCAGAAGCGGTACTCGAACGCCCGCCGGACCTGCTGCATCACGCCTCACATGCCCTCAGTTTCCGCGTGACTCAGGCGCGTCGGCCGATCGCCGGCGACACCGAACCGCCCTGGCGCCGATTCGGCTTTCCCTGCCCCGCTCCGCAGGAGTCCGTTTCCTCCCCGGCCTGAAAGCCGGGGCGTCCACGAAGGAGTCCCGATGAAATCCACAGCCGTCACGGCCGCGACCGCGGTCGTCCTCCTTGCCATCGCCGCACATCCCGCCGCGCATGCCGCCGCCCGTCCCGTCGCCCGTGCCGCCGCTCCCGCGGCCGCCGGGCCCGCGGAGTTCACCGTGGACACCACGTCCGACGCGGTCGACGCCGACGGGTCGGACGGCCGGTGTCTCACCGCCTCGGGCGCGTGCAGCCTGCGTGCCGCGGTGATGGCCGCCAACGCCCGGCCGGGCAGTACGATCACGCTGCCTCCGGGCCACTACCGGCTGACGATCCCGCCCGACCCGCGGCTGATCATCGGCGACCACCCCGACCCCACCACGGGCGACCTGAACGTCGCCGCCCCCGTCACGATCAAGGGCGCCGGCGCACGGTCCACGGTCATCGACGCCAACCACCTGGACCGGGCCTTCCGCATGCAGGCGGACAGCCGGCTGTCCGATCTGACGATCACCGGAGGCGTGACCAGGCAACGCGAACTGCCCATCACCGACACCGGTGGCGGCGCGATCGCCAACGGACATCACATGACGCTGCGACGGGTCGCCGTGACCGGGAACTCGGCCGGCTACGGCGGCGGCATCTTCAACATCCCGGGCTCGCACCTCGATCTGGTCGACAGCACCGTCAGCGGGAACGTCGCGGGAGAGGCCGGGGGCATCAGGTTCGACGCCACCGGCACCGTGACCAACTCGACGATCGCGGACAACCGGGTGACGAACCCCGGTGACCGCCCCGGCAGCCTCGCCGGTTACGGCGGAGGCATCGACATCCGCGGCAGGGGACCCGTGGAGATCCTCAACTCGACCATCACCGGGAACCGTTCCAGCGATGGCGGGGGCGGGATCAACATCGCCCCCGCCTACCTCGACAGCCTGCCCTCACCGATCCCCGATGTCATCGATCTGCCACTGGGGCGCATGACGCTGCGCAACTCCATCGTCGCGGGCAACACCGTCGACGGCGCGCCCGCCGACTGCAAGAAGGCCTTCGCCACCATCACGTCGCAGGGGCACAACCTCGACGGCGACGGCAGCTGCCGACTCGCCGCAGCCGGCGATCTGCCCAGCCGTGCCGCGCTGATCGGACCGCTCGCGGACAACGGCGGCCCCACCGACACCGTCGCCCTGCTGCCCGGCAGCCCCGCCCTGGAGGCGGGCAAGGACTGCACGGCCACGGATCAGCGCGGTGTCGCGCGTCCCCAGGGCGCTTCCTGCGACATCGGCGCCTACGAGCGAACGCCGTGACCCCCGCCCCCCGCACCGGCCCCTGGAGCTACGCATGAGAGCCCCGAGCCTGCGTCCCGCTCTGGCCCGCGCCACAGCCGCCCTGTCGGCCCTGCTGCTGTCACTGACCGTTCCCGCGCCCACCGCCCGCGCCGCCTCCGGCCCCGACACCCTGGTCGTGCGCACCGACCAGGGTTGGGTGCGGGGCGCGGCCGTCCGCGACGGCGGGCGGGTCTTCCACGGAATCCCCTTCGCTGCCCCGCCGACCGGTGTTCTGCGCTGGCGTCCGCCGCGACCCGCGGCGCCTTGGCCCGGCACCCGGGACGCCACCGCCCCGGCCCACCCCTGCCCCCAGTTGCCGCTGACGCTGCTGCCCGACGGCGGCCCCGTCCTGCCCGGCGAGTCCAACCGCACCGGCAGCACCGTGGAGGACTGCCTGTACCTCAATGTCTGGACACCCGCCCGCAGCAGCGGCCGGCGTCTCCCGGTGCTGGTGTGGTTGCACGGCGGCGCGAACGCGTACGGCGCCGGCAGCGACTACGACGGGGCCGCGCTGGCCGCACGGGGTGTGGTCGTGGTGACGGTCAACTACCGCCTCGGGGCACTGGGGTTCCTGTCCCATCCCGCCCTGTCAGCCGAGAGCGCGGACCACGCCTCCGGTGACTACGGTCTGATGGACCAGCAAGCCGCGCTGCACTGGGTACGGCGCACCATCGGCGCCTTCGGCGGCGACCGGAACCGGGTCACCCTCGGCGGCCAGTCCGCCGGATCGGCGGACACCTGCCTCCACATCGCCTCCCCGACCGCGAAAGGCCTGTTCCACCGGGCGATCCAGCAGAGCGGAGCCTGCGCCGGGGGCGGCGGTCTGACGCCCCTCACACTCGACGAGGCCGAACGGCGGGGAAACGGCTTCGCGGCCTCGGTCGGCTGCACCGATCCGACGACTGCGGCCCACTGCCTGCGTGCCGTGCCCACCACCGAGCTCATCCGCGCCACCGGGACAGGGACCGCCTCCCTGTGGGCCCCCAACACCGGTCCCCCGATCCTCCCGCGCCCTCCGGACACGGCGTGGGCCGAGGGACGCGTGAACGCCGTCCCCACGCTCAGCGGCAGCACCCATGACGAGTACCGCTACTTCACCGCGCTGTACGTGGATCTGCTCGGCGGCGGCCCGCTGACCCCCGACTCGTACGCCGCCCTCATCAGGCTCCAGTACGGCAACCGTGCGGGCGCGGTCCTGCAGACGTATCCCGCCTCGGCGTATCCGTCCCCCGATCTGGCCTACTCCGCCGTCGGCACCGATCAGCGGTTCGCCTGCCCGGCACGGGCCGACAGCCGGCTGTACGGCGCCCGGGCGCCCGTCCATGCCTACGAGTTCGCCGACCCCCAGGCACCGCCCTTCATCCCGGCACCGCACACGCCGCAGGGCGCCTTCCACGCCTCCGAACTGGCCTATCTCTTCCCCACGGAGGCACTGGCGCCCCTGACGCCCGCCCAGCGGCGGCTGTCCGCCACGATGACCGCCTACTGGGCCCGCTTCGCCGCCACCGGTGACCCCAACGCGCCCGGGACTCCGCCCTGGCCGCGCCACACGGCCGCCGGGGACCGCATCCAGGTGCTGGCACCGGAGCGGGTCGGCCCGACCACCGGGTTCGCGGCCGACCACCACTGCTCGTTCTGGGACCCCTCCCCCGTTCCTCGGGGAGCCGTGCGATGACATCGGCACTCGCCCTGTTCCGGGACGGGCGCCGGACGCTGCGGCAGGGCCCGGAGGCCCTGGCGCAGCGTCAGCGGGAACGGCTGGCCGCGATGGTCGACTTCGCCCGTTCCCGCTCCCCGTACTACCGCGAGCTCTACCGGTCCTTGCCCGAGCGCGTCGAGGATCCCGCCCTGCTGCCGGTCACCCGCAAGCCGAACCTGATGGCGCACTTCGACGACTGGGTCACCGATCCCGAGGTGACCATCGATCGTGTGCAGGCCTTCATCGCGGATCCCCGACGGGCCGGCGAACGCTTCCTCGGCCGATACCTGGTCACCACCACGTCGGGAACCACCGGCCATCGGGGCCTGTTCCTGCTCGACGACCGCGCGGCGGCGGTGGTCAGGGCCTTGTCGTTGCGGGCCGCCGGGCGCACCCTCACCCCCATGGTGACGGCACGGTTGCTCGCTCATCGGGGTCGGTCGGCGCACATCGTGGCCACCGGTGGCCATCTGGCCGCGTACTCCGTCATCATCCGCACCCGCGCGGCCGGTCGGCTGCCCGCCCGGGGCAGCCGGGTGCTGTCGGTGCACAGTCCGCTGCCGGAGCTGGTGGACCAGCTCAACCGGCAGCGCCCGGTGTTCCTGGCCGGCTACGCCACGGTGATCGCGTTGTTGGCCGGCGAGCAGCTGGCCGGCCGGCTGCGCATCAGCCCGGCCGTGGTGTCGCTGCTGGCCGAGGGGGTCAGTGACCGCGACCACGAGAGGATCCGCTCTGCCTTCGGGGCACACCTGATCAACACCTATGGCTGCAACGAGAGCCTCGCCCTGGCCTACGGCTGTCCGTTCGGATGGCTCCACGTCCACAGCGACTGGCTGATCCTGGAGCCCGTCGACGCAGACCACCGCCCCACGCCGCCGGGCCAGGAGTCCCTCTCCGTGCTGCTGACCAGCCTGTGCCGATGGGCGCAGCCGATCCTGCGCTACGACCTCGGCGACAGCGTTCTGCTGCGTCCGGACGCGTGTCCGTGCGGGGACCCGCTTCCCGCGATCAGGGTGCGCGGCCGCGCGGCCGACCTGTTGTCCTTCCCGCGCGGTGACGGCGGCACCGTGCGTATCGTGCCCATGGCTTTCGAGACCCTCCTGGAGAGGATCCCGGGCATCGACCTGTTCCAGATCGTCCAGACGGCGCCCACGTGCCTGCGGGTGCGGCTCCGCTCCGCCGCCGCAGCCGATGCCGACCAGCTGTGGACGGCGGTGCGAAAGGAGATGGCCGGCCTGCTCACCGCCCACGGTGCGGGCCAGGTGAGCGTCGAACGCGCCCACGAGCCACCCGAGCAGTCTCCGGGCGGTAAGTACCGGGTCGTCATTCCCTGGTCGTGACGCCGTCCGAGGGGGCGTCCTCCCCAGGGACGTCCCCCACCGGAACGCCGTGGTGACGTGCCAGCGCCAGCAACGCCACGCGCAGCGGTCCGGTCTCCAGGACCGTGTCCGGCTCGAACCAACGAGCCACCGCGGTTCCGCTCGCCATCCTCAGGGTGAAGCGCGCCAACTCGTCCGCCACCTCGGGACGGTCACGCAGGGCGAAGACGGAACCCACTGACTCCCTTGCCCAGGCCACCAGCTCGTCGCGGTAGTGACGCACCTCGGCCACGGCCGCAGCGCTGGCGTCCTGCTGCACCAGGCCCAGCCCCAACAGCAGTTTCACGCAGCCCGGTTGGCGCTGGACGGCGACCCCGACCTCCGTGAGAAAGGTGTCCAGACGCTGCGCGACGTCGGCGCCCGGCACCTCGGCCGGGGGCAGGGCCGCCAGCAGTACGGTCCTGGCGCGCTCCAGCACCGCGACGTAGATCCCCTCCTTGCTGCGGAAGTGCCAGTAGATCGAACTGACCGGCAGACCGCATGCGGCGGAGATCATCGAGATGGACGTGGCGGCGTAGCCGTGGCGCGCCATCAGGTCGCCGGCGGTGTCGAGTATCGCGTCACGGGACCGCGCGCCGCGGTCCAGGGCCGGTGCCTCCGTCATAGGGCCGACTCTAGACGAGAGACAGGCCGACGGTGCCTCGGACTCCGCGCCGCCGCGGCGCCCGCACGGTCGCAGCGGCGGTTCCGCGGCCGTCGTTCCCGGCAGGCTGATCGCCGTCGCGCCCGTTCACCGGCCGAGTCCAGGTCGGCCACGGCCGGATGAACGGCGCGCACACGGACCTGCTGCCTCCCAGCGGCGGGGTGACCGGCCCGCGGTCTCGGCGTCACGTGCGAACAGGAAGGTGGCGTTTGCGCACCTGTCCCGGGCCCGGTCTGCGCGTGGGCGTCGCTGTCCGGGCACCAGCGGAGCGAGAAGTTCTCCCTCAGAACGCGGAGTTGGCGAACCAGTGGGTCAGCAGTTGTTCGTCCCCCTCGTGGGCAAGGGCCTCTGCCTCGTAGGGCAGTCGGCCGTAAACGAGCAGGAGCAGGTCGGCCGCGGTTCCCTGGACGGTCGCGTCAGCGGCGGCCGTGGGCGGGTGGGCCGTGTCGAGCCCGAAGCCGTCGGGCCGCAGGCGGACGACCCAGACCTCGTCGCCGTCGGTCACACGGAAGCGGAGGGTCTTGTCGGGGCCGCGCAGGTCGGCCACCTTCGGGGCGAAGAAGGTGGCGAAGGGCAGATTGACGAGGAACTCGTCGATCCCGTCGACCGCGAGCGGGCGGTCGATCGCGGGCCGGCGTCCGAGGGCGAGCTCCGCGTCGGCCCGGTGCAGCAGAGTCTCGAAGAGCATCCGGCGTGCCCAGAACCGGGCGTGCTGGTCGGCGCCCCATGCCCACATCGGCAGGTCCGGATCGGTGGCCGCGAAGGCGTCCGCGGCCACGGTCGCGCTCTCGGCCAGCCAGTCGGCGTATCCGTCCTCCTGGTCCGGGAGCCGAAGGTCCACTTCACGCTTGCGCGGGGGTTCCTGGATGCGCGTCCGCAGCAGGACGGAGAACCAGCGCTGGACGCTGCCCGTGTGCTTGACCAGGTCGGCCAGTGTCCAGCCGGGGCAGCTGGGCACCGCTGCGGTCAGGTCGGTGTCCTTGATCGTTGCGACGAAGCGGGCGGTCTCCGCCGCGACCGCCGTGCGGTGATCGACGGAGGTGAACACGGACGCTCGGTGGGTCCCGTGCTGGGTGTGGTCAGACGTCTTCATCGTGACATGCCTTTCGGGGAGATCGCTGGTTCGACCGGTCCGGGAGCGGCCGTCGGGCGCTGCCGGCCATGCGCACGGACGCGTGGCACGAGGAAGGAGCGGTGACAACGGCGCGCTGACCGGCCTCCTGGAGCCGCCGCGCGACCGACTCGACACCTGACGAGTACGAGGTGCCGTTCCCGGTCGGCGGCGGCGCGTGAAGCGCGGTCACACGAGCTCGGCACCGGCTTCCGCCTCTGCCGGCCCCGCCGCCCCGGAGTCGGCGACCTTCCTCGACACGGGCGTACGAGGCGCATGCGCCGACGTGATTCCGGCGAGGGCCACGGCGACGACCAGGCCGAAGGTCGCTCCGGCGATCACGAAGCTCATCGTGAACCGGCTCTCCTGGGGCAGTGCGGGCCCTCCGTTCGGCAGCGGGATGGTCTTCGACGCCAGCAGCGAGGTGATCACCGCGCTGGCCACGGCGCTGCCGACCGATCGGGAGATGGAGTTGATGCCGTTGGCGATGCCTGACTGGTGGGCCGGGACGCTGGCAACGATGAGCGCGGGCATGGAGGCGTAGCCGAAGCTGATCGCGAGACCGATGACCATGCCCGCGCCGATCACCGAGGCGGTCGCATCGTGCGCGACGCTCAGCCACGTGAAGCCGAGCACTCCGAAGCAGGCCCCGGCGGCCAGGGTGAAGCGTGCGCCGAGTCGGCGCACCAGTACGCCGCCGAGCTGGGCGCCCACGAGCGAGACGAGTGTGGTCGGAAGCAGATACACGACGGACGCTTCGAGCACGGACGCGCCGAAGCCGTAGCCCGTGACGTCCTCGGGCATCTGCACGAGGTACGAGACGCCGATGAACTGGGCGAACATCGCAAAGCCCAGCAGCAGCCCGGCCACGTTGGTGAAGAGAACAGGCCGGTGGGCGAACATCTTCATGTCCACCATGGGCTCCTTGACCCGGCGCTCGGTGATGACCCACACGACGGCCATGACGACCGCGCCGGCGAAGGAGCCGAGAGTGCGGCCGGACGCCCATCCCCACTCGTGCCCCTGCGAGACAGGCAGGAGCAGCAGTACCAGCAGCATCGCCAGGGTGACCGCGCCCAGCCAGTCGGTCCGTCCTCCCGTCGTGCTCCGGGAAGCGGGCACCGCGAACAGCACACCGGCCAGGGCCACCACCGCGAGGACCACGGCGAGCCAGAAGACCCGGTGGTAGTCGGGGTCGGAGCCGCGGGTGAGGAGCCCCGCGCCGACCAGCGCGAGCCCGCTGCCGAACGCGAGCGTGCCACTGACCAGGGCCATGGCGCCGTGCAGCTTGTCCGGCCTGATCTCCTCGCGCAGGACGGAGAGGGCCAGCGGAAAGATCGCGGTTGCCGCACCCTGCATCACCCGGCCGACGATCAGCCACGTCAGCGAGGTGGTGGTGGCCGCGAGCACCGATCCCGCGATCATCACGAGCAGTACGCCTACGAGGGTGGACTTCTTGCCGTGCTGGTCGCCGAATCGGCCGAGCAGCGGGGTGAAGACCGCGGCTGACAGAAGCGTGGCGGTGGTCACCCAGCTGACGTTCGCCGTAGTGGCCCGCAGATCGCTCTGGATGATTCCCAGGATCGGGACGACCAGGGTCTGCATCATCGAGACGACCATCGCGGCGAGGCCTAGCACCAGGACGACCACGGCGTCTGCCGGCTGCCGTCGGGGCGCCGTGTGCTGCGTATGGGACACGGAATCTCTTCCCTGAGTGAGGGCTCGACGAACTACTTGAGAACATCGAAGCTTGAGAACTTCAAGTAATGGCCCAGACCGTAACCACCGATATTTGAGATCGTCAAGTTTCGGGGCGTAGGGTGAGGCCCATGACAGCACCCTCCCGCGTCGACACCGCCCGGCTCATGGAGCTGCTCTCGGTGTCACTGGCTGCCTACTACGGCGACTTCACGGTCGCCGCCGCGAGCGAGAACCTCACGGCCAGCCAGGGCAAGACACTCAACGTGCTGCGCCGGGGACCCGCCTCCATGAGCGTGCTGGCCACCACGTTGACCTGCGACGCCTCCAACATGACCGGGATCATCGACCGGCTGGAGAAGCGCGGCTTGGTGCGCCGCGAGCCCAGCCCTTCCGATCGGCGGGTCAAGAACGTCCTGCTCACCGACGAGGGCGAGCGGGTCATCGACGTGATTCGCGGGAAGATGCACCACACGCTCGCCGGGCTGAGCCGACTCAGCGAGCAGGAGCAGGACACCCTGTACGCGCTGCTGGAGCGCGCCTTCGTCGCGCGGCCCGCGACCGCCTGACCCTCCGGTCGTCCTGCGGGGCGCGGGCTGCCGGGAGCGGACGCGAAGAGCCGGCCGGGCGGCCCGGCCGATCCCAGGCGGCTCGCCGAGGACGGCGAGCCGCCCAGCACCTCCGCGCCCCGATCCGTCCGGCGCGTCCGGACGGATCGGATCCCCTCCTTCTCGGGTGCCTGCAGGCTCCTTCTCAGGTGCCTGCAGGCCGGCCCGGACCGGGGACGGTACGGAACCGGAAAGGCTCCGGGTCACGGCCGGGCTGGATGAACCAGCACTCCCCCGTGCCGTCACCCGTGACGATCCGCAGCACCGTGTCCGCCACGACCTCAGCCGGGATGATCGGCAGTTCCTGTTCGGAGAGCATGCCGCGCAGCGGATCGATGATCCGCGACTCCGCGAAGCCCGGGCAGACGGCGTTGAAGCGCACGTTCTCCGCGGCAAGAGCCGGCCCCAGGGAGCGCGCGAGCCCCACGACCGCGTGCTTGTTGGCCGCATAGAGGGGATCGAGCGGTACGGCCGTCAGACCCGCCAGGGACGCGGTCGCCACGATCACCCCGCCGCCCCGGGCCCGCAGCGCCGACAGCACCGCATGGGTGCCGAAGACCACACCGTCGAGATTGGCTCCCATCGCGCGACGGTAGCGCGCCAGGTCGAAGTCCTCACCGAGGCCGCATCCGGTCGCCACCCCGGCGTTGAGCAACGCGATGTCCACCCCGCCGCACTGCTCCAGGGTGTAGTCCACGAGCGCGCGGTTCGCCTCGGGGTCGGAGACGTCACAGGCGCGGAAATGACCGCCGACCATGTCGGCCACCTCGCGGCCGCCCCGCGCGTCGAGGTCCGCGACGACCACGCGCGCCCCCGCCTTCGCCAGCGTCAGTGCCGTGGCCCGGCCCAGTCCGCCGGCACCGCCGGTGACGACGGCCACCTTGCCCTGCAGCGGGGCGCCGTCCGTCTGCCCCGGCCGGGCGACGACGTCGTCCTCGACGACGCTCACGCCAGCTCCAGGACGAGCTTGCCGACGTTCTCCCCGCGGAAGAGCATCCCCAACGTCTCGGGGAAGTCGTCCACGCTTCCGGTCACCACGTGTTCCTTGACCTTGATGCGGCCGGCGCCGATCCAGGCGGAGATGTCCTGCGCGGCCTGCGCGTAGCGCTTGGCGTAGTCGAAGACGACGAAGCCCTCCATGCGGGCGCGGCGCACCAGCAGCGAGAGGTAGTTGGACGGGCCCTTCACCGGCGTGGCGTTGTTGTACTGGCTGATCGCACCGCAGACCACGACGCGCGCGTGCATCGCCAGCCGCGTCAGGGCCGCGTCGAGGATGTCCCCTCCGACATTGTCGAAGTAGACGTCGATGCCGTCGGGGGCCTCCCGGCGCAACGCCTTCCTGACGTCCTCGGCGCGGTAGTCGATCGCCGCGTCGAATCCCAGTTCGTCGATGAGCATGGCGCACTTCTCCGGCCCTCCGGCGATGCCCACGACCCGGCAGCCCTTGGCCTTGGCGATCTGACCGGCGATGGTGCCGACCGCTCCGGCCGCCCCCGACACCACGACGGTCTCACCGTCCTTCAGCGCTCCGACGTCCAGCAGACCGAAGTAGGCGGTCATGCCGGGCATGCCCAGCGCTCCGAGATACGTCGAGGGCGGGGCGAGGGAGGTGTCGATCTTCAGGGCGCCCTTGCCGTCGGAGACGGCGTACTCCTGGACGCCGAAGGTGCCGACCACGTGGTCACCCGGCTGGAAGTCGGGGTGGTCGGACGCGGTGACCTCGATGACCGATCCGGCGCGCATCACCTCGCCGATGCCCACCGGCGGCAGGTAGGAGGGCCGGTCGTCCAGCCAGCCCCGCATCGCCGGGTCCAGGGAGATGACGCGCGTCCGGCCTACGAACCGGCCCGGGCCCGGCTCGTCGACGGGCTCTGAACAGTGCTGCCAGTCATCGGGTTTGACCTCGCCCACGGGGCGGGCTGCCAGACGGATCTGGCGGTTGGTCGCAGACATCGCGCCTCCTGTAGTTCACGGCTTCGCCGCAGGGTACCGACCGGTAGGTATGCCAGGGTGCGTGACGTTCACCACAAGCCGAGCCGTACCGCCCCCGAAACGTGACATGACCCGCCTGGACATCGACCACCTGCCCAGCGGCGCGGCGGCAAGTACGCGATGGTCCCGCTCGGCTTCTCCTACCGCCGACAGACCGTGCAGCAGACGCCGAAGGGCTTCGACTGGCAGGTGCCGCCCGCCCCCGCGGGAGCCGAGGGGCTCACCCAGGGCGTCAGCCCGCAGCCGCTGTCCATCGCCGAGGACAGCCCGCACCAGCGGGAGGCCGCCGAGTTCGTCGGCTTCCTGCCCCGCCCCGACAACATGGTGCGCCTGGCGCTCGGCGACTGGATGCCGCCCACCGGCGCCGAGGCGCTGAAGGACCGCGCCCTGCGCACGCCCGAGGACGACTGGAACATCGGCACCGCCCTCGCCACACATCTCCAGCCGGCGCCCGCCCCGTCGGTGCGGGGCTGTCCGGCGTGGAAGGACAAGGTCGCCACTCCCGCCTTCCAGAAGTACTGCAGCGGCGCCATCGACCTCGAGGAGCTGCGCGAACGGCTGGAGGAGGACGGGAACCCGGTGCTGGCGCGCTATCAGCGGTGAGGAGGGTTGCGCAGCACTCCTGTGGGTTCCGCCGTGTCGGGTTCGGGGACTTTCGGGAGGCAGGAGTGGGTAGTCTCACTCGGTGGTGGACATCACTCGGGCGGAGTTGCGTTCCTGGCTGTCGCAGCTGACCACAGAGCCCATTGACCCATACCGGGAAGGGGGCGAGGCGCGGTACGTCGCCCTGGAGGACTCGGGGCGCGACGCCGTCGACTCGGTCTTCTCCCGGATCAGCCTTGCGGTCGACGCGACGACCCAGCTGTTGTCCGGGCCGGAGGGGTCGGGCAAGACGACCGAGCTGTACCGGCTGCAAGGCATGTTGCGCGACGAGGGCCACACGGTGGTACTCGTGCAAATCTCCGACTATGTCAATCAGTCCTCGGAGATCGATGTCACCGAGTTCATCATCGCCCTGGGCCTGGCGTGCGGCCGACAGCTGGGTGATCCCGGGGCCGGGGAACAGGAGAGCTTCGTACGGCGGCTGTGGGGATTCCTGCAACGGGTCGGGGTCTCGTTGGACCTCGGCCCGTTCCGGGGGGAGATTTCCGCGGACCGGGCGCGGGCGGCCGTCGCCGGGGTGTCGTTGGAGGTGGACCTCCAACGGGAGCTGAAGAGCAGCAAGCCCTTCGTCGAGGAGCTGCGGGAGAAACTCTCGTTCCAGGTGGGGGCGTTGTACGAGGAGGTCGCCGACTACATAGGCGGGCTGGTGGCAGCCGACCGGGCGCGGCGACCGGAGTCCGCCGGTGTCGTGGTCATCGTGGACAGTCTGGAGAAGCTGCGCGGCACGATCGCCAACGACAACTCGGTGCAGGCCTCCGTGCAGGCGCTGTTCGTCCACCACAGCAGCAAACTGCGGTTCGCCACACACCACATGGTGTACACCGTGCCCCCGTTTCTGCTGTTCACCGACCCGGGCATGCTGCCGTACGACGGCACGGTCCGTGCGGTTCCCGTGCCGCCGGTGCGCAGCCGTCTCGGTGAACGGGACGCAAAGGCCCAGCGGATCCGCGCCAATCTGGTCAGTGCGGTCTCCCGCCGCATCCCGTGGGAGAGCCTCCTCGAGGAGGAAGCCGCCCTGGACCGGATCATCTCCGCATCCGGAGGGCACCTTCGCGACCTGTTCAAGATCCTCCAGGAGTTGATCACGCTCGCTCACGCGCAGCGGCTCACCTTTCCGGTGGGGACGGACATCGCCGAGGAGGCGATCATCCGAGTGGGCCGCGGGTTCTCCAACATCACCAATGAGGATGCGCAGTTCATGCGGTTGATCCACGGCAGACGGGGTCTCGTGGAACCGCGGGAGAGCGAGGTGCACCGGCTGGCCCGGCTGATGAACACCCACATGGTGCTCGCTCATCTCAACCATGAGAACTGGTACGAAGTGCACCCGCTGGCCTGTCGCACACTCGGCCTGGAGTGAGGACCGCCACGGGAACAGCGTGAGGGACAGGGGGGATCGACGGTGCTGTCGGCGTGGGCGGAGCAAGCGTGGGAGCAGATCCGTGGGCAGCTGGACCTGCGTTCCGGCCTCTGGACGGGCTGGGTCTTCTCCGACGACCGTACGACCTTATCGGAGTTGCTGCGACGCTCCGGCGAACACACGCGCGGGCTGGCCGTTCATACCATGCACCGGGAGTTGGCCGGCGACGACGAAGTCAGGGGTGCTCCGGAATGGCTGCTGGGCCTGGTCGGGCTCACGGAGACGCCACTGGCGGCCGTCTGGCTGACCGACCCCGGCGGACGGGACACGCCCGGACATCGCAACGCCTGGTCGCAGGCGTTGGTCAGGCTGGAGGAGACGCGTGACCTGCTGGGTGAGGCGCTGCCCTGCGGCGTTCTGATCGGCGGGCCGCCCTGGCTGCTGTCTCTGGTCCGTGATCTCGCCCCTGGTCTGTGGACCCTGCGGGCGGTCGTGGCTTCTGCCGAAGGCTCCGCTCCGTTGCTCAGTGCCTCCGGCGACGGAGGTGCTGGTGGCGTCGGCGAGAATTCCGTGCAGCCCTCGGGCGACGAGGCGCTGCGGGACTGGCAGAGCGTCCTGACCCTCGAACTCGCTCTCGCAGATGCCGTCGAGCCGTCCGCCGAGTTGGTGGATCAGGTGACACAGGCGGTGGCGGACCAGCCGGAAGGTCCTGGCACGGGACTGGCCGAGACCGTTGTCACCGGCATGGAGCGAGCGCGGGACGCGACCGATCGCGCGTGGTGCTACGCCTGGCTTGCGCAACTGCGCAGCCGACAGGGCGATCTGGTCGCCGCGCAGGACCTCGCGACGAGGGCGCTGGGCTGCGGTCGTCCCCTTGGGCCGGAGATGACCGCCGATCTCCTGTACCTCGTCGCTGCCGGCGGCTCGCCGTCCGCCGTGCCCGCCTCCCGACTCTGTCTGGAGCTGAGCAGAGCTCAGTTGGCCGCAGCCGGGAAGAGCCCGGAGGAAGCCCACGAGGCCCTCGGCCGACTGTGGTCCGACCTGATGAACGCGGCACGATGTGATGCCGAGCAGAGCGTCCTCCATCTGGAGGAAGCCCTGACCGTGGCTCGCACCCTGTACCGGGAGCACGGGTCGAGCCTCGACCACCTGGAGGACGTGGCGAAGACCGCGGCCGAGCTGGCGCATGCGCTGGTGTACCAGGCCCGCGAACCGGACCGCGCGCATGAGTTCGCCACCGAGTCCGTCCGCCTCGCCCGGGAGCTCGTCGTGCGCAGCGGGGACGACGACGAGGGCAGGAACCTGCTGGGCTCCCACCTGTGGACGCTGGCGCGGGTCGAAGAGGCGCGGCAGCGGCCGGACGCTGCCCTGCGCGCCTACGGAGAGGCATTCGAGGTGAAGTACGCCCTGTTCGGACGGCGGGTGAAGGTGCCACCGCACAAACTCGCCGCCCTGTGCCTGGAGTTCGGCACGGCGCAGCTGAACCAGGACCTGGTCGAGGAGGGGGCCGACAAGCTGGCCTACGCCCTCGAACTCTCCCGCCATGCCTATGACGCTCACGAAGAGACGCTGCCCACGATGGTCGGGCTGGCCGATGCGCTGTCCGCCATGGCGCGCGTGCACGCCATCCGGGGACGCATCGACGACACCTACGAAGCCCTCGCGGAGTCGGTGCGGCTCTCCCGTCGGCTGGTCGAGCGGTCGGGTCCCCGCCACCGAGCCGCGCTGCACCAACGCCTGACGCTCTTGGGTGACGCCGCGCTGGCGCGGAACCGGCACGAGGAAGCCTCCCGGCTCTACGACGAGGCCCTGTGGATCAGGCCGACGGACGACGAGCTGCTCGAGGGGTTCACCTTTCCCGACCTGGTGATGCGGCAGATGAAGGCCGGTATGGCTGCCGCCGGTATCGTGCGGTACGCCGACGCCGAGTCGTCCACCGATGGGGAGGCGGACCCCACAGCACCGGTGGAGCGGCGCTGTCCCCTGCACAGCATCCCGCCCGGCGCCAGCGACCTGGCCGCGTTGCGCGGCCTGTGGACGACACTGAACGCGTTTCCGGCCGTCCATTCCTGCCGCGACATCGAGGTCCATGCCGAGGCGGTGGTCAGCGCCCGCCGCCTGGCCGCCTCGCTGGGCGACACCCCCCTGGCGCTCGGCGCGTTGTGGCGAGCCCTGTATCACCACGCGATGCTCCTCGTCGACAGCGAGCCTGACACCGCGATCGACACGCTCGGCGAAGCCGCCCGAGTCGCCGAAAGCCTGCACGCCCGGGTCGGCGACGTGCCCAGCGTCCTACTGGGGCTCTACACCATCTACGACCGGATCACGGATGTCCCCATCTGGTCCCGCAGCGCGGTCGATTCCGTCAGCGGCGAGGTCATGACCCGTGCCCACGAGTGGCTGAACCACTACATGGAGGTCGTCGACCACCGTCCGGGAGCGTTCCTCGGCCCCGGTGACCGGCCACCGCCTCCACCCGTCGAGATCCGATATCCCAAGCTGCGCCGGTGGCGGCTGCTGCGCGACCTGCTGCGCGCGGTGCTGCGCGACCTGCGGCACCCTCAGTGAGCCGCAAGGACGGGGTGACCCGGCGGCTGTGCGCGTCGGTCCCTCTCGACGACGACTTCGCCTTCGAGGCCGACCGCGACCTCCCCGGGGACCGGCTGACCGCGATCGGGCCAACCCTCGGCGTGAACTTCGTGGCCCTCGCCCGGCACGCGCGCGTGGCCGGGCGGCGCCGGCTCGGACTCGCGTCGGTGGTGTCCCTGCTGATCGGGCTGGGCGGACTGACCGGCGGCGTCGGATCGGTCGCGCAGGTCGGTCTGTACGGCCCCGTCGGCATCCTCGCGGCCTGCTGGTGGCTGGTCCACCGCGCGCAGGCCCGGGCCCGCGCGGTGGACCAGGAGGTGTACCGCGACCCGGACAGCGCCGAGAAGCTCGCCCGCCGGTCGAACCGGAGGCGGAGGCCTGGCTCCAGGAACACGCGTACAAGCGCGCCAACGTCCTGCAGTACGCCGACGCCGCCGCGCTCACCAACCCGCTCGTCGGCAGCGGCACCGCGATCAGGAAAGCGGCGTCTGGCAGCCCGTCGACGTCAGCAAGCCCGCCGAGGGGCCGGGCGGCGGCAGGCTCCCCATGAAGCCCTTCGACGCCATCGACCTGCACACCTATGTGGTCCGGCACATGGAGGGCGCCTCCGGCCTCGACGGACTGCGGGTCGAGAACCGGCTCTACGTCCTCGGCAGCAACGCCCACCTGCTCGGCGAACTGGTGCCCGACCGCACCCGGCGCCCGACCGCCCGGATCCCCAAGCAGCTCGTCCAGGCGGACCTGCTCAAGCCGGGCGCGGGCATGCGGACCCATCTCCGCCTGGAGCGGGTCGGGGACGGCGGACGGACGCCGAGCTCGTGGAGCCTTGGTGCGACAGCCAGGTCTCGGCGTTGAGGGTGCCACGGCCGTCGACGGCTCACGGGCTCACGGCGCGTGCGGTGAGCCGGCGCGGGTCGCTCCGGGAGTACTGCGACCACTCGGTCGGGTGCAGCAGCAGGAAGGAGCCGCGACTGGAGGCCCTGCGCGAGTGGTGGGCCGACGCCTGGGGCGACGGCGGCTTCCTGCCCGATCGCTGGGAGGACCTGCGCCGCGCCCCCGAACTCGGCTGGCACGGCATGGCGAACTTTCTCCGGACTGCGAGGTGTCTCATGAGACACCGGCGGCGGATCTGCCTCTCTCACCGCCAAGTCATTGGCTCGGCCTGCACTGGCGGCCGTGCCCCGCCGGTCAGCAGACCGTCAGCACGAACCATCGGTGCCCTGAAGGCGAGAACCCTTGTTCCTTGTGACTGGCAGTGCCGTCATCTTCCTGTGACTGTTCCTCTTCGCGTGGGTCGGCTGGCGGTGGCGGAGCATCCACCGCTGAGGCGTGGGCCGGGCTCTTCCATCCGTCACAGCGACACGTGCAACAGGAGCGGGAACGCCAACTCGTCCTCCGGGACGACGCCGAATCCGGTGCTCCCCCCAGCTCTGTTGACCTCGACGCCGGCAAGGCGGTTACCCGCCCCGTGCAGAGCGCCACGAGCAGGTACGACGCGCCGTAACGGTTCGTTACCTCACCATCCGTCCGTGCACGACTGCCAGTAGTTCTCGGATTCCTCCCCGTGCATCCGCTGAGCCGGCAGAAGCTGGTCGTCCTGCCGGACTGTTTCCCCGGCACCAGCACCGGGTCCATGCCTTGGCGGCCGACAGCCGATCAGCAGGTCGGGGTGGTCTGCTTGCCGACCACCGCCGTAGGCGCATGAGTTCGGAGTGTATTTCTACTCCAGCAGCTTTTTCATGGCGCGGTAACGTGCCAACACCCCCTGGGAATGACCAGCTGCCGTGGAGCAGGACAACCGGAGGATCATCCATGCCCCGAGAGGCGCCGTACCTCGCAGTAGCCGACGTGCTGCGCGCACGGATTCTCGCAGGAGAGTGGGAGATCGGGGAGCGCCTGCCGTCCCGGGCACGGCTCGCCGTGGAGTACGGGGTCGGACGCAACGTCATGCAGAGGGCCATGGACCGTTTGATCATCGACGGTCTCCTCGAAGGACGCGCCGGCTCTGGCACCTACGTTCGCATGCCGCGAGAGCGCCTGCGGCTGATCCGCTCGCGGCACCGGGAACGCCGGGAGGGCTCTCCTCCCTGGCGGGACAGGAGGGAGCGGGGCAGGGCCGACGCCTGGGATTCACACAGCCAAGTGCGCGTCCCCGCCCCCGAGCCGATCGCCGAGCGGCTCGCCATCAGTCCCGGGGATCCCTGTGTCCATACGCATTACGAGTTCCTCGCCGACGGGCAGCCTGTCCAGCTTTCCGCATCCTGGGAGCCGATGGCTATCACGGATGGAACGCCGATCGTGCTGCCCGAGAAGGGTCCCCTGGCAGGTAAGGGGGTGGTCGAGCGCATGCGTTCCATCGGCGTGGCCATCTCGACCGTGGTCGAGGTGCCGCGCCCGGCTCGTGCCACCCAGGCGCAGGCGAACCTTCTGGGGATCAGCGTGGGAGACCTCGTGCTGCAGATCGAGCGGACCATCTTCGACGCGGACGGACGTCCGGTGGAAACGGCCGACATGGTCATCCCGGACATGCGCCGGGAAGTGGTCTACGAGTTCGGAGTCGACCGTCCGTAGTCATTGAAGTCGTTCAGAGGGATATCGAAAATTCGACAGCAGGGTATTCCATGGCGAAATCCTCCCGGCTCGGCCTCATGCGCAATCGAGACTTCGGGCGATTGTTTGCCGCCACCGCGCTCGGTCAGTCAGGCGACCGCATCATCTTTCTGGCCCTGCCTCTGGTTGCCATAGCGGAATTATGTGCCGACGAGTTCCAGGTGGGCTTACTGACCGCGATGACTTCGGCAGGATCGCTCCTGGTCGGGTTGCCGGCGGGCGCGTGGGTGGACCGCATGCGGAAGCGATCGGTGCTGATCAGCACTGATCTCGCTCGCGCGCTGTTGCTCTCGACGGTTCCGGTGGCTTGGTGGGCGGGTGTTCTCACCATCTGGTGGCTCTGTGCAGTCGCCTTGGTTCATGGAGTCTTGACCGTCTTCTTCGATGTTGCGTACGTCAGCTATCTCCCGCACCTGGTGGGACGTGGAAATCTCGTGGAAGGAAACTCAAAACTGTCGGCCGTACGCTCGGTGACCAGTATCAGCGGGCCGACGGTGGCGGGGCCACTGGTCGGCCTGGTTGGAGCTCCGGCAACGCTTTTGGTGAGTTCGGCCGGGATGGCCATGTCGGGGCTGCTCGCGATTACCATCCGGAAACGCGAAGAGAAGCCCGAGCCGAGCGAGCGTCCTCAATTGGCTCGCGAGATCAAGGAGGGGCTGAAGTTCGTGGTCAAGTACCCTGCCCTCCGTGCGATCATGCTGGGGGATGCGGTATTCAACCTCTTCCTGGTCATGTATCAGACCATGTTGCTGGTCTTTTTGGAGCGGGAGATCGGTCTCCAGTCCTTTGGGCTCGGCCTCATTTTCTCGGGGATGGGTTGCGGTGCCTTGCTGGGTGCGCTGTTGGCAACCAGGGTCTCCAAGCGGGTGGGGCACGGCCCGGTCATCTGGCTGGCGTCGCTGGTCAGCTGTCCGTTGACCGCGCTCATGCCGTTGGCGCGAGCGGGTTGGAGCGTGTATGTGGCTGCGATCGGACTCGCGGCTCTGTCGCTGGGCGGAGTCGTCCGCGTGGTGGCTCAGTCGAGCTTCCAGCAGGCCCTGACGCCGGATCGGCTTCTGGGTCGGATGAGCGCAACGGCTCGGTTTGTTTCCTGGGGTGGCATTCCTCTTGGTGGGCTTCTGGGTGGAGCCTCGGGCTCTGTGTTCGGAGCGGCAGGCACTTTGTGGATCGGTGCAGTGGGTATGACGCTGAGTTTCCTTCCCAACTTCCTGTCGCCGCTTCGAACAATGCGCACGTTGCCCACGGAGAAGGCCCCTGAGTTCGCATGTTGAGGTGACGCTGACAGCGGCTGACACAATGACCTGGGTTGTCGGTGGGTGATCAGGCAGCAGGCGAGTTCGAGGAAGGCTTCGTGGATGTCGGCTCGTCTCTCCCAGCGGATGCGGAGCCGCCGGTAGCCGTGGAGCAGGCGATGGTGCGCTCGACCACCCACCGGTAGGTGCCCAGTCCGGTGCCGTGGAGGGTTCCGCGTCGGGCGATGGCGGGGATGACGCCGCGGGCCCGGACCTGGTCCCGGTAGACGTCGTGGTCGTAGCCGCGGTCGGCGAACACCGAGTCGAACCTGCGGCGTGGATGTCCGACCCTGCCGCGCACGGGCGGGACTGCGTCGAGCAGGGGCATCAACTGGGTGACGTCGTTGCGGTTGCCGCCGGTCAGCAGGACGGCGAGCGGGGTGCCGTGTCCGTCGGTGATGACGTGGTGCTTCGATCCCGGCCGGCCCCGGTCGACCGGCGACGGGCCCGTATGGAGCCCCCTTTCAACGCCCTGACGTGCGAGGAGTCGACCACGCACCTCGACCGGTCCAGGTGTGCCGCCGCATTCAGTTCTGCCAGGAGAACTTCGTGGAGCCGCTGCCACACGCCGGCCTCGTTCCCGTCCCGCAGCCGCCGCCAGCACGTCATCCCCGACCCGAACCCCGGCTCCCGAGGGAGGCGTTCCCACTGGATCCCGGTGTGCATGACGTACAAGATCCCGCACGGCACTTCCCGGTCCGGCAACGGTTTCCGCCCCGGGTACCTGAACCTCCTCGGCCGCTGCAGCAGCAGCGGCTCCAAGCGGTCCCACAGTTCATCCGGCACGATCCACGGCGACGCCCCCATGCCCGACTGAACGCTCGACTCCCGCCATGGGCACGGCCAGCAGCACCGATCCACCTCATTGTGTTAGCCGCTGTTACACCGTCAGCCGCGCGCGCTGCGGGCCAGCCAGGGCGTCAGGTTGAAGTCCGGGATCAGCTCCTTGTAGGTCTCATCGCCGGGCAGCGGCACGATGAGCCACTGGCCGGGGGGAAACAACCGGCCCTTCGTAGAGGCAAGTCCGCCGTAGACGGACCTGAGAAACGCAGGAACGGAGTCGCGGGGGACGTCATGGAACTCCACACCGTCGACGGTGATCTTCGCGTCGTCCTCGGGGAAGAACTGGACACTCACCGACGGCGATCCCCCCAGCTCCACGAACGCCTCGTGCGGCAGCGAACCGTCGGAGTCGAGCACCGTGAAGAGTTCGGCCGACGTACGGCGCGACGTCTGGTCCGCGCCGATGTCGTCGGTGACCGACATTGACACTGCGAATTCCTCTGCGATCTCGCGTATCGCGACGACAGCGGCCTCGGTGGTCGGCAGGTGCACTTTCTCCATGACTTGATCGTGCCCGACGGAGAAGACGGGCACGAGCAGGTTTTCGGACCGGCCCCGACCCCGACCACCGCAGATGGCTACCGGCAACCGCTCGTCCGAGAGCCATCAGAAACGCCCTGTTGCTGGCTGGTGGAGGGCGCAGACGACAGAGATGCGACCAGGCGCGGAAAGAACGTGCCCAACGTGACAGACACAGCGCATAGCGATCTACCTGGAGGTTTACTTGCCCACCCCTGGACAGGCGGGGCTGGGTGCTGCTGCACGCGGGCAAGGCCACCGACCGGCCCGCGCTGCGCGTCCCGCTGGTCGCCCGCACGATCCGCGGCCGCGACCTGGTCACCGGTGCGGTGATCGGCGTCGCCCGTCTCACCGACTGCCACCAGGGCCCCGACGGCTCCCCGCCGTGCTCAAAGTGGGCGCAGCCCGGGGCCTGGCACCTGGTGCTCGCCGACGTCCGCGAGTTGCCGCTTCCGGTGCCCGCCGACGGGCAGCTCGGTCCGTGGAAGCCCACGCCGGACCTGGTGGCCCGCGTGTTTCAGCAGCTGCCCGGCTTCCGGCCGTGACCCGCACGCGGGGCAGGAAGCCGCTGTTCGAGCCGGGGCTCATCCCGGCTCCCGGTGGCCTGCTGCACTGGCGCGACGGTCGGCACTGCGACCGGTGGCAGGACCTGCCGTGCGTGCTGTGCGAGCGGCCCACGCCGATGCGGTCCCCCTACGAAGAGCCCGTGCACAAGGCGTGTGCCGAGGCCTGGATCGCCGCGAACCCCGCCGAAGCCAGCCTGGGCCGGTTCGCCTCCGACGCCCAGCCCAAGCGTCGGCACAACGATGACCACGCCTGACGCCCCCTCTCCTCCCCCACATCTCTTCGCGGCGCCGGCCACGCCCGGTGCCCGCCCCCGTATGTATGGAAGGACCCTTCATGGCGACCTCTCCTTTCACCGACCGGCCGACGCTCACCGTCGGTCAAGCCGTCACCCTGACCCTGCTGCGTGACGGCTACACCCAGCGGGCCGTCCAGGCCGGCACCGGCGTCGCCCCCGGCGACCTGTACCGGCTGGCCGCCGTGCACGGCATCAGTGCTCCGCACGGCACCAGCGAGGGCCACGCCTGCCACGCAGCCCGCGGCGAAGACCCCTGCGGGCCGTGCGAGACGGCCCGGGCCCGTGCCGACTCCCGCGCCCGGGCCCAGCAGCGCAAGAAGACCCCGCCCGCTCTGCGCGCCCGCCTGCTCACCGGCGCCCGCCGCACGGCGGTGACCCGATGAGCACCGAGACCGACGCCCGCATCGCCTTCCCCCGCGCCGACGCGCCCCTGGCCTGCCAGGCCCACCCGCAGTGGTTCGCCCACGAGCAGACCAGCGCCCCGGCCGAACCGCCAAGCTGCCCAGGTGGCCTGCCTGGTTCAGCCCTGGAGGGTGGCGAGCCAGTCGGTCAGCAGGCGGTTGACCTCGTCGGGGCGCTCCTGCTGGATCCAGTGGCCGCAGGCGTCCAAGAGGTGGGAGGCCGACAGACCGGGGAGGGTGGTGGGGTAGGCGTCGATGGCGTCGGACATCCAGGTGGTGGAGGCGTCCAGGGCGCCGCCGATGAACAGGGACGGCTGCTCGATCGGGGCTCCGCGGTGCGGGGCGAGTTCTTCCCAGTCGCGGTCCATGTTGCGGTAGCGGTTGAGGGCGCCGGTCAGGCCGGTGCGCTCGAACTCCCCGGCGTAGACGTCGAGGTCGTCCTTGCTCAGCCAGGCCGGGAGGACCCCCGTGGGGAAGCGGTCGCGCAGCCGGCCGCCGGCACGGGCGACGAAGTGGGGGTCGGGCTCGCCCTGGGCGGGCAT
This sequence comes from Streptomyces sp. NPDC017936, assembly GCF_044328485.1. Taxonomy (NCBI): domain Bacteria; kingdom Bacillati; phylum Actinomycetota; class Actinomycetes; order Kitasatosporales; family Streptomycetaceae; genus Streptomyces; species Streptomyces sp. NPDC017936. The sequence goes on along the minus strand of NZ_JBIRHK010000019.1, from coordinate 1,715 downwards.
CGTGTCGGCGGACAGGGCCGCGTAGAAGCCCGCGAGCCAGCCCCGCACGTCGGGCTCGATCTCCGCCTCGGCGCGGCCGGGCTCCTGGAAGTAGGAGACGTAGAACTCCTGTTCGGGGCCGCCGATCCGGCCGAAGATGTCGGTCGGGCGCGGGCCGCCGGGCGGCGCGTAGGGGACGCTCAGCAGGCCGACGGCACGGAAGACCTCGGGGCGGAGCAGGGCCGAGGCGGAGGCAATGTTGGCGCCCCAGTCATGGCCGACCACCACCGCGCTCTCCTCGCCGAGGGCACGCACGACGGCGACGTTGTCCTCCACCAGGTCGAGCATCCGGTAGGCGTCGGTCGCCTCCGGCTTGGAGGAACGGCCGTAGCCGCGCACGTCGATCGCCACCGTCCGGTAGCCGGCCGCGGCGAGGGCCGGGAGCTGGCGGCGCCAGGAGTACCAGGACTCGGGGAAGCCGTGGACGAGCAGGACCAGCGGGCCGGTGCCCTGCTCGACCAGGTGCAGGCGCCCGGCCGGGGCCTCGACGGTGCGGTGGCGGAGCTCGGCGGTCGGCTCGGGCTGCATGGGCTTCTCCTCGATTCGCGGGCGGACGCGGCTACCCGTCGATCATGCGGCGCGGCACCCGCCCGACGCGATCAGCCTTGCCCTTCTGGCAAACTCGCAGGACAGAACGGTGGAGCGGCACGGCAAGAAGGAGCGGGAAAGGTGGCAGTCGACGACGTGGACGGCACACTGGCCGCGATGGGGCCCCGGTTGCGGGCCGCGCGCGAGCACCACAGCGCGACGCTCGCCGGTGTCAGCTGCGCGACCGGCATCTCGACCAGCACGCTGTCCCGGATCGAGACCGGCCGGCGCAAGCCCACCCTGGAGGTGCTGCTGCAGCTGTCGAAGGAGTACGGCGTCTCCCTGGACGAACTGGCCGGCACCGCGCCCGCCCCCGCGGCCGAGCCGCGCGCTACGGCGCCGCTGAGCTTCGGGGATGACAAGGCGGTACTGCCGTTGACCCGGTACGTCGGCGGCCTGCACGCCCACAAGCACGTCCTGCCCGCTGTCGAGGGTCCGCCCGCGCGGCCGCGGCAGGTCTCCCACGAGGGCCACGTGGCTGTGCGTCCTGTACGGGCGGCTGTGGCTCGCGCTCGGCGACCAAGACCTCGTCCTGACTGCCGGGGACGTCGCCGAGTTCGACACCCGCACCCCGCATGGGGTGGCGAGCGCCGGCTCCGGCGGGCCTGTTGAGTACCTGATCATGTTCGGGCCCCAGGGCGAGCGCCTACGGCCGCGCACCTCTCCGGCCGTTGGCCGCGGGAACCGCCAGCCGGATCGCGCCCAGGCCGGCCGCGAAGCGCAGCCGTAGGACCCGGAACCCGTTCCGACAAGACAGCGAAACCGCGACGTGCGCGCAGGTTCGCGGCCAAGGGCCGCCCAGATTCCTGGAACCCTCGCGCTTGCGCCCGCACCGACGGCAAGGCGTCCTTGCTCCTCGCCTTCACCGGCGCCGCGCTCGCCGAGCTCGCGTCCGTCGCCGACCAGGACCTGCCGCCCATGGCCCGGGCGTTCGGCTCCATGGCCGTCCTCGCCTTCGGTGCGGCGGCGGCGCTGCTGCTCCTCGTTGTCCGCCCCCCAGCCTCAGCGGCACCGACCGGGCGTCCTTCCCCTACCGGGCGCGGCTCGACGAAGAGGAGAGCCGCACCTGCACGGACGGCGACATCCGC
>NZ_JBIRHK010000018.1:0-200035 GCF_044328485.1 Streptomyces sp. NPDC017936 | reverse complement strand
TGCTGGTAGCCGTCCTGGAAGGCGCCGCCGAAGTTGTCGTCGTTGAACCAGAGGAACCGGGTGCCGAACTCCCGCTGGAGGAACTCGATCTCGTCCACGACATCGACCGGCGAGCGGACCCGCCAGGCCTCGCCCGCCACGACGCCCGGCGCCCGCGGCACGTAGCAGAAGGTGCACTTGGCGTGGCAGCCGCGGCTGGTGTACGTCGACGCCACGGGCGTGGGGATGCCGTTCCTGCGGTGGTGGACGAGCAGGTCGCGGGCGGGCCACGGTTCGTCGGCGAGGTGGGGGAGTTTCGGCGGGCCGCTGCTGCGGACGCGGCCGTCCTGCCAGAACCACAGTCCGGGCACGCCGTGCCAGTCCCGGCCCGCGGCCAGGCACTCCATGAGGCCCTCGACGGTGAGTTCGCCCTCGCCGAAGGCGACGCAGTCGGCCTCCGGGATGCGTTCGGCGATGAGTTTGGCGTTGTAGGTGCAGAACGCCCCGCCGATCGCGACGAAGACGGAGGGGTCGGCCTTGCGGACGCAGCGCAGCAGCCGGACCGCGTCGATGATGTGCAGGTCGTACATGATGCTGATGCCGACGAACCGGGGGCGCTCGCGCCGGATCAGCTCGGTGATCACCTCGTCGCTGGGGTTGCGTCCGTGCAGGTTCAGCGCCCGGACCGAGTACCCGCAGGACCGCAGGTGGCCCGCGATGCAGGCCACCCCCAGGTTCTCCCGGACCTTCTCGTAGAACAGCCGCATCGCCGGGTCCAGGCGGAGGTACTCCTCGTCGTTGATCAGGACGTTCTGGTTGTTGACACTGGAGAATCCGGTGAGGATCTCCCGGGGTGTCATCAGCACCGCGTCAGCCATCCCTGCTCCACTCCCTGCGCCCGGCCGCGGCCCCCGTGAGGAGGAACGCGGCGTTGTTGCCGCCGAACCCGAAGTTGTTGACCAGCACGGAACGGATCCCGTCACAGGGCTCCGGATCGCGCAGCACCCGCACGTGCCGCGCGTCGAGGGGCTTGCGCAGCCCGGGCGTGCCCGGGAGGACCTCGTCGCGCAGGGCCCGCACCGCGGCCACGACACCGGGGAACACCGAGGCGTGCAGCAGATGGCCGGCCGCCCCCTTGTACGAACTGACCGGGACGCCCCGCCAGTCGTGCTCGGCGCCGATCTGGTCCAGCGCCAGCAGTTCCGCCTCGTCGCCCTGCCGGGTGCCGGGGGCGTGGCCGTGGACGTAGTCGACGGTGGTGAGTCCGGCCATGGCCAGCGCCTCCCGCATGCACGCGGCGCCGGTGTGCGCGTTGAGCCGGCTGATGCCCTGACCCGCCACCCGGCAGGAGATCCCGCTGAGCGTCGCCAGGGGGGCGTGCCCGCGGGCCGCCGCGCGCTCGGCGGTCTCCAGCACGATCACCCCGGCGCCTTCCCCGACGGTGACGCCGGAGCGGCCCTCGTCGAACGGGCGGGCGGCGGTCGTGCTCGTCGCGCGCAGCACGTCGAGGCAGGCGTAGTCGTACGCGTTGAGGGCCGACACCCCGGTGACGACCGCCGTGTCGGCCAGCCCGCACAGCAGCCACTCGCGCGCCATGGCCAGCCCGAAGGCGCCCGACGCGCAGGCGTGCGCCATCAGCACCGCGTCCCGTGGGGCGACGCCCGGTCCGTCCCCGTCCCAGCCGGGCTCCAGCGCTATCTCGTCGATCCGAGGAGCGTCGCTGACCTGCGGGAGGTGCGGAACCACCCCGGCGTACACCAGCAGGGTCCGGTCCGGCAGCTCCGCGAGTCCGGCCTCCCGCAGCGCCTCGGAGCGCGCACGGTCGACCAGGGCGCGCCGCGTCGGCTGTCCGTGCTCCGCCTCCACCTCCGTCTGGCACACGGTCCTGCTGCGGAAGCGGGACGCGTCGAACCGGGTCAGCTCGCACAGTCCCCGCCTGCCGTCCAGCAGGCTCCGCCAGAACGCGGTCCCTCCGTCGCCGAAGGCGGTGACCAGGCCGGTGCCCGAGAGGACCACCGACGATCCCGCCGGCCGCCGCGCCGCCGTCCGGCCGGCGCCACCGGTGCCGCCGGCGGGTGAGGAGGGAGCGCCGTCGCCGGCGGTCACGGGGACGGCCGCGACCCGGTAGCCGTCGCCGTGCGGGTCGCGCACGAGCTCGCACACGACCATCGCCGCGTGCAGCCCCGCGGAGATCGCGCCCCATGCCCAGCGCACCGCCTGCAGGGTGGCCGCGCGCGGGCTGATCAGCACGTAACCCGGTCCGTCCCAGTCGCCGGCCTCCGCCAGCTCCTGGATCAGCTGCGCCGGCTCCGGGGTCATGGCCTCGGACGGCCGCAGCCTGCGGCCCCCGGCCTCCGCCTCCGCGCACCGGCTGACGTACCGGGTGGTGGCCGAGACGCAGTAGTCCGTGGCCGCCATGACCACGGGGGCGCCGGTCCGCAAGGGGACGGGCAGGCGGTCCAGCGCCGCGGACAGCACGTCGACGAAGGCGGCGCCCAGGGTCTCGCCGGTGGCGCGGACGGACAGGTCCCGCCGGGAGCGGAGGTCTTCCAGCATCCGCGGGGCCGTACCGCCCACGATCACGGTGGCTGCCTTCGGGGCCGTCATGACACCGCCGTCCCGGGCGCCACGGCGCCGGCCGCGCGGACGAGCCGACCGGCCAGCTCGTCGAGGGGGAGCCGGCCGGCGAGGAACGCGCCCACGTCCGCGAGACGCGGGTCGCCGTGCCGGTCGGCGACCCGCCGCCAGAACCTCGGCAGCAGGTCGCCGGTGTCCCGGCGCGCCGTCGGCAGGTGGTACGCGGTCGCGTCGAGCAGTGCGAACGTGGCGCCCGAGGCGGAGAGCCGCAGCCCGAGTTCGAGGTCCTCGCCGCCCCACAGCTCCCCGTAGTGCTCGTCGAAGCCGCCCACCTGTTCGAACACCGTGCGCCGGACGCTGGTGTTCGTCCCGATGCAGGTCAGCCAGCGCAGCGCGGCGTAGTCGGGTGACTGGGCCACCTTGCGGGCGGTTCTCTCGATGAACGACAGGCGCGGTCCGAGGAGGGGGACACGGGAACCGAGGTCGGTGACGGTGCCGGGCTCGATCCTCCGCCCGCGGGCGCCGGTCAGGGCCGGCTGCAGCGGCTGCGGATCGGGCGTCAGCGCGAACGCGGACAGGTCGGTGACGCCGCCGTGCACCACGGCGGCACCGGCGCCCTCGTGGGCCGCGGCGTGCGCCTCCAGCAGCCCCGGCGTGGCCAGCGTGTCGTCGTCGAGGAAGAGCAGGACCTCCCCGCGGGCCAGTCGTGCCCCGCTGTTGCGCGCGCGGGCCGCGCCGCGCCCGCCCGTGGCGGCCGTCCGGATCGGCAGGCCCTGCGGTCCGGCCGACAGCACCTGCTCCACGGCACCGCGGGCGGGCGCGTCGTCGACGAGCACGACCTCGAACCGCTCACGGTCCATGGTCTGGTGTGCCAGGGCCGTCAGGGTGAGCAGCAACCGCGTGGTCCGGTCACGGGTGGGAACGACCACGCTGACCGACACCTCGCCGGCCGCTCCACCCGGCCGCGCGGCCGTCCGCGTCATGGCCGTCACGTCAGGGAGCGGCTCTCGCCGGCCCTCTGCTCGATGATGTAGGTGGCGAGGCCCTCGATGGAGAAGAGCGTCTCCTCCGTCAGGTCCTCGTCCTCGAAGACGACATCGAACTTCTCCTCGAGGATCAGCAGGTACTCCAGGGCGTCGAGGGAGCTGAATCCGTACTGCTCCACGAGGCTGGCGTCGCCCTCCTCGGGCGCCTGCCGGTGTTCGCCCTTGTTCATGCCCGCTGCGATCTCGTGGAGTTCTCGAATGAGTCCGGCGCGGTCCATCGTCTCTCGTCTCCCGTGGTGAGGAATCCCGGTCAAACCTTCGTGAACTGTTCGTCGAGCTGCTGCTCGGTGAGCCCGCGGAAGCGGTCCATGCGGAAGTAGTGCTGGAGGTCGCCGCCGAACTCGACGCGGTAGTAGAAGTCCTCGGTGTGGCGCTCCGGCTCCGTGCTCACCGTCTCGCCGCGCCGGAGCGCGGCGATCAGAAGGGGCACGGGGTGGGTGAACTCCGCGTCACGGCGCAGGTACCAGCGTTCCCCGTACTTCGTGACGACCGGCAGGTCCTCCTCGGGACCCGAACCGTCGGGCAGCGAGCGGACGGGCTGGCACAGCAGGTCGTACCGGAACACCTCGTCCAGGACCGGCAGCAGGTGCTCGGGCACGTCGGGGCGCATGGCCTCCTCCCACCACTGCCGCAGCAGCCGCTTGGTGAGCAGGCGCCAGACGTCGGGGCCGACGAGTTCGCTGGCGGAACTCGCCGGCTTGGCGACCGCGTGCAGCTGCCGGGCCTCGGGGTCGTCGCTCTTCTCGATCCAGTCGGAGAAGCTGAGGATGACGCGTGACTGGGGGACGCCGGCGAGCTCGCGCAGGGCGACCCAGATGTTGTGCAGCAGCAGGCTCCGGGCCAGTACCCGGTTCCAGCAGATGAAGCGGAGCATGCGCTCGTTGTCCGCGAGCGTCATGGTCTTGTGGGCGAGCACGTAGTCGAAGTCGTCCTGCTCACCGCGCACGGTCACCAGTCCGTGCTGTTCCCGCTTGTCGTGGTACTCGGTGTTCGGCAGCAGCATCAGCGGATGGACGGCGATGAACGGCGTGTGCCGCGCCGCCCGGTCGTAACCGTCCAGGAATGAGGCGATCGTCTCGCCCGGCGCTCCCCAGATCAGTTCCAGATACGGCGTGATGCCGTGTTCGATCAGCCAGGCGACGAGGCTTTCCCAGTCGTTCAGCTTCATGTTCCGCCGGCGCATGAGATCCAGCACGGAATCATCCATCGTCTGCAGGGCGAGGATGAAGGCGCTGTGCATCCCGGACTGCTTCATCTTTTCCATGATGCGGTAGAAGCCGGGAGACTTGTTCTTGGCCCAGGAGGTTTCCAGTCTCCTCGGGAACCCGTATGTACTGCGCACCCGGAGCAGATCGTCCAGGAATTCCTCGTCCTGGCGCAGGAGCCCGAAATTCGAATCGGCGAGCATGAGGATTTCCGCGCCGTGCCGCCCCAGCACCTCGAGCTCCTCGCGCAGCCGCTCCCGGGAGAACGCCCGTATCTTCTGCCCGGTGGCGCCTCCCCAATAACAGAAGGCGCACTTGTACGGGCAGCCGCGGTTCGTCTCCATGAGCGCGTAGTCGTAGAGGAAACGGCCCTTTTTGCCGGTGAGCGGTACGGCTCCGGTCAGGATGGGGGACGGCAGGATCTCGAGATCCTCGATGCGTTCGCGCTCGGGAGTCGTGACCAGGTTCCCGTCGGCCTCCCGGAACGAGATGCCGCTGATCTCGTGGAGTTCGGTGCGGCGGGCGCCGTCGAGGTAGCCGTTCATCAGGTCCCGGAAGATCAGCTCTCCCTCACCGTTCACCACCACGTCGACCTGGGGGAACATGCGGAAGACCCGTTCGGCCTGGTGGGCGACGTGGTTGCCGCCGAAGATGACCCAGCCCTGCGGGTTCGTCTGCTTGAACGTCTCCGCGAGGCTGCCGAACGCGCGGTAGTTCCACCCCAGGACGGAGAAGCAGAGGATGTCGGGACACCCGTCCCGGATGAGGTCCCGGGCCATGGCGTTCAGGGCGACGTCGCCGGAATAGTTCCGGATGGAGATGTCCATGCGCCGCCGAATGCGCTCGTCGGCGTCGGCGTAGGCCTTCAGATAGCCGATGGCCAGCGGCATGGAGGCCGCAGAATTCCCCCAGACTCCTTGCTGAACAAGCAGTACGCGAGTCTCCATTCGCTGCCTCGTCCTCTAATCGCTCCGACAGGCAAAATCGCAACTTTGAGGCTACAGCAGAAGATCCCCGGCGCAATGGGGCCGCCGAAACCGGGGCATAGGCGTGGCCAATTCCCTGCGTCCGGCACGTGTTCCGTCGTGCCGGCGCCCGGACGGCGATCATCGTCCGGGCTCGGGCGAGCGGCCCGTGACTTCTCCGGCGAAGGGCGGCTGACGTGCGAATCCGAGTGAGGCCGCGCGGCGCGTTCCCGGCGGCCGGCGCGGGAGGGGAGACGTCACCGGGAGCGGCCTCCGGGGCGAAATGAATGACCGGAAACCATTCCGTCTCACGGTGGTCCGCGAAGAAAGACGAGAGCAGCCTCGGAAGGGTATTTTCGGCCACCCGTCCCTCATTTTCTGCCGCTCTGGAACCTGCTCTGTGCGCGCGCGGTGGTGGTCGGTATGCTCCGGCCACATTACGTCTGTCAATCGTCGCCGCCCGGGCTCGGGAGTTACATGACAGAGATTCCTGACACATGGTGCCCGACCGCCCTGCCGCACGTGGAGACGGCCGACGGCCGGCTCCGCTTCATGGGACGTGAGGTCGACGGGCCCGGCCCCGTGCCGGACGGTCACGCCGACCTGCTGCTCCGCTGCGACGGCAGCCGGCCCCTCGACGGGTTCACCGCGGCGGACCGCGAGACCATCGGCCGTTGGCGGCAGCACGGGCTGCTGCTCATGGCACCCCCGGTCACCGCCGGCCGCGCGGTCGCGGAACCGCTCGTGATCGTGTCCCCGCACCCGGACGACGCCGCCCTGGCCCTCGGCGGGACGGTGGCCCGGCGGGGAGGCCGGTTCCTCGACGTCTTCAGCGTCGAGACCTGGACCAAGGATCCGTACTACGGCCGGCGCCCGGAGACGACCCGGCGCCTCCTGTTGGCCGAGGAGGCGGTCGCCGCCCGCGTGCTGGGCGCCCGGGTCGAGCTGCTGGGATTCGTCGACGCCGCCGACCGCGACCTCAGACGGGACCGCTTCTTCGCCGCCCCCGCCTGGTCCGACGGGTTCGCACGGGAGGAGCCGGAGCTCTTCGACGCCGTCACCGAACGGCTGGCCGCCCTGCTGGACGACACCGGCCTCGTCCACGTGCCCCTGGGCGTCGGCGGCCACGTCGACCACCTCGCCTGCCGGGAAGCGGTGCTGGAACTGGTCCGCCGCGGCCGGCTCGACGCCGCGCGGGTCGCCTTCTACGAGGACCAGCCGTACTCGCTGTTCTCCTCCGCGGAGGAGACCGCGAAGCAACTCGGTGCGCGCCTGGCCGAAGCGGGACTCGGAGAACTGCGCCCGCAGCTGCGGCCCGTGGACGAGACGGCGGCGCTCACCAAGTCCGAGGCGCTGGGCGCCTACCGCATCCAGGTGCGCAAGGGCGTCATCCGGCGCATCCGCCGGCATGACATGCGCCTGGCGCAGGACGCGCAGGACACGGCGTCCTCGGCGGTCCCGGCGCCCCCGTCCGCCGAACGGGTCTGGCTGATGCGCAGCTGACCGTCCGTCCCCCGACCGGCAACCGCGGCCCCGCCGCACTGCGAAGGGTTTCCCATGTATGCACTGGCTCAGTCCCTGGTCCCGGCGGACACGGAGGTCCTCGCGGAGGCCTGCGCCGAGGTGGGCCTCACCCTGCACGTGGCGCACCCCGAAGCGGGCCAGGCCCCGCCGCCCGGCGCGCTGCTGGTCTCCTTCCACCGGTTCGCCGCCGTCCCGCCGGACGACCCGTCCATGGAGGAGCTGAAGAGCCGGGGCGGTTACGCCGTGGCCGTGCTGGACGGCGTCTCCGCCACCGAGGTCCTGGCCGCGGTCTCCCGCGGCTTCGGCTTCACGCTGGCCAGTCCCCTGCGCCGGCCCCGGCTCGTGGAGACCCTCAACTACCTCAAGAACGTCACGCCGTCCGAGAACACCCAGGTGCTCACCCTCGACGGGAAGGGCTCGCTGTGCTCCGCCACGAAGTCGCTGCCCGTGACCGACGCCGAGGCGGAACTGCTGCGCCTGCTGTCCCACCGGTCGGGCCAGATCGTCTCCCGTGAGGAACTCACCGAGGCCACGGGAGGGGAGGACGTGAACAAGGTGATCTCGGTCCTGAAGCAGAAGTTCCGGGACATCGAGTCCGGTGCGAAGCTCCTCAAGGTCCCTCACCTGGGCTTCCGCCTGGTCGGCACCGTCCGCGAGGGGGCGAACTGATGCGCGCGGTGGTGATCACCGGCGCTCCGGGCGTGGGCAAGACCGCACTGGGCCGCCGGCTGGTGACCCGGTACGGCGTCCCGGCCGCCGCGATGGACTGCGATCCCGTCGTCCATCCCTGGAACGGCGGCGAGGAGGTGTACGACCTGATGGCCGCGACCGTGCGCGCCGCCCTGCCCGTCTACCGGGCGTGGGGGGCGCGCGTCGTGATCGTCACCGGAGTGGTCCTCGTGGGCCGTGTCTACGAACGCTTCCAGAAGGTGTTCGAGGAACTCGGCGCGGAGCCGGTCCACTACGGGCTGCGGGCCGACGCGGAGGCGCTGGCCGCCCGGATCGAGAACGACCCGGCCGGCCGGCACTTCGTCGAGGGCCGGCTGGCCGAGCGTCACCTCGATGCGGAGGTGCCCGACGTGCCCGGCGTCCGGCTGGTCGACACCACGCGCCTGTCCCTGGTCGAGGCGACCGACGCGGTCGCCGCCCTGGAACGCGCCGAGCTGGGGCCGAAGTGGCTCGGCGCGTCCGGGTGATCACCGGAAGCGGCCCACCTCCAGGCCCTCGCCGCCGAGTCGCACGGAGAGGACGAATCCGTAGTAGTGCGTGGCACCGATCCGAGTGACGTACTCCCGCACCTCGTCGCCGAGCGGGCCCGTGAGCTGCTGCTGCTCGTCGCGCGGTGCGAAGGCCGGCCAGCGCGGGGGCGTCGAGGGCCGCAGCAGCAGGCGTCCGGAGACCTTCAGGCGCCGCAGTTCGGCCTCCAGTTCCGAGACGAAGAACGGCCCCCGCCCGTCCCCGTAGGCCGCGGCCTGGAGCAGTGCCTCGCCGTCCCCGGTGAGCAGCCCGGGGACCCGGCGCAGGAGTTCCCAGAAGAACTCCAGGCCGTCCAGCCCGGCCTCGCCGGCCAGCCAGCCGAGCGAGCCCCGGCGCAGCGGGAGACAGGGGGGGTTGGAGACGACGAGGTCGAACCGGGAGTCCAGGGAGAGGGACATGATGTCCCCCTCGGCGGCGGTCAGCCGGTCGCCCAGCCCGTTGACGTGGGCGTTGACCGTCGCGGCCGCCGTACACTCCGGGTTGACGTCGACCGACAGCACCTCGGCGCCGTTCCTGGCCGCCGACAGGCCGAGGACGCCGGTGCCGCACCCGAGGTCCAGGGCCGACCGCGCGCCGCGGCGCGCCGCCACCAGGCGGGAGAGCGTCATCGAGTCGGTGCCGATCCAGGGCGCGTACGATCCGGTGTCCCGTCCGGCCGCCCGCCAGGCGGCCAGCAGCGACATGCCGTCACCGCGGACCAGGCAGTAGTCGGCCGACACCTTCCCGGAATCCTCGGAGAGCACCCGGGCGCGGAGCAGGAGATCGAGCAGCGGACCGGGGACCTCCGAGCGGACGTCGGACTCCGCCACCTGTTCCCCGAAGACGAACAGGGAGGAGAGGACGGACCCGGCGCCCATGCTGGTGGAGATCGCCGCCAGGGTCTCGGTGTTCCGCCACGGTGCCAGTTCGCCGAGCCAGTCCCCGGCGAGCGTGAGCAGATCGTGCTGCGGAAGCCCGAGAAGCCTCTCCAGGCCGGCACCCGCGAAATCGTCGCCGGAAATCCCATCCACGGAAATCATTGCTCTCCTCGAGGCCTCGGTATGCTCTGGTTCTCCGGCATTCCGCCACCCCCGGGATCAGTGGGCGGACGGTTCCCCGGCCGGCTCGAAGATCGGCGTGAACGCCGACTTCAGTTCCCGTAGCCGTTCCAGAGCGCGGGGTCCGGCGTACGGTGCACAGCGCGCGATTTCCTCTTCGGAGATGCCGCCGAACAGATAGAGGTTGACCACGTCGATCGGTCCGGTGCAGCTCTTGCAATACGGAAAGCGGGGCCGCGGCTGCATGAACATGTCGTAGTGCTGGTGCTTTCCGAACTGTTCGTGGATCAGTTCGGGGCTCTCCTTTATGTTTCCCATGGGCTTGAGCCAGGCGTACGGGCAGCAGGAGACGTCCCCCTGGCCGAAGAGCTGCACCATGGTGGCCGTCGCGTAGCACCTCAGGGTGCGGACGCCGGTCCTGAGCTGATTCCCTATATGCTCCACGAAGGCGCGCGGCGGGAGGACCGCGGACAGTTCGTCGTAGCGAGCCAGGAGTGGCGCGAAATGGTCGCCCAGCGGCGGCGCGTGGGTGGTCCTGGTCTCCCCCCGCACGGGGAAGAAGTAGAGCATCACGCCACGCCCGTAGCGTTCGAGCAGGAACTCGGCGAAGTCCGCCTGGCTGCCGGCGTTCAGGTCGCTGAGCACCGACTGGATCTCGATGGGGATGCCCAGCTCCACCGCGTGGTCCAGGTGCCGCATGATGACGTCGAAGAGCCGGTGCTGCTTCGGCGGCAGCCGGTGGCCGTTCAGCTCCAGCGTGTGGCCGTCCAGGGAGAGGCACAGCTGGACGTTGCCCAGCTCGGCGAGGGTCTCCAGCCGGTGCGGCGTCAGGAAGGCGCCGTTGGTGATGACCTGCACGACCTCGTACTTCTCGCTGCACTCCGCGACGAACTCGGTGGAGCCCTTCAGCCAGAAGAACTCGCCGCCGCTGAGGCGCATGATGGGGCTGTCCACGTGACGGTGATAGGCGTCGAGGATCTCGTGCCAGTCCGCGCGCCGGTCGGTGGTCAGGCGCAGCCGCGCGTCCGGGACCTGCATGAGGAGGTTGAAGTCCTCGGTGAGGCAGTAGGAGCATCGCATCTGGCACAACTGCTCCTCGATGACCATGTCGTTCATGAGGAGCTTGAGACGGTTCTGCCCGTCGCGACGTGCGAACATCGCTTCACGGAAATCGCTTTTCAGGGCCATGCCTTATCACCGAACCCGGGTCGTTTTTGCGCATGACGCTCCGTTGGCCGACGAGTCTAAGTTCACCCTAAACACAGGGTCAATGCGCGCAACCGGCGGCGCTGTCTTCCGGCTGGAACGCGACGCGATCTGGCTGGAGGATGGCTCATATTCGCCTAACTGCTCACCAGTTGGGGCAAGGTAGCGTTACGTCCACGTGCTCGCCAAATCAGTAGGCCGAACTGGCAGTAAGGACGGCAGTATGCTGGCTCTCGGGCTCGGTGGTTCCAACCATGACTTCTCGGCCTGTCTCGTCGAGAACGGTGAGATCGTCGTCGGTATTGAAGAAGAGCGACTGACGCGCCGCAAATACGCCGTCAATGTGAATTCCCTGGCCAACCAGTGCTGGCGGTACTGCCTGACGACCCGGGGAGTCCGGCTCGGCGAGGTGGAGGCGATCGTCGCGGACGACACCCTCCTGCCCAGCTGCTACTTCCCGTTCCGCAGCCGGACGACGCTGATCCGGCATCACCTGGCCCATGCCGCCAGCGCCTTCCATCCCTCGCCCTTCCCCGAGGCCGCGATCCTCGTGGTCGACGGCGCCGGCAGCCTGTTCGAGGGGCACGGCGTCGAGACCATGACCATGTCGGTCGGCAACGGTACGGAGATCACCGAGATCTCCAAGGTGTACGGGACCAACTGGAGCACCGACGGCCTGCGGGAGGCCAAGGTCTACCAGGCCGGTGACAGCGACCACTCGCTGGGCTTCATGTACAAGGCGGTCAGCCGGGCCATCGGCTTCACCCTCTACGAGGAGGGCAGCTGGTACCTGACCGAGGACGGCAAGACCATGGGCCTCGCGCCCTACGGGACCGACCGCTACCGGACGGAGTTCCGCCGCCACCTCGACCTCCTGCCGGAGGGCCGGTTCGCCCTGCACCTGAAGGACGGCGGACTGCTGCACTTCGTCGAGCACGCCCTGGACGGACTCGACGGGGACGAGCGCTTCGCACGGGGCGCCGACCTCGCCTGGGCCGCCCAGGACCTGCTGGAGACCGCGGTCCTGCACGCCGCCGACTGGCTGCACCGGGAGACCGGGCTCTCCCGCCTCTGCCTGGCCGGCGGCGTGGTCCTCAACTCGGTGGCCAACGGCAAGATCCTGCGCAACACACCGTTCACCGACGTCTTCGCCCAGCCCGCCGCGGGCGACAACGGCTGCGCGGTCGGCTGCGCGTACTACGGCCACCACGTCCTCGGCGAGCGGCCGCGGCCGCGCGGCCCGAAGGCGCAGAAGTCGGCCCCGCGGCCCCAGCACCACACCTACCTCGGCCGCTCGTACGGCGCCGAGGAGATCCGGACCGCGCTCGACGCCTCCGGCCTGCCCTACCGGCGCGTGGCGCGGCCGGCCCGGCTGGCGGCCGGACTCCTCCCGCGGGGCGCGCTCATAGGCTGGTTCACCGGTGGCTCCGAGTTCGGGCCGCGCGCCCTCGGCCACCGCAGCATCCTCGCCGACCCGCGCCGCGCGGAGATGAAGGACATCCTCAACCGCAAGGTCAAGCACCGCGAGACGTTCCGGCCGTTCGCCCCCGCCGTCCTCGCCCACCGGGCCTCCGAGTACTTCGAACTCGACATCGAGTCCCCGTACATGCTGCTCGTCGCGCCGGTGCGGGAGGACAAGCGCCAGGAGGTGCCGGCCATCACCCACGTCGACGGGACGGCGCGGGTCCAGACGCTGACCCCGGAGGCGAACGGCTCCTTCTACGAACTGGTGGAACGGTTCGGCGAGCTCACCTCCGTACCCGTCGTGCTCAACACCTCCTTCAACGACCGCGGTGAGCCGATCGTGGAGACCCCCGAACAGGCGCTGGCCTTCTTCGGGCCGAGCCAGCTCGACTATCTCTTCCTGGAGGACTTCGTGGTGGCCCACAGCGCGACGGACCTCGACACGGTGACGGAGGCGGCCGCGTGACCGACGGCCCGGGGACGCGGTACGAGACCTGGCGGGCCCTCGCGCTGTGGGGGGAGGAGGAGGCGGCCGCCGCCATGGAGGTGATCCGGTCCCGGTCGCTGTTCCGCTATTACGGACCGGACCTGCGCCACCGGACCGACGCGTTCGAGGCCGCGTTCTCCGAGGTGGCGGGGGTCCCGCACACCGTCGCCGTGTCCTCCGGCACCGCTGCGCTCACCGCCGCGATGATCGGCCTCGCGATCCCGCCCCGGGCGGAGGTGATCGTGCCCGCCGTGACCTTCGTCGGCAGTGTCGGCGCCGTCGTCGCCGCCCGCGGCATCCCCGTCTTCGCCGAGGTCGACGACTCGCTGACCCTGGACCCCGCGAAGCTGGAGGAGCAGATCACCGAGCGCACCTGGGGAGTGATGCCGGTCCACCTCAACAACGCCGCGGCCGACATGGGGCCGATCACGGAGGTCGCGCGCCGGCACGGACTGCGGGTGATCGAGGACGCGGCCCAGGCCGCCGGCGTCAGCTACGCGGGGCGGCCCGTCGGCAGCCTCGGCGACGCGGGCGCCTTCAGCTTCCAGCTCGACAAGAACATCACCGCCGGCGAGGGCGGCGCGGTCACCGTGACCGATGCCGACGTGTACGACCGGGTGGCCCGGTACCAGGACCAGGGCGGCCAGTTCACCACCTCCAAGGGCGCGACGCGGGGAACCGCCGACAGCCCGCCGTTCATCGGCGCCAACCAGCGCATGACCGAGCTGACCGCGGCCATCCTCTCGGCGCAGCTCCCCCGGCTGGTCCCCATGTGCCGGCGCCTGCGCGACGTGGCCCGCCACGTGCGCCGCGAGACGGCCGACCTGCCGGTGCGCTGGCGGCGGCTGCCGGACGAGGACGGATCGGGCGGCGACCTCACCCTGTTCCTGGACTCGCGCCTTCAGGCGCGCGCCTTCGTCGCCGACCTGAACGCCGCCGGCATCCCGGCGCACACCCTGTACCAGGGGCAGCCGGTCACGGCCAACCGCGCGGTACGCGAAGGGCGTACGCCCTGGGGCGTGGAGTGGGACCGCCCCCCGCGCTACCGGATCAGCGAGGGCCTCCTCGGCCGCTCCGTCACCATCGGTCTGGGCGCCGCCATGACCGACGAGGATGTCGACGCCGTCGTCACCGCCTTCCGCAAGTCCTACACGGACATCACCCGGGCCGACTGAACGGGCACCCCGACAGGAGCGGAGCGACACCCCGACATGACCCTGTACGACATTCCCGTCCGCACGCTCGCCGGGGAGCCCGGCGACCTGAGCCCCTACCGGGGAAAGGCACTGCTCGTGGTCAACGTCGCCTCGCGGTGCGGGCGGACACCGCAGTACGCGGCGCTGGAAGAACTGCACCGGCGCTACGGGCCCCGCGGGTTCGCCGTTCTGGGCTTCCCCTGCAACCAGTTCGGGGGACAGGAACCGGGCACCCCCGAGGAGATCCGGGAGTTCTGCTCGGCCGCCTACGACGTCACCTTCCCCCTCTTCGAGAAGGTGGACGTCAACGGCGCGCGGCGACACCCGATCTACGAGATCCTCACCGCCGCCCCCGACGAGCACGGGGTGGTCCGGGACGTCGAGTGGAACTTCGAGAAGTTCCTCGTCTCGCCCGACGGCCGGGTCGCGCACCGCATCGGTTCACGCGTCAAGCCGGACGCCCCCGACGTCGTCGACCGGATCGAAGCACTGCTGCCGACCTGATGGCGGCCCTTCCTCCCCTCGCCGTCGACCGGTGCGCACGGCGCCGTCCCGGAGCTGTGCCCGTGGGGCGCGTCGGGGCCCCACGGGGTGCGGCCGGTGACCGCGCCGTCCTTAAGCAGTACGAGTGAATGAACCGACGGTTTCGGTCGGGGCCGGGGGCGGGTCCCTACGGTTGCTGAGAGGATCCGGGGCCGCGGGGGAGGCCCCGCGGGCGGGAGACCGGTGGAAAGGCGCACCTGATGTCGGGGTTGGGGAAGGCGCCGGACGTGCTCAGGCTCCGGGCGGGCCGCCGCCGTCGGACCGGGGGCGCGGTCGGCGTGGCGTGTCTCGTGGGAACGGTGCTGACGTTCGGCGGGTCGTGGGCCGCCGGTGGCGGGGAGGCGCGGATGGTGGTCCTCGGGCCGCCCACCGGCTGCTGGGGACTGGCGGCCTCCCTGATGCTCCGCGCGCGGGGGACGAGCAGACGGGTGCGGACGCGTCTGCTGTTGCTGGGGGGTTCCGCGGTGGCCGCGGGCATGTACCGGGGAGCGGTCACCGTGCTGTCGGCTCAGCCTCCGGCTTCGGGATGGGACGCGCGTTCGGTGCCGGGGTTGGTGGTGATCACCGGAGTGACGTTGACGGTCGGCCTGGGGACGGCCGGTCTGGTGGTCGCGGCCGACGCCGGCACAGGTCGGCACACGCTGCTGCGGCGCGTGCTCGACGGGGTCGTCACCGCCGGGGTCGTGCTCATGACGGGATGGGTGCTGCTGCGGGGGGCCGGTGACGGCTGGCGGGTGGGGACGGGGATGGTCGGCGTCCTGTGGATCGCGGAAGTCGTGTTCCTCAGTTTTCTGTTCGCCCTGTGCCGTCTCGTGCGGAGCGATCGAAGAGCCACCCTGTGGGTCGGGATCGCCGGGTTGTCCCTCGTGCTGCTCGGCGACACCCTGCGCCTGTGGGCGGCCGGCCCGCACGGTCTCGAGCCGATGTCCCGTCACCTGGTCGACGCCTGCGTCACCGCGGGACTGCTGGTGGTCGCCGTCGGCCCCTGGGTGCCCGGCGGAGCGAGCGTCCTGGGCATCGCCCGGCCCGCGCTGCGATGGGGGATGGAGGGTGCGGCGGCGTTCATTCCCCTGACGGTGTGCACGGCCACGGCGCTGGGATACGTGCTGGCCCCGCTCGCCCGGGACCCGGTACCGCTGGTGGTCGGCGGAACGGCACTGCTGAGTCTCTGGGCCCGTCAGAGGTTCCTGCCGAGCGAGAACACCAGGAACGACGACTGAGTCCTCGCACGGCTGCCCTCCCCGCCGGAGGCCGATCGCCTCGGGACACCGGCGGGCCGGCCTCCGGGACGGAGGAGCCGGAGGTCTTTCACTCCCGGTGGGGCGGTCGGGCGAGTGCGGTGACGGCGGCCGTCACCGCGGCTCTGCGGCCGGCGGAGGACGCGCGGTCGGTCTCCGGTCGCAGCGCCTTCAGTGACCAGGAGGCGGTGTCCCAGCTGATCACCAGCGCGATCACCATGGCCATGAGCTCTGTGGCCGGGATGTCGGCGCGGACACGGCCTGCTTCCTGAGCGGCTTCGATCGTAGTGAAGGCCGCCCCCGTCCTTCACCACGCGTCGGCGTGAGGTCGGAAAACGTTCCGTGGCCGCCCCTCCGGGCGCCCGGAGGGACGACCTCCTCTCCCGGCAGCCGGCTTGACGCTCCTGGAAGAACCCGAGCTTCTTCGCGGAGGTGCCCGCGTGCAGGCCGGGCACCGCGCCCGACGATCGCCGCGAGCGGGGGTGAGCCCGCGCCGAAGGTCTGGCCGCACCAGGCCCCACAGACCGGCGGCCGCGGCCCCCTGGGCCGACCGCACGGTGGTGTCGACCTGGTTCTGTGCGTCGGACGCGTCGAGCACTGCTCCCACGGTCATGCCGGTCGGCGCGGGAGCCGGCCCGACCCGGATCCCGGTCCGCGCGTGACGGCTTCTTGTCGGTCATGTGCACGGAAGCCGTGCGGGAAGCAGGCGGTCAGCCCGCCTGCCGACGGGTGGGCGCGGACCGGTGGGTGAGGGGTTCCCGCAGACCGAGGTGGTCGCGGAGCGTGGTGCCGGTGTACTCGGTGCGGTAGACCCCGCGTTCCTGGAGTTCCGGGACGAGCAGGTCGACGATGTCGTCGAGGCCGTCGGGGATGAGGTAGGGCGTGACGTTGAAGCCGTCGATCGCGCCGTGCCGCACGAAGTGGGCGAACTTGTCGGCGAGGGCGGACGGAGTACCGACGTGGCCGCGCTGCGGACCGAGCGCGATGACGGTCTCGCGCAGCGACCAACCGTGCGCCTCCGCCTTCGCCCGCCATTCGGCCACGACCCCGCGCGGGTCGGCGGTGCGCCGGGCGCCGAAGGAGCCGTCGTTCCCGGTGACCACGGGATCCTCCTCGGGCAGCGGACCGTCGGCGTCACGGTCGGACAGGTCGATGCCCCACAGCAACCCGGCGATCCCCAAGGCCGTCGCGGGGGTGACCTGCTGGAACCGGACCCAGCGCTTCTTCTCCCGGGCCTCCTCCTCGGTGGCGCCGAGGATGATCTCGGTGCCGGGCAGGATCCGCAGGTCGTCGTCGGGCCGGCCGACGGCCCGCAGGCGGTTGCGGATGTCCTCGGCGAAGGCCAGCGCGTCGTCGAAGTCGTTGCCGTGCGCGGAGAAGATGACGTCGGCGTTGCGGGCCGCGAAGTCGCGTCCCTCGCCGGAGTCACCGGCCTGGAAGATGACGGGGTGACCCTGGGCGCTGCGCGGCAGGGTCGGGGCGAGGTCGACGTCGAACTGCGGTCCGCGGTGGCGTACTCGGTGTACGGCACCGGGTGTCGACCAGGCGGGTGCGTCCGCGGAGTCGGCGACGGCTCCGTCCTCCCAACCGTCCCAGAGCGCGCGGGCCACGGTGAGGAACTCCTCGGCGCGCCGGTAACGGTCGGCGTGGTCGAGATAGCCGCCGCGGCGGAAGTTGGCGCCGGTCCAGGCGTTGTCCGTGGTCACCACGTTCCAGCCGGCGCGGCCTTCGGAGAGCAGGTCGAGGCCGGACAGACGGCGGGCGAGATCGGCGGGCTCGTTGAACGTGGAGTTGGAGGTGCTGACCAGACCGATCCGGCGGGTGACCGCGGCGAGCGCCGCGAGCTGGGTGATGGCGTCCGGCCGTCCGGCCACGTCGAGATCGTGGATCTTGCCGTCGATCTCGCGCAGCCGCAGCCCCTCGCCGAGGAAGAACGCGTCGAACAGGCCTCGTTCGGCGGTCCGGGCGACCCGGCGGAAGGAGGCGGGGTCGATCTGGGAGCCGCTGTCGGGGGCGGACCAGATGGTCCAGTGGTTGACGCCCTGGAAGAACACCCCGAAGTGGAGCCGAGCGTGCGGCCGGGGGACGTCGAGGGGATCGGTGCGGGTCATCGGGCTTCCTCCTGGACGGCCGAGGCGGCGAAGCGGTTGGCGGGGCGCTCCAGACCCAGGGTCGAGCGCAGGGACGTGCCCGGCAGGGGGCGGGCGACGAGGCGCCGCTCGGACAGTGCCGGCAGGACGAGGCGGGAGAGGACGGACAGGTCCTCGTCCAGCACCAGCGGATGCAGCCGTACGCCGTCGACATGACGACTCAACTCGGCCAGGAGCGAGGCCAGTCGCTCCGCGGAGCCGATGTGCCGCAGCCGCCCCCGGTCGGTCCACGGCGTGTGCCGCTCCAGATCGGCGACGCGCTCGGCGGCCGTGCTGTCCGGCGTGTCCAGCGCCACCTCGACCTCGGCGAAGACGCGGGGCGTGCCGGCGGCAGCGGAGGCCGTGGCGATCGACGCGAGGTCACGGCCCTCGACGAGGGCGACGTCGAGCTGCGCGGCGGGCACCCGGTCCGGCCTGCCCAGGACGACGAGCTGCCCCTGGGGCGGGCGCGGCACGATCGCCGGGCCCTTGACGGCGTACGTCTCTCCGGTGAAGTCGACGTAGTGGAGCCGTTCGCGGTCGAGGTAGCGGCTCGTGGCCACGGACCGGATGACCGCGTCGTCCTCCCAGGAGTCCCACAGGGCCCGGGCCACCTCCACCCCGTCCCGGGACTCCCGGGCCCTCGCGGCGGCGTCGGCGACCGGGGGACGCCCCCAGGCACGGGCCGCCTCAGGACGTTCCTCCTCCGTCACCACCCACCCGGCACGGCCGCCGGAGACGTGGTCCAGGGAGGCCGACTGGCTGGAGACATGGAAGGGTTCGGCATACGTGACCGGTACGGCGGGCGCGATCCCGATCGTGCTCGTGGACGCCGCGACGAAGGCCGCACGCTCCACCGCGCCGATACGGCCCACGGGATCCGGTGCGGCTCCGGGCGGCAGTACGCCGTCGTCCAGGGTGATCAGGGTGAACCCGGCGTTCTCGGCCGCGGCGGCGACCCGGGCGACGCGGCGCGGGGTGAGCAACTGGTCGGGCGAGTGGGCGGCGCGGCGCCAGGCCGCGGGGTGGGCGCCGTCGCCGTCGATCTCCACGGCGAGGTGCAGGGCGGGACCGGACATGGGGATTCCTTCCGGGAAACACGAGAGCTCGGGGCCTCAGGGCCACGACGAGACGGCCGACGGGACGGGCCGGCAGAGGTCAGACGTGTACGGAAGGACAGACGGCGGAGGAGGTACGGCAGTAGTCGACGTGCCGCCGGGTGATCAGCCGCGCACCGGTGCACGCGCCCTGCGGGGCCGCGCCAGGTACGTGCATGAAAGGCCTCCACCCGTCGAAAACCGCGGGCTCAAAGTACGTCGTCCGGCCCTGCGGGTGTCAAGGGCGGAGGGACGCGGCCGACCGCGCGTTCCCGTGGAGCTGTGCTCGCGGCGATCGCCGGTGATCCCGCCGGGCTTTCACCCGACACCCGCTTCCCGGAACCGGACGTCCTGTTCGAGCAGGCGGGTCGTCTCTCGTGCCGGGACGCGTGGTGGACCCTGCTGCTGTGGACACAGACGCTGTACGCGGTGCAGGCCCTGCTGCTGACGACGACGGTGCTCTCCGGCCGTGCACCGCTGTGGCTGCTGTACGTCCTGTCCTTCGCCCTGGGCTGCGTGTTCACGGTGGAGAACCCCGCCCGTCCGGCGTTCGTCACCGAACTGGTCGGGCGGGCGCTGATCCCGAAGGCGGCGGGCCTGAACCTCCTGTCCCTCAACGCCGCCCGCCTGACCGGCCCGGCGATCGCCGGTGTGCTGATCGGGGCGATCGGCACCGGGTGGGTGTTCGCCCTCAACGCCGTGTCCTTCACCGTCGTCCTCGTCGGTCTGCTGTCGATCCGCCCACGGGCGCGGGAGACACGCGCCCGCTCCCGGCCTGCGTGGACGGGAGCGGGGGCGGAAGGACTGCGCCATGTGGCCGCGCGGCCCGAACTCGTCGGCGTCTTCACGATCTTCGGCCTGGCCGCCACCTTCGCGGTCGACTTCCCGACCACGCTGGCCCTGTTCGCCGACCGGGTCTTCGACGTCGGCTCCCGGGAACTCGGCCTGATGAACACGGCCCTGGCCGTCGGTACCGTCGCCGGGACGATCGCCGCCACGCGCGGTGTCTCACCCCGGGTGCGGGCGGTCGTGGTCGGCGCACTGCTGTTCGGCGGTTGCGAAGCACTGGCGGCGGTCATGCCCCCGTACGCCGCCTTCCTCGCCTTGTTGCCGCCCGCCGGTTTCACGTCGATGACGCTGAACACGGCAGTGAGCGCCTTCGTCCAGTCGGAGGTCAGCGACGCCGTGCGCGGCCGGGTGATGGCGGTCCGCACGGTGATCTCCACGGGCGGCAGCCCGGTCGGCGCCCCCGCCGTCGGCTGGGTCTCCCAGCACGCGGGGGCGCGCCGGGGGCTGGCCACGGGCGCTGCGGCCGCCGTCCTGGCGGCGGTCGGCGTGGCGCTGTGGCCGGCGCGGACGTCGTTCTCGGCGCCCGCCCCGGCCGCGCCGCCGATCTCCCGGGCCGGGGCGACCGGCGGCCGGCGCGCAGACGCCGGCCCCTGACGCGCACGGCGAGCGAAAGCCCGTCGAGGGCACGTGAGACCGGGGACGACTCCTTCACGGACGCGGTGCGTTCATCCCGTGCCGCGGCGTGTCGTGCGGACACGGACCCTCCGTTGACACCTTCCGTCCCACGTGCTTGCATCCCGTCATGCCGTCGCCGGAGCCTCTGACCCGCCGCCGCGCCGTGGACCTGGTCCGCGTGGCCGCCGCGCTGTGTCGGCCCACCGGCTGATCGCGCGCTTCCCGCTCTCTTTGCCAACAGCCGTGCCGGCAGGCCGGCCGTCCGGGCTGCCACCGTACCGACGGATGTCCGTGCCCTGACCCGCGCCGGCCCCCTGTCGTGCTCTTTCGCCCCTCATGACGAGGACCGCCATGCTTTCTCCCCACCCCGCCGGTGACCGCTACGAGACCGACTACGACCGCCGAAGGCTGCGCCAGTGGCTCAGCGGTGAGGCCAAGGCCGACGGGGTCACCCGCCGTCGGCTGCTCACCCTGCTCGCCGCCACCGCCGCCGGGACCGCGTTCGGCGCCCCACGGCCCGCCCGTGCCGCCGCCGGCACGATCGTCAAGCCCCTGCCGCCCGAGTGGTTCATCGAGCGCGGCACCAACGCCGAGACCCGCTGGGAGGCGCTGCGAGGAACCGGCCACCACACCCCCAACGAACTGTTCTTCGTGCGCAACCACACCGCCACCCCCGTCCTGGAAGCCGACGACTGGCGGCTGCGGCTCTGGGGGAGCGGGCTGCGCGGCACCCCCGGCGAGGACCGGCCCGTGGAGTTCGGGTACGACGATCTGCGAGCCCTGCCGGCCGTCACCCGTACCGCTTTCGTCGAGTGCGCCGGGAACGGCCGCTCCTCCTACACGACACAGCAGGGCGAGACGGTCACCGGCACCGCCTGGACCCTGGGGGCGATCGGCGTCGCACGCTGGCGCGGGGTGCGCCTGGCCGACGTGCTGCGCAGGGCCGGGCTCTCCCCGTACGCCGTGGACGTGCAGCCGCGTGGCCTGGACGCCGAGTACGTCAGCGGCGGTGAGAGCCTGGGCCGGGTACGCCGTCCGCTGCCGCTGGCCAAGGCGCTGGACGACGTGGTGCTCGCGTACGAGATGAACGGCGAGCGGCTTCCGTACGACCACGGGTATCCGGTGCGGGTGCTGGTGCCCTCCTGGGTGGGGATCGCGTCGATCAAGTGGGTCGGCGACATCGAGGTGTCCGCGCAGCCGCTCTACTCGCCCTGGAACACCACCTTCTACCGGCTGTTCGGCCCCTCCCACCCGGAGGGCGGCAGTGCGCCGCTCACCCGGCAGGCCACGAAGAGCGCCTTCGAGCTGGCGAGCGGGGCCACGTTCACGGCGGGGCGGAGGTACGAGCTGCACGGACGGTCGTGGTCGGGCGCGGGCGCCGTCGCCCGGGTCGACGTCAGCACCGACGGCGGGGCGAACTGGCGGCCCGCCCGCCTGCACGACCGGCCCCGCGCCGGTACCTGGACCCGCTGGTCCCTCGGTTGGCGACCCGACGTACCCGGCGCCACCCACCTGCTGGCCCGCGCCACGGACACGGCCGGCCGTACTCAGCCGGACACCGCCGTACCCAACGCACAGGGGTACCTGTTCGACGCCGTGGTGCGGCATCCGGTGAGCGTGGTGTGACGGACGGCCGCCCCGGCCGGACCGCGACGGCCGTAGCCGGAGGAAGCCGTCGTGACCGTAGGGGGTCCGGTCGCTCGGACATGATCGGCCGTGCGGATCCCGGCGGCCGGCTCCGCCTGCCGGGTGAGGGGACACAGGCGGTCCGAACTCACTCCGGCGACCGGCGACCGGCGACCGGCGTCCCGGCGTCCCGGCGGTCACGCGGCGCAGTCGCGGCGCGCGTGCCGCCGCGACTGCGACCGAGGCGATGGTTCTAGAAGAACCCGAGCTTCTTCGGCGAGTAGGACACCAGCAGGTTCTTCGTCTGCTGGTAGTGCTCCAGCATCATCTTGTGCGTCTCGCGGCCGATCCCCGACTGCTTGTAGCCGCCGAACGCCGCGTGGGCCGGGTAGGCGTGGTAGCAGTTGGTCCAGACGCGGCCCGCCTGGATGGCCCGTCCCGCGCGGTACGCCGTGTTGACGTCCCGCGTCCACACCCCGGCGCCGAGGCCGTAAGACGTGTCGTTGGCGATCTTGACGGCGTCCTCGAAGTCGTCGAACGAGGCCACCGAGACGACCGGGCCGAAGATCTCCTCCTGGAAGATCCGCATGCGGTTGTCGCCCTCGAAGATGGTCGGCTGGACGTAGTAGCCGCCCTTCAACTCGCCGTCGTGATCCGCTCGTTCGCCGCCGGTGAGGATCTTGGCGCCCTCCTGCCGGCCGATGTCGATGTACGAGAGGATCTTGTTGAGCTGGTCGCCGGACGCCTGGGCGCCGATCATGGTGTCGGTGTCCAGGGGATGCCCGGGCCTGATCAGTTCGGTACGGGCGACGGCGGCCGCCATGAACTCGGAGTAGTTGCCGCGCTGGACCAGTCCGCGCGACGGGCAGGTGCACACCTCGCCCTGGTTCAGCGCGAACATCGTGAAGCCCTCCAGGGCCTTGTCGCGCAGGTCGTCGTCCTTCTCCCAGACGTCGTCGAAGAAGATGTTCGGCGACTTGCCGCCCAGTTCCAGCGTGACCGGCTTCAGGTTCTCCGCGGCGTACTGCATGATCAGCCGTCCGGTCGACGTCTCACCGGTGAACGCGACCTTCGCCACCCGCGGGCTGGACGCGAGCGGCTTGCCCGCCTCCTCGCCGAAACCGTTGACGATGTTCACCACGCCCGGCGGCAACAGGTCCGCGACCAGACTCATCCAGTAGTGCAGCGAGACCGGTGTCTGCTCGGCGGGCTTGATCACCACCGCGTTGCCGGCGGCGAGGGCCGGCGCGAGCTTCCAGGTCGCCATCAGGATGGGGAAGTTCCACGGGATGATCTGCGCGACCACCCCGAGCGGCTCGTGGAAGTGGTACGCCACCGTGTCCTCGTCGAGCTCGCTGAGCGAACCCTCCTGCCCGCGGACCGCACCCGCGAAGTAGCGGAAGTGGTCGATGGCCAGCGGGATGTCCGCCGCCAGCGTCTCGCGGACCGGCTTGCCGTTCTCCCAGCTCTCCGCGACCGCGAGCGGCTCCAGATGGGCCTCCATGCGGTCCGCGATCCTCAGCAGGATGTCGGAACGCTCGCTCGCCGACGTCCGGCCCCAGCCCGGCGCGGCCGCGTGCGCCGCGTCGAGCGCCCGCTCCACGTCCTCCGCCGTGCCGCGGGCCACCTCGGCGAACGGCTGCCCGTTCACCGGGGACGGGTTCTCGAAGTACCGGCCGCGGGCCGGAGGAACGTACTCGCCGCCGATGAAGTGGTCGTACCGCGCCTGGTAGGAGACGATCGCGCCCTCGGTCCCGGGCGCCGCGTAACGGGTCATGGTGGATGGCCTCCCTCAGCAGCGCTGCCCGCCGTTGGGCAGCTCTGCGCGCGAGGCTAGGCAGGCCGACGTTGCATGCACGTTGCGCGGGGCGAGGCGGTGACCGGAGCCGTCCGGAGCGGGACACCCGGTCGGCCGGTGATCAGCGGCGCGCCGACCGGGCCGGACCGGGCGGCCGGTGATCAGCGGCGCGTCCACGACTGCGGCGCCGCCAGCTCCGACTCCAGCGCGGCCAGCCGGGCCCGTACCGCGGCCGTCGGCCGTGCCGATGCCAGCGCCCGCCACACGTCGATGTCGTCCTCGCCCCACGGCGCGTGCGCCCAGTCGGCGAGCAGGTCGGGGTCCCGGCCGGCCAGCAGAGCGGCGCGCAGGCCGTCGGCCAGGCGGTTCCGCAGCCGTACCACCGCCGGTGCCCGCGACGCCGGCAGCGGCGGCCCGGCGTAGGCCGTGACCGCGGCCGTGACCGCCCCGGCCGCCAGACGCCGCTCGACCACGGCGGCGTCCGACTCGACGGGAACGGTGAGCCGGTACGGCCGCGAGGCCAGCAGCCCCGGCCCCAGCACCCCGCGCAGCCGGGCGAGTTCGGCCCGCAGCGTCACCGGGGTCACCGACTCGTCCTCGTACAGCGCGCACAGCAGCTCGTCCCCGGTCAGGCCCTCCGGACGGCGGGCCAGCAGGACGAGGATCTCGCTGTGCCGTCGGCTCAGCCTGATCCGCCGTCCGCCCACGGCGAGGTACGCCTCGTCGCGCCCCAGCACGGTCAGCTCGGGCCGGCCGGTCGCCGGCCGCTCCGGGGCGAGCAGCGCGAGGTGCGACTCCGCGGCCCGCGCGACCGCCTGGACGAAGCCCAGGCTGTGCGGATGCGCCAGCCCGTCGCCGCCGGTGATGTCGACCGCGCCCAGCACCCGCCCGGTCCGCGGATCGTGCACCGGGGCCGCCGCGCACGTCCACGGCTGGACCCGCCGGATGAAGTGCTCGGCCGCGAACACCTGCACCGGCCGGTCCACGGCGACCGCCGTGCCCGGCGCGTTCGTCCCGACCGCGCTCTCCGCCCACCGCGCACCCGGAACGAAGTTCATCCGCCCCGCCTCGCGCCGTGTACCCGGGTGGCCTTCGACCCACAGCAGCCTGCCGTGCGCGTCGCACACCGCCAGGAGGTGCCGGCCGTCGGCGGCGAACGTCCCCATGAGCTCGCGGATCAGCGGCATCACCCGCGCCAGCGGATGCTCGGCCCGGTAGGCGCCGAGGTCGCCGTCGGTCAGTTCCACGCTCGCGGTGCCGTCCGGCCCGACGCCCGCCCGCGCCGAACGCCGCCACGAGTCGGCCACCACGGTCCGCACCGGCCGCGGCACCGTGCCCGCCGCGGTGAAGGTCTCGTGCGCCCGCCGCAGCACCCGCACGCGCTCGGCGGGGTCGGCCCCCGGCTCCAGGGCCACCCAGGGATCGGTCAACTCGGCCTCCCGGAAGGCGATGCGGTGGGGACATCGTCACTCCGGGTGCGCGCGCCGACAACCGTTCGGACGGGCTCGGCCGAAAGGCGGGAGACCGTTCGGCCCGGCCGGTCCGTTCAGGCGGAACCGACGAGTCCCAGGTAACGGGCCCAGTCCCAGTTCGGCCCGGGATCGGTGTGGTCCGAGCCCGGGACCTCGTGGTGACCGATGATGTGGGCGCGGTCCCTGGGGATGCCGTACCGGTCGCAGACGGACGCCGTCAGCCGGGCGGACCGCTCGTACAGGGCGTCGGTGAAGTAGTCCGGCCGGTCCACCCACCCCTCGTGCTCGATGCCGACGCTGCGCGTGTTGTACTCCCAGTTCCCCGCGTGCCAGGCGACGTCGGCCTCGCGCACGCACTGCGCCACCCGGCCGTCGGCGGAGCGCACGACGTAGTGCGCGGACACCTTCTTCCGGGGGTTCTGGAAGACGGACAGGGCCGTCGAGTAGGTGGTCTGCGTGACATGGATGACGATCCGGTCCACGGTATGGGCCGCCGGGCGGTCCGACGCGGTGTAGTTGGAGGGGGCGGCGGGGTGCCATGCGGCGAGGGGGTGGTCGACGGGCGCGGTCCGTGCGCCGGCCGGGGCGTCCGGGAGCAACGCGTGGGGGACCGCCGCGAGGGCCGCGCCCTTCAGCATCCGCCGCCTGCCCGGGAGGGGTCTTGCTCGTTCCATGGGGGTGCCTTTCGGAGTGGAGCCTGCCGCGTCCGGCGCCGTCCCGCCGCCGGGGCCCGGCTCGGCGGCGGTCGGTGCCGCACACAGGGGCCAACGGCTGTCCGATCGCCCGGGTTGCGGACCGGTACGCGTCCGACCCGGTGAATCCGCCGTCGCGCGCCGGCCGCCGCACCGGGTCCGGCTGGAACGTGCGGAACGCGTCCTCCGCCGGCCGGGCTGCGCCCGCGGGGATCACGCTACGGCGCTCGCGGGCGGGTCAGGAGGCGGCGGCTCGGATCGGTGGACCACCGCGGAACTGTGGACAACTCGCTCCCCCGAACGGGGAGTTCCGGTTGCGGCGAACGGAACGGCCCGGCCGGGGTGTCCGGCCGGGCACCCCGGCCGGAGGCAGGCGCCGGTCCGCCGCCTCCGCAGCGGCCGGGCACCGGCCCGCCCTCAGGAAAGGGCTACGGCCAGTGGGCCCCGGCCGCGGCGGGCCGAACGCGGCCGCGGCCGGTCGGCGGTGCGACGGCGACCGGCCGGCGGGACCCGGCCGCCGAGGAGGGGGCGACGCCGCTTCGGGAGAGAGCCGGCAGGGCTCAGCCGCGCCCCGCCACCGCCGCCGGATCGTCCAGCACGGCCCGCACCACGGAGTGCGCCGCCCCGAGCAGCGGCCCCGCGGGGCCCAGCCGCGACACCGACACCGGGCAGGGCGGACCCGCGGTGCGCCGGGCGAGCTCGGCCTCGAGCGCGGGCAGCAGCCAGGGCGCGAGACCGGCCAGGGCGCCGCCGAGGACGACACCCTCGGGGTCCAGCAGGTTGAGCGCCCCGGTCAGGGCGATGCCGAGCGCCGTGCCCGCCTCGCTCAGGGCGCGCCGTACGTCCTCGTCGCCGTCCGCCGCGCGGCCCGCGAGCAGGCCCACGCGGTCCTCGCCGGGTTCCAGGCCGGCCGCGCGCAGGACCGCCTCCTCGCCGGCGTACTGCTCCAGACAGCCGCGCCCGCCGCACCCGCACCGGGGGCCGTCGGGGCGGACCGGCACATGGCCCAGTTCGCCCGCGAAGCCGCGGGTGCCGCGCAGCAGGCTGCCGTCGACGACCAGCGCGGCGCCGATGCCGATCTCGGCCGACACGTGCAGGAAGTCCCGGGGGGCGCCGGCTCCGAGCCACAGTTCGGCCAGTCCGCCGAAGTTGGCCTCGTTGTCCACGGTCAGCGGGAACTCCGTGGGCAGCAGCGCGCCCAGGTCGACCTCGTGCCAGTCGAGGTTCGGGGCGCGGACGACGGTGCGGGCGTCGCGGGCCACGAGACCGGGGACGGCGACGGCGAGTCCGGCCGGCCACAGCCCCTCGTCCTGCGCCGCCGCGACGACCTCGCGCACCAGCCGGGTGAGCTCCTCGACCACCGGGCCGGGGGAGCGGCCCCGGTTCGTGCCGTGGCGCTCGGCGCGCGCCCGCACCTCGCCGCGCAGGTCGACGGCGCAGACCGCGAGGTGGTCGACGCCGACCTCGGCGCCGATCCCGGCCGGGCCGCGTCCGCTGACGGCGAGCGCCGAACCGGGCCGGCCGACCCGGCCCGGCCGCTCGGGTCCCAGCTCCTCCAGCAGACCGGTGCGTATGAGCTCGTCGACGAGCGTCGAGACCGCCGCACGCGTCAGGCCGATGCGGGAGGCGACCGCCGCCCGTGACAGCGGTCCCTCGGCGCTGACGGCGTGCATCACCCGGGCCAGGTTGCGGCGGCGCATGCCCTGCTGGGTGTCGGGCAGCGTTCGTCCGGGGCCGGTCGGGCGAGCCTCGTGCGGGGGTGCGGTCATGCCTCCGTCGATTCTCAGTGGGCGTCGGTGGCCCGCTGCAGCAGGGGGGCCGCGTCGGAGAGTACCCCGGCGATCCTGGACAGGGTCGCCTCGTCCCGCTCGACGGCGTCGAGCACCGGGCCCCGCGTGGTGTTCCAGCGCCGGGCGACGGCGGCCGGGTCCTCGCCGGTCAGCAGGCCCGCCGCCTGCGCCGCGGCGCCCAGCGCGACGAGTTCCTTGGCCTCCGGGATCTGCACCGGCCGGCCGGACAGCCGGCGCACGGTCTGCTGCCAGGCCGTGCCGCGGGCGCCGCCGCCGATCAGCAGCAGGGGGGCCGAGCGGTCCGCGTCCTCGTCGAGGACGAGGTCGAGCGCGCCGAGCAGGGAGTGGACGGCACCGTCGTAGGCGGCCTGGAGGAGCTGGCCGGCGGTGGTGTCGTGGCGCAGGCCGTGCAGGAGGCCGGAGGCGTTCGGCAGGTTCGGGGTGCGCTCGCCGTCCAGGTAGGGCAGGAGCGTGAGGTCCGCGGTGGGTTCCACGGCCTCGCGGTCCAGGCCCAGCAGGGCCGCGACGCGGTCGACGGCGAGCGTGCAGTTGAGGGTGCAGGCCAGCGGCAGCCAGTCGCCGTGCGCGTCGGCGAAGCCGGCCACCGTGCCGGTCGGGTCGGCGGGGCGCCGCCTCGACACCGCGTACACCGTGCCGGAGGTGCCGAGGCTCAGCACCGGGGTGCCGGGGCGCAGCCCGAGGCCCAGCGCGGCGGCGGCGTTGTCACCGGTGCCCGGGGCGACCAGGGTGCCCTTGGAGAACGGCAGGTCATGACTGTCCCGCACGGTGCCGGCCACCTCGCCGGGGCGCACCACGCGCGGCAGCAGCGCCGGGTCGAGGCCCACGTGGGCGAGGATCTCCGCGTCGTACGCCTCGGTCCCGGACGCCCACCAGCCGGTGCCGGAGGCGTCGCCGCGGTCGGTCGTGCCCTCGCCCGTGAGGCGCTCGGTGAGGTAGTCGTGGGGGAGGCGGACGGCCCGGGTGGCGCGCAGGGCCTCCGGTTCGTTCTCGGCCAGCCAGGCCCACTTCGTGACCGTGAAGGAAGCGGCCGGCACGGACCCGGTGCGCTCCGCCCAGAACTTCGCGCCGCCGAGTTCCTCGGTCAGCCGGCGGGCCTGCGGGGCCGAGCGCACGTCGTTCCACAGCAGCGCGGGACGCACCGGCTCCCCTTGAGCGTCCAGCGTCACGAGCCCGTGCTGCTGTCCGCCGATCGACACCGCGGCGGCCTCGTGCGCCGCGTCACCGCACTGGCGCAGCGCCTCGCACAGGGCGTCCCACCACTGGCGCGGGTCGCTCTCCCGTCCGGCGCCGGAGGACACCGTGTGCGGCGCCTGGCCGCTCGCGACGACCCGGCCGGTGGCCGCGTCGACGACGAGCGCCTTGGTGGACTGGGTGGATGTGTCCACGCCGACGACGAGCGGACCCTCGGCTGCTGACATCGGGCTCTCCCTCAAGTTTTTCCGCGGCTCTGCGGGATCTGTCTTCCCTGAGATGCGTTGGCATACTAATTTGTAAACGGCGATGACGAAATAGTCAGCGAGACCGATCTTCAAGCAAGGAGCCGCGGCATGAGCTACCAGCCCACCCCCGACGACAGGTTCACCTTCGGCCTGTGGACCGTCGGCTGGCAGGGACGGGACCCGTTCGGCGACGCCACGCGGGACGCCCTCGACCCGGTCGTGACGGTGCAGCGCCTGGCCGAGCTGGGCGCCTACGGCGTGACCTTCCACGACGACGACCTGATCCCCTTCGGGTCCTCCGACACCGAGCGCGAGGCGCACATCAAGCGCTTCCGGCAGGCCCTGGACGCCACCGGCATGACGGTGCCGATGGCCACCACCAACCTGTTCACCCACCCCGTCTTCAAGGACGGCGCCTTCACCGCGAACGACCGCGACGTGCGGCGCTACGCCCTGCGCAAGACGATCCGCAACATCGACCTGGCCGCCGAGCTCGGCGCGAAGACCTACGTCGCCTGGGGCGGCCGTGAGGGTGCCGAGTCGGGTGCCGCCAAGGACGTCCGCGTGGCCCTGGACCGCATGAAGGAGGCCTTCGACCTCCTCGGCGAGTACGTCACCTCGCAGGGCTACGACCTGCGCTTCGCCATCGAGCCCAAGCCGAACGAGCCGCGCGGCGACATCCTGCTGCCCACCGTCGGCCACGCGCTCGCGTTCATCGAGCGCCTGGAGCGCCCGGAGCTGTACGGCGTCAACCCGGAGGTCGGCCACGAGCAGATGGCGGGCCTGAACTTCCCGCACGGCATCGCTCAGGCGCTGTGGGCGGGCAAGCTCTTCCACATCGACCTCAACGGCCAGTCCGGCATCAAGTACGACCAGGACCTGCGTTTCGGCGCCGGTGACCTGCGCTCGGCGTTCTGGCTGGTCGACCTGCTGGAGAGCGCCGGCTACGAGGGTCCCAAGCACTTCGACTTCAAGCCGCCGCGCACCGAGGACCTGGACGGCGTGTGGGCGTCGGCCGCGGGCTGCATGCGCAACTACCTGATCCTCAAGGAGCGCGCCGCCGCCTTCCGCGGCGACCCCGAGGTCCAGCAGGCCCTGCGCGACGCCCGCCTGGACCAGCTGGCCCAGCCCACCGCCGCCGACGGCCTCCAGTCCCTCCTGGCCGACAGCACCGCCTTCGAGGACTTCGACGTCGAGGCGGCCGCCGCCCGCGGCATGGCCTTCGAGCGCCTGGACCAGCTGGCCATGGACCACCTGCTCGGCGCCCGCGGCTGACCGCGCCCGCGCGCGACCGTGCCGCCGTCCTCAGGGACGGGGCACGGTCGCGGGGCGTCGCTCGGGTGCGTGCTCGGGGCGCGCACGTCCGCCGCTGAGCGGCACGCGCGTGTGCGCCGGTGCTCCGCGTGCCGTTGCGGGACTCCGCGTGCCGTCACGCACACGCCGTTGCGTGGGCCTCCGCATCGAATACGCCGGAATCATGCCGTCCATGACATGAGGTCGTATCAAGTTCCGTGCGGGGCTCGCGTCCCGGCCGCTCCACGGGGACGCTGGACGGCATGGTCATGCCGCCCGTACCGCCCCAGCCGCCCGGTCAGCCGGGTGACACGCCGCCCCCGGGCGGCTTCAGACCGCCTCCTCCGGGCTTCGGCCCCGGCCACGGCGCGGGAGGCGACGGCGGGCCGCCGTCGCCTCCGCCCTTCCCTCCGACGGAGCCGCCCGGTGGTCCGAGGAGGCGCAGGAGTCCCCTCTTCGCCGTGCTGGCCCTGCTGGTCGCCGCAGTGGCCGTCGTCGCCGTGGTGCTGATGGCCTCGGGGAGCGACGACTCGCCGGACGAGAAGTCGCCGTCGGGCGCCACGTCCTCGCCGGCCCCCTCCGTCAGCCTTCCGACCGAGCTGCCCAGTGGCTTCCCGACCGAACTGCCCAGCGGCTTCCCGAGCGAACTGCCCTCCCGGCTCCCCACCGAACTGCCGACGGAACTGCCCAGCGAGTTGCCGAGCGACCTGGAGTCGCTGCTGCCGTCCTTGAGCGCACTGCTGCCGTAACCGGACCGCCGTGCGGCACGCGCGCGTGAGGTCTTCTCCCTCCCCCCCCCGCACGCGTGTGCCGAGTGCGGGGCCCACACCGGTTCGCCCGCGCCGCAGGCCGTGCGGCGGCCGCACCTGCGCCACCGTCGTCCCGACACCGCCGTCGCCCCGGCGGCCCTGTGCGCCGAACGCCCCGGCGCCGTCCGTCATGTCGTCGCCGACCGGAGACGTGCGCCTCCCCGGGCACACGCACGACGGCGAGGCCCCGGCGGTGACGGCGACGCCCTGGCGGTGACGGGGGCGGCCGGCACGGCGAGCGGTACGCCGGACGCGACGGAACGGTGGCCGCCGGGTCGGCCGGTGGCAGGCCGGGACCCCGGGCCCTCCCGCCGGCAGGACGGCGCGCCGGAGCCGGGGCGCCCCCCGAATGTCGTGCGACGCCCGGTGAACGCGGGACGCCCGCCGTTCGACGGACCCGCCCCCGACCCGGTCCGGCACCACGAGCAGCCCGGGCGGACCCTAGGCCGGCCCGGGGTCGTCCCGGGAAAGCGCTCCCTCGCCGTCGGCGCGGATCGAGGCGAGAGCGGTCGCCGGGTCCGGCGCCGCGTCGCCCGCCGGAACCCACCGGCCGCGCCGCTTGCGGTACGGCCACCAGCGCCCGTCCCGCCCCAGCCGCAGCTGAGCGTCCGACGCGGCCACCGTCCACCGGTTGCCCCTCGCCCGCAGCACCGGCCGCTCGTCCTGCTCCCAGGCCGAGTCCAGGGCGGTACGCGCGCGTGCGAGAGGCTCCGCCTCGACGGTCCACTCCTCCTCGAGCACGGACAGCGCGGCCGCACCCCCGATCCGCCAGGCCCGCACGGCCAGGGCCAGTTGCTCCCGGCTGCGCCCCGATCCGGCCGCGAGCCGGTCCCTGACGTGCGGTGCCGGCTCCGGGCCTCCGGCGCGGCCGGCCGCCAACCGGACCGCGTCCTCGGCGACCGTCGATCGTTCCGTGGGCGCTCTTCGTTCCGCTCCGGGACGCAGCGCCTCCCCGAGCAGGGCGTGGGCGTCCGCGGCCGCCAGCGCGGCCAGGGCCGACAGCGCCTCCGGCTCCACGTCCGGGGGCGGCGGGTCGTCCGTGTCCAGCGAGGGCGGCACGCCCGGCTCCGGCGGGAGCCCCGGTTCGGCGGGCAGCGGAGGCAGGAAGTGCCCGGTCAGGTACGCCTCGGCCGCGTCCACGCCGTCCGGCGGGAGGGGCGGCGCCGTCCCGGCGGTCCCGGTGCCGCCGCGCGCCTGGAGGTCGTCCAGCAGTGCCCGTTCGGCCCGCCCCCGCAGGAGGAGCAGGACGAACGGGTCCTGGTCGAGCAGCCGCGCCACCTGGTAGCACAGCGCGGCCGTGTGCGCGCAGTGGTCCCAGGCGCCGCAGTCGCACCGCGCCTCCAGATCGCCCGGGCCCGGCAGCAGGCCGATCCCGGCGGTCTCCGCGTCCTCGACGAGATGCGGCGGCATCTCGCGGTCGAGCAGCGCGGCGACGTGTCCGGCCCGCTCCACGGTCAGGTCCAGGAACCTGTCCCACTGCGCGTCCGTCAGCACGTCGAGCAGCACGTCCGCCCGGTGCGGCGTGCGGTCGCGGTCCTGGACGACGGCCGTGAGGCGCCCCGGACGCACGGACACCGCGCCCACACCGCCCGCGCGCGCGAGCCCGCGGCCCGCCCGCACCTGTTCGCCGTCCAGCGCCCCGTCCTCGAGGGCCGTCAGCCACGCCCGGCCCCACCAGGTCTGCGCGAACCCCCTCCCACGCGCGGGAGGCAGCGCCGCGAAGGTGCGTTCCGTGGCGTCGTCGTACCGGCTCATCGCGCGCTCCCTCGCAGTTCCACCAGCTCGGCCAGTTCGGCGTCCGTCAGCTCCGTGA
Organism: Streptomyces sp. NPDC017936; assembly: GCF_044328485.1. NCBI lineage: Bacteria > Bacillati > Actinomycetota > Actinomycetes > Kitasatosporales > Streptomycetaceae > Streptomyces > Streptomyces sp. NPDC017936. The sequence continues at coordinate 166,868 of NZ_JBIRHK010000018.1, read as the reverse complement.
ACCCGGCCTCGCCGGAGCCGAGGACGGCTTCCGCGAGATCGCGCTTGCGGCGCAGCATGTCCGCGATGCGGTCCTCGATCGTGCCCTCGGCGATCAGCCGGTGCACCTGCACCGGCCGCGTCTGGCCGATGCGGTGGGCCCGGTCGGTGGCCTGGGCCTCGACCGCCGGGTTCCACCAGCGGTCGTAGTGCACGACGTGCTCCGCGCGCGTGAGGTTGAGCCCGGTGCCCGCGGCCTTCAACGACAGCAGGAAGACGGGTGCCTCGCCGTCCTGGAAGCGCCGGACCATCGCCTCCCGCTCGGGGACGGGCGTCCCGCCGTGGAGGAACTGCGTGGCCACGCCCCGCCCGGCCAGGTGCCGTTCGAGGATCCGGGCCATGCGCACGTACTGGGTGAACACCAGGACACCGGTCTCCTCGGCGAGGACGGTGTCGAGCAGTTCGTCCAGCAGCTCCAGCTTCCCGGACCGTCCCGTCGTCCTCGGCCGCTCCTCCTTCAGGTACTGGGCCGGGTGGTTGCAGATCTGCTTGAGACCGGTCAGGAGCTTCACGACCAGCCCGCGCCGCGCCATGTCGTCGGCCTCGGCGATCGCCGCGAGCGTCTCGCGCACCACCGCCTCGTACAGGCCGGCCTGCTCCCCGGTGAGGGAGACGGGGCGGTCGGTCTCCGTCTTGGGCGGCAGCTCGGGCGCGATCCCCGGGTCCGACTTGCGGCGGCGCAGCAGGAACGGCCCCACGAGCCGGGCGAGCCGCTCCGCCGCGGCGGGATCACCGCCGCCCTCGACGGCCCGGGCGTACCGGGTGCGGAAGGCGCCCAGCCGGCCCAGCAGGCCCGGCGTCGTCCAGTCCAGGATCGCCCACAGCTCCGACAGGTTGTTCTCCACCGGCGTCCCCGTGAGCGCCACGCGCGCGCGTGCGCCGATCGTGCGCAGGGCCCGCGCGGTCTGTGCGTACGGGTTCTTCACGTGCTGTGCCTCGTCCGCCACGACCAGGCCCCACGGCACGTCGCCGAGCCGGCTCGCGTCCAGCCGGAGGGTGCCGTAGGTGGTGAGCACGAACTCCCCGTCGGCCAGGGCGTCCAGGGTGCGTCGCGGCCCGTGGAAGCGGCGGACGGGGGTGCCCGGCGCGAACCGTTCGATCTCGCGCTGCCAGTTGCCCGTCAGGGACGTCGGACAGACCACGAGGGTCGGACCGGCCGCCGCGGGATCCTCCTGGCGGTGCAGGTGCAGGGCGATCAGCGTGACGGTCTTGCCGAGCCCCATGTCGTCGGCGAGGCAGCAGCCGAGCCCCAGGGCCGTGGTGCGGGCCAGCCAGTCGAGGCCGCGCCGCTGGTAGTCGCGCAGGGTCGCGTCGAGCGCGGCGGGCGGGACCAGCGGTTCCTGCGGCGGGTGGGTCAGACGCTCCCGCAGGGCCGCGAGCCGGCCGGTGGGCCGCACCTCGACCCGGCGGCCGTCGACCTCGGCGGAGCCCGTCAGGGCCGCGCTCAGGGCGTCGATCGGCGTCACCTTGCGGTCCTGCTGCGCGCGGGCCCGGCGCAGTTCCCGGGGATCGATCAGCACCCACTGGTCGCGGAGCCGTACGAGGGGGCGGGTGGCCTCGGCGAGACGGTCCAGTTCCTCGCGCGTGAGCTGCTGGTCGCCCAGGGCGAACGACCAGGTGAACGACAGCAGCGCGTCCGTGCCCAGGAACGACGGGGTGTCCGGGCCGGCCCGGACCGGCGCCGTCCCGTCCTCCGGTGCTCCCACCACCGCGCGGGCGGTCAGGGTACGGACCAGCTCCCTCGGCCAGTGCACCTCGACCCCCGCGCCCGCCAGGGCCCGTCCGCCCTCCCCGAGAAGCTCCGTGACCTCCTCGTCGAGCAGGTCGACGGCGTCGGGGACGGCCGCCGACAGCAGGGGCGTGAGCGGAGGCCAGGCGCGGGCCGCGCGGCGCAGCGCCAGCAACGCGTCCATCCGCGCGCGGGGCCCGAAGGCCCGCCCCGCGGACCCCGACTCCTGCCACACGCCGGCGGCGTCCGCGACCAGCGCGGGATCGCTCACGCTGTGCACCTGCGGCACGGCGCGGAACGGCCCGACCGTCCCCGCGGACGCGGACGCGGACGCAGTCGCCGGTGCGGAGACGGAGGCGGGGGCCGGGGCGGGGAGTCCCGTCACCTCGACCCGCAGCGAGATCCGCACGCCCGCGTCGTGTCCCGCGGCGACATCGGCGGCCCAGGGACGCAGTCGCGGCACGTGCACGGGCCGTCGTGCCGCGTACGCCGGGTGGCCCGTCAGGAGCGGCGCGGCGGGGGAGCGGGGCAGTGCGTCGGCGACCGCGTCCAGGAAGTCCCGCAGCAGGCGTTCCGGTTGGGGCAGCCGCAGGGCCGGGCCGTCGTCCAGCGGCACGGCGTGCGCCTCCGGCGGCATCGAGGCGGCCAGCCGGCGGACGCGGTCGGCGTCGTCCGGACCGAGCGGACCGACGCGCCAGGCGTCGTGGTCGTCGGGGGTCAGGCCCGGCAGCAGCAGGCCGCGCGCGACGAACTCCAGCGCGGTCAGGGCCGCCGCACCCCAGAAGGCCACGGCCCGGTGCGCGCCGTCGACGGCACGCGCGCGGGTGAGGACGGACAGGGCGTCGGACACCGGCAGCAGGACGGCGGGCAGGCGGACGAGTTCCACACCGGCTCCGGCGGACCGGACGACGGACAGGTCCTCGACGGACCCGGATCCTGAAGCGGACCCGGACCCGGACCCCGGCGCGGGTAGGGGAGGAGCCTCGCCGTCGGACCGCCAGAAGGCGACCCTCCCGGCACGCGCGGGCGTGCCGGGTAGGAACACGGCCGGACAGCGGGCCAGTGCGGAGATCTCGGACGGTGTTCCCGAGGAAACCCTCTGCGCGGAGATGACCTACTCCTCAAATTTGACTAATGAGTCGGCCGCCGAGGGTACAGCACTTCCGGGGCGCGCACGCGTCCTTTTTCACGAGCTGTCCGAGCGGGTCCCGGCGAGCTCCCCGGAACGGGGGAGCGGGGACGCATCGGGGGCATCTGAGGGGTGTACGTCAGGGACGCCTCAGGGACGCGAGGGGAACCGCATGTCGCGCTGACCCGTTTTCAGAGCAGAGAGCGGCACCGGCCGCGAAGGAGGCGACGCACATGTCGAAGAACGCGAAAATCGCCGCGGGAGGGGTGGCGGTCGGGCTTCTGCTGCTGATCTGGCTGCCCTGGTGGGCGGCTCTGCTGATCGTGCTGGGGGTACCCGCCGCCGCGTACCTCACGCTGGACCCCTCGCAGCGGCGCAGGCTGCGCCGCGTCACCCGCAAGGAACTCGGCCGCTGACGGGACCGGGGGCCGCCGCGCGGCCCCCGGCGTCCGGCGCGGACCCGGCACGGCGGCTCAGCTGGGCCGGACCGCCATCTTGTCCAGTGCTTCCAGCAATCCCGGCAGTTCCGGTCCCCGGCCGACCGGCAGCACCTCGCCCGGCTCGTCGTCGAGCAGGACGAACGCGATGTCGTCGGTCCTGGCCACCAGCGACCAGCCGGGACCGTCGGCCCGCAGGGTGCGCGCGTCGCCGGGTGCGAACGACGAGCGCACGCGGCCCGGTGGGGGCGGCGAGTCCACATAGGCGCGCGCCTCCGCGAGGACGCGCCGGACGCCACTGCGCCCCTTCGGGTCGTCCTCGTCGGCCTTGGCCCCGGCATCGGCCGCGTCGTCGGCCTCGGAGCCGTCCTGGGGCGGCGTGAACTCGGCGTCGTCGATCTGCTCACGCCACACGGCCCACTGGAGCGCTATCTCGTCGGCGCCCAGCCGTCGCTGGGCGGGGCCCCAGGTGCTGGTGTCCGGCGGGCACAGGGCGGGACCGTCCGCGACGTCGGGGTCGGGATCGTGCGGGGCGGGCACACCGGGCGCCGCGACGGCCACCTCCAGGGGCCAGCCCGGCAGGGCGGCGACCACCGTACGCTCGTCGGGCGAGAGGTCGTACTCCATGCCGCAGTCCCACGACGCGATGGCGACGGCCACCAACGACACGTCGTCGATGACGACCGTCCACCGGGCGCCCTCGCCGTCCTGGCCCAGCACCAGGCCGTACCCGTCGGCGAGCGGCGCCAGGCCGAGCGCCGCGCAGGCCTCCGGATAGTCGTCGCCCAGCACACTCGGGAACTTCGCCGGCGTCAGCAGCACCGCCGTGAGCACATAGAGCGCGTCGTCCGCGGCGGCGACGGCGTTCTCGTCCGTCCCGGCCATCCCAGCCTCCCCATCGGTTCGTCCAACGGCGCGCACCCTAGTGCGGCGGGAAGGCGCTTGTCACGACTCCCCGACACACCCGGAGCTGCAGTTTTCCGACCGGACGGGGGCGAATCACCCCTCAGTGGCCGTGTCCGGCGGCCGGCAGCCCGAGGAGGGCCCGGGCCACGGTCTGCGGAGACTCGTCACGCTCCCGCGCGAGCGCGACGACCGCGCGGCAGGCCAGCTCGTTGACCCCGAAGGACAGCGCCTCCGGCGACACCCAGTCCGCCGCCTCCTCCAGCCGGTCCTGGTCGTCCTCCGCGCGGGCCGAGACGTACACGGCGGCCGCCTCGAACAGGTTGTGCGGGCGCTTCGCGCCCGTGTGCTCCTTGCCGCCGACGCGCCGATCCGCGTCGGCGGACCGCTCCCCGCGCGAACGCGACCCCCCGCGTGCGGTGTCGAGCACTCTGCCCCAGCTCCTGCGGAGCCCGTCGAGCATGATGACCACCACCTTCCTCCTGGGGGATTCCCCTCAACGGGACGTACAACTCGCAGTGCGTGAGGCGGAGTTGCAGGTGCCGACGGGGGAGAGGCGACGCTGGGGCGGCAGGGTCTCCGGCAGGCCGGTGGCTTCCGCGCTCAGCCGCCCAGCGTGTCCAGTGTGTCCCGCAGCCATCCTTTCTCGGCACGGGACGTCGCCCGGGCGACGGTGAGCACTCCGCGCCGGAAGGGATCGTCCAGCTCCTCGGCGGGCAACGGCCGGTCACCGGCGTAGAAGAAGCTCGTCGGTTCCTCCAGGAAGGCCAGCCGGCGCCGCAGCACGGCGGCCTGGGCCGCGGAGTCCTCCAGGTGCCGCAGGAAGGCGAGCACCGTGAACCAGCGGTTCTCGTCGGTGACGTCCCGCTCCGCGGGTTCGGCGAGCCGTCGGCGCAGCTCGCTCCTGCCCTGCTCGGTGAGGCTGAGGACGTGCCGCGGGGCGGCCACGGCGCCGGGTTCCGTCGCGCGCACCAGAAGGCCCGACTTCTCCAGCCGCTTGATCGCCGGGTACAGGGTGCTCTCGGCCACGGGCCGCACGTGCCCCGTCAGCGCCGAGATGCGTTTGCGCAGCTCGTAGCCGTGCAGCGGGGCGTCGTACAGGAAGCCGAGGATGGCGAGCTCCAGCATGCCTGCATTCTGCCGCAGAGGTGGTGTATTCCGGAGCCGCGATATTGCGTTGACGCAATACATCGGTACCGATGTATCTTGTCGGCGCGCGCATGGACCGTGATGACCTGAGGAGACAGCGATGCGACAGGCCGAGTTCGGTGGTGGGAGCGGCCGGATCCGCTGGACGGAGACGCCGGGTGCGGAACCCGCGCGCGTGTACGTGCACGGACTGGGGGCCGCTTCGGCGGCCTACCACGCGCACGTGGCGGCCCGGCCGGAACTCGCGGGCCGCCGCAGCCTGTTCGTCGACCTCCCGGGGCACGGCATCAGCGACCGGCCCGAGGACTTCGGCTACACGCTCGAGGAGCACGCGGACGCGCTGGCGGCCGCGCTGGACGCGGCCGGCGTGACGGGCGCCGAGCTGATCGCGCACAGCATGGGCGGCTCCGTGGCCATCGTCCTCGCCCACCGCCGGCCCGACCTGGTGTCCCGGCTCGTCCTCACGGAGGCCAACCTCGACGCCTTCCCGCCGGAGGCCGCCGGCAGCAGCACCATCGGCTCGTACACGGAGGACGACTTCGTCGACGGCGGCCACGCGCGTGTGCTGGAGCAGGTCGGTCCCCTGTGGGCGGCGACCATGCGGCTGGCCGATCCCCGCGCCCTGCACCGCAGCGCCGTCGGACTGCGACGGGGCTCCGACCCGGTCATGCGTGAGCTCGTGACCGGGCTCGGCACGGTCGAGCGCGTCTACTTGCAGGGCGAGCTCAGCGGTGAACTCGTGGGAGCCGACGACCTGGAGGCGGCGGGCGTGCGCGTGGTGACGGTGCCCGCCGCCGGTCACAACGTGATGTTCGACAACCCCGACGCATTCGTCACCGCGGTCGCCGGGACGCCGTGAGGCATCAGTCCTCGCGGACCGCCAGGGCCAGGTAACGGGCGTCCTCGTCGACGTACGAGGTCAGACGCCATCCGGAACCTGCCAGCAGCGGGCGGAGGTTCGGCTCGGCGCGCAGGTCGTCCGGGGTGATCCGCCGGCCCTGGCGGGCCGCGAGAGCCGCCCTGCCGATCGGGTGGAACAGCGCCAGTGCGCCGCCCGGGCGCACGACGCGGGCCAGCTCCCGCAGGTTTCGCGCCGGGCGGGGCAGGTGCGACACGAGTCCCGCCGCGAACACGGCGTCGAGCGATCGGGAGCGCAGGGGCATCGCGGCGACATCGGCGAGCACCAACCGCCCGTCGCGGTCCCGTCCCGCCCGTGCGGCCTCCTCCAGCATGGCCGGGGTCAGATCCACCCCCACGACGACCCCGGAGGGCCCCACGGCCGCACGCAGGGGTGTCAGGGCCCGTCCGGTGCCGCAGCCGGCGTCCAGCACGCGGTCGCCCTCGCGCAGACCGAGCGCGGCGACCGCGGCCGCGTAGGCGGGACCGTCGTCGGGGAACCGGCTGTCCCAGCCCGCCGCACGCGCGGTGAAGAACTCCTGGACGTGTGTGTGGTCGTCGCTCATGTGCGGCATGATCCCGCACCGGCACGGAGGGCGCCCCTGTGCACGGGGGGGCGAACGCGAGGAGATCGGTCGGGCGCGTCTCCGCGCCTCACCGCGGCCCCCGGTCCCCGCACCCGCACCCGCACCGAGCGTTTCCCGTCCGGCTCGCCGAGTACGCCGGGCGGACGCGCGCCGCCCGGCTGCTCGGCTCCGTGAGCTGAGGGGTCCGTGCCGCCGGTCAGCCGGCGACGGCCTGCTCCGCGAGCACCTTGTCGACCGCGACGCGGACCAGCAGCTCGCCGGGGACGCCGTTGCGGGCACCGAACTCCTCGGCGCGGTCCTCGCCCATGTACCTGGCCGCGATCCGGGTCGCCCAGTGCCGCACCTCGTCGAGGTCCTCCGAGAGGCGGGCGGCGCCCTGCAGCACCACGAAGCCGAACGGCGGCCGGTCGTCGTCCACGCAGAGGGCGACCCGGCCGTCGCGGGCCAGATTGCGCCCCTTCACCGTGTTCTTGCCCGTGTTGAAGACCACCTCGTCCCCGTCGAGCAGGAACCAGATCGGTGCCACGTGCGGACGGCCGTCGGCCCGCACCGTCGACAGCTTTCCGGTGCGGGTGCCGTGGGAGACGAACGCCCGCCATTCCTCATCGGTCATCTTGTGTGCCATGCCCCCATCCTCCTTGCCCGGTGGCCGGTGGTGGGGAAGGCTGGCAGAGCCGTCCGCCGGACGGGGCCATCACACGGGGAACGTCACACGGGGAGCGACGGGACATGGCGCAGAAGCAGGGGCTGGGCTGGTTGCTGGACGACCTGACCGAGCGGGTCGACCACGTGCGGCACGCGCTGGTCCTGTCCAACGACGGGCTGGTGGCGGGCGCGAGCACGGGGCTGCGCCGGGAGGACGCGGAGCACCTCGCCGCCGTCTCCGCCGGACTGCACAGCCTGGCCAAGGGCTCGGGACGCCACTTCGGCGCCGGCCAGGTGCGTCAGACGATGATCGAGTTCGACGGGGCGGTGCTGTTCGTCACCGCGGCCGGCGCCGGCAGCTGTCTGTGCGTCCTCAGCGGGGCGGAGGCCGACATGGGCCAGATCGCCTATGAGATGGCGCTGCTCGTCAACCGGGTCGGCGAACATCTGGCGGTGGACCCCCGCCACCCCGAGCACGGCCCCGCGACAGATCTCTGACCTGCGTCTTCACCTCTCTCCTGGAGTTATCCACAGGCTCGCCACGAGAGGCGCGGATCCGGCTACGGTTTTTCCCGAGGCCACCGCGGACGGCGTGGCCGCTTCACTCCACGGGGGAGACCGACCATGTCACGCGACACCACCGCCCCACCGCGGAGCCCGGTCTGCACGTTCAGCCGAGCCGCGAAGGAACTGGGTCTGAAACGCAGCGAGTTCGATCTCGCAGTGAACCTCGGACGGATCAGGACCGTGCCCGACGAGGGCGGCGGGGGACGCCGTGTGGCCCGCCTCGAACTCGACCGGCTGCGCGCGGCACGCGACTTCCCCGAGGCACTGCGCGACAGCGTCGAGACCGTCGGCACCGTCGACGGCGCGGCACTGGTGGGGGTGCCGCCCACCCGGTTCACGCGCCTGGCACGGCTGGGGCTGGTGGTGCCGGTGAAGTTCCACGTGAACCGCTACCGGGCCGTCGTCTGGCTGTATCTCGCCGAGGAGCTACGGCAGTTCGCCGCCGGCGAGGACAACGCACCGTTGCTCACGGGCCGGACCCCCACGGCGATGCGGGAGCAGTTGGCCGAGGGACTGGACCTGCGTTCCCGCAACTGGCGGGGACGCCACCTCGGTTTCCTGCTGCGGCAGGCCGACGGCCCCTGGCAGCGCGCCGGAGCCCTGGCCTCGTTCCTCGACCCCCTCCAGGTGGCGGAGCTCGTCCAGGACCCGTACGAGCGCTCGCACCTGAACCGCTTCCGCGCCGGCCCTCCGGTCCCCGGGGTCCCCGGCTCACCGGCGGCTCGTCTCGTCGAGGAGATCACGACGGCGGCCGACGCCGACGAGATCGCCCGGCTGCGCTCCGACCTGCTCCAGGCACTGGACGAGGCCCGCGCCCACCAGCCCGCGCCACGCCCCGCACCGAAGCCCCAGCGGGGGCCCGCTCCGGTGCCCGAGCCGCCCCCGGACCGCGTACCAGCGCGCCCGGCGGCGAAACCGCGGCCGTCTGACCGGCCGGAGCGAGCCGGGAGCGGCCTGCTGGGCCGGCTGCGCCGCGGAAACGTGTGGCGCCGGGTCCTGCGGCGTTCGCGCCGGGGGACCGGTCCGGCCCCCTCCCGGCGGGGGCCGGACCGGGCGCCGTCCTACAGCGCCCGGAAAAGCCCCTCCTGGACGACCGACACCAGCAGACGGCCCTGGAGGTCGTAGATCCGCCCCCGGGCCAGACCGCGCCCGCCGGTCGCGATGGGCGACTCCTGGTCGTACAGGAACCACTCGTCGGCGCGGAACGGCCGGTGGAACCACATGGCGTGGTCCAGCGACGCCATGTCGAAGTTCCGCGGGCCCCACAGCGGCTCGACAGGAAGGCGGACGGCGTCCAGAAGAGTCATGTCACTGGCGTACGTCAGCGCGCAGGTGTGCACGAGCGGATCGTCACCGAGCGGACCGACCGCGCGCATCCACACCGCGCTGCGCGGCTCGGCGTCCTTGATCTCCTCGGGCGTCCAGCGCAGCCCGTCCGCGTACCGGATGTCGAAGGGCTGACGGCGTGCCATCCGCTCCAACTGCTCGGGCAGCGCGCCCAGATGCTCCCGGACCTCCTCCGTGACCGTCGGCAGAGACTCCGGGTCCGGGACCTCACGGGCCGGCGGCAACTGGTGCTCGAAGGGACCCTCCTCGGGCTGGTGGAAGGAGGCGGTGAGATTGAAGATCGTGCGGCCCTGCTGCACGGCGGTGACCCGGCGCGTGGTGAACGACCGCCCGTCCCGCACCCGCTCGACCTGGTACACGATCGGCACCCCCGGCCGGCCCGGGCGCAGGAAGTACGCGTGCAGCGAGTGCACCGGCCGGTCGCCCTCCGTGGTCCGGCCGGCCGCGACCAGCGCCTGGCCGGCCACCTGGCCGCCGAAGACCCGCTGCAGCGACTCGTGCGGGCTGCGACCGCGGAAGATGTTGACCTCGATCTGCTCCAGGTCGAGCAGGTCCACGAGCCTTTCGGCCGGATTCGTCATCGGTGTGCTTCTCCTGTGCCTGCTTCGGTGCCTCGTCCTGTCCTCACAGCTGCCCGACCTCGGTGACGCGGACGACCGCGCGTCCCTCCGCGTCGGAGGCCGTGAGGTCGACCTCCGCGCTGATGCCCCAGTCGTGATCGTCGTTCGGGTCGTCGAAGATCTGGCGGACCCGCCACAGACCGTTCTGCGGCTCCTCCTGGATGACGAGCAGCTTGGGACCGCGGGCGTCCGGGCCGGTACCGAGGTCGTCGTACTCGTCCCAGTACTTGTCCATCGCCTCGCCCCACGCGTCGGCGTCCCAGCCGGAGTCGGCGTCCATCTCGCCGAGCTCGTCGACCTGGTCGAGGGCGGCGAGCTCGACGCGCCGGAACATCGCGTTGCGCACGAGGACGCGGAAGGCACGCGCGTTGGCGGTGACCGGCTTGACCTCGTCGGCCTTCTCCTGCGCCTGCTCGGCGGTCATCTCCTCCGGGTTGGCCAGCTGCTCCCACTCGTCCAGCAGACTGGAGTCGACCTGGCGCACCATCTCGCCCAGCCACTCGATCAGGTCCTGGAGGTCCTCGGACTTGAGGTCGTCCGGGACGGTGTGGTCGAGCGCCTTGTAGGCACTGGCCAGGTAGCGCAGCACGATGCCCTCGGTCCGGGCCAGCTCGTAGTGGGACACCAGCTCCGTGAAGGTCAGCGCCCGCTCGTACATGTCCCGGATCACCGACTTCGGCGACAGCGGATGGTCACCGACCCACGGGTGGCTCTTGCGGTACGTGCCGTACGCGTGGAAGAGCAGCTCCTCCAGGGGCTTGGGGTAGGTGATGTCCTGGAGGCGCTCCATGCGCTCCTCGTACTCGACGCCGTCCGCCTTCATCGCGGCGACCGCCTCGCCGCGCGCCTTGTTCTGCTGGGCGGCGAGGATCTGGCGCGGGTCGTCGAGCGTGGACTCCACGACGGAGACCATGTCGAGCGCGTAGGACGGCGACTCCGGGTCGAGCAGCTCGAACGCGGCCAGGGCGAACGTGGACAGCGGCTGGTTGAGCGCGAAGTCCTGCTGGAGGTCCACGGTGAGGCGCACGATGCGGCCCGTGGCGTCCGGTTCGTCGAGCTTCTCGACGATTCCGCCGTCCAGCAGCGAACGGTAGATCGCGATCGCGCGCCGGATGTGCCGCAGCTGCTGCCGGCGCGGCTCGTGGTTGTCCTCCAGCAGACGCCGCATCGCCTCGAAGGCGTTGCCGGGACGGGCGATCACCGACAGCAGCATCGTGTGCGTGACCCGGAACCGGGAGGTCAGCGGCTCCGGCTCGGAGTCGATGAGCTTCTCGAAGGTGTTCTCCGTCCACCCGACGAAGCCCTCCGGGGCCTTCTTGCGCACCACCTTGCGGCGCTTCTTCGGGTCGTCGCCGGCCTTCGCGAGCGCCTTCTCGTTCTCGATCACGTGCTCGGGCGCCTGCGCCACCACGAAACCCGCCGTGTCGAAGCCGGCCCGGCCGGCCCGGCCCGCGATCTGGTGGAACTCCCGGGCCCGCAGCGTACGGACCCGGTTCCCGTCGTACTTGGTCAGGGCGGTGAACAGGACGGTCCGGATGGGCACGTTGACGCCGACGCCGAGCGTGTCCGTACCGCAGATGACCTTCAGCAGACCGGCCTGGGCGAGCTTCTCCACCAGGCGCCGGTACTTGGGCAGCATGCCCGCGTGGTGCACGCCGATGCCGTGCCGCACGTAGCGCGAGAGGTTGCGGCCGAACTTGGTGGTGAAGCGGAAGTTGCCGATCAGCTCGGCGATCTGCTCCTTCTCCTCACGCGAGCACATGTTGATGCTCATCAGCGCCTGCGCCCGCTCCACGGCCTGCGCCTGGGTGAAGTGGACGATGTAGACGGGAGCCTGCTTCGTCTCCAGCAGATCGGTGAGCGTCTCGGTGAGAGGCGTGTACCGGTACTCGTAGGACAGCGGCACGGGTCGGGTCGCCGAGCGGACCACCGCGGTGGGGCGGCCGGTGCGGCGGGTGAGGTCCTTCTCGAAGAAGGACACGTCGCCGAGCGTGGCCGACATGAGGACGAACTGCGCCTGGGGCAGCTCCAGCAGGGGGATCTGCCAGGCCCAGCCGCGGTCGCCCTCCGCGTAGAAGTGGAACTCGTCCATGACGACCTGGCCGACGTCCGCGTCCTTGCCGTCGCGCAGGGCGATCGAGGCCAGCACCTCGGCGGTGCAGCAGATCACCGGGGCGTCGGCATTGACGGAGGCGTCGCCGGTCAGCATGCCGACGTTCTCCGTGCCGAACAGCTTGCACAGCTCGAAGAACTTCTCCGACACCAGCGCCTTGATCGGCGCGGTGTAGAAGGTGACCTCGTCACGGGCGAGGGCCGCGAAGTGGGCACCCGCCGCGATCATGCTCTTGCCCGAGCCGGTGGGGGTCGACACGATCACGTTCGCGCCGGAGACCGCCTCGATCAGGGCCTCCTCCTGATGCGGGTAGAGCGTGAGACCACGCTCCTGCGCCCAGGACTCGAAGGCGTCGTAGAGGGCGTCGGGGTCTGCGGTCGGCGGCAACTGATCGATGAGGGTCACGACCCCATCTTGCCTGCCCCGGCGTCCGAGGGGGGAATCGGCTGCCGGGCCGAAGATCACGGCCGCTACGCTGTCTCGCCGACGGAGCGTCATCGCACCCGGTCAACTGGACAGCGGCACACGAGGAACAGGGCGGGCAACGGCCATGATGGGACCAGCACACTCACTGTCGGGCGCCGCCGCCTGGCTCGGCGTCGGCGCCGCGGCCGCCGCGGCGGGGCACTCGATGCCCTGGCCGGTCCTGCTGACCGGGGCGCTGATCTGTGCCGGTGCCGCGCTCGCCCCGGACCTCGACCACAAGGCCGCGACGATCTCCCGGTCCTTCGGACCCGTCTCGCGCTGGCTGTGCGAGATAGTGGACAAGCTCTCCTACGCCGTCTACAAGGCCACGAAGAAGCAGGGCGACCCGCGTCGCTCCGGCGGGCACCGCACGCTGACGCACACCTGGCTGTGGGCGGTCATGATCGGTGCGGGCGCCTCGGCGCTGGCGATCACCGGCGGCCGGTGGGCGGTGCTGGCGATCCTCTTCGTGCACATGGTGCTGGCGATCGAGGGCCTGCTGTGGCGGGCGGCGCGCGGCTCCAGCAGCGATGTGCTCGTGTGGCTGCTGGCGGCGACCAGCGCGTGGATCGTGGCCGGGGTCCTGGACAAGCCCGGCAACGGCGCGGACTGGCTGTTCACGGAGCCCGGCCAGGAGTACCTGTGGCTGGGGCTGCCGATCCTCCTGGGCGCCCTGGTGCACGACATCGGGGACGCGCTGACCGTCTCGGGCTGCCCGATCCTGTGGCCCATCCCGATCGGGCGCAAGCGCTGGTACCCGGTGGGCCCGCCCAAGGCCATGCGGTTCCGGGCGGGCAGCTGGGTCGAACTGAGGGTGCTGATGCCGGTGTTCATGGTGCTCGGGGGAGTGGGCGGCGCCGCCGCGCTCAACGTCATCTGAGCCCCCGCCGCCGACGGCGGGGGCGGCTCAGGACCCGGTGTCCTCGCCGTAGCGGCGCTCGAAGCGGGCGATGCGGCCCTCCGTGTCCACCGTGCGGGCCTTGCCCGTGTAGAAGGGGTGGCTCTCGGAGGAGATCTCCACGTCGACGACCGGGTAGGTCTCGCCGTCGTCCCACTCGATCGTCTGGTCGCTGCCGGCGGTGGACCGGGTCAGGAACGCGTAACCGGCGGCACGGTCCCGGAAGACGACCGGGTGGTAGTCGGGGTGCTTGTCCTGCTGCATGGGTGCTCCTCGCGCGGTGGGGGAGAGCGACGGACCGGGGACGGCGGTCTCAGCCCGGCCGGCCGGGCAGGGACTCCTCGTCGACGATGTGCACCGCGGCCTCCTCGGCGGAGGCGGCCGCGCCGTCGATGCCGACGTCCGTGGCGATCAGGGCGCTCTCCTCGTCCTCGTGGGCTCCCTCGTCCGGCGCCACGAGCCGGCCGGAGCGGGCGGAGCCGACCTCGTTGTCCAGGAGTTCCCCGTCGGTGCCGTCCGTGTCGCCGAGACCGTCGCCGTCGGGGGCGACGAGCTCGGGCAGCTCCTCGGCGAGCCGCTGGTCGAGGGTCTCGCCCTGTCGGCGTTCCGCGGCCGTCACACCGTCGTGTTCCACGGCCCACGGCCTCTCGGGAGGCGACCAGCCCCGGTCCAGGGGGTCGGCGACACCGTCGTTCTCGAGCGTGTCCTCCGCGTCGAGCAGGCCCGCGTCGTCCTGGATCTCGGACGCGTCGGGCTGGTAGACGTCGTCCCCCCATCCTTCGGCGCTGTTCACGGGTTCCTCCTGGGGATGACAGGCCCGTCCTCACCATGGTCGACGGCGGGACACCGGCGCACGGGGCGCCGGCCGAACGCGGCACGGTCCGGGCGGACCGGCCCGGCTGCCGGCCGCGCGGGTGCCGCTTCCCAGCGTTCCACCCCGCATCGGGGACGCGCAACGGCAGCGGCGGCGGCCGGGCCGGAGAGGGGCGCCGGGACCGGCTCGGCCGCGGCTCCCGGCCCCGGACCCGGAACCTGCGCGGCGGACTCGGACACGGGCCCGAACCGGGGACCGGGCGGGCACGGGCTCAGCCCCGGCCCCTGCCCGGACCCCCGCCGCTCTCACCGGGACCGGTGCCGGCCGCCCCGCCGATCACGGACCCCGCCCCGGCCGCGCACCTCCTTGCCTCAGCCGTGCCAGGATCGCCAGAGCGCCGCGTAGGCTCCGTCCGCCGCGACCAGCTCCGTGTGGCTTCCCAGCTCGCTGATGCGGCCGTTCTCGACGACGGCGATGACGTCGGCGTCGTGGGCGGTGTGGAGCCGGTGGGCGATGGCGATGACGGTGCGGCCGTCCAGGACACCGGCGAGGGACCGCTCCAGGTGACGGGCCGCACGCGGGTCGAGCAGCGAGGTCGCCTCGTCGAGGACCAGCGTGTGCGGGTCGGCCAGCACCAGCCGGGCCAGCGCGATCTGCTGCGCCTGGGCCGGGGTGAGCGCGAGCCCGCCGGAGCCGACCTCGGTGCCGAGGCCGTCGTCCAGGGCGCGCGCCCAGCCGTCCGCGTCGACGGCGGCCAGCGCGGCCCACAGCTCGGCGTCGGCGTCGCCGTCCGGGGAGCCGTCGTCGGCCCGGAGCCGGGCGTGCGGCAGGGCGAGCCGCAGGTTGTCGCGCAGGGAACCGACGAAGACGTGGTGTTCCTGGTTGACCAGGGCCACGTGCGAGCGCACGCGTTCGGCGGTCATGCGGGACAGCTCCGCCCCGCCGAGGGCGACGCGGCCCTCGCGGGGCGCGTAGACGCCGGCGAGGAGCCGGCCCAGGGTGGACTTGCCCGCGCCGGAGGGCCCGACCAGGGCCAGCCGGGTACCGGGGGCGACCTCCAGGGACACCTCGCGGAGCACGTCGACCCCGTCGCGGTAGCCGAAGCGGACCCGGTCGGCGAGCACGTCACGCCCGTCGGGCTCCAGTGCGCGGTCCCCGGCGTCCGGCTCGATGTCGCGCACCCCGACGAGGCGGGCCAGCGAGACCTGCGCCACCTGGAGCTCGTCGTACCAGCGCAGGACGAGGTTCACCGGTTCGACGAGCATCTGGGCCAGGAGCGCCCCCGTGGTGAGCCGGCCGACGTCGATCCAGCCGTGCAGGACGAACACCCCGCCGAGCACGAGGACGGAGCCGAGGACGGTGACGTGCACGACGCTGAGGACGGGGAAGAGCACCGAACGCAGCCACAGCGTGTACCGCTCCCAGGCGGTCCACTGCTTGATCCGCAGCTCCGACAGCGCGATCCGGCGGTCGCCGAGGCGGTGGGCCTCCACGGTGCGCCCGGCGTCCACGGTCTCGGCGAGGGCGGCGGCCACGGAGGCGTACCCGGCGGACTCCGAGCGGTAGGCGGAGGGCGCCCGCCTGAAGTACCAGCGGCAGCCGGCCACCAGCAGCGGCACCGCGATCAGCACGGCGGGCGCCAGCGGGGGCGCGGTCACGACGAGCCCGCCGAGCAGCAGCGCCGCCCACATCACGCCGATCGTCAGCTGGGGCACGGCTTCGCGCATGGCGTTGGCCAGCCGGTCGATGTCCGTGGTGATGCGGGACAGCAGGTCACCGGTCCCGGCCCGCTCGAGCACGCCCGGCGGCAGCCGGACCGACCGGACGAGGAAGTCCTCGCGCAGGTCGGCCAGCATCCGCTCGCCGAGCGTCGCGCCCCGCAGCCGCACCTGCCGTACGAAGGCGGCCTGGACGACCAGGGCGAGGACGAAGAGGGCGGCGGTGCGCTCCAGGTGGAGTTCGCGCGTTCCGTCCGACAGCCGTGCCACGAGGTCGCCCAGGAGCCACGGGCCCACCATGGAGGCGACCGTGGCGACGGTGTTGACGACGACGAGGACCAGGAAGGCACGCCGGTGCCGGCGCAGCAGTTCCGCCACGTAGGCGCGGACGGTGGCGGGGGCGCCGACCGGCAGCGTGCTCGTCGTGGTCGGTGCCGCGGGGTCGTACGCCGGTGGCGCCACGCCGATCATGCGGTCTCCTCGATCTCTTGCAGTCCGTTCTTCTCCAGGTCCGTGAAGACGCCGTCCAGGACGGTCTCCTCGTCGGTCTCCCGGGTCACCACGGCGCGGTACCGGGGCTCGGTGTGCAGCAGGTCGCGGTGGACGCCGACGGCCGCGGCCCGACCCTCGTGCACGAGGACGACCCGGTCGGCGCGGTCCAGGAGCAGCGGGGAGGAGGTGAAGACCACCGTGGTGCGCCCGGCCCGCAGTGCGCGCAGGCCCTCGGCGATCCGCGCCTCGGTGTGCGAGTCGACGGCGGAGGTGGGTTCGTCCAGGACGAGGACCTCCGGGTCGGTGAACAGCGACCGGGCCAGGGCCAGCCGCTGGCGCTGGCCGCCGGACAGGGAGCGGCCACGTTCGGTGACGCGCGCGTCCATCGGGTCGTCGGCGTCCAGCGAGCCCTGGACGAGGGCCTCGAGCACGTCCTCGCACCGGGCCGCAGCCAGTGCCGCCGCCGCGTCGACACCGCCCGAGGCGGGCACGTCGAGCAGGTCGCGCAGCGAACCGGACAGCAGCACCGGATCCTTGTCCTGGACGAGGACGGCGGTGCGCGCGCTGTCCAGCGGCAGCTCGTCCAGCGGGACCCCGCCGAGCAGCACCGACGGGCCGTCCTGCGCGGAGTGCCCGCCCAGGCGTTCCGCGAGCCGTCCGGCCGCGTCCGGGTCGCCGCACACCACGGCGGTGAGGCGGGCGGCCGGTGCGAGCAGGCCGGTGGCAGGGTCGTACAGGTCGCCGGAGGGGAGGTCCGCCGGGCGCGATCCGCCGGCGTCCGTGACGCGTTCCAGGGACAGCACCCGCGCGGCGCGTTTCGCCGACGGCCGGGAGAAGGAGTAGGCCATCGCGATCTCCTCGAAGTGCCTGAGGGGATAGGTCAGGACCATGACGGAGCTGTAGACGGTGACGAGTTCACCGACGGAGATCCGGCCCTCGCGGGCCAGGCGGACGCCGTACCACACGACCGCGATCAGCAGCAGGCCCGGCAGCAGCACCTGGATGGCGCTGATCAGGGACCACATGCGGGCGCTGCGCACGGCCGCGTGCCGGACCTCCTGGGAGGCGCGGCGGTAGCGGTCGAGGAACAGCTCCTCGCCGCCGATACCGCGCAGCACCCGCAGACCGGCCACGGTGTCCGAGGCCAGTTCGGTGGCGCGTCCGGCCTTCTCGCGCTGGAAGTCGGCCCGGCGGGTGGCGCGGGGCAGCAGGGGCAGGACCGCGATCGCGAGGACGGGCAGTCCCACGGCGACGACCACGCCGAGAGCCGGCTGGTAGATCACCAGGCCGACGCAGACCAGCACGACGGTCAGGGCCGCGGCGGTGAACCGTGACACGGCCTCCACGAACCAGCCGATCTTCTCGACGTCCCCCGTGGAGACGGCGACGACCTCGCCGGCGGCGACCCGCCGGCTGAGCGCGGAGCCCAACTGCGACGCCTTGCGGGCGAGGAGTTGCTGGACCCGGGCGGCCGCGGTGATCCAGTTGGTGACGGCGGCGCGGTGCAGGAACGTGTCCCCGACGGCGGTGGCCGCGCCGCACAGGGCCATCAGCCCGCCGGCGAGCGCGAGCCGCTCACCGGAGCGTTCGACGACGGCCTCGACGGCGAACCCGACGCAGAACGGCTGCGCCGAGACGGCCACGAAATGCAGCAGTCCCCAGGCGAGCGACGTGAGCTGACCGCCCCACTGGTTGCGGCCGAGCCACCACAGGAAGCGGGGACCCGAGCGTGCGTCCGGCACACCCGGGTCGGGATACGGAAGGTCTTGGATCTGCATGGCGTCCCAGTGGCTCGTGTCAGGGGTGAGGGCGGAAGGGGAGGAGTCCGGACAGGGGGAGGCGGACGCGGTGGAGGACACACAAGGAGAGGAGGTGGTGACGGACCGTGACAGGTTCGCCCTGCGGGGTGGTGGGAATCAACCCGTTTTTCGCGGCGGCGCGGGAATCCGGCTGCCTGCCGGAACGGGACGCGAGCGCTCGTGCACCGGTGAACGTCCCGTCGCGGGTCCGGCCGGGGAGGCGCCGCGCACGGGCAGCCGTCCCCGTACGCCGGCCGCCGCCTCGGCGCACCGCCGGACCGGCGGCGAGGCGGTGGACGGTGGACGGTGGACGGTCCGAAGGTGCCGCGCGGCCGGCGCGACGAGCGGCCACCACCGTCCGTACGGCTCCCCGGGATGCCGCGACCGCGTGTCGACGTCCTTCAGGGGACGGCTGCCGAGGGCCGCGGCGGTCGCCGACGGGGGCCGGCCGTCCGGCGCCGGGCGCACCCTGCCTCAGCGCTGCCGGACGGCCGTCCCGTCGATCAGCGTGTCCAGCAGTTCCCCGAGCACCGCCCGCTCCACCTCGGTCAGCGGCGCCAGGATCTCCCGCGCGGCCGCCCGGCGCGCCCGGCGCAGTTCGCCGAGGGCCTCGTGGCCCGCGTCCGTCAGTTCGATCCGGATCACCCGGCGATTCGTCGGATCCGGCACCCGGCGCACCTTGCCGCTCGCCTCCAGCCCGTCGACGAGCGTGGTCACCGCACGCGGGACGACCTCCAGGCGCTCGGCGAGGTCCGCCATGCGCGGCGGCGTGCCGAAGTGGGCGAGGGTGCGCAGCAGGCGTGACTGGGCCGGGGTGACACCCAGGTCGGACAGCTCCAGATGGCGCTTCTGGATGCGGTGCACCCGGCGGGTGAACCGCAGCAACTGCTCGGCGAGCGCGCCGTCGGGATCGGGGCTGGTCATGCGGGAACAATATCAGGACCTTGTGCATTGTGAGTATAGGTAACAATGAGCTACGATCCGTCAAGTACCGTCGGCGCGGCTGCCGCCGTCGCCGCGGCCGCCCTCCGTCCGGTTCCCCGGCGATCCGTCCGGGCCGGGCCCGCCGACGCCGTCCCACCCCCGTAGGAGCCCATGCATCCCGACCGGCCAGCCCCCTGGACCCCGCCCGCCGACGCCGAACAGCAGCCCCGCCAGGTGCGCCGCATCCTCAGACTCTTCCGCCCCTACCGCGGCCGGCTGGCGGTCGTCGGCCTGCTGGTCGCCGCCTCGTCCCTGGTCTCCGTCGCCACGCCGTTCCTCCTCAAGGAGATCCTCGACGTCGCCATCCCCGAGGGGCGGACGGGCCTGCTGGGCCTGCTCGCCCTCGGCATGATCCTCAGCGCCGTCCTCGCCGGCGTCTTCGGCGTCCTGCAGACCCTGATCTCCACCACGGTCGGCCAGCGCGTCATGCACGACCTGCGCACCGCCGTGTACGGCCGCCTCCAGCGCATGTCGCTCGCGTTCTTCACGCGCACGCGTACCGGCGAGGTGCAGTCCCGCATCGCCAACGACATCGGCGGCATGCAGGCCACCGTCACCTCCACCGCCACCTCCCTGGTCTCCAACTTCACCAGCGTCGTCGCCACGGTCGTCGCCATGGTCGCCCTCGACTGGCGACTGACCGTGGTCTCGCTGCTCCTGCTGCCGGTCTTCGTGTGGATCAGCCGCCGGGTCGGCGACGAACGCAGGAAGATCACCACCCAGCGCCAGAAACAGATGGCCGCCATGGCCGCCACCGTGACCGAGTCGCTCTCCGTCAGCGGCATCCTGCTCGGCCGCACCATGGGCCGCGCCGACTCCCTCACCCGGTCCTTCGCCGAGGAGTCCGAGCAGCTGGTCGACCTCGAGGTGCGGTCGAACATGGCCGGGCGCTGGCGCATGGCCGTGATCGGGATCGTCATGTCCGCCCTCCCGGCCGTCATCTACTGGGCGGCGGGCGTCACCCTCCAGCTCGGCGGCCCGGACGTCTCCCTCGGCACGATCGTCGCCTTCGTCTCGCTCCAGCAGGGTCTGTTCCGGCCGGCCGTCAGCCTCCTGTCGACGGGGGTGCAGATCCAGACCTCGCTCGCCCTCTTCCAGCGCATCTTCGAGTACCTCGATCTCCCCGTCGACATCACCGAACGCGCCGATCCGGTCCACCTGGACCAGGTCAAGGGCGAGGTCCGGTTCGAGGACGTCGCGTTCCGCTACGGCGACGACGACACGGCCGGTCCGGTCCTCGACGGCGTCGACGTCACCGTGCCCGCGGGCGGCAGTCTCGCGATCGTCGGCCCGACCGGCGCCGGCAAGTCCACCCTGGGCTACCTGGTGCCGCGCCTGTACGACGTGACGGGCGGCCGGGTCACCCTCGACGGCGTCGACGTCCGCGACCTGGACTTCGACACCCTCGCGCGGGCGGTCGGCGTCGTCTCGCAGGAGACGTACCTCTTCCACGCCTCGGTCGCGGAGAACCTGCGCTTCGCCAAACCGGACGCCACCGACGAGGAGCTGTACGCGGCCGCGCGGGCGGCCCAGATCCACGACCACATCGCCGCCCTGCCCGACGGGTACGACACGGTCGTCGGCGAGCGCGGGCACCGCTTCTCCGGCGGTGAGAAGCAGCGTCTGGCGATCGCCCGCACCATCCTGCGCGACCCGCCGGTGCTCATCCTCGACGAGGCGACCAGCGCCCTCGACACGCGCACCGAGCACGCCGTCCAGGAGGCCATCGACGCGCTCTCGGCCGACCGCACCACGCTGACCATCGCCCACCGGCTGTCCACCGTGCGCGGTGCCGGCCAGATCGTCGTCCTCGACGCCGGCCGGGTGGCCGAACGGGGCACCCACGAGGAGCTGCTGGCGCGGGACGGACGATACGCGGCCCTGGTGCGGCAGGACGCCCGACTGACGCCGACAAGATGACCATACGTCAGAGGATGTCGGTTTTATAGAGGTGTGGGGGTTACCGTGCCCGCATGCAGATGAACACTCCGCCACGGAGCACGATTCGACTGACGCGTCGGGGACGTCTCGCCCTCATCGCGACCGGAGCCGTCGTGGCCGGTACCGCCGTGGCGGTGCCGCTGCTGAGCATGGACAGCCATGAGGAGAAGAGACCGGCGACCCTGGTGGTCCCGGAGGGCTGGCGCGCGAGCCAGGTCTACGCGGCCGTCGACAAGGCCCTCGCCCTGCCCGTCGGCACCACGAAGAAGGCGCTGCCGACCGCCGGCCTGAAGCTGCCGGCCGACGCCGAGGGCAACCCTGAGGGCTACCTCTACCCGGCGACGTATCCGCTGGACAAGAAGCCGACGCCCGAGGCGCTGCTGGCGCAGATGGTCGACAGGGCGAACAGGAAGTTCAACGGAGCGCCGATCGCCGCCGGGGCCCAGCGCAACGCGATGAACGTCTACCAGGCGGTGACCATCGCCAGCATCGTCCAGGCGGAGGCCGCGACCAAGGCGGACATGGGCAAGGTGGCCAGGGTCGTCTTCAACCGGCTGGAGCGCGGCATGCCGTTGCAGATGGACTCCACCGTCAACTACGCGCTGAACCGCGCCGCCGTGCGGACGACGGTGGAGGACACCCGTGTCGAGAGCCCCTACAACTCCTACCAGCGCATGGGGCTGCCGCCGACGCCGATCGACAACCCCGGCGAGGCCGCGATGCAGGCGGCGATCAATCCGGCCCCGGGCGACTGGCTGTACTTCGTCACGGTGAAGCCGGGCGACACGCGCTTCACGGCGGATTACGCGGAACACCAGCGCAATGTCGCCGAGTTCAACAAGAACCAGCAGCGCGCCAAGACCTCGCCCAGCCCGTCGAAGACCCGCTGACCGCACGGCCCGCCGGGTCCCGGAGCCCGACGGGACCTCAGGCGGCGACCGGCTCCCCGGCGGGCCCGGTGGCGTCCGCGGTCCCGGCGGGCTCGGCGAGCAGCCGCCTGATGTCCCGCACCGCCGCGCGTCCGGCCCGGTTGGCGCCGACGGTGCTCGCGGACGGACCGTAGCCGACCAGGTGGACGCGGGGGTCGGCGACCGCGCGCGTGCCCTCGACGCGGATCCCGCCGCCCGGCTCGCGCAGCCGCAGCGGCGCCAGGTGGTCCACGGCGGCCCGGAAGCCGGTCGCCCACAGAAGGACGTCGGCGGCCACCCGCCGCCCGTCCCGCCACTCCACGCCCTCCGGCGTGATCCGGTCGAACACGGGCAGCCGGTCGAGCACCCCGTCCGCCAGCCCCTGCCGGACCGCGTCGTTCAGCGGCAGTCCCGTCACGGAGACCACGCTCCTCGGCGGCAGCCCCTGCCGGACGCGCTCCTCCACGAGGGCGACCGCGGCGCGGCCCGCTTCCTCGTCGAAGGGCCCCTCCCGGAAGACGGGCGGACGGCGCGTCACCCAGGTGGTGGCGGCCGCGAACGGGGCGAGCTCCAGCAGGTGCTGGGTGGCGGACGCCCCACCGCCCACCACGACCACCCGCTGCCCGGTGAACGCCTCCGGACCCGGGTACTGCGCGGTGTGCAGTTGCCGGCCGCGGAAGGTCTCCTGGCCCGGATAGCGCGGCCAGAACGGCCGGTCCCAGGTGCCGGTGGCGTTGATCAGCGCCCTCGTCGCCCACGTGCCGTCCGGGGTCTCGACGAGCAGCCGCCCGCCCGTCCCCTCGCGCACCGCCCGCACGTCCACCGGCCGCCGCACGCGCAGGCCGAAGGCGCGCTCGTAGCGGTCGAAGTACGCGGCGACGACCTCCGACGACGGCCGCGCCGGGTCCGCGCCGACCAGCTCCATGCCGGGCAGGGCGTGCATGCCGTGCACCTTGCCGTACGTCAGTGAGGGCCACCGGAACTGCCAGGCGCCGCCCGGCCCGGGAGAGTGGTCCAGCACCACGAAGTCGCGCTCCGGCACGAAGCCGGTGCGCCGCAGGTGATAGGCGCCGGCCAGACCCGCCTGGCCGGCGCCTATGACGACCACCTCGACCTCACGTGTGTTGTTCACGTTTCCACCAACACCGCCGAGGCCGTGGACCTTCCCCGGCGTGCGCCTCGGCCGTGCGGCACCGCCGCCCTCGCGGCAGGCCGGGGGAGCGCGCGTGGTGACCGGGCCGGACGCGGCAGGCCGCCGAAACCGGTCAGCGGCGCGGCCGTGGCCGACGGGCGTCTCGCGGAACGGTCGACGGCGTCTCGCGGAAGGAGTCCTCGCGCGGAGGGGCGGACGGCCGGGCAGGTGTGGAATCCGGCGTACGGGTCAGGATGGGGGGCATGTCAGATGCGTTCACCACACGAGTACTGCACGTCGCCTCCGGATCGCAGGAGGCGGTCGTCGACCTCACCCGTGACTGCGAGTCCTTCCTGCGGGAGGCCGCGGCCGGCCGCGACGGCCTGCTGAACGTCTTCGTTCCGCACGCCACGGCCGGCATCGCGGTCATCGAGACGGGCGCCGGCAGCGACGACGACCTGCTCGCCGCCCTGCACACCCTCCTCCCCGCCGACGACCGCTGGCAGCACCGGCACGGCAGCCCCGGCCACGGCCGCGACCACGTCCTGCCGGCCCTCGTCCCGCCCCACGCGACGCTGCCCGTCGTGAGCGGCCGACTGGAGCTCGGAACCTGGCAGTCGGTGTGCCTGGTGGACACGAACCGGGACAATCCGAACCGTCAGGTGCGGCTGAGCTTCCTCGGCTAGGCGGCGACCGCGGCCGGATCCGGCCGCGGTCGCCGGGGGCGCCCTCCCCCGAGGAGGGACCGTCCACCCGGAGCTGAGTCGAGGGCACGTGCCCGCCCGCGGGTCACCCCATGCTCTTCGCCCCGTCCAGGGACTCGCGGATGATGTCGGCGTGGCCCGCGTGCTGGGCGGTCTCGGCGACGATGTGCATCAGCGTCCGGCGCGCCGACCAGCGGACGCCCGGCTCGAACCACGGCGCCGTGGGCAGCGGGTGGTCCGCGTCCAGGCTGGGCAGCGTGGCGACCAGTTCGTCGGTGCGGCGGGCCGTCTCGGCGTAGTCCTTCAGCACCCCGTCCAGCGTCTCCCCGGGCAGCATCCGGAACTCGTCGGCCCGCCGGGCGAAGTCCTCCTCGGTCATCTGGTCGAAGTCGCCCATCGCCGACGGGCCCTCGAGGATGAAGTTCACCCAGTTCCGTTCGACCGAGGTGACGTGCTTGACCAGGCCGCCGAGACACAGCTCGCTGGCGGTGGTCCGCCGCCCGGCCTGCTCGTCGGTGAGGTCCCGGGTGGTGAACCGCAGGAAGTGCCGGGCGTGGGCCAGCTGCGCCAGCAGGTCCGCGCGCTCACCGGTGAGGGTCGGGGCGGCGGTCTGCTCGAGGGCGGGCGACTCGTTCATGGTGGCCTTCTTCCGTGAGGTCGAGGGAGGCGTTCCGTCGGTGAGACCACGTTAGGAGCCATCGAGGTCAGATCCTGACCTAAAAGCGCGAGGACCGTCGGTACGTCGTCACAGGGGGGCCGTCACCGCCTCGGCGCCCGCTCCCCAGGCCGCCGCGCACAGCCTCCGCTCGACCTCGCCGGTGTAGACGGCGGCGGCCAGCCAGGCGCGGGCGAAGCGGTGCGTGTCGGCCGGGAGCAGCCGGCCGAAGGCGTCGCGCGAGCGGTCCGCCGCGGCGGCGTGCAGGTCGTCCAGGAGGTCACCGGCCGTGCCGAGCCCGGCACGGCGCAGCCGGGCGGCGTCGCCCGTCCCGCCACCGGGGAACGCCAGCACCCGGCGGCCACCGGACACCGCCTGGTGGACACGGCGGCGCAACAGGTGCAGCGGGGCCTCGTCCGCCGCGGGCGGGGAGACGGCCAGGGGGGCCTCCGTCACCGGGGGCAGGTCCGCGCGCCGGAGACGGTCCAGACCGAGGTCCAGCCGGATGCCGGGCTGCGTGGGGTGCTCGGCGGCGAGCAGCAGGGCGCGCGGCAGCGGCCCCGGGACGAGGCGGGCGACGATCCGCAGCGCGCAGCCCCGCGCGGCGGCCAGCAGCCGGAGGTTGTCCCGGTAGGGGAGCGCCGGGTCGTCGTGGGCCGCGGCCAGCCGCACGGCGACGCCGCCGCAGTCGGCCAGCAGACTGTCCCCGCTCGCCTCCCGGACCGTGCCCGCCAGGGTGACGTCGAGGAACAGCAGGTCATGACCGTCGTCGGCCAGGGCACGGGTGACCTGTTCGGCCACCGGCACCGTCCACAGCCGGTCCAGCGGCTCCGCGTTCCACGCGGCACCGGAGGCGCGGACCGCCCGCACGCCCGCTCCGGCGCCGAGCCGGCCCGTGGGGGAGACCGTGGCCCCGGACACGGCGAGGCCCGCACGCGACAGCTCACGGTGGGTCAGGGCGGTGTCGCCGATCCGGACGGCCCGGCCGGCGGCGCCGACGGCCCGGCCCGGGCCGCCCGGCGCCACGTCGGAGACCGTGTGGAGACGGCCGTCGGCGTCCGCGGTCCAGGTGACCGCGCCCGCGTACCCGGTCGCCGTCAGGACGGGTTCCGAGAACAGCCCGTACAGCCGCAGGGAGCCGTCCGGGCGGTAGGGCTGCCGTACCGTGCCCCGCAGGTCGGCGAGGTCCTGGCCGGTGGCACGGGGCAGGCGGTGGGCGACGCCCAGGACGTCACGCACGGCGCCGGCGAGATCGGCGAGGCGGTACGCGGGGTCGGCGGAGCGGGCCGCACGCACCCCGGTGACCACGGAGACCGCCGCGGCGGAGGCGCGGGGCAGACCGGCGAGGCGCGCGGTGTGCGCGGCGCGCAGCAGCTCGGCCTGGAGCACGGCGCCGGCGCCGTCCGACCCGGCCTCGAGGACGGCGGCCGCCGCGTCGAACACGGCTCGTGCGGCGGTGCGCAGGCCCTGGTCGGCGGTCTCCGCCTCCGGTGCCTCCTCGCCCGGTCCTTCCCCGTCCGGTGCTTCCCCCCGCACCGCTCCCGACGCGTCCGCCGTGTCCCGCGCGACCGGCGCGGCGGAGGCCGCCGCCGCGCGGTGCAGACAGTCCGGGGCGAGCAGGCAGCCGCAGCGGATCGCGTCGGCGCTGGTCACGGCCCCGCCCGGGGCGTGCAGTTCGAGGTCGGTGGCGTCGTCGACGGCGATCCGTACGGTGTCGCCGTCACGGACGGCCGGGCGTGACGCGAGCTTGGCGATCCCCGAGTCCAGCCGCTTGCGCAGACGGGGCGAGAGCGCCTCCACCAGTTCGGCGGTGACGGACGGGGCGACCGGAGGCAGGCCCGTGCCCGGCAGGCCCGCGTCCGTCCCGTCCGGAGCCGGGCCCGGGGCCGGACGGTCCGGGGGCGCATCCGGGGCCGGACGGTCCGAGGGCGCATCCCTGGTCGGGTCCGGGGCCGTCCGGTCCGGGGTCAGGTCCGTGCTCGGGTCCGGGCTCATGCGATCTTCTCCCCTACCCAGCGGGCGAGTTCGAGTGGACTGAGGGCGGCGACGGGCATGCCGGCGGCGACGAGCTGACCGGCGACGCCCGTGGAGTACCGGGGCCGGCCGGTGTCGTCGAGGCTCGCGCAGCCCAGGACGTGACAGCCCGACCCGACCAGCGCGCGGACCTCGGCGAGCAGACCGCCCAGCGGGTAGCCCTCCTCGAAGTCGCTGACGACCACGACGAGGGTCCGCGACGGCACGGTGACCAGCTCACGGGCGTGCCGCAGCCCCGCCGCGATGTGCGTGCCGCCGCCCACGCTGACCTCCAGCAGCAGCGACAAGGGGTCCTCGACGTGCCCGGTGAGGTCGATGACCTCCGTGGAGAAGGCCAGGAAGTGGGTCGACAGGGTCGGCACCCCGGCCAGCACGGAGGCGGTCAGCGCCGCCCAGACGGTGGACGCCTCCATGGATCCCGACACGTCCGTCACCAGGATCAGCCGCCAGTCGGCGGCCCGCCGCGCCCGCGTCCGGAAGACGGGGTACTCGGGGATCACCCGGACGGCGCCGTCCGGGCCGCGGCGCGCGGTCGCCAGATTGGCCCGCAGGGTGCGGGGCAGATCGAGACCGCCGCCGGGCCGCCGGCCGGGGCGCGGCAGGGCCGTGCCGTGCAGGGCGGGGCGCAGCCGGGTGGTCAGCTGCCGGGTCAGCGCGTCGACCAGCCGCCGGACGAGCGGGCGCAGCGCGGCCAGCCGGGCCTCGGGCAGCCCGCCGGCGTGCCGCAGCACGGTCCGCAGCAGGTCGACCGAGGGCCGCACGCTGTCCGCGTCCAGCTCGGTGAGGACGTCCCTGCGGCCCGACGCGGCCGCCGCCGCCAGCACCTCCTCCCGGATGCCCGGCCCGAACAGGGCGGCCAGCTCCTGCGACCACTCCCGCACGCCGGGATACGGCGCCTCCCGGCCGCCCCCGGGTCCCGCGCCGGTGAGGTCGCCTCTGCTGCCCTCGCCGCGGCCGCTGCCGTACAGCTCGTCCAGCGCGGCCGCCAGCGGGAGGGCGGACGGCGGCAGCCGGTCCGGGCGGCGGCCCAGCACGAGGCGCCACCGGTCGGCGGGGGCCGGCAGACGGTCCTCGGCCGCGGGAGCGGCGGTCTCCGGGGCGACGTCGGCCCGGACGCCGCCCGGCGCGGGCAGCAGGCCCAGCGCCCGCAGGGTGTCCCGGGCGGCCAGGTCCGCCCCGGTCCACACGGCGAGCGCGGCCGGATCGACGCCGTCGGTGTCGGCCACGTGCGCGGTGCCCAGACGTTCCTCGACGGCCGCCAGGAGACGGTCGCGGGCCGCGGGGCTGAGGGTGTCGAAGCCGCCCCGCAGCGCCGGGAGCCGGTCGAGGAAGTCGCGGTCGGGCAGCTCCGAGACGCGGCCGATCAGCGGCTCCAGCGCGGGCGCCGCCGACTCCAGCAGCGGGGCCGCGGCGGTCAGCAGCCCGCTGAGCCGGGCGGTGAGCGCCGCGCGGGAGTCGGCGTCGACGGCGCCGTCGACCCAGGACGCGACGCGCTCGCCGAAGACCCGGGCGTCCTCCTGGCCGAGCAGCACCCGGACGGCCCCGGCGGCACCGCGCATCGACGGCGAGCCGTCGACGGCCAGCCGGGCGAGCGCGTCGGTGAGCCGGACACCGCCCGACAGGTCGGCCCGGTGGGCGAGTTCGAGCAGGGCGTGGGCGTCGGCGGGATCCTCGGAGCCGGTCAGGCCGTCCACCTGCCGCACCG
Source organism: Streptomyces sp. NPDC017936 (assembly GCF_044328485.1). Taxonomy (NCBI): domain Bacteria; kingdom Bacillati; phylum Actinomycetota; class Actinomycetes; order Kitasatosporales; family Streptomycetaceae; genus Streptomyces; species Streptomyces sp. NPDC017936. The sequence continues at coordinate 138,458 of NZ_JBIRHK010000018.1, read as the reverse complement.
CGGCCGAGGTGAGCAGGTCGGCGACGGCTGCCGCACGGGCCGTACGGTCCTCGTCGGCGCCGAGCCCGGGGACGTGCCCGGCGCGCAGCCGGTCCGACAGGGCGAGACCGGCGAGGAGCTCGGGGAGGGAGCCGGCCGGCGGCAGCACCTCGGCGACTTCGGCGAGCCGCTCGTCCGTGAGGGCCGCAAGACCGCACTCCGCCGCCTGCGCGAGCCCCTCCAGGCACTGCGCGGCCGTCGGGCCCCCCTCGTCCCGCTGGAGGCGCCACCGCTCGCGCAGCACTCCCTCGGCGGCCTGCGCGGGAGTGACGCCGCGGACGCCGGCCGCGGTCAGCATGGCGGCCGTCGCGGGCGTCCAGCGCACCTCCCAGCGCGAGGTGAGGGCCTCGGCGCCGCCCGCGCCGACGACCTCCCGGGCCTGCGCGTACGGCACCCCGCACACCGTCAGCCGGCGCAGCAGCAGCTCGCGGCGCCGGTCGAGGTCGGAGCGCAGCGGATCGAGCCGCAGGTCACGAGCGGTGGCCGGGCCGTCCGCCGCCGGGCCGGGCAGGCCCAGCTCCGCGACCTCGGCCTCGACCGCCGGGACGAGACCACTGCGCGGCGCGCCCGGGGCGGGCCGCCCGGTGCGCGTGCCGACGAGCACCCGCTCCATCGCCCGCGCCACGGCCCGGCCCCGCCCGTACGGCTCGCCCTGCGCCAGCACCGTCTGCACGGCCTCGACCAGTTCCCCCCGGCCCGCCGCGGGCAGCCCGCGCAGCCGGGCGAGGTCGGAGGCGAGCCGGGTGATCTCGCGCGCGTCGGCGGGCCCCGACGGATGCCCGAGGCCGCGCAGCTCCGCGCAGATGCGCACGGCCGCCCGCGTCAGCGCCTCCTCCAGCGCCCCCGGATCGCCCGCCGCGCGCAGGACCCGGTCCTGCCACTCCGGGTCCCGGATGCCCGCCGGATAGCCGGAGCGCTCGTCGAGGAGGGTGTAGGAGTAAGGGATCAGCGAGGTCGTCCACCCGGGGCCGCTCGCGGTGGCGGGGGCGGGCGCGGCTTCGGCGTCCTCCTCCGCCGGTCCTTCCACCAGCGCCGGGGCGTGGAACGCGCCGACCACCACGGCCGCGCGCTGCCCGTGCGCGGTGGCATCGGCCAGCCGGGCCCGCATCCAGCGCTCCCGCCGCAGATCCAGCTCGGGCACCCCGCCCGAGGCCGCCGCGTCCTCGCGCAGCGCCCATCCCGTCAGCAGCGCCGCCCGGCGCAGCGCCTCGGGCGGGGAACCCGGCGCGGTGGCCTCGACCAGCCGGTCCCACAGATCGTCCCCGGGGCGCCCCGTCAGTCCGGCCCGCAGGGCCGCGGCGAGCCCGGGGCCCCCGGCGCCGCGCGCCGGGGCGCGCCGCCCCTCGTCCCACGCCCGGTCGGCCAGCGGCAGGTCGCAGGCGACCACCGGCACGTCCTGCCGCAACGCCCACCGCACGGCCGCCAGTTCGGGCGAGAAGTCGGCGAACGGGTAGAACGCGGGTCCCCCGTTTCCGCCCCCGTCACCGGGGGCCGCGGCGAGCGCGACCGGGGCCCGTGTCTCCTCGTGCCCGAGCCAGGGCAGCCACGGCTGCATCTCGGCCGGCAGCTCGACGAGCAGCACGTCCGGCTTCGCCTCGTCGAGCAGCGCCGGCACGGCGGCGGCCAGGGAGGGCGCGTGGTGCCGCACGCCGACGAGGTAGGGGGCCGCCGGACCGGTGAGGGCGGCGAGGGCCTCGTCGGGCGTGCGCGGCCCGGGACCGGCGGACGGAGGCACGGCGCCGGCCGGCGGGGACGCGCCGTCGGCGGAGGGCGACCCGGAGCGGGGGGAGAGGGACACGGCCGTCAGCCCTCCAGGACCGTACGCAGGTCCCACAGGGTGCGCCAGGTGGCCGACCCCTGTTCGGCGCGGCGGCGCACCGGGCCGTCCCAGTAGCCGCGCAGACGGGCCGCGTCGGCGGGGTCGTCCTTGCGGACCACGCCCAGCAGGTGCCCCGGCAGCAGGCCGAGCACGTCACGGTCCCCCGGGAAGTACGCCGCCGCGAGAGCCAGCGCGCCCGCCACGGACACGGCCTCCGCGGTGCTCATCACCGTGGACGGCCGCTCCACCTCCCAGCCCTCCGCGGACCGCCCCTCGCGCAGATCCCGGAAGGCGGTGACCAGGGCCTCCAGCACGGCGTCGTCCACCTGGAACGGCGCCCCGGCCCGCTCCACCGACGCCCGGGCCTGGCCGCGCACCAGCGCGGTCTCCGCGTCGAGGTCCGGGATCGGGCCCACCGTCTCGAAGTTGAAGCGGCGCTTGAGGGCCGCGGACATCTCGGAGACGCCCTTGTCCCGCAGGTTGGCCGTGGCGATGAGGGTGAAACCGGGCGCGGCGTGGGCGAGGGCGTCCTCGGTGCCCGCCAGCTCGGGCACGGCGATGCGCCGCTCCGAGAGCAACGACACCAGCGAGTCCTGCACCTCGGGCAGACAGCGCGTGACCTCCTCGACCCGGGCGACGGCGCCCCGGCGCATGGCGGTCAGCACCGGCGAGGGCACGAGCGCCTGCCGGCTGGGGCCCTGCGCCAGCAGCAGGGCGTAGTTCCAGCCGTACTTGAGCTGGTCCTCGGTCGTGCCCGCGGTGCCCTGCACGACCAGACCGCTGGTGCCGCACACCGCGGCCGACAGCAGCTCCGACAGCATGGACTTGGCGGTGCCGGGCTCGCCGACGAGCAGCAGACCGCGCTCGCCCGCGAGGGTCACCACACACCGCTCGACCAGCGCCCGGTCGCCGACGAACTTGCCCTCGACCGTCATACGGCGCGGCACCCCGTCGGGCACCACGGCGCCGTCGGGCAGCTTCAGCGGCCGGCCGTCGCTGCCCATGACGAACGTGACGACCGCGCGCGGGGTGAGCCGCCAGGCGGGCGGGCGCGGTCCGTCGTCGTACGCGGCGAGGAAGGCCAGCTCGTCGGCGTACCGGTCCTCGGGCGGCACGATCTGGCGGCCCGGGCCGGGGGACGGGGCCGGGGCGGCGGGGACGGTGGTGGTCATCGGCGCGTGTTCTCCCAGGTGCGGCGGGACGGTGGTCATCGGCGGCGGCCCTTGCGGGTGGCCCGGGTGGTGAGCTCCTCGTAGGCCGGGGCGTCACCGGCGCGGACCCGGTCCCACGCGCGCGCGAACAGCTCCGGCACCGGCACCCGCGGCGCCGCCCGGACGTGGTCGCGGACCGGGTAGAGGCCCTGCTTCCAGATCTCCACGGGCAGGGCGGGCGACTTCAGGTCGAGCCAGCCGCACGGCAGGAAGAGGGTGCGCCCGGCGCGCGGCCGCTTGGCCTCCACGACCAGGCCGGTCGCCGCGAGCTCGGCGCGGGCCTTCTTCATGCGGGCGGGCCTCCAGCCGGTCCAGCGGGCGCAGTTGCGGTCCGTGGGGTCGGGCAGGGCGAGCAGCTGCAGGTAGAGCGCCGCCGCGTCCTCGCCCAGACCGTGCCGCTCCGCGACCTCGGTGACCAGCGAGGGCACGCTCACGGTGGGGTCCTGGGCGTGTCCGGTGAGCCCCGCGGGATCGGTGCCGGCGGCGAGCGCGCGGGCGAGTTCCTCGCCGAGGACCGTCCGCAGGGCCCGCATGCCATGGCCGCGCCCTGCTCCGACGAGTCCCTCGACCAGCCCGAACAGCGGGTCGTCGGGGCCCTCGAGCCCGGCCGGGCGGACCAGGACGGCTTCCTGGTCGCCGTACCAGGGCCGCAGCACCAGTGCCTCGCCCAGGCGCGTCAGACCGTCCGGACCGGCACCGCCGGTGGCGGGCATCCCGAACGCCTTGCGCAGCTCGGCCGCGGACGAGGAGCCCTTCTCCGTCCAGTCGATGTCGAGGTCGACCAGCAGTCCCGGGTCGGCGACCCGGCGGCGCAGCGCGGCGAGGCTCTCCGGCAGCAGGCCGCGCAGCGCGTGCCCGTACGGCAGCGCGTAGGCGAGCCCGGCCAGGGCGGCCACGGCGCGCGTCAGGTCGTACCGCCCCGGCAGCGCCTTCGGGTCCTGCGCGACCAGGTTGCCGTCCTTGTCGGGCCGCTGGACCGTGGTGCGGCTGATCCAGGGGGTGCGCCCCGGGTTGAGGACCTCCTCGACGGAGCCGGTCGGCAGGCCGCCGAGGGACGGCTCCGCGGCGAGGTCCTCGGGCAGCCGGACGACTCCGGCGAGCCGCTCGGCCCACACCCGTCCGGCGGCCGCCGTGTCCGGGCCGGCCGTCCACAGCTCGCCGGTGTCCGCGGGCAGCAGCGCGCCGACGAGCGCCGCCAGGTCGGCCGCCGTGATCGAGCGCAGCAGGCTGTCGCCGAGGTCCTTCTGGCGCGGCTTCAGTCCGGTGGCCGCGATCACCTCGGCGGTGAGCTGCTCCGGCCGGCCGGCGAGCAGCAGGGCGGCCTGCACGGGCCCCAGACCTCCGCCGGTGGCGGCGGTGAGGGCGGCGGGCGCCTCCGGCTGCCAGGGAGCCGCGCCCTTGTCCCGGACCCGCTCGGTGAGACCGGTCAGCGCCTCGGCGGGGAACACCGCCGGGTGCGCCGTCTCCTCCTCCAGGGCGAAGTGGGCGACCGCACCGAAGGTCCCGGCCGGATCGTGGTCCAGGGCGAGCCAGTGCACGCGCAGACGGTCGCTGTCGATGCGCCGGCAGTTGAGGACGACGACCGTGCGGCCCTCGCGGCGCAGTACCTGGCCGATCCGCTCCGGCCTGCCGTTCCGGTCGAACGGCTCGCTCAGCACGACCTCCCGCAGCGTGCTCCCGGGCGCGGCCAGCGGCCCTTCGGCGACCGCCTCGAACAGCAGGAGCAGCGCCTCGCGGTGCGCCGCGGTCACCGTCGGCGACGCGGCGCGGTAGGCCAGCGGCCGCAGCGCGTCCAGGACGGACGGCCAGACCGAGGTGACCCCGGGGACCGTGAACTCGTCGCTGCGCCAGCCCTCGGCGGCGCCCGTGTCACGGGACCGCCGCTCCAGCGGTCTGCCGTCGGCGGGCTGTCCCGTCAGCACGTGGTTGACGGCGCGGATCTGCCGCAGCACGCTCCAGCGCCCGCTGCCCCCGTACCAGCCGGAGCCGGCGTCCCCGAATCCCGCGATGGCCTCACGCAGCGTCTGGTCGTCGCCGTGCTCGGGCTTGTAGTCGGCGAACATGCCCTCCGTGCGCCGGAGGTCGGCCTGCGGCCGCTCGGCCGGCGGGGCCACGAACGCGGCGGTCGACTCCGCCAGCCGCAGCACCGCGCGGACGAGCGCGGCGACACCGGTCAGCAGCCGCTCGTCGCCGACGGCGGGCAGATGACGGGACACGACCTCCCGGATCACCTCGTCGGCGCTCGGCACGACGGCCCCGGCCGCCGGCGTGCCGTCGGTCCTCCCCGCGGCCACGATCTTCGCCTGCCGGTCCGCCAGGGCCTCGGCCCCGGCGCGCAGCACCTCGGCCGCGGTCTCGTCGGTCAGCGCGCGCAGGACGGCCGACGCCGCCTCGTCACGCGGTCGCAGCGCGTGCCAGAAGTCGGCCGGCGGGACGAACCGCGTGCCGGCCGCGAACTCGCCGCCCCGCTCCATCGGCGTCACCCGGCCCAGCTCCCCGGCGGCGGAGGTGTCGTCCGCCGCGTACAGGGCGATCTGCCGGTGCACCCGGACGGCCACGGGTTCGGCGCCCCCGGGCAGCCGCAGCGCGCCCAGCGGGACGCCCGGCACCCGTCCGTCGACCGCCGGCAGGACGACGGTGCGGCCGTCCGGGGTCCCGGCGACGCTGCGGGCCTCCGCGCCCTCGCCCTCGGTGCGCACCCAGCGGCCGAGGACCGTGCCGTCCGTGCCGAACGGGCTGTGCTCCAGGCCGGGCTGGAGCGGCAGCACCTCGCAGTGGTGCGGGAGCAGGGTCGTGTCCTCCCGGATGCCGGACCGCAGGAACGCGGGCAGTGAGGCGCGTCCGTGCGCGCCGGTCGCCGGGTCGTACTCGAGCCACACGTGCTGCCGGCCCTGCCGGCCCTGGCGCCAGTACGAGGTGCCGTCGCCGAGGACGCGGCGGCGCGGCGGCAGGACGGTGTCGCCGGTGTGCAGGGTGCGCCCGCCGGTGGCGCGGCCGCCGCCGGGCAGCGGGATCGACGGGTCGCCCGCGTCGCCGCTGCCGTACCAGTACTGGGGGATCTGTTCGCCGCCCAGCGTGAAGACCTCGTCCGGGCGGGCGGACCAGTAGCCGAACTGCTTGCCGTCCTGCCGCCACATCACCAGCAGCTCGCCGTCGGTGAAGCGGAACGACGGCCGCTGCCAGCGGTCCGGCCGGACCGGCAGCCGCAGGTCGTGCTCCAGCAGGACGCCGTCCGGTCCGACCACGAACACCTTGTGCGCCCGGGAGACGATCAGCGCGGGCCAGGCCTCGGTGACGGTCAGCGGGTTGTCGCGGTCACGGCCGGGGGCGGTCTCGGCGTCGATGCGGCGCATCACCTCGTCGAGCGCGGGCCAGCCCAGTTCGTCCGGGACGCCGGCGCGCAGGGTGTGGCCGAGCAGCGGCGCGGCCTCGTGGGCGGCGACCTCGGCGACGGCCGCGGGGGCGACCCGCGCGGCCACCGGTCGGAAGGGCCGCAGCCGCTCCAGCGCGGCGCGCGCCGGGGGCAGCCCGGCCGCGGTGGACAGCTCGCCGGCCGCTTCCTCCAGCCACTCGCGCAGCACCTCACCGAGGACCGGATGGGCGGCCAGCCCCTCCAGCACCTCGGTCCCGGGGCGGGACGCGCTCAGGGTGCCGATCCCGGCGTACAGCAGTCGCCGGCACCGGGGGTCCGCGCCGAGGGCCGCCAGGTCGCGCCGCCCGGGCCGGGTCTCGCGCAGCCAGCGGTCGATGCAGAGGTACACGACCTGGTCGGGGCCGGGCAGCGTCAGCGGTACGTCCAGCGCCACGCACAGGTCCAGCAGGTCGAGTTCGGCGCCGGGGTGCCAGCGGCCGGAGACCAGGTCGACCGGGCGGCCCTGCGCCCGCAGCCGGGGAGCCATCCGCTCCACGAGCGCGAGGGTGCCCGCGGAACGGGTGCTCACCTGCCCGCCGTGCTTGCGGTGCAGGGCCCAGCGGGTCAGCCAGTCCGCCGCGTCGACCTCGGCGTCGGCCGCCTCACCGGTGAGGAGCCGGTCGGCGCCGCACTCGGTCAGCAGCGCCAGCCAGAACTCGTCGTCCTCGACGGACCGGCCCAGCCCGGCCGGCATGATCTCCAGCAGCCGGACCCGCACCTCCGGCCGCTCCCCGGCGAGGACGGCGAGCGTCGCCCGGTAGGAGTTCCAGAACGACGCCGGGGCGCGGACCGCGGCCGGCGAGGCGAGCAGGTCGGCGACCAGGGCGCACTCCTCGGTGCCCCGGTCCAGCCTCGCGGCCTTGATCAGCCCGCGCGCGTCCTGCGGCAGCGAGGCGTACGGCGGCATGCCCGCCGCGCAGCGCTCCACGGTCAGCTGCCGGAACTGCGCCCAGGCCTCGGCCGGACTCAGCCGCGCCCCGAGGTCCCTCACGTGCTCCTTGAGCGCCTTGACGGTGAGCGCCCCGGCGAACGCGAACTCCAGGAACACGGCCCGCTGCCGCTCCTCGTCCACCTCCAGCGCGTGCACCCGCTCGGCCTCGCGGGCCTTGCCGAAGAACGCGGCGGCGTAGGTGGTGTTCTCGTGCTGGAGGAAGACGCGGGCGGCCTGCTCGTAGAAGGTGGGCAGGAAGTGCGGCACGGCCCGGCCGAGCCGCGCTCCCAGCGCCTCGAAGCCCTCCTTCGCGGCGCCCGGGCGGGACTTGGCCTGCCGGGCGAGCCGCTCGACGTCCTTGACCAGGGCCAGCGCGTGGTGCCCGTTCGCCGGGTCGTTGACCAGCGCCCAGGCGGGGAAGCCGAGTGTCTCCCGGCGCACCTGGCCGACCTCGGGCGCCTCCGGCTCCCGGGCCAGCCCCAGGAAGTCCAGGGCGAGGTCCTCGGCCTCCCCGAGCGTGCCCGGCACGAGCCGCACGACCCGCCGGTCGCCCAGCGCGGGGTGGGTGTACGTGCGGACGGTGAGGACGTCGGCGTCCTCGCGGTCCGTGGTGCCCGGGGGCAGGACGGCGCCGGCGTCGAGCAGCGCGCCCGCGGTGGTCGCGTCGTACGGGGTCATGCCGCCTGCTCCTCGTCCTCGATGTCGCGTCCGGCGTACAGCGCGGCCGCCATGCGCATGCCCTCCGACCAGGCCACCGGCCCGACCTGACCGAGCTTCAGCGCCCGGCCGGCGGTGTCGGTGAACACCAGCGGGCCGGTCTCCGTCTCCTCGTAGCCGTCGTAGTCGCCGACCCACACGCGGGCCTCGACGCCGCGGCCGTCCTCCAGCACGGAGCACACCGCGTGTCCGCCGCGCACGCGGTAGCCGAGCTGGGCGGCCCGGCCGAGCAGGAACCGCAGCTGCTTGAAGACCCCGCCCGCGTACTCCTCGACCGAGCCGGCCGACGCGTCGAGCGCGGCGGGCCGCCGCCACACCTCGCGGAAGAGCTGCTGGGCGCGCTGCTCCACACCGAGCTCGACGGCGAACTCCCGCAGCTCCTCCAGGTCGGCCAGGAGCACCGGGTGCGGCAGGCGGACGAGGTCCGTCGTGACACGGACGGTGTCGCCGTCGAGGTCGACCAGGCCGAGGCCGCGTTCGGGGTCGGCGTCCCGCAGGAACCCGGCCACCTCGCCGTCGGCGCCGGTGACGACGAGGTCCCGCAGGGCGGACTGCCAGGCCGGGTCGGGCCACACCCGCGCGAGGACCGCGAACGGCACCGGCAGCGAGCGCACCATCCACCGCTCCACGTCGGCCAGGCACCGGCGCTCGTGCCGCTCCAGCCACTCGACGAGCTGACGCAGGCCCACCACGGCCGGATCGTCGGCGATCTTGGGCGGTACGGACTTCAGCCGCCGTCCCGCCGCGTTGCGGCACACCACCCTGCCGTCGTCGAGGGCGACCTCGTAGTCGCCGGCCGACACCCACCCCATGCGTGCCTCCCGCACCCGCTGTGATCAAGTGACGGGAACTCTAGAACAGGCCACTGACAACGGACTCCGGGCGCCCGCCCGGCGGGCGGTGACCCCGGGTCGGGCCGAAGCGTGCGCAGGTCACAGGCCGTGCGCGGGACCACGGCGTGCGGTCCGGCAGCCGACCGCGGGAGGAGGCGTTCGCGCCACCGGGGAGCCGTCCCGGCCTTCGGCGAACGGAGCTGTCCGTCCACCGTGACACGAGGTTGTCCGGCCTTCGGCACACGGGGAGCCCGGCCTTCGGCACACGGGGAGTCCGTCATCCGGCACACGGGGAGTCCGTCATCCGGCACACGAGGTGGTCCGTCCACCGTGACACGGGGCTGTCCGTACCCGGAACACGGGGAGGGGACCCGGGCGCGGACAGCACGCGCGCCTCCCCGCACCGACGAATCCCGGGGCGTCGTCGGCGGCCGGGACCGTCACCGCCGGGGCGTCGGGCTCCACGGCGGGGTCGAGCAGGTCGATGGCGGTGGCGTAGTACGTGGCGCCGACCGTCGCGCGCGCCTCGTCCCCGTCCGTCGTACGGAACGAGAACCGGCGCACGGCCGGGCCGGCGCCGCCCCCGGAGGACACGGTGTGCCCGGCCGGGTCAGCCCTCGACCCAGCCGTGGTTCTTCGCGAACTGCGCCAGCGTGCCGCGGACCTGGAGGATCTGCTCCGCGGTCAGCGAGGGCGCCGCCGTCAGCAGGACCTCGGTGACGTCCCGGGTGAACTCCTCCGTGCTGAGCACGTCGCACAGGACGTCGTCGTCGGCCGCCAGCGGCTTGCCGTCCGCGCCCCGCGCGAGCCGCACCCCGGACGCCTTGGGACCGCGTTCGCCGTCCTCGATCTCGAACTCCACGACGACACCGCGCCGCACCTGCGACTCGGGCATCAGCATGTCGTTGACGTGCAGGAAGACGTCCTCCCCGCCGTCGTCGGGCGCGATGAACCCGTAACCGCGCTGGCTGTCGAAGCGCACCACACGACCAGCAACCATCCCGACCCCCAGCAACCTCGAAACACCCACGTCGGTGAACTTGACCAGATCGTAGTCACCCCGACGGCCCCCGAGCGATTCCCGGGAGCTCACTGCGCACGGTACAGCGCGGTGAGCAGCTCCCTCACCGCCTGGGTCGCCGGGTGGGGGTCGTCGCGCCACCACATCAGGCGCACGGCGACCGGCTCGGCGTCGCGGACGGGCCGGTAGACGATCCCGGGCCGCGGGTACTGGTCGGCGGTCGCCTCGGCGGTCATGCCGACACCGCGGCCGGTGGCGATCACGGTGAGCCAGTCGTCGACGTCGTGGATCTCCTCCGTGGCCGGCCGGACGTCGGGCGGCCACAGCTCGGGCGTGGTGGTGCCGGTGCGCCGGTCGATCAGCAGGGTCCGGCCGCTGAGGTCGGCGAGCCGCACCGAACGGCGCCGGGCCAGCGGATCGTCGGCGGCCAGGCCGCACAGGCGCCGCTCCAGGCCCACGAGGGCGGAGTCGAACCGCCGGTCGTCCAGCGCCCTGCGCACCACCGCCATGTCGCAGACGCCCTCCGCCAGCCCGGCACTCGCGGAGTTGGCGCGCACCAGCTGGAGATCCGTGCCGGCGTGCTGCTCCGCCCACCGGCGCTGGAAGGCCAGGGTGTGGCGGCCGAGCGCCGACCAGGCGTAGCCGATCCGCAGCCGGGTGCGGCCCGAGGTGGCCTCCCGTACCAGCGCGTCCACCTCGCCGAGCACCCGCCGCGCGTGCGCCGCCACGCGCAGTCCGGTCGCCGTCGGCGTCACGACCCGTGAGGTGCGCCGCAACAGCCGCGCGCCCAGGGCGCGTTCGAGGGAGGCGAGCGTGCGGGAGACGGCTGCCTGGGAGACGCCCAGGACGGCCGCCGCATCGGTGAAGCCGCCCTCGTCGAGGATCGCCACGAGACAGCGCAGCTGCCGCAGCTCCACGCCGGTCCCGGCCGTCGTCCCGTCATCCATGACTTCAGCGTATGGATCCGGCGGCTCATGCATTTTGCGCAACAGCCGCGCGGAGGCACCATCCCGGGCATGCCCGCCGCATCATCGCCCGCAGAGGTCCCCCCGACGTCCGTCCCGCCCGTGCCCGTGACGCCGTCCGCCGCCCGGCCGGATCGCCGGCGCCTGGGCGGTGTGGCCACCATGGTCGGCAGCGGTCTGTCCAACCAGACCGGCGCCGCCATCGGCTCCCTCGCCTTCCCCGTGCTCGGCCCGGCCGGGGTGGTGGCGGTGCGCCAGTACGTCGCGGCGTTCGTCCTGCTGGCCGTCGCCCGCCCCCGCCCGCTCTCGTTCACCCGGCGCCAGTGGGGGCCGGTGCTGCTGCTGGCCCTGGTGTTCGGGACGATGAACCTCTCCCTCTACACCGCGATCGACCGGATCGGTCTCGGGCTCGCGGTGACGTTGGAGTTCCTCGGCCCGCTGGCCCTGGCCCTGGCCTCCGCGCGCCGCCGCGTCGACGCCTGCTGCGCGGTGATCGCCGCGGCGGGCGCGGTGACGCTGATGCGTCCCCGGCCCTCCACCGACCACCTCGGGCTGGGACTGGGGCTGCTGGCCGCGGTCTGCTGGGCGTCGTACATCCTGCTCAACCGGACGGTGGGGCGGCGCGTCCCGGGCGCGCAGGGGGCCGCCGCGGCGGCCGCCGTCTCCGCGCTGGTGTTCCTGCCGGTCGGTGTCGTCCTGGCGCTGCACCGGCCGCCGACCGCGGCGGCCCTCGGCTACGCCGTCGTCGCCGGCGTGCTGTCCTCGGCCGTGCCGTACCTCGCCGACCTGTTCACGCTGCGGCACGTGCCCCCGGCCGCGTTCGGGCTGTTCATGAGCGTCAACCCGGTGCTCGCGGCGCTGGTCGGCTGGGTCGGGCTCGGGCAGGGCCTCGGCCCGGTCGACTGGGCGGCCGTCACCGCCGTCGTGCTGGCCAACGCCCTCAGCATCCTCGCGCCGCGCCGCGCGTGAGGCCCGTCAGGACTCCGTGCGCTCGGCCCGCTCGGCGTCGCGCTTCTTGATGCGGGCCGTCTCGCGGCGGACCTCGGCCTGGGTGGCGCGCTCCTTCACCAGCCACTCGGGCCGGGCGTCCTTGAGGGCCTCGATCTGCTCGGTGGTCAGCGCCTCGGTGACGCCGCCGCGGGTCAGGCCCGAGATCGACACGCCCAGCTTCGCCGCGACCACCGGACGGGGGTGCGGACCGCTCTCCCGCAGCGCGCGCAGCCACTTCGGCGGGTTCGCCTGGAGCTCGTTCAGCTCGGCGCGCGAGACGACGCCCTCCCGGAACTCGGCGGGGGTGGCGGGGAGGTACACACCCAGCTTCTTCGCCGCGGTCGCGGGCTTCATCGTCTGGGCGCTCTGGTGCGACTTCATGCCGTCCAGACTATCGGCCGCCGGAGAGACCTCCGACCACAGCCGGTAACCTGGCGGGATGACCGACTCGGCGGATTCCCCCTCGTTCCGGCTCGCGTACGTCCCCGGAGTGACGCCCGCCAAGTGGGTGCGGATCTGGCAGGAGCGCCTGCCGGACGTCCCCCTCACCCTGCTCCAGGTGACGGCCGACGAGGCCGCCGGCGTCCTGCGCGACGGCACCGCCGACGCGGCGTTCGTACGGCTGCCGGTCGACCGCACGGTGTTCAGCGCGATCCCCCTCTACACCGAGACGACCGTCGTCGTGGTGCCCAAGGACCACGTGATCACCACCGCCGACGAGATCACCCTCGACGACCTCGCGGACGAGGTGGTCCTGCACCCCCTCGACGACGTCCTCGGCTGGGACCGGCCGCCGGGCGAGGCCGCCTTCGAGCGCCCCGCCACCACGGCCGACGCCGTCGAGCTGGTCGCGGCGGACATCGGCGTCCTGGTCGTGCCCCAGTCGCTGGCCCGGCTGCACCACCGCCGCGACCTCACCTACCGCACGCTCGTGGACGCCCCCCGGTCGGGAGTGGCCCTGGCGTGGCCCGAGGACGCCACCACCGACCTGGTCGAGGACCTCATCGGCATCGTCCGCGGCCGCACGGTCAACAGCACGCGCGGCCGCCGGCAGCCGCCGGCGGAGAAGACGAGCGAGCGCGGCGGCGAGCGGAAGGGCGAGCGCCGCACACCGCGGACCGACGGCGCTCCGCGCAAGGCCGCGGCCGGCGGCGGCACCCCACGCAAGGCCGCGGCCGGCGGCGGGACGCGGGGCCGCGCCGGCGGCGCCAAGGGCGGCGGCCGGCGCGGCACCGGCGGCAAGCCGCGCCGCCGGTCGTAGCGCTGCGGATCGGTACCGGACTCACGGCACGAACTTCGCCCCGCGCGCCGTGCTCACCACCGTGTCGCCGTCGGCCCGCCCCAGCAGCCCGCCGGCCACCCAGGCGTCCACCACGCTCCGCACCCGCGCCACCAGCGCGCCCTTCCCGCCGAACGGCGCGGCCGCCCACACCTCGTCGAGCAGGGTGGTGCCGTCCGCCCTCGCGGGGTTGGCCACGCCGGAGTCGCTGTTCCCGAACACCACCCGGGGCTCCGCCCGCCGCACGTACGCGTGGGTCGGGTCCTCGGTGCCCTCGAAGAAGGGGGCGAACTCGATGCCGTCCAGCGTGTGGTGCAGCGGTTTCCCGCTCACCGGCGTGAGGGAGGGCAGCAGGTCGCCGGAGAGGGCCGCGTTGCGGTAGAGGCCGACCTCCAGGTAGCTCGTCGACGGATCGCGGGCGACGAGGTTGACCGGGCCGTGGAAGAGGGTCTGCAACGACGGGTCGTCCGGGGCCTTCTCGACCCGCAGCCGGAACGGGGCCGTGACGCGGACCGTGTCGCCGTCGCGCCAGGTCCGGGACAGCGTGAAGTAGCTGCCGGGTCTCGGGGTGCCGCCGGCCTCGCGGCCGTTGACCGTGACCCGGAACCCGGCCGTCGCCCAGGACGGCACGCGCAGCCGCAGCGCGAAGGACGCGGTGCGGCCGCGGACGGTGAGCGTGGTGCCCTGCTCGCGCGGGAAGTCGGTGCTCTGCGTGACGGTGACGCCCTTCTCGGCCCAGGTCAGCGTGGACGGGCTGTACAGGTTGACGTAGAGCGCGCCGCCGTCGGCGGCCTTGAAGTACACCGAGTCCTGGTACTTGGTGGCGCTCTCCATGCCGGTGCCCTCGCAGCAGGTGGTGCCCTGCTTGGGCGTGTAGTCGCGCACATGGCCCGGGGTGAGCCCGATGAAGTACGTGACCAGCGGCTTCTCCGCGTCCGGGGTGTCCTGTTTGGAGCCGAGGACCTGGTTGAGCAGGGCCCGCTCGTAGTAGTCCATGTACTTCGGGTCCTGCTCGTGGAGGAACAGCATCCGGCTGAGCTTCAGCAGGTTGTACGCGCAGCAGGTCTCGGCGGTCGTGGCGCCGATCGTCCCCGCGATGACGTCCCGCGCCTTCCAGAACTCGCCCGTGCTGGTGCCGCCGATGCCGTACATGCGGTGCGGTACGACCATGTCCCAGAAGTTCTTCGCGGCGGTGAGGTAGCGCTCCTCGCCCGTCGCGTCGTACAGCCGGACGTACCCGGTGAAGATCGGGATGTGCTGGTTGGCGTGGAGGCCGTCCAGGACGTCGGTGCCCGCCGCGCACGCGTCGATGAGCCGGTCGAGGTCGAACAACCCGGCCAGCGCGAGGTGTTCGGGCTTGCCGGTGAGCGCGTGCAGGTCGCAGACCGCCTCGACGACGCCGCCGAACTCACCGCTGGAGAACAGCCCCCACATGCGCTGGAGCGTGGCCCCGGGCAGTTTCGACAGCCGGGAGTGCATCCAGTCGCCCATCCCCGAGGCCAGGTCGAGGGCGCGGGCGTCGTCGGTGGCGAGGTACGCGTCCAGCAGGCCCCGCAGGATCTTGTGGGCGGTGTAGTAGGGCGCCCACACCCGGGTGTAGTCGCTGCCGGTCATCGACTCCAGCAGGATGAACTGGGTCTCCGGGTAGGCCGCGAGGAAACCGGGGTGGCCGGGACCGCCCCAGGTGCGGCGCAGGGTGGCGGTGAGGCCGCGCCCGGAGGCGTCGGCGAAGGCGGAGCCCGTGGTCTCGTCGAGGGCGTACGACGCGAGGTCGCCGTGGCCGCGGGTGCTCTGCAGTCCGGTGATCTCGTCGGCGTCCAGGACGCGCGACCAGACGTCGAATCCGCCGAGGGCGCCCGCGAGGACGGGGTCGGAGGCGAAGGAGGAGCGGCCGAGCCAGTGGTGGGCGAGGGTGCCGAGGGCGGCCGGGGTGAGGGACATCGCCGTGTTCCGCGCGACGGCCGTGCCGTCGACGTACAGCGTCCCGGTGCCTCCGCCGAGGGTGACCGCGAGGTGGCTCCACCGGTCCAGGGGCAGCGCGGCGGTGCCGTTCAGGCCCTGCTCGGCGCCCGGGCCGCCGGTCGTGACGGCGAACCGGGGCACCCCGCTCGCGTTGCGGGTCGTCAGGTACAGGTAGCGGGTCGTGTCGTCGCCGCAGTCGAGCACGCGGGCCCAGGCGCCGTCGTGGGTGGGCTTCACCCAGGCGGCCAGCGTGATCTCCGAGGCGCCGCCGAGGACCCCCGCGGGCAGGTCGACGTACTGGTGGGAGCCGCGGACGTTCTCCACGGCGGTGCCGAACCTGCCCTCGACGCTCAGCACGGCCGGATCGCGGCGCAGCGCCTCGCGCACCTCGGTCAGCGCGCCGACCACGGTCCGGATCCGGTCCGCGAACACCTGCTCGCCGGTGCTCGCACAGGCCTGGGCCAGCATCGTCAGGAAGTGGCCGGTGTAGTGGCCGCGCAGGTTGCCGTTGGCCTCGCCGTCGAGCCCCTCCCAGCCGCCGGGGGCGACCGCGCCCCGCGTGGACAGGCCGGCGTTGGCGCGGAAGACCTGGAGCAGCCGGTTCACGTCGTAGCCGCGCGCGTGGTCCAGCATCAGCCGGCGCTTGTCGGCGAAGACGCCGGGGCCGAGTGCCACGGTGTCGAGCGGGAAGGGCTGGAGGGTCCAGGCGGGCGGTGGCGGAAGCGTCGCGGCCGAGGCCGCGGCGGCCGCTCCGCCGCCGATCCCGGGGACGGCGGCCGCGAGGACCGCGCTCTGGAGAAGGGTCCGTCTGCTGAGGGGCGGTGCCATGTGCTGCTCCTCCGGGTCCACTCATGTTCGATATCACGGACAATGTGCGGATGGTCGAGCAGACGGTAGAGAGAGGTGCGGGAGGGCGTCAACGGTGCGGACGTGATCGGCCGGGAGTCGGGCGTCTTCGGGGGCGGCCGGGGGCGCGGGCGGTCACCGCCCGGCGGCCGCCCGCCCGATCGACTCCACCAGCGGCAGCAGCCGGTACGGCACGCGCTCGCGCAGGGCGACCTCCGTGCGGGTGCGGACCACGCCGGGAAGGCTGATCAGCTTCTGGATCACGTCCTCCAGGTGGGCGTTGTCCCGCGCCACCACCCGGGTGAGCAGATCGCCGCCGCCGGTGATCGAGAACGCCTCGACGATCTCCGGTACGGCGGCCAGCGCGTCCCCCACGTCGTCGAGGTGGCCCTGCGTGACCTCGATGTGCACGAACGCCAGCACCGGATGCCCGAGCGCGGCGGGCGACAGGGACGGTCCCGTGCCGGTGATCACGCCGTCGCGCTCCAGCCGGTCGAGACGGGCCTGGAGGGTGCCGCGGGCGATGCCCAGGATGCGGGCGTACTCGCGCACGCTGGTGCGGGGCTGCTCGAGCAGCAGCCGCAGGATGCGGGTGTCGAGCTCGTCCACGGCCATGGTGCCCGGCCTCCTGCCCTGGTGGTGTGCCCGCGTCCGCGAGTGATCGCCGCCGACTGTACCAATGGCTCAGTCGCCCGCCGGCCGGGCGGCGCGGCCGGTCACGGGCCGCCCCCGGTCCGGTGCGCGGCGGCGGGGTGCACCAGGGCGAGCGTGCCGTCCGCGGCCGGGGCGAGGCGGACGCCGTCGCTGACCCGCTCGAGCAGCGCGCGCAGCCAGGCGCGGTCCGCCTCCGGCGCCGGATCGAGCCGCAGGCGCCGGGCCCGCAGCGGCAGCATGCGCAGCGCGGTCAGCCGGCCCGTGCCCGCCTCCAGTGTGACCAGGTACGCGATCCGGAGGTCGTCGCGGAACTCCTCGTACCCCGAGATGCCCTCGTAGTCGTCGACGAAGTCGCCGCAGCCGTACAGGACGAGCCGGCCGCGGTACACCTCGAGGCGGCGGGGATGGTGCGAGGAGTGGCCGTGGACGAGGTCGACACCGCCGTCGACCAGGAGACGGGCGAAGCGGATCTGCTCGCGGGGGACGTGGTGCCCCCAGTTCGAGCCCCAGTGCACGGACACGACCGCGACGTCGCCCGGGAGCCTCGCCCGCCGCACGTGGCGGACCACCGCGGCGGCCGTGTCCGCCGACAGCTCGGGGAGGTAGGCGACGCCGGGCGTGCCCCGGGTGGCCGCCCATCCGGGCGGTATCCCGGAGGACCGCGCCCCGAGGGCGAACACCAGCACCCGTCCGCCGGCGGCGACGGGCACCGCGACGGGCGCGTACGCCTCGGCACGGCTCCGTCCCGCCCCCGCCGCCCGCAGACCCGCGCGGCTCAGGCGGTCGAGCGTCTCCTCCAGGCCGGGACGGCCGAAGTCGAGCACGTGGTTGTTGGCCAGGACGCACACGTCGGGACGGGCCACCGTGAGGGCCGGCAGGTTGTCCGGGTGCATCCGGTAGTGGATCACCTTGTCGGGCGCGAAGGCGCGGCCGCGCGTCACGGCCGTCTCCAGGTTCACGATCCGCACGTCCGGGGCGGACTCCTCCAGCCACCGCAGGGCCTCGCCCCACGGCCACCCCGGGTCCACGGGGGCGGGCACGGGCCCGTGGACCGACTCCGCCAGCCGGACGTAGACCCGGGCGTCCTCGACGTGGTCCTCCCGCAGTTCCGGACTGCCGGGACGCGCGAGGACCTGGTCGACGCCGCGCCCGAGCATCACGTCGCCGCACAGGAACAGCGTCACCGCGCCGCCACCCATGCCCCCACGGTAACCCTCCGCCGTTCCGCGCCGGCCCGGCGCCGCCCGCCGTGCGGTGGCCGCCGGGGCCCTGCCCGGTGGGTCACACGTCGACGGTCACCGCGCACGACCAGCCGTACGGGTCCGGCCCGATGCGCAGCTCGTGCCACGCGACCGTCTCGGGCACGGCGCCGACGATCCCCACGTCCGCCAGCCCGGCGACCGCCAGCCGCACCGCCATCCCGTCGTCCGTGATCTCCGCCTCCATGTCGACGGGCACCTGGCCGTACGCCTCCAGCCGGTGGAGGACCTCGTCCAGCAGCGCGGCCAGCAGGTCGTCGTCGGTGCCCTCGGAGAGCTGGAGCCGTTCGACGGCGGTGGGCCGCACCGCCGTGACGTCGGCGAAGCACTCCACCATCCCGAGCGCCGCCTCCACCAGACAGCGCTCGCGGCTCGTCCCCCACGCGTCGATCCGGATGTCGGCGTCGTGCGGCACCGTCCGGTGTCCGCTCGAGCCCAGTCGCCGTGCCTGCCTGTCGTCGTCGGTGTCGCCGACCATGCTCATCACCCAGGTCCCCTTCGCCGATACGGGTACCCGGGTCCCAAGGCGCCCATGAGGCGAAACCGGCCGACGGCGAAGGAAAGCCGGTGAACCGGAGAAGAAGGTGTGGGCGGTGACCGCCGGACGGTCCGCCGCCCGCCACCCGCGCACCGAGGAGAGACGACCCGCAGCGCCCGTCCGGCGCACCGCGGCCCGGAGGCCGGCGCGGACGGCGGGGCGAGGACATGATGAGGAAGGAGCGGCAGCCGCCATGCAGTTCCGTGATCGCAGGCAGGCCGGGCGGAAACTGGCCGACGTGCTGCGGACCCAGCAGGAGGACGGCGTCCTGCCCGACCCCGTCGTCCTCGCCCTGCCCCGCGGCGGCGTCACCGTCGCCGACGAGGTCGCCCGGGTGCTCGACGCCCCGCTCGACGTGCTCGTCGTGCGCAAGATCGGCGCCCCGTTCCAGCAGGAACTCGGCGTCGGCGCGATCGCCGGCGACCACGACGCGCTCTTCGACGAGGACGCCCTCGACAGGCTCGGCCTGCGGGAGAGCGAGCTCACCCCCGTCGTCGAGCGGGAGCGCAGGGAACTGCGCCGCCGCGAGCGGCTCTACCGGCAGGACCGTCCCGCGCCCGAGCTGCGCGGACGGACCGCGATCGTGGTCGACGACGGCCTGGCGACCGGCGGCACGGCCCGTGCCGCGCTGCGCGCGGTACGGAACCTGGCGCCCCGCCGGGTCGTGCTGGCCGTGCCGGTCGGTTCGCCGGAGGCGGTGGACCTGCTGCGTCCGGAGGCCGACGACGTGGTCTGTCTGCACCAGCCGGCGGCGTTCATGGCCGTCGGACTCTGGTACGAGGACTTCGAGCAGGTGTCGGACGCCGACGTGCTGGAAACCCTGCGCGCGGCCGCCGAGCGGCGCCCCACCCGGACATGAGTGGTCCGTTGGCCGCCGGGTGGCGGCGCGAGTCCGGCTCCGACTGGACCATTGGCCCAGGTTTTTCCGCACCTGTTGAACCAGTGTCCGTCCGGATGCTGTCATAGTCGCATCGATGGCGCTGCGGACTCCGCGGCGCCTTTTTCATGCCGGTGCGCGCAGAGGGGCGGGAATCAGTGCTGAAGAGGGTGTTCACGGCCGCGGACCCGGGGCGGACGCGGCTGCGGTTCGCCGCGCGGGCCGTCCTCGGCATCGGGGCGGCCGTCGTGGTCTGCGGCCTCGCCGGACACTCCCTGACCGGTGTCGTCACCGGGGGACTCGCCGCGCTGCTCGCCCTGTTCACCGTCGCCGACGCCACCGTGCGCGGCCAGGCGGTCACCACCGCGCTGCTGCCCGTCGCCGGCCTGCCCGTGCTCGCGGCCGCGGCCGTCCTGCACGACCGTCCCGTCGCCCGCGACCTGGCCTTCCTCGCCGTCGTCGGCGCGGGCGTGTACGCGCGCCGCTGGGGTCCGCGCGGCCACAGCCTGGGCGTCTTCGCGTTCATGATGTTCTTCGTCGCGCAGTTCCTGCACGCGACCGGGGGACAGCTGCCCGAGCTGGGCGCGGCCGTCGTGCTGTCCGTGTCGAGCGCGGCGGCGGTCCGCTTCGGCGCCTGGTGCTACGAGCGCCGGCTGCCCCCGGCCCCGGTGCCCGCCCCGCCGGGCGGCCGCGGTCTCGCCCGCGCCACCACCCGCCAGGCGGTCCAGGCCACGGCCGGCGCGGGCTTCGCGCTCGTCGTGGGCCAGCTGGTGTCGGGGCAGCGCTGGTACTGGGCCGTCGGCGCCACCTGGTGGGTCTTCGTCAACACCACCTCGCGCGGCGAGACCCTGGTGCGCGGCTTCCGCCGGGTCCTCGGCACGGTCCTCGGCGTCGGACTCGGCCTGCTCGTCGCCGTCCCCGTGCACGGCGCCGGCCTGCCCACGGCCGCGCTCGTCGCCGTCTGCGTCTTCGGCATCTTCTACACGGCCGCGGTCTCGTACACCTGGATGATGCTCTGGGTCACCCTGCTCGCCGAGCTGCTCTACGGGCTCCTCGGCGTCCTCGACCCCGGGCTGCTGGCGCTGCGGGTCGCGGAGACCGGCGTGGGGGCGCTCGGAGCCGTCCTGGCGGTGCTGTTCGTGCTGCCCGTCACCACCCACACCGTCACCGACGCCTGGATCCAGCGTGCGCTGCGCTGCGTCCACGCCTGCACCGCGCAGGCGGCGGCACGCCTCGCGGGGGACCCGGCCGCCGATCCCGCCGCCCGCGTCGCCGAACTCGAGCAGCTCCTCGGCCGGGTCCGGCTCTCCGTCGCCCCGCTCGTGCACCCGCTGAACCCCGCGCTCGGACGCAAGCGGCGGGCCCGCCGGGTCCTCGCCCTGCTCGACGACTGCGCCCGCGAGATCCGCGGCCTGGTCGCCGTCGCCGCCGACCCCGAGGCCTCGCACGACGCCCGGCTGGCCGCCGCCTGCTGGCGCGTGCAGGAAGCGGTGGAGGCGCTGACGGAGGGCGGGACGCGGCCGGCCGTGCGCGCCGCGGGCCCGGCGGCCCACGGCGAGCGTCCGCAGTCCGTCGTCGAGCCCGCCCTGAACCACCTGCACGGGCTGGAGCGCGCGCTGGCGGAACTGGCGCAGCCGTTGCGGGCGCCGTCCGGGTCACCGCTGGTGGGCGCCTGAGAGGGCGGGGAGCGCCGTGCGGTTCGCGTGGCGCCGAGGCCGACGGGGCTCTCGGGGCGCGGCAGCCCGCCTCCTGCGTCGTGACGGCCCGCGCCACGCCCGGACCGGCGCCGCCGTGCCCCGGCGTCCCGGCGCCGGCCGACCCGTGCGGACCTGCCGTGACGGGCCGGCACCGGTACCTCTTTTGGTCTAGACCGCGTGCGGCCGACTGCTACCGTCACCCCGGACAGCGGCGACGCGAGAGGGGACAGCGGTGGCAGACGTCGGCAGACGGCGCAAGCGGGCGTTCATCGGGTCGTTCACGGCGGCCGGGGGCCCCGGGATCGTGGCGGCGGCGGTGGATCCGGCCGACGGCCGGCTGACCTTCCTGAGCAGCCTGAACGGCGTCCCGGATCCGTCGTACCTGGCCCTGTCGCCGACGGGGGAGGCCCTGTACGCGGTGAGCGAGACCGCCGAGGGCGCGGTGGCGGCGTACGGCCTGGCGGGGGACGTGCCGGAGCCCTTGGGGGCGCCGGTGCCGGTCGACGGCAGCGGTCCCACCCACCTCAGCGTCTTCGACGGCCACGTCCTGACCGCCAACTACGGGTCCGGAAGCATCACCGCCGTCCCCGTCCGGGCCGACGGCACCCTGGCCCCGGCCGCCTCGGGCGTCCTGTGGCACAGCGGATCCGGACCGCACGCGCCCCGCCAGCAGGGACCGCACGCCCATCACGTGGGGCCCGACCCCAGTGGCCGCTGGGTGGTGAGCGTGGACCTCGGAACGGACTCGGTGCGGGTGTGCGACCTGCGCGACGGCAGCCCCGTCCTGCACCGGGAGTGCGCCCTGCGCCCCGGCTCCGGCCCCCGTCACCTGGCCTTCCACCCGGGCGGCTCGCACGCCTACGTCGTCAACGAGCTCACCCCGTCCGTCACCGTCTGCCGCTGGGACGCACCCGACGGCGCGCTGAAGCCGCTGGCGGAGGTCCCGGTGCTGCCGGGCGCGCCCGACGGGGACGCCTACCCGTCGGGCATCGTCGTCTCGCCCGACGGCCGGTTCGTGTGGACGGCCACCCGCGGCGAGGACGTGCTGTCCGTGTACGCCGTCGAGGGCGGGGGAGAGGCGCTGCGGCTGACCGCCACGGTGCCCTGCGGGGGGCGCTGGCCCCGGGCGCTCGCGGTGTCCGGCGGCTTCCTGTACGTCGCGAACGAGCGCTCCGGTGACGTCACCTGGTTCGCCCTCGATCCGTCCACCGGCCTGCCCCGCAGGGCCGGCTCCCTCGACGTGGCGGCGGCGTCCTGCGTGGTGCTCGGCTGAGGGGCCCCCGGCCGGCCCCCCGGTGAGGGCCGGCCGGTACACCCCACCCGGCGCGCACGGCGAAGGGCCCGTTCCCCGCCGGGCACGACGAAGGGCCCGCTCCTCGGCGGAGCGGGCCCTTTCGTCGTGCCGCGGGCTCGTACGCGTACGGCCGGCCGGACCGGCCGTCACCGGACCGGCGCCCCCTGCGGCTGCGGCGGGACGATGCCGAGGGCCGTCGTGTACTTGGCCAGGGCGAGCTTGCCGATGGCCGGGTACGCGCCGAGGGCCTCGGCCGCGGCGCAGTCCGCCTCCTTGGCCGCCTCCTCGATCAGCGAGGCGTCGATCTCCGGACCGATGAGGTACGGCGCCAGCGCCAGCTGCTGGGAGCCGGAGGAGCGCAGCTGCTCGGCGACGGAGGCGATGGAACCCTCCTGGTCGAGCGCCGCGGCCATGACCGGCACGGCGAGCCGCGCGGCGAGCAGCATGCCGGTGATGCCGGCGGCCTGCACGGCCTCCTCGCCGCCCACGGAGGCCAGGATGATGCCGTCCGCGGCCGTGGCCACCGTGAACAGGCGGGCGCGGTCCGCGCGGGCCAGACCCGCCTCGGACAGGCGCACGTGCAGCGCCTCCGCGAGCAGCGGGTGCGGGCCCAGGACGTCGGTCAGCTCGGCGGCGACGCGGCTGTCCATGAGGGCCTGGCGGACCTGGCGCAGCAGCGCGCTGTCCGGGCCGGCCAGCAGCGGCACGACGACCCCGACGGGGCCGTCGGGCTCCTTGACGTCCATCCCGGCGGCGCGGGCCTGCTCATAGCGCGTGGTGCGCTCCTCGGCGGCGTACGCCAGCACGGACTGGAGGGTCGGGTGCTCGGTGTCGTCCCCGTCGAGGTACCCGATGCGCGCGTCGAGGCCGGGGAGCTCGGAGCGGGCGATGCTCACGATCTCCTCGGCGATGCCGCGGGTGGCGGCACTCGGCGTGCCCGGCACCGCGAGGACGAGCGCGGGCGCGCCCTCGGGAGCCGCCAGGGGCTCGGGTCGGCGGTGCCGCCCGGGCTGGCGGGGGCGCGGCATTCGTACAGGCAGGCCGGACGCGGGCCCAGTGGGGGAGCTCATGGCGCCGCATGTTACTGGCTTCTTGGGCTCCCCTGTTCGGGGAGGGTGCAGGTGAGCGGTATCCGTCCGCTTTTGTCTGATGAGTTACGTACGGATCAGAAGTGATCAGCGTGTTTTCCGGTCGACTTGACCGTGAAAGGAGCGATCCGCCTGATGGGTCACGAGGTGCCCTTCACCACGTGCAGCATCGTCTCGTCGCCCGGCAGGGCGAGCGTGTCCGCCGCCAGCTCGAGGGCGATGCGGAACGCGCCGTCCAGCGGATCGCCGGCGGCCGCGACCCGTCGCGCGTGCGGCAGCCGCCGCGCCAGCTCCTCCTCCCAGGGCACGAGGAGGGGGTCTCCCAGCCGGGACAGGCCTCCGGTGAGGGCGACTCGGGGCTCCCCGCCGGCCGGGCAGACGGCGGCGGCCGAGTCGGCCATGTGGCGGGCCGCCGCCCGCAGGATGCCGGCGGCGACCGGGTCGTCCTGCGCGCAGGCGGCGACCTGGGGCGCGAAGGAGGCGAGGACGGCCGGACGGTCGGGACGTGGGTAGAGGCGGCCGGGCAGGCCGGGCATCGGCCCGAACCGCTCCTCGGCGCGGGTGAGGAGGGGGAAGGAGCCGCCCGGCCGGCCGTCGTGGGCGCGCAGGGCCGCCTCCAGTCCGGCCCGTCCGATCCAGGCGCCGCCGCCGCAGTCGCCCAGCAGGTGGCCCCAGCCGTCCGCCCGGCGCCAGGCGCTCAGGTCCGTGCCGACCGCGACGAGACCGGTGCCGGCGGCGACCACGACGCCCGGCCGGGACCCGAGGGCGCCGGTGTAGGCGGTGACGGCGTCGGCGGCGAGAGCGATCGAGCGGACCCCGAACGCGCGTGCCAGGGCGGCCGGGAGTTCGGCGCGCAGCGCCTCTCCCAGGCTGCTGAACCCGGCGGCGCCGACGACCGCGGCGACGGGACGGCCGATGCCGGTCTCGGCCGTCAACGCCCTGACCATCGGCGTCAGTTGCTCCATCAGATGGCCCGGGTCGACCCCTCGCTCGCCGGTGCGCACGGGCACCCGGGAGGAGCGGCGGGCCGACGGGCCCCGCCCGGCGGTGCCGAGGACGGCCCGCAGTCCGGAGCCGCCCGAGTCCACGGCGAGGACGCCGGGGGAGGGCTCCGGGCCGGCGGGGGCGGTCACGGCAGGCGCCAGTCCACGGGCTGACCGCCCTGACGGATCAACAGGTCGTTGGCCCGGCTGAAGGGTCGCGAGCCGAAGAAGCCGCGGTCCGCCGACATGGGGGACGGGTGCGCCGACTCCACCGAGGGCAGATCGCCCAGCAGCGGGCGCAGGTTGCGGGCGTCACGGCCCCACAGGATGGACACCAGCGGCTTGCCGCGCGCCGCCAGCGCCCGTATCGCCTGTTCGGTGACCTCCTCCCAGCCCTTGCCGCGGTGCGCGCCCGGCTTGCGCGGGGCCGTGGTCAGCGCCCTGTTGAGCAGCAGCACGCCCTGCCGCGTCCAGGGCGTCAGATCTCCGCTGGACGGCTGGGGCAGGCCCAGGTCGCCGGTGAGCTCCCGGTAGATGTTGATCAGGCTGCCGGGCAGCGGCCGCACGTCCGGCGCGACCGAGAACGACAGGCCCACCGCGTGACCCGGTGTCGGGTAGGGGTCCTGTCCGACGATCAGGACGCGGACTTCGTCGAAGGGCTGCTGGAAGGCCCGTAGGACGTTCGGCCCGGCGGGGAGGTAGGTGCGTCCCGCGGCGATCTCCGCGCGCAGGAAGTCGCCCATCTCGGCGATCCGTCCGGCCACCGGTTCCAGGGCCTTCGCCCAGCCCGGTTCGACGATTTCATGCAAGGGTCGTGGTGCCACGGGCGTCACCCTACTGCCGTACGGGCAACGGGGATCACACGGTGGCCGGGGCCCGACGGCCGCCCCCCGCCGACGGTCCGGGTCATCCGACCACCGCGGCGCGCACGCACAGCACGTCCGGCAGGTGCGAGGCCAGCTGCCGCCAGCTGTCGCCGTCGTCGGCCGACGCGAACACCTCGCCGTTGCGATTGCCGAAGTAGACGCCCGCCGGGTCGGCGTCGTCCGTGCAGAGCGCGTCCCGCAGCACGGTGCCGTAGTGGTCCTCCTGCGGCAGGCCCGCGGACAGCGGCTCCCAGCTCTTGCCCGCGTCCGCCGTGCGGAAGACGCGGCAGCGGCGGCCGGCGGGCACCCGGTCCGCGTCGGCGTTGATCGGGAAGACGTACGCCGTGTCGCCGCGGTGGGGGTGCGCGGCGGCGGCGAAGCCGAAGGTGGAGGGCAGGCCCTCGCCGATGTCGGTCCAGTGCGCGCCCGAGTCGTCGCTGCGGTACACGCCCCAGTGGTTCTGGAGGTACAGGCGGTCGGGGTTCGCCGCGTCCCGCGTGACCTTGTGCACGCACTGCCCGAACTCCGGGTTCGGGTCCGGCAGGAACACCGCGGAGACCCCGGAGTTGGACGGTGCCCAGTTCGCGCCGCCGTCGGTGGTCCGGAACACGCCCGCCGTCGACACCGCCACCGTCACCGCCAGCGGGTCGCGCCGGTCGGTGAGGACGGTGTGCAGCCCCTCACCGCCGCCGCCCGGCACCCACCGCCCGCGCGTCGGGTGCTCCCACAGCGGGCGGACCAGCTCGAAGCTCTCCCCGCGGTCCTCGGAGCGGTACAGCGCGGCCGGTTCCGTGCCCGCGTACACCACGTCCGGCTCGGCGGCCGCCGGATGCAGCTGCCACACCCGCTCCAGCGAGGCCTGCGTGTCCTGCGGGAACTTGACGGCCGGCTTCGCCGGTTCGGTCCAGGTCCGGCCGAGGTCGTCGGAGTGGAACACCGACGGGCCCCAGTGGGCGCTGTCACCGCCGGCGAGCAGCCGCGGGCGGTCGCCGCGGGTGTCGATGGCGACCGAATAGACCGCCTGAGCGTTGAAACAGGGGGATTCGTCGAACTCCCACGTGCCACCGCGCCCACGCGCGATGAACAGGCCTTTGCGCGTGCCCACGGCGAGCAGCACCTCGGTCATTGCGGTCACCTCCACGACGCCTTCGTCCCGGACACCGGCCAGTCTGCACCCCACCACTGACAGTCACCCGCGGAAAGCGCATCGCTCCAGGTCATCACGGCGAGCGCGGGACAGCCCCGGCGTTTCGCCGACCGCGGCCGGGCGGCACAGGGGGTGTCCGAGCGGGCGGCGGGGCGTGCTCGCCGCGATGGCGCGGGGTGCGCGCGAGGGCGGCGGGGCGCGCGCGGCCGTCGGCACGAGGACTCGTCCTGAGCGTCCGGACCGCCTGCCGCGTATGGGAGGGCGGCCGGCATGTCCGTGTGCTCGTGAGGAGGAAGCCCCCGATGGCGTTCCGTGGTCCGAAGGCGTGGCTGTGGCGCTGGCGGCGCAACCCGCTCAAGCGCCGCGCCGACACGGTGGAGGCCTGGGTCCTGCTCGGCGCCTGGGCGCTTACCGTCCTCGTCGGAGCCGTGGCCGGCTGGGCGGCCGCCCGGTCCGTCGAGGAAGGACTGGCCCGGGAACGCGTCGAGTGGCGCCCCGTCACCGGGCTGCTCGTCGAACAGGCGCCGGGGAGGCCTCCCGCGCGCTCGGGAGCGTCGAGCGGGGAGCGGGTGTGGGCGAAGGCCGGCTGGACGGGCCCGGACGGCTCCGCCCGCACCGGCCAGGTCCGGGTGAGTCCCGGCAGCGCCGCCGGGACCCCGGTCACCGTCTGGACGGACCGCCGGGGCCGCCTGGTCACCGAGCCCGCCACCGCCGGCCAGGCCCGCGTCCACGCCTGCCTGGTCGGCGGCCTGGCGGGCGTGGCCGCCGCGACCGTGCCCTTCGCGGGCGGCCGCGTGCTGCGGGACCGCATGGAACGCCGACGCGTCGACCGGTGGGACGCGGAGTGGGCCCGCTTCGACGCCCTGTGGGGGAGACCGGCGGGGTGAGGGCCGGGTGAGGTGAGGCGTCCCGGACGGGCATCCGCGCGGTTCGGGAGGCGCCCGCGGGAGGCGCCCGCGGGAGGCGCCCGCGCGGATCGCTCGCGGGCGGCCGCTCCGCACGGCGCGTCCCCGCCCGCCGGCGGCCGCGGGGCGCCCCCTTCCGCCGTCGCTCCCGCCGCCGGCCGGACGGTGACGCGCACGTGCGCAAGGAGCGCGACGGTCAGTCCTCGCCGGGCAGCGCGCGTCCGAGGATCCCGTCGAGGTCCGCGCCGTCGGGGAGCGTGCCGAAGGCGTACCCCCAGTCGCCGCCGAGCCGGGTCGCGCAGAAGGCGTCCGCGACGGCGGCCGGAGCGTGCCGGACCAGGAGGGAGGCCTGGAGGGCGAGGGCCATCTGCTCCACCAGACGGCGGGCCCCGGCCGGCGTCGCCCCGGCCAGCCGCGACTTCAGCCGCGTCACGGCCGCGTCCAGCCGGGCGTCCGCCCCCCGCGCCAGGGCGAGTTCGCCGAAGAGGGCGTCCGCGGTGGCGGGCTCGCGGCCGAGGGCCCGCAGGACGTCGAGGGCGTTGACGTTGCCGGAGCCCTCCCAGATCGACAGGAGAGGGGCCTCGCGGTAGTGCCGGGGCATGCCGGAGTCCTCGACGTAACCGTTGCCGCCCAGGCACTCCAGGGCCTCGGCGG
This sequence comes from Streptomyces sp. NPDC017936, assembly GCF_044328485.1. Lineage (NCBI taxonomy): Bacteria > Bacillati > Actinomycetota > Actinomycetes > Kitasatosporales > Streptomycetaceae > Streptomyces > Streptomyces sp. NPDC017936. Next base: position 110,471 of record NZ_JBIRHK010000018.1, on the reverse strand, counting down.
TGAAGGCCGGACCCCGCTTGGTCACCCAGTACTTGCCGACGGCGGTGGCGATGCGCCGGAAGGCCTGCTCGCCCGCGTCCCCGCGCACGGCCCGGTCGGCCGCCCCGGCCAGCCGCAGCGTGAGCGTGGTCGCCGCCTCCGACTCCAGCGCCAGGTCGGCCAGCACGTTGCGCATCAGCGGCTGGTCCAGCAGCCGCGCGCCGAACGCGCTGCGGTGCCGTACGTGATGACCGGCCTCGACGAGCGTCTTGCGCATCAGCGTCGCGGACGACATCACGCAGTCCAGGCGGGTGCAGTTGACCATCTCGATGATGGTCTTCACGCCCTGGCCCTCGGGCCCGACCAGCCAGGCCACCGTCCCGTCGAACTCCGGTTCGGAGGAGGCGTTGGAGCGGTTGCCCAGCTTGTCCTTCAGCCGCTGGACGCGGAACGCGTTGCGGGTGCCGTCGGGCAGCACGCGCGGCACGAGGAAGCAGGACAGGCCCCCGGGAGCCTGCGCGAGCACCAGGAAGACGTCGCACATCGGCGCCGACGTGAACCACTTGTGCCCGCGCAGGGTGTACATCCCGGGCTCGGCCGTGGGCGTGGCCGTCGTGGTGTTGGTCCGGACGTCCGAACCGCCCTGCTTCTCGGTCATGCCCATGCCCGCGAGCAGCCCGCGCTTCTCCGTGGGCACCCGCAGCCCCGGGTCGTACTCCCGCGCGGTGAGCAGGGGCTCGTACACCTCGGCGAGCTCGGGCCGGCGGCGCAGGGCGGGGACGGCCGCGTACGTCATCGACGTCGGGCAGCCGTGGCCGGCCTCGGTGTGGCCCCACACCAGGCCGCCCGCCGTCCGGGCGACATGGGCCCCGGGCCGGTCGTCCGCCCAGGGCGCCCCGGCCAGCCCCTCCGCCACCGCCACCCGCATCAGCGCGTGCCAGCTCGGGTGGAAGTCCACCTCGTCGACGCGGTGCCCGTACCGGTCGTGCGTGCGCAGCACGGGTTCGTGCCGGTTGGCCAGCTCGCCCCACTCCTGCGCCTCGGCGCCGCCGGCCCGCAGCCCCAGCCGCCGGACGTCCCGCTCCGCCCACGCGGCGCCCTCGCGCCGCAGCCCTTCCAGCAGGGCGGGGTCGTCGGAGGCGTCGTACGGGGTCAGCGGAGGGGGCTGGTTGGTGACGTCGTGGGTGAGGTCGTGGGCGGCGGGGGCCGGGGCGGGCGACTGCGCGGGGATGACGGTCATGCGCTCATGTTGCATGATCCCTACAGTCGCAGCAATGGCGCAACATCGAGGCCGACGTAGAGTACGTCCCCATGTGCGGGAAGGAGCCGGCGGAGCCGGGCGAGGTGGAGCTGCGGCCGCTGTCGGCCCGCTCGGTGGTGCTGAGTCTGCTGCTCGGCACCCATCCGCCGGAGCTGCCGGTGAGGGACCTCGTCCGGCTCGTGGAGCCCTTCGGCGTCGGCCAGTCCACCCTGCGGGCGGCCCTCAGCCGGATGGTGGCGGCCGGCGACCTGTGGCGGGCCGGCGCCGTCTACGGTCTCAGCGACCGCCTGCTGGAGCGCCAGCGCCGCCAGGACGACGCCGTCCACCCGGAGACCCGGCCCTGGACCGGCGACTGGGAGATGGCCGTGGTGACGGCGACCGGCCGCGGCCCTGCGGAACGCGCGGGGCTGCGCACCGAGCTCACCCGGCTCCGCCTCGCCGAACTGCGCGAGGGGGTGTGGCTGCGCCCCGCCACCCTGCTCCGCCCCTGGCCGGACGGACTCGCCGGCGTCACCCGCTCCTTCACGGCCCGCCCCGAGACCTCCTCGCGCGAACTGGCGGCGGCGCTGTGGCCGTTGGGGGAGTGGGCCGCCACCGCCCGGGCGCTGCTCGGGCACGTCGCGCGGGCCCGGCGGCCCGCCGACCGCTTCACCGCCTTCGCGGCGGTCGTACGGCATCTCCTCGCCGACCCCGTCCTGCCCCCCGAACTGCTGCCCGCGGACTGGCCCGGCGCCGCCCTGCGCGCCGCCTGCACCGGCTACCAGCGCGAGGTGGCGGACGCGGTGCACGGGCGGGCGCCCGCCTGAGACCCGAGGCGTCGCGCGGGCCCACGCCTGACGGCCGGGGGAAGCGGATGCGGGCCGCTTCCCCCGGCCGTCCGTGGGGGGATGGATCTCACCGGTCCGCGGGCGTGCGTCGCCCGCCCGCCGGGCGACGGTCGCCTACTTGTAGGTGATGTCCGAGGTCGCGTACTTGCAGTACGTGCTGTCGGGTCCGGAGCCGTTGGTCGACGGCTCCGCCCCCGTGTTGTTGCCGACGTACTTCTGGCACGGGACGATCTTCTTGCTGCTGTCCCCGACGATCGTGATGCCGCGCAGGGTCGCGCTGTCGCCGTAGTTGGTGTTGATGCCGACGATCTTGCTGCCCTTCCAGCTCACCTCGATGGTGTTGAGGTTGATCGTCCGCTTGTACTGGGTCTTGCAGTTGCCGCAGCTGCGCACGAAGGTGCCGAAGTTCTTCACGGCGAAGTTGGAGATGTTGAGCGTCCCCGCGCCGTTGAACTGGAACACCTTGTCGCTGGCTTCCTTCGCGCCGCCGCCGGAGATGGTGTAGACGCTGGACGACGAGGTCCCCTTGAAGGTGGCCGCGTCCTCGCCGACGTCCTCCCACCAGACGTTCTGCAGCGTGCAGGTGCCCTTGCAGTGGATGCCGTCCGCGGCGGGGGCGCCGATGATGACGTTCTTCAGGACGGCGCCGTTGGCCAGTTCCAGGATCGGTCCCTGGTCCTCGTCCTGGCTGCCGCTGCCCAGGTCGCCGGTGCCGTAGAGGCGCTTCATCCCGTAGTCCTTGGTGCCGGACACGGAGATGGTGGAGGAGACGCCCTCGCTGCCGTTGGCGGTGGGCCAGGTGGCGGCGCTGGCCGGGGTCAGCGCCCCGCTAGTCATGATCATGCCAACCGTGAGAGCGGTGGCGGCGAGTGAGCCCGTGAGCGCGCGCCTGCGGGAGCGCGTCGGTGCTGGTGAAGTCATGTCCCAGATGCCTTCTTCCAGGTGAGGGGTGGTCAGGTCTTTCCGGTGCCCGTGCCGGACGTCGCCGGGGCGACGACGGACGGGGCGGGTCCGGCGGTGCGGCCGTACGGCGGCTTCGCGCACGCCCCGACCCGTGACGCCCCGGTGGCGGCTCCGCCGAGGCCGTCGCCGGTCGGGCCGGCGTGACCGTCCACGTCGCCGTCGCCGCCGCGGTCGGTCGTCACCGCGACCGCGGCGAGGGCGGCGGCCGGCGCCGTCAGGGCGGACCTCCGTGCGGGGCGTGTGGGGGAGCCGTGCGCACGAGGATGCCTCCCTTCGAAAGAACTGTGAGATCAGGTATGTGAATGACGTGCACCTTGCTGAACGCGGAATGCGAGCAGTGTGGTGATGTGCGGACCGGAATGAGCGACTCAGTCACACTGCTGAACGGAACGTAGGGGGTAAGCGCTTTCTAGTCAACGCTTTGCGCAGACGACATTCGGCCACCCCGGCCGACCGGCGGGAGCTTCCGGGAAGTGGTGTGGGAGCGCTTCCATGGAAGGCGTGTGCATGCCACCATGCGGAGCGGGCGCCCCCCGCGCGGGCCTTGAACCCCCTGGGCCCGGGCCCCGTGGGGCCTCGCCCCCGGCCTGTTCACCCGGCCGGGGGCCACCTCCTGAGCCCGCCCTCCCCGCACGACGAGCCGCGATCGGAAGGGACCAGCGTGACCACCCCCCACTCCCCCAGGAGAGCGCTGCGTTCGGTACTCGCGGTGCTGGTGCTCCTGCTCACCGGCGCCCTGCTCACCGTCCCCACCGCCTCCGCCCGCGCCGGAGCGACCGCGGCGGTCCCCGCCGCCACCCTCACCGAGGTCACCGGCTTCGGCGCCAACCCCAGCAACCTCCGGATGTACGTCTACGCGCCGGCCGGCGTCACCGCGCACCCGGCGGTCCTCGTCGCCGCGCACTGGTGCGGCGGCTCCGGCCCCGCGATGCACTCCGGCACCGAGTACGCCCAGCTCGCCGACCGCCACGGATTCGTGATCGTCTACCCCTCCGTGACCCGCAGCAGCAAGTGCTTCGACGTCTCCTCGCCGCAGGCGCTCAGGCGCGGCGGCGGCAGTGATCCCGTCGGCGTCAAGTCGATGATCGACTGGGTGGCCGCGGCGTACTCCGCCGACACCTCGCGGGTGTTCGTCACCGGCATCTCGTCCGGGGCGATGATGACCAACGTCCTGCTCGCCGACTACCCCGACGTGTTCGCCGCGGGCGCCGCCTTCGCCGGGGTGCCGTTCGGCTGCTTCGCCACCACCGACGGCTCGGAGTGGAACAGCGCCTGCTCCGGCGGCACCGTGATCCGCACCCCGCAGCAGTGGGGCGACCTGGTGCGCGGCGCCCATCCCGGCTACACCGGTCCCCGGCCGCGCGTGCAGCTGTGGCACGGCACCGAGGACGGCGTGCTGCGCTACCCGAACTTCGGCGAGGAGATCAAGCAGTGGACCGACGTGCGGGGGACCGGCCAGTCCCCGGCCGCCACCGACTCGCCGCAGTCCGGCTGGACCCGCACCCGCTACGGCGGCACCGGTGACCGGGCCCCGGTGGAGGCCATCAGCCTCCAGGGCGTCGGACACGATCTGTACGCCTGGGGCATGGCCTCCCGCGTCCTGACGTTCTTCGGCCTGGACGCCGACGGCGGCCCCGCGCCCGAGCCGCCCGCGGGGGCCTGCAGGGTGACCGTGTCCACCACCGCGTGGAACACCGGCCTGACCGCGTCGGTGACCCTCACCAACACCGGCGCCTCCACCCTGAACGGCTGGCGGCTCGGATTCATCCTGCCCGCCGGACAGACCATCACCAACGGCTGGGGCGCCACCTACGCGCCGGCCTCCGGCACGGTGACCGCGACCAACGCGCCCTACAACGGCACGCTCGCCCCGAACGCGAGCGTCACCGTCGGCTACCAGGCGAACCACACCGGCGACAGCGCCCCGCCCGGCTCCTTCACGCTCGACGGAACCGCTTGCACCACCGGATGACACCCCGCCGGCGACGGGGGCCCGCGGCCGCCCGGCCGCGGGCCCCCGCGGGAAAATCCCGGGCGGCCGGACACGGACGGAGACAGCGTCGGCCGGATCGGGAACCCCTGCTCCCGGGAGGGACGGATGAGCATGACGGCCGACGACGTGACGAGGCTGTTCGCCGACGAGACCCGGGTCCGCGCCTTCGCGGCCGTCGCGCTGGGGGCGAGGAGCGCGGCCGAGGTCGTCGAGCGCACCGGGCTGTCGTTCCGGGACGCACTCGGCGCGCTGCGCCGCCTCGAGGACCGCGGGGTCGTCGTGTCGGACGGCGGTGGCCCCACGGTGTCGTACGACCGCTTCCGCGGTCCGGCGCGCGCGGCCGCCGCCCCCCGGGGCGCGGCGGGACCACGGGGCCGGGGACGAACGGGCCGGGACGCCGCCGCGGACGTTCCTGCGCGACGGACGGCTGGTCCGTCTGCCGGCCCGGTGGGAGCGCAGGAAGGCTGTCCTGCGCCACCTCGCGGAACACTGCTTCGAACCGGGCCGGGAGTACTCCGAGCGGGAGGTCGACGACAGACCGCGCGCCCGGTGCGAGGGGGGCGCGACCGACCATGTGACGCTGCGCCGGTACCTGGTCGACCTGCACCGTCTGGACCGGCAGGACGGCGTCTACCGGCGCTCGCCCGAGGACACCGCGCTGCTCGACTGACGCTCCTCCGGCGCTCGCCCGGCCGCCGTGCGGCGCCGGCCGGCGCTCACACGGACCGGTGGTACTGCTCCGGCACCCGCACCTCGCCGCCCAGCGCCCGCGCCGCCTGGCGCGCCCAGGACGGGTTGCGCAGCAGCTCCCGGCCGACCAGCACCGCGTCCGCCTCGCCGTTGGCGAGGATCTTCTCGGCCTGCTCGGCCTCGGTGATCAGGCCCACGGCCGCGACCGGCATCGGCGTCTCGGCCTTCACCCGGGCGGCGAAGGGGACCTGGTAGCCGGGGCCGACGGGGATGCGGACGCCGGAGGCGTTGCCGCCGGTGGAGACGTCGAGCAGGTCGACTCCGTGCGCGTGCAGTTCACGGGCGAAGCGGACCGTGTCGTCCGCCGTCCAGCCGTCCCGCTCCAGCCAGTCGGTCGCGGAGATGCGGAAGAACAGCGGCTTGTCGTCCGGCCACACCTCGCGCACCGCGTCGACGACCTCGAGGGCGAAGCGGGTGCGGTTCTCGTGGCTGCCGCCGTACTCGTCGGTGCGGTGGTTGGAGTGCGGGGAGAGGAAGTTGCCGATCAGGTAGCCGTGGGCGCCGTGGATCTCGGCGATCTCGAAGCCGGCGGCGAGGGCGCGGCGGGCCGCGTCCGCGAACTGCCCGACGACCTCGCGGATGCCGTCCTTCGTCAGCTCGGCCGGCACCGGGTGGTCCGCGTCGAACGGGACCGCGCTCGGCGCCACCGGCTGCCATCCGTGGGCCTCCGGGCCCACGGGCGCGCCTCCCGCCCAGGGACGGTCGGTGGACGCCTTGCGTCCCGCGTGGGCGAGCTGGACCGCCGGCACCGAGCCCTGCTCCGCGAGGAAGCGGGTGATCCGCCGGAAGGCCTCGACCTGGGTGTCGTTCCAGATGCCGAGGTCGTACGGGGAGATCCGGCCCTCGGGCGACACGGCGGTCGCCTCGACGATGACCAGCCCCGCGCCGCCGGTCGCGCGGGCGGCGTAGTGGGTGAAGTGCCAGTCGGTCGGAGCGCCGGTCAGCGGGCCGTCGGGCGCGGCCGAGTACTGGCACATCGGAGGCATCCACGCCCGGTTGGGGATGGTCACGTCACGCAGGGTGTAGGGCTCGAAGAGCGCGCTCACGGCGGACTCCAATCGTCGCTCGGCGGCGGCCGCACGGTCCGGCGGTCGGTTCGTACGATAGGCATCGTAGTACGTTGGATGTCAAACTACGATGCTTCTCGTACAATGAAGCTCCCCCCGAAGGAGTGGAGCCGTCGTGAGCGCCCCCGCCGTCAGCAGCCGTGACCTGCCGCATCCGGCACGCGAGGAGATCCGCCTCGAAGCCGTGCTGCACGCGCTCTCCGATCCGATGCGGCTGCGGATCGTGCGAGAGCTCGCCGCCGACGGCGACGAGCTCTCCTGCTCGCACTTCGACCTGCCGGTCACCAAGTCGACCACCACGCACCACTTCAAGGTGCTGCGCGAGGCCGGGGTGCTCCGTCAGGCCTACCGGGGCACGGCCAAGATGAACGGCCTGCGCCGGGACGACCTAGACGACCTCTTCCCGGGGCTTCTCGACGCCCTCCTCGACGCCGCCGCCCGCCAGTCGGCCCGTCTCGCCGACGTCTGAACGGCCCCTGCCCGGGAGGTGGTTGAACAGCAGGTTCAGCACGATGGCGGTCACGTAGCCCGCGCTGATCCCGCTGTTCATCACCGTCCGGAACCAGTCGGGGAACTTCTCGTAGACCGCCGGCACGCCGACCGGCAGCACGCCCATCGCCACCGAGACGGCCACCACCGTCAGGTTGTGGTTGCCCCGGAAGTCGACCTCGGCCAGGGTCCGCAGACCGCTCGCGGCGACCGTGCCGAACATCACCAGACCCGCACCGCCGAGGACCGGCGCCGGCACGGCCGCCACCACCGCGCCCAGCTTGGGCAGCAGGCCGAGCAGGACGAGGATGCCGCCGGCGGCGGCGACGACCCAGCGGCTGCGCACCCGGGTCATGCCGACCAGGCCGACGTTCTGCGCGTACGCCGTGTACGGGAAGGTGTTGAAGACGCCGCCGAGGACGGTCGACAGGCCGTCGGCGCGCAGTCCGTCCGCGAGGGAGCGCGGCCGGGCCCTGCGTCCGGTCATCTCACCGACGGCGATCAGGTCACCGGTCGTCTCGGTCATCGTCACCAGGGCCACGACCAGCATCGAGACGATCGCCGAGGTCTCGAAGGCGGGCGCCCCGAAGTGGAACGGCGTGCTGACCCCGACCCAGTCGGCGTCCGCGACCCCGCCGAAGTCGGTGAAGCCGAACGGGACGGCGACCGCGAGGCCCACGGCGATGCCGACCAGCACCGCCGTCCGGCTCAGGAACGCCGGCGCGAACCGCTGCACACCGAGCACCACCGCCAGCACGAACGCGGCGAGCGCGAGGTTCCTCGGCTCCCCGAAGTCCTCCGAACCGGCGCCGCCGGCGGCCCAGTTGCCCGCCACCGGCAGCAACGAGACGCCGATGACCAGGATCACCGTGCCCGTGACGAGCGGCGGGAAGAACCGCAGGAGCCGGCCGAACACCGGCGCCAGCAGCACGATCGCCAGCCCCGCGACGATCACCGAACCGTAGATCGCGGGCAGTCCGCCGCCCGTCGTCCCGATCAGCACCATCGGCGACACGGCCGCGAAGGTGCAGCCCTGCATGATCGGCAGCCGTACGCCGAAGCGCCAGAACCCCACGCACTGGATGAGCGTGGCGACGCCGCAGACCAGCAGGTCCGCGGTGATCAGGTACGCCAGGTCGGCGGGCGACAGCTTCATCGCGCCGCCCACGATCAGCGGCACGGCCACCGCGCCGGCGTACATCGCGAGCACGTGCTGGAGGCCGAAAGCGGCCAGCTGCCGCAGGGGAGGCACTTCGTCGACGGGATGAACGGGGGCGGTGGCGGCCATGGGGACTCCAGAGCGGCGGAGGGCGGATCGGGGCCTTCGGGGCGGGAGCGGTGCGGGGCGAAACGACGGGGACGGTGACCGGGGGCGACGGCAGCCGGTGCCGGCACCCCGACGTCACGAGACCGTACGGGGATTGAACAATTTGTTGATTTCACGGACGTTGCGACTGCGTGTCCTGTGCACCGATCTCCGCCGGTCCCGCCGCCGCCCGCAGCGACGCCCAGTCCGGCAGCTTCACCACGCTCCGCCCCAGCGAGGCCCCCAGCTCCGCCTCGGCGCGCTCGATCGCCAGCCACCCCGCCCACCCGACCGGCTCGGCCCCCGCGGCCCGCAGCCACGGCAGCGGATCCCCGGCCGGCTCCGGCCGCACGAGGGCGGGGGCGTCCTCGAGCAGGGACGTCACGGTCTCCTTGGCGCAGGGCCGATTGGTGCCGATCACCCCGGTCGGCCCCCGCTTGATCCAGCCGGCCACGTACTCGCCCGGCGCCACGGCGCCCCGGCGCAGCACGCGCCCGGCCAGGTGCGGCACCGTGCCCCGCTCCGCGTCGAACGGCAGGCCCTCCAGCGGCACCCCGCGGTAGCCCACCGACCGCAGCACCAGCTGCGCCTCCACCTCCTCGTACCGGCCGGTCCCCGTCACCTGCCCGTGCCCGTCGGGAGCGGTCCGCTCGAAGCGCACCGCGCACACCCGGCCGCCGTCGGCGAGGAGCTCGACCGGGCGCAGGAAGAACCGCGGGCGGATCCGCCGCCGCAGGCCCCGCGGCGGCGCGGCCGCCCAGCCGCGCAGCACCTCGATGTTCCGGCGCTGCGCCGCCGGCAGCGCGGACGGGTCGGCGTACGCCGGGTCCAGGGCCAGCTCCGCCTCGTCCACCACCAGGTCGGTGTCCGGCAGTCCGCCCAGCTCGCGCAGCTCCTTGGTGGTGAAGCGGGCCTGGGAGGGGCCCCGGCGGCCCACCATGTGGATGTCGGTCACCTCGCTCGCGGACAGCGCGCTGAGCGCCGCCTGCGGCATGTCGGTGGGGCTCAGTTCCGCCGCGCCGCGCGCCAGGATGCGGGTGACGTCCACCGCGACGTTGCCCACGCCGATCACCACGGCGGCGCGGGCGCCGGAGAGCCAGCCGTCGGCGACCGCGTCCGGATGGGCGCTGTACCAGGCCACGAACTCCGTCGCCGACCAGCTGCCCGGCAGGTCCTCGCCCGGGATCCCCAGCCGCCGGTCCGTCGCGGCGCCCACGCAGTACACGACCGCGTGGTACAGCTCCCGCAGCCGCTCGACGGGCACCCCGTCCGCGCCGACCCGCACCCCGCCGAGGAAACGCACCCGCTCGTGCTCCAGCACGGTCCGCAGGTTCTGCTGGAGCGACTTGATCTTCTCGTGGTCGGGGGCGACGCCGTACCGCACCAGGCCGTAGGGGCAGGGCAGGCGGTCCAGGACGTCGACGAGCACCTCGGAGTCCTGCTGGACGAGGCTCTGGGCGGTGTAGACCCCACTCGGCCCGGAGCCGACGACGGCGACACGCAGCACGGTCGAACTCCTCACCCCGGCGGGCCCGGGAGGGCGCTGGTGCTTCCAGCATCGCACCGTCACCGCCGCTCCGGCGGGGTGCTGTGCGTGAAGGACGTGTACGTGTCGCTCCGCACAAGAATGATCGTGTGATCATGTCGCGGGCGTGTCGGGCGCGCCGCCCTCCCGGTCCGCGGCGGGGTCCTTCACAGCATGGCCCGCATCCGGGTGATCTCCGTGGTCTGCTCCGCCACCACGTCGTCCGCCATCTCCTCGATGCGGATGTTGTTCCCCTGCGCCTTGACGTCCGCGGCCATGGTGACGGCCCCCTCGTGGTGGGTGATCATCAGGGTGAGGAACAACCGGTCGAAGGCCTTCCCGCGGGCCGCCCGCAGGTTCTCCATCTGCGCGTCGGTGGCCATGCCGGGCATCGCGGCGCCGGTGGCCGTGCCGGGCGTCCCGGCGTGGTCGTGCCCGCCGCCCGTTGCGCTCCCGCCGCCCTTGTCGTGCGTCGTCAGCCAGCTCTCCATGGCCTCGATCTCGGGTCCCTGCGCGGCGGCGATCCGGGAGGCGAGCGCCTTGACCTTCGCCGACTGCGCCTGCCCGGGGGCGAGTCCGGTCATCTCCAGGGCCTGCCGGTGGTGCTCGATCATCATGCGGGCGAAGGAGACGTCCGCCGAGTTCGGGGTGTCGTCCTCGGCGCGCTGCCGTGCGGCCTCCTCGGCGGACAGCGTCCGGTTCCCCTCTCCCGGCAGACCGGGCGCGATCACCGAGGGCCCGTTCGCCGCCCCCGGCTCGCCGTCCGGCCCCGAGTCACAGCCCGCGAGGGCGAGCGCCAGCAGCGAGACGGTGACGAGCGGTGCGCGGCGGAAGGGCACGACGACCTCCAGGCGTAAGCGGACTGACGCTCCGTGAGCGGCTGACGGGCGGCGGCAGGGGCCGCCCTGGCGCAATGCATTGCCTCACTGATCGAAAACATTCATGACGAGTGCGTTGCCGTCTATTGATCTGTGCATGATGAAGACGATACTTCGGAGGACCGTGAACCGTTCCCTGAGAACGGCACCAAGGGAGGACGCAGTGACCCTGTCGAACGATCCCCGAACGCGGCGCAGACGGTTGGGCGTGACCGCGGCCTGTGCCGGGCTGCTGGCCGCGCTGCTCACAGCGGTGCCGGCGGCCGCGACCCCCGACCCGGGGGACGGCCCCGCCGAGCAGCAGAAGGTCTCCCAAGGCGTGCGGGCCGACGTGGCCCGGGCGATCGCCGAGGGCGAGATACCCGGGCAGGACGAGATCGTCCACTCCGCCAACATCCAGCACCTCGTCAACGTCCCCAAGGACGCGCTCGCCGGCACCAACACGGACCTCGCCTTCCAGGGCAAGTACGCCTTCGCGGGCAACTACGACGGCTTCCGCGTCTTCGACATCAGCAACCCGAAGGCCCCGAAGACCGTCGCCCAGGTGCTCTGCCCCGGCTCGCAGAACGACATCTCCGTCTCCGGCGACCTGCTCTTCCTCTCCACCGACTCCTCGCGCAGCGACAGCAGTTGCAACAGCACCACGCAGCCCGCGACCGAGAAGTCCTCCTGGGAGGGCATGAAGATCTTCGACATCAGCGACAAGGCGAACCCCCGGTACGTCGCCGCCGTGGAGACCGCCTGCGGCTCCCACACCCACACGCTGGTGCCCGAGCGCAAGAACGTCTACGTCTACGTCTCCTCGTACTCGCCCAACGCCGCCTATCCGGACTGCCAGCCCCCGCACGACGGCATCTCGATCATCAAGGTGCCGCGCAAGGCCCCCGAGAAGGCGGCGATCGTGAGCTTCCCCGTCCTCTTCCCCGGTGAGGGGCCGGACGGCGGTGGCAACCCGGGCTCGCCCACCAACCCGGGCGTGTCCAAGACGACCGGCTGCCACGACATCACCGTGCTCCCGGACAAGGACCTGGCGGCCGGCGCCTGCATGGGCGACGGCATCCTGTTCTCGATCAAGGACCCGGAGCGCCCGAAGATCATCGACCAGGTCCAGGACAACGTGAACTTCGCGTTCTGGCACTCGGCGACCTTCAACCAGAAGGCGGACAAGGTCGTCTTCACCGACGAGCTGGGCGGCGGCGGCACGGCCACCTGCAACGAGGCCACCGGTCCGAACCGGGGCGCCGACGGCATCTACGACATCGTCGGCAAGGGCGACCACCGCAAGCTCGTCTTCCGCAGCTACTTCAAGATTCCCCGCCACCAGGCGGACGTCGAGGTCTGCGTGGCCCACAACGGCTCGCTGATCCCGGTCAAGGGCAAGGACATCATGGTCCAGGCCTGGTACCAGGGCGGTGTCTCCGTCTGGGACTTCACCGACTCCGCCCACCCGAAGGAGATCGCCTACTTCGAGCGCGGCCCGGTCACCACCGAGCGGCTCACCACCGCCGGCCCCTGGTCGGCGTACTACTACAACGGCCACATCTACTCGAACGACATCGCCAAGGGCCTGGACGTGCTGAAGATCGCCGACCGGCGCACGGATCCGGCCGGGCACGTACGGCTGGGTGAGCTCAACGTCCAGACGCAGCCGGACTACTTCGACTGATCGCCGGCCGCGGAGCCCGTCGCGAAGAACCGCGACAGGTCCGTGTCGCACCTCCCGCCGGACGCCTCGGCGTCCGGCGGGACCCCCAGGTCCCAGTCGAGCCGGTAGCGCGAGAACAGCTCGGCGCGCACGGACGCGAGCGGCATCCCCGCGTTCGGCAGGACCATCGCGTAGACCGAGCCCATGAGCAGCGCCCGCAGCACCGGGTAGTCGGCGTCCACGTCCCGCGATCCGTGCCGGCTCACCGTGTCCCGCAGCAGCTCCGCCAGCCGCCGCTGCTCGGGGCACTGCACGAAGCCCTCCGCCTGGAGCAGCCCCGCCATGTGCTGGCGCATCAGCACCGTCCGGTCCCGGGCCAGGCCCAGGATCGCGTCGACGGCCCGCGCCATGCGCTCCCGGCCGTCCTCGGTGCGCGGCTCGCGCTCCAGGGCCTCCTCCAGCGTGCGGTGCATCAGCCGGTGCACGGCCGACTGCACCAACTGCCGCTTGCCCGGGAAGTAGTACGACACCAGACCGCGCGCCGAGCCCGCCCGGTCCGCGATGTCGCCGAGCGTCGTCGCCTCGTAGCCGCGCTCGCCCACCAACTCGACCGCGGCCTGCAGGAGTCGCTCCCGGGAACGCCGCCTCATTTCTTCATTGACCGAGGCGCTGCGCGGGGACATCATGTAACTCCTGCGTTGACTGGCTGAGAGCCAACTATACTCAGCGCATCCCGGCGGGTTCCCTCCGAACCGCGCCGGAAGGCCGCCTGCTCTGGGCGACGCGGGGGATCGTCCAGAGTGGGCGTGCTTCTCCCCCGATGGTGGCCTGAGGCTCCTATCCGCGGATTCCGGTTCCGCTTCCGGGGCGGGCCCCGGCGCGCGTGCCGTTCCCCGGGCGCACCGCGCCTCCTCAGCCGTCGCACCGGGCCGCCGTCGTCCCTACAGTGGCCAGGGGGAGCGCCGAGCCGAGGAGGCGGACCGCGATGGCAGCCGACAGCGGACAGGACCGGGAGATCCTCGCGCGGATCACGCGGATGGTCGAGGACGAGCACAGGCTCCGGGAGGACCTGGCGGCCGGCCGCATCGACGACGTCACCGAACGCGAGCGGCTCGACGACCTGGAGCGCGCGCTCGACCAGTGCTGGGACCTGCTGCGCCAGCGGCGCGCCAAGGCCGAGTTCGGGGAGGATCCGGGCGAGGCGCGGGTGCGGTCGTCCTCGCAGGTGGAGGGGTACCGGGGCTGAACCGGCCGAGGCGGGTGGGGGCGCGGCGGGGTTCAGCCGGCCAGATCCAGCACCGGCCGCAGCCCGTCCGGCCGTTCGGCCGCCGGCAGGTGCTCCACGAAGTGCACCCTGCAGCCGAGCGCCGCCGCCCCGCCGTCCGCCCCCCGGTCGTCGCCCACCATCAGCGTCGACCCCGGCTCGGCCCCGAGCGCCGCGCACGCCGCCGCGAACAGCCGCGGATCAGGCTTCGCGACACCGTGCTCGTACGACAGCACGTACGCGTCGACGAACGGGTCGAGGCCGTGCTCGCGGAACACCGGCCGCAGGTCCCAGCCGATGTTGCTCACCACCGCCACCTTGATCCCGCGCTCCCGCAGCGCGCCCAGCACGTGCGGGGCGTCCGGGTACGGGGACCAGGCGGCCGGCGTCATGTGCCGCTCGTACAGCGCGTCGTGCAGGCCCGGATCCGGCAGCGGCACCTGACGGGAGAGCCCGGTGTACGCGGCCCGGTGCAGTTCGGCGCTCTCGTCCCGCACCCGCCACAGGCCGGCCACGTCCTCCGGCACCCGCACGGGGTGCGCCCCGCCGGGCAGCGCGCCGGCCGATTCCAGCGCCCGCGCGGTCCGCACCAGCTCCGCCTCCGGCAGCGCCGCACCCGCCGCGTCGAGCACGGCGCGCAGCCAGGACTCGGCGGACTCGATGCGGAAGAGGGTCCCGGAGAAGTCGAACAGCACGGCGGCGGTCATGCGGCCGATCCTACGGACGCGACACGTCCACGTTCCACGAGCGGGGGAGCCCGGCGTCGCGGAACACGCGGACGAAGACGGACCCGCGGACCACGTCGTGCTCCCCGCGGCGCTCGCAGCGCCGGAAGACCAGGGCGTGGGGGGAACCGTCGGGGCGGCGGACACCGGCGCGGTCCGGGGCGGCGGCGACCGCCGGCCAGGAGCCGGGGTCGGGACGGCACCCGGTCGACCGGGTGCCGACCTCCTCCACCCGCCGGCCGCGGTCGGCGCGGCGCACCGTGATCTCGCCCGCGCCGAGGACGTCGCCGCCGCCCGCGCAGGCCCCGTGCTCGCTGCGGCGGGGCGCGAGCCGCAGCGGCCCGTCCGGCCCGACGACGTGGGCGAACGCCTCCTCCGTCCCCTGTTCCGCCGCCCGGGCGTCGAGATCGGCGGCACCGCGGATCACCGCCCGCCGGCGCCCGGCGCGACCGTCCGCCGCGGCTCCGGCGGACCCGCGCAGCGGTACCGCCGGCCCGGCACGCTCACGGTCGCCACCGCAGGTGCGCCGCGATCGCCAGCGCCACCAGCATCGCCCCCATGAGCCAGCCGCCGAGCACGTCCGACAGCCAGTGGACGCCCAGCCACACCCGGGTCAGTCCGACCCCCACCACGGACACGACGGCCACCGCCACCGCCGTACGCCACACCGCGGGGCGCGCTCCGCGGCGGTGCAGCAGCCACAGGAGCAGGCCGAGGACCACCGTGGCCGTGAGGGCGTGGCCGGAGGGGTAGGACGCGTAGTGCGCGGAGTCGACCGGGTCCGGCCAGACGGGGCGCGCGCGGCCGACCGCGGCCTTGAGGCCCTGCTGGAGCAGCGTGCCCACGGCCGACACGGTGACCAGCCACGCCGCGGTCCACCAGGCCGAGCGCCGCCACACCAGCCAGCCGGCGACGGCCGCGCACAGCAGCCGCATCGTCAACGGGTCCCAGACCCAGTCGGTGAGCACGCGGGACGCGCGGGTCGCGCCGGAGTCGGCGACGGCCCAGCGGTGCGTGGTGCGGGAGACGTCGCCGTCGACGGAGAGCAGGGGGCGCCACTCGGCCCACACCAGGACCAGCAGCAGGACGGAGCACAACCCCGTCCAGAGGCCGGCACGGACGGCCGTGCGGTAGGGCGACCGGGTGGGCGGGGCGTCGACGGACGGGTTGCGCATGCAGTGATCCTTGCCGAACGGCGGCGTTCCAAGCCGGCCCGGCACCGGCTTTCCGGCCGGGCGGCTCAGCCGAGCGCCCGCAGCCCCGGCACCAGGGTCACCAGCACCGGGACCGCCGGCACCAGCGCGGCGGCGGCCGTCAGCCGCAGTCTGCGGGCCGCCGTGAGCCGGTCCGCGGGCGTGAGCAGCCGGTGCACCCGCTGCGGCACGTGCGCCTGCGGAGCGGGGGAGGGGCCGAACACTCCCCGGTCCTCGTTGAGTTCGACCAGCGCGAGCGCGGTCGTCAGCCGGCCGAAGCGGCGGGAGGCCATGTCGTCGGCGGCGAGCTCGACGAGCCGGTGCATCTCGCCGCGGAACGCGGCGAACACCGGCACCTGCGGGAACCCGTTGGCGAGCGCGGACGAGCAGTGCAGCAGCCAGTCGTGCCGGGCCCGGGCGTGTCCCTGCTCGTGGGCCAGGACCGCGTCCAGCTGCCGCCCCTTCAGACGGCGCAACGCGGCCGTGGTGACCACCAGTCGGGGCGTCCCGCCCGGCAGCCACCAGGCGTCGGGGCGCTCGCCCTCCAGCACCACGAGCCGTTCGCCCGCGGGCTCCTCGCCCGGCAACAGAGGGGCCCGCAGCCGCAGTTCCGCCCGGTGGTGCCGGCGCCCCGCCCGCGCCCGGGCGACCTCCCGCACCAGCATCGCCCCGCTCCACAGCCCCGCGGTCGCGAGCGCCACCGCGGTGGCCGCCGCCCAGGGACCCGACGCGCCCGGGGCGTACGCCTCCACGACCGCGCGCGGGGCCGGCGCGAAGACGTGTCCGCGCACCGCGTGCCACGCCGCCGCCGCGCTGAGCGTCATCGACAGCGCGCAGCACAGCAGCACCGCCGCCACCACGCACTGCCAGGCCCACAGCGCGACCACCGGTTCCCGGTCCGGCCAGTCGGCCCGCGCGAGCAGCCGGGGAGCGACGACGGCGGTCAGGGCGCCGAGCAGCAGCAGGACCGCGGAGACCATCATGGGCAGCACCCTATGAGCGACGCGCCGCTCACCGGTACGGGTTGTCACGGCAAGTGACGCAGACCACGACGGCCTCCGGAGCGGTCCCCGGCGTCACATCGTCAACAGCATCGCCAGCATGCTGGTGTAACACCCCTGATCATACCGTTCACCTGGGGAAAGCATGCACCACATCACCCCTCTGGGAGAAGAGTGGGAAACGGCGGAGACCACCAGACCCCCATCCCCCAGAACGCCTCCCACCGCTCCTGCAAGGTCTCGGCGATCCGCCGCTCCATCGGAGGCGTCAGGTTCGAGTACAGGCCCTCCACGCCGGCAACCTCGTGACCCATCCGCGTCTCCATGGCGATGCGCGGATGCCCGTCCTCCTCCAGCCACTCCCGGTGCCCGTGCCGCAGAAGGTAGATCCGCTTGCCGACCATCTCCGGAACGGGGTGGATCTCCTGCCGGATCCGGTCCCGCCGCGCGGACCGCTCCGGCGCCCCGCCTCGGATGTACGGCCAGTAGGTTTTTCCCCACTGTGTACCCATCTGGCCGCCGCCCAGGGCAGGGAACACCCAGGGGGAGTCGTGTGAGGCCAGCAGAGCGGCGTGCATCTCATGCAAGAACGGCGGCACAACCAGCGTCCTGTGCGAGTCGTACTTCGGCCCGACCTGCTTGCGCTGCCCGCGCTCGTACTGCGACTGGTACTGGACGCGTATCGCTGGCATGGTGTTGGGCCCGTAGCGCTGCATCATGCTCTCACGCCGCTCCGGGTCGGGATCGCTCGCCGGCCAGGTGGGGGAGGCGAACTCGCGGCGCAGCCCCCACATCTCCCCGGGTGGCCGCATGCCCGTGAAGGCGAGCGTCCAGATGTAGGTCCAGCCGGCGAAGCCCCATACGCGGTACGCGTTGGTGGCCAGGGCGTGCAGCACCGCCATCTGCATGGGCTGCTTCGTCTCACGCTGCTTCTTGCGGTACCGGCCGCGGTTGCGCTGTCGGATGACCGGAGACTCGCTGCGCAGCTTGTACTTGACCACAGCGTCCGTCATCAGCATGCCGAAGAGACTGATCAGCTGGTCGACGTAATAGTGGGACAGCTCACCGCGGGCCGCTGAAGCCTGCAGCCCCTTCTTCCATGCCTCGTACTCCCACGTGGTGATCTCGCCGACCGACCGCTCTCCCCAGTAGGGGACGATCCTGGCGCGCAGCCGGCTTCGGTAGCGGGTGGTGGATGTGTCGCGGAGGTCCTGGGCGTCGAGCCACATCCAGCAGTAGTCCCGCATCACGGTCTTGGAGTTGGCTCTCGGGATGTGGGTTCCGTGCCGGACTTCGTGCTCCCGGTCGAGCCCGTAGTTGTAGGCCTCGTCCTCGTCGTCGAAGGGAACGCCCGGCTCGGGCCCGCTCGCGGACTCGTACTTCTTGCGGCGGGTGGCTTTGCCGTCGGCGTCGAGGCGGTACTCGCCGCCCCACCACTTCACGCGGATGCTGCCGCCGCGTACCTCCACGTAAGGCATGGTTCTCCCCCCGGGTGGGTGTTGGTCGCGGTAGTCCGGCAGGTACCCCTACCGCCTGGACTCCGCGGCCTCGTGCTCAGGTGCCGAGCGAGCATCCTCGGCAGCCTTCGCAATCTCCTCCGACACGCTTCACGATCTCGCGCATCGAGCGACGTGCTTCTTCGCTCGTGGCGATCTCGTGCGGCGCTACACAGATCATTCTCCCATCGGCGAGGCCGGCCCAGCCTGCGAACTTCGGGCCGACATCGACTATGGACAGAGTGCTCCGCATACCTGGTCCCCCTTCATCGGTACTTCGGGGAACCCCCAAGGTGTGGTCATGACTTTGCCACGAACAGGACCGGTTGGGACTAGCAGAGACCAAAGTTACGCAGGGAAAATGCTTGATCGTCGGATGATGCCGCAGAGTTGTACGACCATCGGACGAGTTTGAATCAGAGCACGCCCTCTTTGCGAAGTTCTTCGATCACGCGCCGGTTCAGCTCCAGGATCTCGTCGCCGGTCAGTGACCCCTTGGTCGCGATAGCGGCGTGCTGGACAGCGTTGCCAACGAGGCGTTCGAGGTCCGTCTTGGGGACGTCGGCGACCTTCACGCCGTCGTGGGCCGGCTCGCTGGTAACCGGGTCGTCCCCCCGGAGGACCCGAAGACAGCTGCCGACGGCCCATTGGAGGGCGCTGTCGATGCCGGCATAGGAGCGGTCCCAGACTTTCTTGCCTTCCTCGACTCGCTTCCAGGTGTCCTTGGAGATGCCGCCGAGTTTGGCGGCAGGCTCGATGCCGAGCCGTAGCTCGGTCCGTCGCTTCTGTACGAGCGTCGCCAGGCGCTCGAGGGCGGGGGTGGTCATGGCGTCATCTTCGCAGGACCCGCTAGGACCAGCTAGGACTGGGCCAAAGGAGTCCGGAACGTGGTGGCTCGAAACCGCAGAGTGACCGGATTCGTCCTGCGACACCCGTTCGGACAGGGTGACCGGCCGGTAACTATCTTCCGCTAACTTCTGCGAGCTTTCGCTAGACAGCCTCTGCGAACTTCCGCTAGCTTCTTGGCATGGAAGCAACCCCAACCACCTTCCAGGTGAACGGGGCGGAAATCCGAAAGCTCCGCATGAAGGCAGGGCTGAGCACCGCAGAGCTGGCCCAGAGAGCGCACATAAGCGAGCGCTACCTGAACCACCTCGAAAACGGCTACCGCACCCGCATGAGACCCGGGACCTACACCCGGCTCCGGACCGCGCTCGGCCTGCCGGCCGACTCCGATCGACTCCTCGCCCGTTAGAGGAACTTCCCGAATTGAGGTGACATGCCCACCCGTAAGAGCACCCCCACGCTCGAGTACTTCTACACGGTCAAGGAAGCCGCCAAGCGGCTGGGTCTCAGCGACCCCGACAACCCCGACGACGAGGCCGGCGTCCGCTGGCTCCGCGACGGTGTCAACCGCGACAAGAACCCCTTCCCCCACCACCGGCTCGGCCGTCGGCTGATGTTCAGCGACACCGACCTCGCCGAGATCGCCGCAATGCACCGCAACGCCCCCACGCAGGGCGCCCGCCGCCGCTCCCGCCGCAAGGCCCCCGTCGCCGCCTGAGGCGGCAAACGAAGAGGCCGCCCCGTTGGCCCGGGACGACCTCGACGCGAACACCCCTCCCACCAGAGCGAAAGGAGGGAGCCGCGTGGCTCCCAGTATCTCATCCGATCTCGACCCGTTCTGGGTCGATCAGCGCGAACAGTTCCTCGCCAAGAAGAGCACCAGCGCCGACCCGTCCGCGTGCGGCACCTGCCGCCGCAACGCCGAGGCGGGCCAGCCGGTGGAGCACGACGAGTGCCAGCAGCGGGCCACGATCCTTCACGCCCCGGACCACCCCGACTACGAGCTCCTGGCCGGCTTCTCGCTGGAGGAGAACGCGAAGCTCCCCGCCCGCTTCCACGTCCCCGTCTTCGACGACCTCGGCGTGCCGAATGCCTGGCACTGCGCAGTCTGCTGGGAGGACGGTGTCGTCACGGGCTGGCCGTGCGCGACCGCCACCGAGCAGGGCACGAAGGTCTTCTCCCCGCTGCACGACGCGGACACCGCCCGCAGGAAGCAGCAGGCGGAGCTGGCCGAGCTGAGGTCCGAGAACGCCCGTCTCCGTGACGAGCTGACCGCGGTCCGCGCCGAACGCGACCAGGCACAGGCCGAGCTCGCCGACGTGGAGGCCGAGCGGGAGAAGCTGGTCCGCTGGCACGACGAGGACGGCAAGTCGCTGGCCAGGACGCTGGCCCACGTCGCCGAGCTGAAGGAGAACCTGCGGGCGGTCAACGCCGGGTGGGACGTCGCCCGCGCCCGCGTCGCCGAGGCCGACCGCCCGTCCCTCACCGAGTTCGCGGTGCGTCTCCCGTCCGGGAACGTGCTGCGCGTCGGCGACCCGACGAGCCGCCCCGACCAGGAGAGCCGGCTCGCCCGCTACGTGGACGACTTCCCCGCCGCCCGGCTGGTGCAGCGGTCGGTGGTCTACGGCGAGTGGACGGAGGCCGACCGGTGAGCGTCGACATCTCCCGCCTGGACGTGCCGCTGCCGGTGCTGGAGCAGCGCCTCGCCGCCGCCCAGTTCGAGCAGGCCGCCGCCCGCACCCACTCCCCGTCGGAGCAGATCGCCTACCACCTCGACGCCTGGCTCGTCACCCACCCCGAGGCCTGCGCGACCGCCGACCAGTACCCCGACTGGCCCGCCCAGCTCGCCGCCATCAAAGCCGCCCACACCAGCACCCCGCAGGAGACGACGTCGTGAGCGACACATCCAAGATCGAGTGGACGGATGCCACTTGGAACGTCGTCACCGGCTGCACCAAGGTGTCGCCCGGCTGCGACCGCTGCTACGCCGAGACGTTCGCCGAGCGGTGGCGCGGCACCCCGGGCCACCACTTCGAGAACGGCTTCGACCTCACCCTCCGCCCCGAGCGGCTGACGCTCCCACTGAAGTGGCGCAAGCCCCGCAAGGTCTTCGTCAACTCAATGTCCGACCTGTTCCACGCCGACGTCCCGGGCGAGTTCATCGCCCATGTGTTCGCGGTGATGGCGCTGACGCCGCAGCACACCTATCAGGTGCTGACGAAGCGGCCGCGTCGGCTGCGGTCGCTGATGGGCAACCGCGAGTTCCTGACCCTGGTGGACGAGCGCCGGGAGCAGCTGCAGCCCGGCTGCGGCGACTTCGCGTGGCCGCTGCCGAACGTGTGGCTGGGCGTGTCGGTCGAGAACCAGAAGTGGGCGGACATCCGCATCCCCGCCCTCGTCGACACGACCGCCGCCGTCCGGTTTCTGTCCTGCGAGCCGCTCCTCGGCCCCGTCGACCTCAGCACGTGGATGCCGGCCGGTCACGCCTCCTGGCGTTGCCAGGGCCAGGACTGCCGCCGCTTCTACACCGGGCCGCTCCAGCAGCACTGCCCCGACTGCGGGCGCGAGGGCCACTGGTCCGGCAGCCACACCGGCAACGGCCGCCCGGGCGGACAGCCCATCGGATGGGTCATTGTCGGCGGCGAGTCCGGCCACGGCGCCCGCCCGATGAGCCCCGACTGGGCCCGCTCCCTGCGCGACCAGTGCGAGGCGGCCAGTGTGCCCTACCTGTTCAAGCAGTGGGGGGAGTACCAGCCCACCGATTGGAAGGTCATCGGCCGCCCGGCAGACAAGCGCAACGTCCTCGTCGGTGATCCGATCGACGACCTCGGCCACCGCTGGGAGATGCGCCGCGTCGGCAAGGGCAAGGCCGGCCGGGAGCTCGACGGCCGCACGTGGGACGAGTTCCCGAAGGCGGCCGTCTCGTGACCGCCTCGCTGGATCTGCCGTCGATGCCGACGACCGCGGACCCGGTCATCGTCCCGGGCCTGCTGTCCGGCCTCGGTATCACCCGCCGCCGCGTGACCGCCTGGATCACCGACCCCGACGTCATCGAGTCGATCGCCCTCGGACTCGTCGACATCCCCGCCGAACTCGGAGGCGACCAGTGACGATCGTCGACTTCATACCCGCGCTCAAGGCCCACGGCCGCCGGCGGGTTCAGGACCAGGTCCGGGAGCTGAAGGGCGAGGTGGCCAGGCTCACCGACTGGCAGGCCGCGGCTGACGACTTCTTCGAGCAGCAGGACCGCAACATGACCGCCCTCGAGCGCGAGCTCGCCGACGAGCGCAAGGCCCGCAAGCTCGCCGAGAAGGCCCTCGCCCGGGCGGAGGCGGTGATCCGGCTCCGCGAAGAGGAGATCGACGGCCTGAAGCGCACCGCCGGCATCCGCGCCCAAGCCGAGAACGTGATCACGGAGACGCAGGAGATCGACATGCGCGGCCTCCTCGACCGGTTCCGTGACGGGCCCGTCCGCTCCCTGCACCACTCGCCGCAGGCCGCCCCGCCGGACCCGGCCGCCTGACCCGCCGGTCTGGCGGTGCCCACCACCCCCGCCAGACCGGCGCCCAGACCACAACCCCATACGCCGCGACGCGACACCCCCAACGCGACCGCGGCCCCCAGGGCCCGCCGCTCGCGGCACCCCCCTCCGCAGCGGCGGGCCCTCCACCCAGCACACCCGAAAGCAGGTCCCATGAGCACCAACAGCCCCAGCGTCAGCCGCGAGGTCGCGGCGCACGTCCTGTCCCACTTCGGCCGCGGCGGCTACCCGGCCGGCGACTGGACCGAGTCCCTCATCAGTCTCATCGACCGGGCCGACATGACCAACCGGGCCAAGCTGATGGCCGCCTTCCCCGACTACGGGCGCGCGGTCCTGATCGCCAAGTACGACGAGGAAGGCGTCGCGACCCTCCAGCGCATCGCCCAGGGCGAGACGGTTGCCGTCGCCTCCGACCTGAACGTCCCGTTCTGATGAGCCCGCTCGCCTGCCGCCAGTGCGGCAACACCGACGGACCCTTCACCCGGGACGGCCTCTGCGAGGACTGCGAGGGCGGCGCCCCGGGCTGGGTCGACGGCCTGTCGGCCGACGACTACCACGCCGACCGCACCACGATCTCCTCCACCGGGCTCCGCGCACTTCTCCCGCCCGGCTGCCCCGCCCAGTACCACTACGACCGCGAACACCCGGCCGCACCGAAGCGGGAGTTCGACCTCGGCAACGCCGTCCACGCCGAGCTGCTGGGGGAAGGCCACACGATCGTCGTCCTCGACTACCCGGACTGGAAGAAGGCGGAGGCCCGCGAGAAGCGCGACGCCGCCTACGAAGCCGGCCAGGTTCCGCTCCTGGCGAAGGAATGGGAGCAGGTGCAGGCGATGGTGGCCGCGGTCCGCCAGCACCCGCAGGCCGGGCCGCTGTTCGCCGGGAAGGGCATCGCCGAACGGTCGATCTACTGGACCGACCCGGCCACCGGCATCCGCTGCCGCGTCCGCCCCGACTGGCTGAAGCTCCTGCCCGCGTTGACCCTCTGCGTCGACTACAAGACCACGACCGACGCGAGCCCGGCCGTCGTGCAGAAGGCCATCGAGAAGTACTCCTACCACCAGCAGGACGCCCTCTACTGCGACGGCATCCACGCTGCCGGGCTCGCCCCCCATGGGGTCCGCTTCCTGTTCGTGTTCCAGCAGAAGGCCCCGCCCTACCTGGTCACCGTCCGCGAACTGACCGACGGAGACCGCGAGATAGGCCGCGCCCGCAACGAGCGCGCCCTGCGGATCTACGCCGACTGCGAGCGCGCCGGCATGTGGCCCGACTGGACCGGGCCCACCGACGACATCCCCTTCATCAACCTGCCCACCTGGGCTGCCATCCGCCAGACCGAGGAGTACCTGAAGTGACCAGCAACGAGATCGCCCAGCGCGACGGCCAGCAGACCGTCGCCGAGCAGCAGGCGAACAGCCTGCCCGCCCCGGCGCCGACCGCGGGCACCACCGCCCTCATGGCGTGGGCGCAGGAAGCGAGCCTCGCCTACGACATGGCGCAGAAGCTCGCCGCCACCTCCTTCGTCCCCCAGTCCCTGCGCGGAAAGCCCGGCGACATCGCCGCCGCGATCCTCGCTGGCAGCGAGCTCGGGCTGAAGCCGATGGCGACGCTGAAGTCCATCGACGTCATCCAGGGCACCCCCGCCCTCCGCGCGCACGCGATGCGCGCCATCGTCCAGCAGCAGGGCCACGACATCGAACTCGTCGAGTCCACCGACACCCGCTGCGTCATGCGAGGCCGCCGCAAGGGCTCCGAGGCGTGGCAGGAAGTCGAGTGGACCATCGACCGCGCGCGGCTCATGGGCCTCCTCGGCAAGGACCAGTGGAAGAAGAACCCGAAGGGCATGCTCGTCGCCCGCGCCACCGGGGAGCTGTCCAGGCTGATCGCCTCCGACGCCCTCCACGGCATGGCCTACGTGTCCGAGGAGCTCGAGGGCATCACCCACGCCGAGGTCGTAACGGTCGGAGGCACCGAGTTCCGGACCAAGGCGCCGCTGTCCGTCGCCGCCCTCACCGGCCAGACGCCGGCCCCCACCACCCCGGACGCTGACACCGCGTACAGCGTCGAGATCGGCAGCGACCAGCCGGAGCCCGGCACCTGGGACCAGGACGCCATCGACGACTCCGTCGACTGGCAGGCCGAGCCCGACCAGCAGTAGCCCGCAAACCCGAGGCCGCCCCGCGGGTATCGGGGCGGCCACTCCCTAAGGACACCAGATGACGAAGCGTTTGTCTCTCGCCGAGCGTCTCGCCGCCGACGAGAAGAACCTCCTCCTCGACGACATCGTGAAGACCGACGAGTGGTCCCTGTTCCTCGTCGAGCAGGCCGTCCTCCACTTCGGCGGCCAGCGCGCCGAGTTCTCCTGCAACGACCTCCGCGACGTCCTCCCCGAGCTCGGACACGGCTTCCTCGGCGCCGCCATCAACGCCCTGCGCTCCGGCGGCGTCATCGAGCGGACCGGCCAGTACGTGCCGTCCACCCAGGCCAACACCCACGGCCACGTCATCGCCGTATGGCGGCTCACCGCCAGGGGCCGCGGCATAGCCGCCGCCCGACGGGCCGCCGCCCGCATCCAGCAGCGGATCCAGCAGCGGCCGGAGGCCGCGTGATGAAGAGCCCCGTCCCGTACTTCGGCAGCAAGCAGCGCATCGCGCCGTGGA
Organism: Streptomyces sp. NPDC017936; assembly: GCF_044328485.1. Lineage (NCBI taxonomy): Bacteria > Bacillati > Actinomycetota > Actinomycetes > Kitasatosporales > Streptomycetaceae > Streptomyces > Streptomyces sp. NPDC017936. Next base: position 85,062 of record NZ_JBIRHK010000018.1, on the reverse strand, counting down.
TCGTGTCGCTGCTGCCCGACCACGACCACTACGTCGAGCCCTACTGCGGCGGCCTGTCCGTCCTCCTCGCCAAGCGGCGGTCCCCGATGGAAACCGTCAACGATCTCGACGGCGAACTGATGACGTTCTGGCGGATCCTCCGCGACCGCCCCGACGAGCTGCTGCGCGCCTGCCTCCTCACCCCGCACTCCCGCGCCGAACTCGAAGCCACCTGGGACCCGACGGACGACGACCTCGAGCTGGCCCGCCGCATCTGGTGCCGCCTCGCCCAAGGCCGCTCCGGCACCCTGCGCAACACGGGCTGGCGGCACTACATCGACCCGGCCGGCTCGTCCATGTCGATGCCCGGCTACCTCGAGGCCTACGTCCTCCGCCTCGCGTCTGCCGCCGAGCGCCTGCGCGACGTGTCCCTCGAGGCCCTGCCCGCTCTCGACCTCATCGCCAAGTACGGCAAGCAGCCCAAGGTGCTGCTCTACGTCGACCCGCCCTACCTCGGATCCACCCGCGGCTGGGGCCGCAACTACCGGCACGAGATGAAGACCGACGCCGAACACCGCGCGCTGGCGGCCGCCCTCGCCGACTGCCGCGCCGCGGTCGTCCTCTCCGGCTACGACAGCCCGCTGTACGCCGACCTGTACGACGGCTGGCACCGATACGAGCAGCAGACCATGACCGGCAACGCCACCACGGACAAGGGCCGCACCGAAGTCCTGTGGTCCAACGTGCGGCTCGGCGACCAGCTCGACCTCTTCGCCGACGGAGGCGCCGCGTGATGCGCGCCCTCACCTTCCTCGCCGTCATGGCCGTCCTGATCGTGCCCGTCGCCATCCAGCACTGGCACTTCCGCCGGGCCGCCCGCCGCAGCATCCCCGCCGCACCCGACAACCAGCCCGGCACCGACGCGCGACTCCTCGCCGCCTGCCAGCACATCGCCAACCCCGACACCCGAAGGGAGGACACCCCGTGAACGCCCGCCGCCCGCGCGCCCCCCACGGAACCGACGCCCGCTACCACGGCAGCGCATCCTGCCCGCCCTGCCGCTGCACCCGCTGCACCCGCGCCCACCGGCACGCCGACATCCAGCGCGAACTCCGCCGACGGCAGGGCGAACGCAACCTCATCCCCATCGAGGAACTCCGCCCCCACATCGACATGCTCCGCGCCAGCGGCATGAGCCAGACGATGATCGCCCGCGAAGCCGGCGTCTCCCAGGCCGTCATCAGCTACATCGTCACCGGCCGCAACAAGACCTGTCAGACCGACAAAGCGCGCCGCATCCTCGCCGTCCAGCCCCACCGCTTCGACGGCAACACCGAACGCCCCGCCACCGGCTCCACCCGCCGCATCCGCGCCCTGTACAACCTCGGTCACAGCCGCGCCGACATCGCCGCCCTCAGCGGCCTCAGCGTCGCCAGCATCAGCCTCCTCGCCGACGGCCGCTGGAAGACCATCGACAACCAGGCCGCCACAGCCCTGGCTGCCGCCTACCGGCAGCTCGCCCACCGGCGCGGCACCAACTGGAAGAACGAACGCCGCGCCGCCGCCGAAGGCTGGCACGGGCCCACTGCCTGGGACGACATCGACAACCCCGCCGAACAGCCCGACGTCGAGACGGCCGCCCCACTGGAGTCCAACCGCGACGAGCTGGCCGCGATCCGCCGCGCCGAGATCGCCCACCTCATCGACTTCAACCTCTCCCACGAAGAGATCGCCACCCGTCTCGGCATGGCCCCCGGCTACGTCCGCGACATCGCCCGCAGCATCCGCAACGACCTGGAGAAGGCCGCCTGATGTACCGCAACGACAACGACGCGCTCACCGTCATGGACTGGTTCTGCGGCGCCGGCGGCTCCAGCCAGGGCATGCACTCCATCCCCGGCGTCCGCATGGAGCGCGCGGCAAACCACTGGGAGCGGGCGATCGAATCGCACGCCGCGAACTTCCCCGACGTCGACCACTACCGCGGCGACATCCGCGAGGCCCCCGTCGAGAAGTGGCCCGTCACCGACATCTTCTGGGCGTCCCCTGAATGCCCGCAGTGGTCCAACGCCCGCGGCAAGAAGCGCGACTTCGACCTCTCCATGCAGGGCGACCTCTTCGACGGCTTCGGCCCCTCCGAGGAGGTCGAACGCTCCCGCGCCCTCATGGAAGAGGTCCCCATGTACCTGCGCGGGGTCATCGCCCGCGGCGGCCTCGTCAAGGCCGGCGTCGTCGAGAACGTCGTCGACGTCCGCGCCTGGGACCAGTGGGACCGCTGGCTCGGCGAGATCCGCAAGCTCGGATACCGCACCCGCGTCATCGCCCTGAACTCGATGCACGCCGACCCACGCACCGTCCACAAGGCGCCGCAGTCCCGCGACCGCCTGTACGTCGCCTACTGGCACGAGACCCTCGGCCGCACCCCCGACTGGGACAAGTGGCTGCGGCCGCGCGCCTGGTGCCCCGGCTGCGAGCAGTGGGTGCAGGCCGTGCAGCGGTTCAAGGACCCCGGCCGCGACATGGGCCGCTACCGGCAGCAGTACGTCTACCGGTGCCCCAACACGGCGTGCCGCAGCCAGGTCGTCGAACCCGAGACGCTCCCGGCCGCCGTCGCCATCGACTGGTCGCTGCCCGGGCAGCGCATCGGGGACCGGGCCAAGCCGCTCGCCGAGAAGACCCTCGCGCGGATCCAGGCCGGGCTGAAGAAGTTCGCTCAGCCTCTCGTCGTCCCCGCCGGCGGGACCTGGCGCAACGACGCCACCGCCGTCGCCGACGCCATGCCGACCCGCACCACCCGCGAGAACGACGGCCTCGCCGTGCCGCCGTTCATCACCGAGCTGCGAGGAGGCAGCAACGTCCGATCTGTCGTCGACCCGCTCGCCACCGTGGCGACGTCGGGCGGCCACCACGGCCTTGCGATCCCGCCCCTGCTGATCCCCGTCGAGGGCCGCGACGGCAAGGAGCCGGCCTCCGCCAACGCGCCGCTGCGCACCCAGACCGCGCGGAACGAGACCGGTCTCGCCTGGCTGCCGTTCATCGCCGAACTCCGCGGCGGCGGCAGCGTGGCCCGCTCCGTCGGCGAGTCCCTGGCCACCGTCACCGCGTCCGGCAACCACCACGGACTCGTCGCCCCGCCCGCCTTCCTGATGCGGAACAACACCCCGCGGGGCAACCCGGCCCAGCTCTGCACTGGGGTCGACGAACCCGTCCGCACGCTGACGGCTGCTGGCCACCAGTCCCTCGTCACCTGGGACCACCTCCTCGTCCCCTACTACGGCAACGGCACCGCGCGCACGGTCCGGGAGCCCGTCGGCACCCTGTCCACCCGCGACCGGTACGCCCTCGTCCGGGGTGACGTGGCCATCGAGGACGTGCTGTTCCGGATGCTCGAGCCCCACGAGATCGGCCGGGCCATGAGCTTCGCCGACCAGTACATCGTCCTCGGCAACAAGCGGGAGCGCGTCCGCCAGTACGGCAACGCCGTCACCCCCAACTGCGCCGAAGTCATCGTCTCGGCGTTGGTCGAGGCGATCACCGGCGAGGACATCGAGCGGCACGCCGAGCCCGAGACGGCGCTCGCCGCGTGACCGCGGCCCGCCGGCCGCGCGACCGGCCCTGAACCCCGGCACGAACCGGACTCCCATCCCTCACTTGTCAGTTTCGTGCCGAACCCTGAACCGAAGTCATCACCAGCCGAAGGACAAAGCCGTGACCTTGGACGCCATGCACTGGGTGTGGAACCACTCCCAGTCGAAGGGGAACGCCCGGCTCGCCATGCTCTACGTGGCCGACCAGGTGCGCGACCTCGCGTGCGAAGTCCGGCTCAGCTATCCGGATTTTGTGGGGGCGCTCAACGCTCCCCGCTCCACCGTCAAGGCTGCCGTGAAGGCGGCCGTCGACTCAGGGGAGCTGGAGATCGCCGAGCCCGGCAAGGGCACCCGGGCGGCGCTGTACCGACTCCCGAAGGCCGTCGGCTACGTGAGGGCGGTCACCACTAGTGGGCCGGAATCCGGCCCACTACGGGATCAAGGAATGAACCCTAGAGGGCCGAAATCTGACCCACTACGGGATCAAGGGGGGTCAGAATCCGGCCCACTACGGGATCAAGGTGAAAACGCTAGAGGGTCAGAATCCGGCCCTCTAGGGGGTGCTAGAGGGTCAGAATCCGGCCCCCACTACCCATCTACTCCCAGCAAGCAAGCAAAGGGCGAGCCCGAGGGACGGCAGCAGCAGGACGACTACGGCATCCCCGACGCCGTTCGCCCCCTCGTCGACAGCATGACCGCAAGCGGCGTCGTCGTCCGCTGGCCCTTCACCGGCAACCAGTGGTTCCCCCTCATCGCACTGATCAACAAATGCGGCGTCCCCGCCCTCGTCGCCTACGCCCGCCGCACCGCCGACCGCACCCACGTCGACTCCGCCCGCTACTTCATGCGCGGCTGGAGCGAACTCCCGCCCAAGCCCGCCGCCGGCAGCCCCGTCCACACGCCCCGCCCGCACCTGCGCGCCGTGGGCCAGAGCCCCGAAGACAGGGGGATCTTCTAAGTGACCACCGACCTCGAGCCCAACTACGCGGACATCCCGCTCGAGCGCGTCCCGCCCCAGGACTTCGACGCCGAGCAGTCCGCACTCGGCGCCTGCCTCCTCACCCGCACCGCACTCCGCGAAGTCCGCGACACCGTCGACATCGCGGCCTTCTACCAGCCGCGACACCAGCTCATCTTCGCTGCGATCCTCCACATGGACGACCGCGGCCTGTCCGTCGACCAGATCACCCTCGCCAAGTACCTCGCCGACACCGGCGACCTCGTCCGCGCCGGCGGCAGCCAGTACCTGTACGAACTCGTCCGCGCCGTCCCCACCGCCGCCAACGGCGAGTACTACGCCGAGATCGTCCAGGACCGCGGCCTGCGCCGCGCCCTCATCGAACTCGCCACCCGCATGGCACAGGCCGGCTACAGCACCACCGGGGAGACCAGCGACCTCATCGAGAAGTTCGTCGCCGAAGCCCGCGAGCTGCGCGACCGCGGCATGGCCTCCGAAGACCTCCCCGTCGAAGACATCCTCGACTTCGTCCAGCACGAAGACACCTACGACTGGGTCGTCCCCGGCCTCCTCGAACGCCAGGACCGGCTGATCCTCACCGCGTCCGAAGGCGGCGGCAAGTCCACGCTGCTGCGGCAGCTGTCCGTCACCCTCGCCGCCGGCATCCACCCCTTCGACACGTGGAAGACGATCGACCCCGTCCGCGTCCTCACCCTCGACTGCGAGAACGGAGAGGCCGCCTCCCGCCGCAAGTTCCGCCCCCTCCTCGCCGCCGCCGACGCCCTCGAGCAGCCGGTGCGCCGCGGCCAGTTCCACATCGAGTGCCGCCCCGAAGGCCTCGACCTCACCCGCCCGTCCGACCGGGCGTGGGTGATGCGCCGCGTCGAGAAGGTCAAGCCCGACGTCCTGATCATCGGGCCCGTCTACCGGCTCCACGCCGGCAACCCCAACGACGAAGAACTCGCCCGCAAGGTGTCCGTCGTCATCGACGAAGCACGTGCCACCGCTGGCTGCACCGTCCTGATGGAAGCCCACGCCCCCCATGGCAACGGCATGGGACCCCGCTCCCTGCGCCCCCTCGGCTCCTCGCTGTGGATGCGCTGGCCTGAGTTCGGCTTCGGCCTGCGCCCCGTCGAGGACGAGAAGTCCGCGCAGAACGTCGAAGGCGCCCGCGGCCGGCAGGTCGTGCCCTGGCGCGGAAGCCGCGACGAACGCGAATGGCCCCGCTACATCAAGCAGGGCGAGAACTGGCCCTGGATCTCCTACAAGCCCATCGACGCCGACCCGTACACCGGCTACTCGCCGACAGGAGCGATCTGGTGACCGACACCTGCCCGAACTGCTGCGCCCGCGGCATACGCCCTCGATCCGAGCGCGCCGACGGCTCCCAGATCCGTTCCGCCTACCGGTGCCCCCGCTGCGGCCACGCCTGGATCACCAGTCGACTCCGCAGCGCGTACCCCGCCGCGTGACCCGTCCGGGTGCCTGGCCGTGCGGTACCGCCGCGTCCGGCCCGACACCACGGCCGTGCCCGCACCAGCCCCGACCACCCGCACACCACCAGGAGGAGACATGAACAACCCGCCGTACTGGAAAGACCCGGACCGCGGCCTCACCCTGTACCTCGGCGACTGCCGCGACGTGCTCCCCAACCTGCCCGAACAGCCCACCGCTTGCGTCACCGATCCGCCCTACGGCGAGACCGCAGCCGACTGGGACCGCTGGCCCGACGGCTGGGTCGACGCCGTCGGTGCCGTACTGCCCCCGTCTGCGTCGCTGTGGTGCTTCGGCTCCGCCCGCATGTTCCTGGAGCACGCCGCTGACTTCACCGGCTGGCGCCTCGCCCAAGAAGCCCTGTGGGTCAAGCGCAACGGCTCCGGTCCCGGCTCCCGCGACCGGCTCATCAAGGTCCACGAGTGGGCCTACCACTGGTACCGCGGCCGGTGGACCGAGCTGCACCACGTATGGGAGCGGGAACGGACCACCGCGAACAAGGGCACCGTCCGTAAAGCGTCGCGGGCTGCAGCCCACCAGCGGGACGGGCGCGCTACGACATGGCAGGACGACGGCACCCGTCAGCCCCGCTCGGTGACCTACGTGGTTGAGGCGCCGTCCGTGCGGCTCCGTAAGCGGCACCAGGACGAGAAGCCGCTCGCCGTGGTGATGCCTCTGGTCCGCGAGTGCACGCCGCCCGGCGGCCTGGTCGTCGATCCGATGGCTGGCTCCGGGACGGTGCTCGAAGCCGCCGCGCTTCTCGGGGTCCGCGCTGTGGCCATCGAGCGGGACGAGAAGTCCTGCGAGGAGATTGTTCGCCGTCTGTCCGCGCTCACGCTGCCCGCCGCATGACCACCCAGCACGCCGGCCGCTCCGGGCGGAATCCGGAGCGGCCGTGCCCCCACCGTACCGAGGAGATCCCCGTGCCTGTCACTCACCAGATCACGTGTGCCGGCGAGGACTGCCCCGAGTGGTCCATCACCTCCAGCCTGCAGCCCGTCACCCGCCAGCAGCTCGCCGCCGACCACCGCGCCCAGCTCACCGCGGAGGGCTGGAGCGACGTCGAGGGCCGCGACTACTGCCCCGACCACACCGAACCGCAGCCGTGACCACCCTGCCCGCCCCGCCTCACGAACGGATGACCATGACCACCGACCAGCCAGCCCGCTACCGCCGCACCCCCGCTGAGATCGAAGCCGTCCAGTGGACCGGCACCAACGCCGACGCCCTCCGCGCCTTCGCGGGCAGCGACTTCGACACCATCGACCCCGAGGACCGCATCGAGGACCCCGACCAGGACGCCCAGCTCCTCGTCGAAGCCAGTCACTGGGTGGGGATCAAGCCCACCGACTGGGTGGTGAAGTACGAGGGCTACTTCGTGGCCAAGGCCGACGCGACGTTCCGCGCGGTGTGGGAGCCCGCCGTCTCGCCTGTCCCGCCGCCCACAGACCGGGCCGCCGTCCTCACCGAAGCGATTGCCGCGCTGGACAAGGGCCTGGAGCGGTTCTTCAAGGACTGGCCAGAGGAGCCGAAGAACTCCCCCTGGGTCCTCGGTTGGAAGGACGCAACCACCGAGCTGCGCCGTATGGCCACCGCGGGCCGCTGCGTCTGTGACCACCCGGCCGACGAGCACAGCGTGTACGGCTGCGCCGACGGATGCGGCTGCGAGTGGATGCCCAAGCCGCCCGCCGTCGGGGAGCAGCCCGAGACGCAGGAGACGACCGCTACCGTCCACGCCATCCCACTGCCCGGCTCCAACGGCATCAGCTCCTGCTGCGGACGACCGCCCTGCGAGTTCGTCGGGGAGCGCGTGACCCGCGACCCGGACGAGGTCACCTGCCGGGGACCCGAGTGACCACCCTGCCTGTCTGGTTGCCAGCCGTCATCGCCGCCTGCCTCGCCGCCGCCGTGGTGTGTGCGGTCGGGGCGGTGGTGTCGGCGGTGGCCGACCGGGTCAGCCCTCCGGGCGCCCGAGAAAGGCCACAGACGCCCGCAGGGGCGCCTGAGAGCCCCTCGCGCGGCTCTCGCGACGCCGGACCCGCCCCCAAGCCCTCACAGAGGCGCTGAGCGCCCCGCCAACCCGCCAAGGAGAAACCGTGACCGCCGACCAGCTGTACCGCGCCCTCGGCCAGCGCCTCCGTACCGCCCTCGACCGCAAGCCCGCCTACCCGATCGGAGCCCCCGTGTCCGACATCCCGACCCCCCGCGACCTGCACAAGCCCCAAGCGCCCGCCAACGGTCTCGTCGCGCACGGCGAACCCGTCGACATCGGCTGGACCAACGGCATCCTCGACGCCCGCCTCCACCTCACCGTCCGGCCCGACATGGACCCGCTCGAACGCGACCAGCTCCTCGCCGACCTGCGAGACGCTCTCGCCCCCGTCGTGCCCGTCCGGCCCACTGCGGAGAAGAAGCCGTGACCCGGCCGCCGCTGCGCTGGCAGCCCGACGACGGCTCCGCCGCGATCCTCGCCGCCTACGCCCGCCGCGGCGACCGCCTCGGATCCGTCATCCGCCGCGCCCTGCTCCTCCTCGCCCGCGCCGACGGACTGCTGGACACCCGCGGACAGGTGCGCCGGCCCGGACCCGGGAGGAGGGCCTGATGCGCAACCAGCCCGGAATGCCCCTCACGCCCAGACAGGCCGAAGCCCTCACCACCGCCGCTACCGGCGCCACCCTCCGCCAGGTCGCCGACGAGATGGGGATCACCCGCGAGCACGTCTCGATGCTCCTGTCGAACGCCTACCGGCGGCTCGACGTCACCTACCTGCCCCGCGACCAACGCCGCGCCGCAGCCGTCCGCATAGCCCGCCGGCGCGGGCTCATCCCCGCCCCGAACGCCAGCAAGGAGACGGCATGACCGACCCCCGCTGCGACGCGGCCCGCCTTCTCGGCCCGCTGCACGCCCCCCACGAGTGGAGCCCCGACCCCGACGCGGCACCCGTCCACTGCCCCGGCGGAGACGCCCACGACGCCGGCCCGTCCGTCCGCGAGGCCGCCGCCGACGACCGCCGCTGGTGGGACGGCGAAAAGACGGGGGAACGGTGACCGAGCAGCTCGCCCTCGATCTCGTCCTCCCCGAGCCCGCCGACCCGGAGCCTGCCCCGCGCACCTACTGGGAGAACCGCGGGCCCAACCGGTGGGAGCCGGTGATCGTCCGCACCCGCTACGCCGTGCCCGGCCCGCCGCCCGGTCTGTTCCCGCACGTCACCACCGCACCGGCCGCGCCGCGGAATGTCCTCGTCGAACGGGCCGACGGCAGCCGCGACGCCCGGCCCGTCCGACTCCTGCGCACCAAGAAACCCCGCAACCGGGAGACGCCGTGATCCGTGAAGACCGCTTCTTGATCAGCCGCAAGCCCTACGCCGTCGACCTTGCCTCGTTCCGTCGATCCGAGCGCGACCCCGACAAGAGCTGGGCCTGGTACTCGATCGATGCCGTCTGGTTCCGGCGCCGCCGCAGCGAGACCGTCGCCTGCATCGGCAACTTGCGCGACATCATCGACGACCCCACACCGACGACCGCCGAGGAATTCCTGCGCCGGTTCACCGACGGCCGCTACGGCGGTGACTGCCACGGCCGATGGGACGGCGACTCCTACTGGGGCACCGGCACCCTCGCCGACCAGGAGCAAAACCTCGCGATCCTCCGCCCCATGCTCGCCAACTACCCGGCGATCCCCGACGGCTACGACGGCTGGTGGACCTTCCAGCCCCAGCGCTAGCCAGCCTGACCCGCCGCCCCGCCCGCACCACAGCAAGGAGCCCCGCCGATGTTCGACGACGACGCCCCGTCGCCCCGCTGCGTGATCTGCCCCCGCCAGCTCCTCCACCACGAGACGGGCCGGTACATCTGCATCCCCTGCGAGCATCGCATCGACGCCGACCTGCGCAAATTCGCCGGGCCCGCCGGCCTGTACGCCCGCCTGTGCCTGCGCATCCAGCCTGGGCGGCGCGGCGGCGACGGGCCCGCCGTATCCGGCACCCCCGGCCGCGGCACCCCCGCCAACCTGGAGATCCTCTCCCTCACCGCGAACGGTGGCATCGTCTCCATGCTGGAGACCTGGGTGGAGGACTGGGCTACCTACGGGCTCGCCGTCCACGGCACCGGCGGCCGGCTTCAGCACCGCGTCGACCAGGCCGTCGACACCCTCCGCCGCAACCTCACCCGGGCTGCGTCCCGGCACCCGGCGCTGGACGAATGTGCCAGAGAGATATTTCAGGCCGCCCGCCAAGCAGAGGCGATCATCAGCGGCGAACGGTCCCCCCGCCGCGTCGCCGTCCAATGCCCCTGCGGCACCGCCACCACCGTCACCCTCGACACCGACGGCTTCGAATGTCGCAGCTGCGAGAGGGAGTACGGGCACGGTGAAGCGCTCAAGCTGCCGCTCGCCGAAAGGCGGGCCGCGTGAAGAGGGCCCGGCCCCGTGCCGCTTCCGCCAGACTGAGACCCGCCAACCCGCCCAAGGAGCCCTGACCGTGCGCAGCGACGACATCCTCGACCAGATCGACAGCGCCCTCCACGACTGGACCGTCAGCGACGACGCCATGCGGTCCGCACCCGAGCCCCTGCCGTTGCCCGGGCGCGTGCCCGTGGTCGAGATGCGCAGCCAGCCCGAGGCCGGGACGATCAGCCTCGACGGAGCCAGCGCCTCAGTGATGGTCATGGACGAGGCAGGGGAGTGGCAGGAGCTCGGCGGCGTCAGGAGCATCGACTTCCACATCCAGCCGCCCCAGATCGACCCCGAATTCCAGCGCACCTGGCAGGAGTTCCGGGAGCACGTAGCCCGCGTCGAGGCCGAACGGATCCGTCGAGCTCGGGCAGTCATCGAAGCCTTCGGCCGCGCCTACATCGAGGCCGTGAAGCCGGCCGCCGAATCGGCCGCCCGCGCCCTCGCCGCACTGCAGGAAGCCCTCCAGCGCGACGTCGGAACCCCGAACGCCCCCGGCCGCCGCGACGGCCGGCCCGCCTGGCAGAGCCCCTACGGCCCGCCGCGCCGACGCCGGTAGCCCGACACGACGGAGCCCCCCGCACCCAACCGGTGCGGGGGGCATCCGTGCGTCTGGGGTCGGCTATGCGGCGTTACGGCGGGCGTCCTCTGCGACGACTGCAGCCACGAACGCCGTCCACTGCTCGTCTGTCATTTTCGCCCTGATCTGCGCCGCGCCTTTCTCCGGCCTACTGGGCGCGAATCGAAACGTGCGGTATACGAGGTCGCTGTCCTCCAATGGAACCGGAGATGGCGCGTGCGTCGAAGCCGGTGAATCCGAGTCCGCACTGCTGCATACGTAGCGGCTGTGCGGACGCGGCTGGTAGCAGAGCCCTTCGTCGGCCAGCCGCCTAAGTGCGAGGTTGCAAGTGTTATCGGTGACGCCGAAGCGCTGGAACAGTTCCCGCGCCGTTGGCATACGGTCACCTGGGCGAATCCTGCCACTGGTGATGTCGGAGCGGAGAGCGCGTGCGACCTGATGGGACAGCGGATCCCTGTGCGTGACCGCCCGGTTGATCTCGGGCGATTTGATACCCCATTGGCCCCAGGAGCTATTCCGGCGAGACATCTTGGCCCGATTATGTGCAGGGTGTTCGGATTCGATGGCGGCCGTTTCCGCCGCATCCGCCGCCTCGCGGGTGGCGAACCATTCGACCTCCTTGCGGGCCACCTGCGGCCACCACTGCGACGTCGGCGAGTGCGCATGCCCTTGCCAGCGAAGTTCGGGGTCCTTGGCGATGCCGACGTAGAGCAGTACGTCATCGGCATCGAAGAGGCGGTACAGGGCCGTCCTTGTCATGCGCCGAGCACCCCCTCCAGGTACTCCTGCACGGGCTCGTACAGCCCGTAGGGCACGTACTGGGGGATCTCGTCGAGGGCTACCCAGGCGACCGCGTCGAGCTCGTCCTCGTCCGCGACCTTCGCCTCACCCTGCAGCACCTCGCAGGCCGTGTACGACATCGCGCGGCCCGTCTTCGGGTGGACGCGCTCGCCGAGCACCTTCACTGCGGCCACGACCAGGCCGACCTCCTCCACCGTCTCCCGCACGGCCGCCTCCTCGACGCTCTCGCCGTCCTCGATGGCCCCGCCGGGCAGGGCCCACAGGAGGTCGCCCTCGCGCTGGCGTCGACGGATCATCAGGAGCTTGCCGTCCGCGACCACGACGGCCATGGAGAGCGCGGGCTGGTCGGTGGTGTCGGTCATGCGAGCGCCTCCAAGATCGGCGGGTAGATGGACTGCTCAGGGATGAAGCGAGTCAAGGCGGTGCGGGGCGCCCACACCACGTCCGCGTTCTCCAGCGGATCCCGGTTGGACGCCTCACCGGCGAGGTGATCGGCCAGGAAGTATGAGGCCACTACTCCGGTCACCGGGTGCACGCGCTCGCCCAGCTGCTCGCGGATCCGGCAGTGCACTCCGGTCTCGCCGTGCGTTTCCTGGGCCGCGACGGCGGCCGGGTCGGCGCCGGGCTTCACCATGCCGGCCGGGAATTGCCAGCGGATCTCGCCTTCTCCGCGGCGGCATACGAGGAGGACGTCGTCGCCCTTGAGGACGATGGCGATTGCCACGCGGAGGGCTTGGGCCTCGACGGCGGCTGAGGCGGGGCGGGTGAGGATGCTGAAGCGTCGTTGCACCGAGGGCGAAGACCTCTCGTAGGCGGTGTCGAGGGCGGACTGGATCTCGGTGCGCGGCACGGTGGCGGGGGTGGCGTGCCAGTTCGCCACCGTGCGGACCGCGACGCCGAGGTGGTCGGCGAAGTCGTCGTTCGTCATGCGGAGGGCCTGCTGCAGGGCGCAAGCGGTGCGGCCGGTCCACGTCACGACGTCCACTCTGCGCCCCTTGCCTGATCGTCTCGGGCGTTCTGCACTACGACTGCATCCCTGCTGCATCGGCACTGCACCGGCCGGTCATGGCGACCCGGCTACGGCACGGCTTGACTCAAGGGCATGAACATCGCCCGGTCATCTGCCCTTGGCGATTTGCTCTGCTCGGGAGCCAGAAACGCCAAGCAGTTCGCCGACCTCGCGCCACGGTCGGCCCTCCTTCAGTTCGGCAACGATGGTCTTTTCCATCTCTCTGCCGATTCGATCGCCAGTGGCCATCGCTTCGCGGAACTCCCGGACCGCACGGAAGCGCTCGAGGAGGTCTTCGATGCCCGTGATCCGTCCCGTCTCGGACTCGATTGCGGAGGTGAGCGCTTCTGTCATGGACGTAGCGTATGGGCCATTCAGCGCGACTTCAAGACTCCTCTTGACAGTGCGGGCGGGGCGAGGACAGGATGTAGCTCAACGACTCCAAGGCCCCCCTTGAAGTCGGGTAAGTCGTTCACTCTCACCGGGCTTCGGCCTGCGAACGGCGCCACAACAGAAGACGGGCCGGACACCGCGACTCTCACCTCGCAGGCCGGCCCTACCACGAGGATTGTCTGAAGGGACCCCCTCATGGCACTGCGAAAGTCTAGCCCTACCCAGGGCTTGCCCGCTGCGCGGGCTCTGAGCCTGACCCTCGAGGCCGAGGTCATGGCGGACATCGACACCGGCAGCCTGTCGCTGGTCGCGTCCACCGACCCGCAGCTCGCCGACCTCGGCGACGTCACGCCGGCCCGCCTCCGCGAGATGGTCGCCACCGCGCGCACCCAGCTCGCCGAGTTCGAGCGCCTCGCCGACGAGCAGGACGCCCGCGACACGCTGGCCACCCTCCTCGCCGAGCGCGACGTCCAGATGGAGGAGTGGGACACCGAGACCCTCGACCCGAAGCTGCGCCGCGAGTTCGTCGCCTTCGCGATGGTCCGCGAGGACGGCCTGCGCCTCGTCGTCGTCCCCACCGGCCAGGACCCCATCGCCCGCCTCGCCGCCGTCCGCGACCTCATCGAGGACATGCAGGGAGGTGCGGCGTGACCGCCTCGACCATGTCCGCGGCGGATGTCGCCGCGCATGAGGCCGCGTCCTACGTCCGTAAGCCGCGCACCGTCCTGGAGCGGTTCCCCGCCGGGGGCCCGCGCGGGTCGTGGCCGGCGGAAGAGTTCGCCGCCGCCCGCCGCAGCGAGGGCCGCGAGGCCGACGTCGTCATGGACCTCGCCTCGGACTCCTTCCTCGTGATCGTCGAGGAGGTGGCGTGATGGTGAACATCGACGACTCCCGCCGTGACCGTGAGGTCGCCAGGGCCCGCGAGGTCCTGGCCGACGCCGAGCAGCTCGACTTCTCCAACCGCTGGGCCATCGCCTGGATGCTCGGTCGGATGGAGCAGACCGTGAAGTCGCTGGTCTACCTCCTCGACGAGGAGGCGACGCCGTGACGGAGCAGCAGGCCGCCGACCTTCTCGCGCAGCAGCGAATCGAAGCCGCTCGGCTTGCCGCCGAGGCCGCCGAGGCTGCCCGCGCTGAGGCCGCCCGCCTGGCCGCCGAGCAGCAGCGCTAGCCCCACCCCTAGACCGGCCGCGGGCGGCACGTCCAATCCCCCCGTCCCGCCCGCGGCCATCCCACCTCCCACCCGTTTGATCCAGAAAGGCACCGTCATGTCCCTGACCCTCGTCACCTCGCCGCCGTTCGACCCGGACGCCGCGGACTCCGCGGCCCGCGCCCGGCTGATCGCGGACTGGCTCGCCGCCGACTCCCGCGGCGACCGCATCGCCGCGGCCCGCATCGAGTGGGAGGCCGAGCAGTACGACCCGGCCCTCGCCGACGAGATCACCGCCCTCCGCAACACCCTCGCCGCCGCCTGACCCGAGAGGAATGAGATGCCCGGCTACGACCACGAGATCGAACCGCTGGAGATGCGTGTGACGGATCTCCGCAATCACCAGAAGGCCACGCAGGCCAGGGGGAGCGAGGAGGCGGCCCGGAAGGCCGGCGACGAGATCGACTCCACCCTCGACGAGATCAACTACATCCGCACCATGCGGAGCCTCCGAGCGCAGGACTGACCTTCCCAAGCCGCCGGACGGCCACTTCCCCCGCCTGCCGCCCGGCACCCCACCCCTGAAAGGAGGGGCCATGAAGCACCTCAGTCGTCTCGGCCGCGTGGACGCGTTCGCCGTCGTCGAGAAGCTGCTCACGCTCGCTTCCCTCGTCCTGGTCGCCGTGACGGTCGGCGGGCAGCTGGGCCACATGGTCGGCCTGGACGACACGTTCGGCACGGTCGTCGCCTGGTCGATCGCCCTCGTCTATGACGCCCTGTGGATCGGGGCGCTGCGCATGTCGGAGATCGCGATCCGGCAGCGGTCCCGTGTCGGCATGGCCGTGATGCTGGGCCTGTCCGCTGTGGCGGTCGGCGTGTCGACGGCGACGCTGCTGGTCCTCGGTCACGCCCAGGTGTTCGCCGGCGTGCCGGTGGCTGCGGCCCTCTTCATGGGGCTGCGGCTGTTCGCCGGGAACGTCCTGGCGGACGCCGGCACCGCCGCGGTAATCGCGGAGCAGTCGGCGGCCGACCGCAATGCCCGGGCGCTGGCTGCCGCCGAGGCCCGGCATCTGCGGTCGGAGGCCGCCACCGACGTGCTCACGGAGACCGCCGGGCACCTCGCCGAGATGGAGCGACAGACCGCCCGGGCCGAGGTGCTCACCAAGGCCCAGGCGCAGATCAACGAAGCCCGCGCGAAGGCCGAGGGGCGCCTCGCCGAGTCCGAGAAGAAGCACGGCGTGGCCGCGATGGCGTTCGCCGGCCGCGACCTGGCGCTGACGGCGTCACGCCCCACTGTGACACCTAGGCGTGTCACGGGTGTCACACAGGCCAAGGCGGAAATCGCGGCCGTGACACCACCCCCCGTGACCCCGGACGAAACGGACAGGGTCGAGGGGGATGAGACGGCGCCCGCCGAGGGCGGTATGACGCTCGAGGACCTGGCCGCCGTCGCTGGGGTCGACCTTCCGCAGCCGGGTGTGACGCTCACCGACGAGCAGCTCGAAGTCGTCCTTCGGTGGCTGCGCTACGACTTGCACCCGCCTCGCTCCTACCGGCAGGCGCAGTCCGAATTCCGTAAGCACGGCTTCCAGGGTGGCGAGCATCGCGTGCGCCGCATCTGGGGCGAGATCGAGACCCGCGAGGCCAGTACCCCCACCCGATAGCCCCCGGTGTTCCCGGTGGCAGCCATCCCGCCCGGGGCGGCTGCTGCCGAGACTGCCGGAAGCAGTCGAAGAAGCAAAACCCCAGCTCAACCCCGGTGAGTGACCCGGTGAGCGGAACCATCGCAGACCCGGCAAGCAGACCCGGAACCCAGATCCCGACCAGCAGAAGGAGGAAACGTCGTGGCGACCGCCCGCCGCCCGTCCCGTAAGGCCCTGCGACAGGCGCGGTCCGCCCAGTTCCTGGGCGACCGACGCAAGGAGGCCGAGACACGAGGACCGTCCGCGGTACTGGCGGTCGCCATGGACCAGCTTCGGTCGGCGATCTCTCAGCTCCCCGAGAACAGCCGGCCCGACGCAGCTGCTCGGGCCACCCAACTCATCGACCAGCTCCGCCAAACCCTCACCGACAGCTAACGGTCCGTAATGGCTCAACGGATGGCTCAAGCCGTCCCGGCCCGAGCCAGCGGACCCCAACGCGCCCGCTCGCGCCCGCGCGCGCGAGGAAACCACTAACCCACCGTAACCGCAAGGGGGAACCCCGAAAATGCCCGCCATCGACGCAGGGATCTCCGCCGCCACCGGCGGAACCTGCCTCGGAGCCGCCGGCGTCCTGTACGTCGCCGACCGCCTCCCCTGGATCAACCAGCTCGCCGCCAAGATCAAAGGGCCGCAGATCCAGGTCCTGCTCGTCCTCACCGCATCCATCGGCCTCGTCTCCACCCCCGTCGGCCGGCTCATCAACCAGGCCACCACTGCCGTCGACGGCAAGGTTGACGCGCTGGCGGGGGAGTGGACCGGCTTCGGCATCATGTTCGCGCTCGCCACCGCATCCCTGCTGTGGCTGATCAGCGACTTCATGACCGGCGTCAAGCCGCGCACCCTGCTGCTCGCCGCGTTCACCCCGCCCCTGGCCGTGATGATCCCCGGGGCGCTCGGCGAGATCGCCGCCAGCACGCTCGGCTTCATCGCCACCCAGGTCGGATCCCTCGCCATGTGGCTGATGGGAGGCTGACATGCTCGGCCTCATCCTCCTGCTGGCCATCGCCTACGCCTGCGCCTGCGCCATCGACAACGCCACCTCCGAGGTGTCGAAGAAGCACAAGAAGCGCATCGCGAAGGCGTCGAAGAAGAAGGGGCGCCGTCTCGGCGCGAAGGCCGCGGCGTGGGCGGCCACCGCCCTCACTGCCGCCGGCACGTTCGCCAAGGCCTTCGCGCAGGGCTTCAAGCGCGAGTGGCCCAAGGCGAAGAAGCGGGCCGCCGAGAAGATCCGGCGGGCCGAACCCGCCGCCGTCGAGGAGCCCAAGCCCGCCCCCGCCCCGGCAGCCCCGGACGTCGAGACCGCCGCCGGCGAGGAGAGTGCCGCACCGGCCATCCCGGCCCAGGCCGACCCCGAGGCCCGAAAGCTCGTCCTGATCAAGAACGACACCCACACCCACAACACAGGAGTCCTCATGGCCATCGCCACCATCCCCGAGATCACCGGCGTCAACACCCTCAAGTCCGCCGTCGCCCGCACCGCCTCCGAAGCGACCACCACCGCCGAAGAGGCCAGCGCCATGGCCCAGCGAGCCCAGGACGAGATGGCCGCCATCGAAGCCATGATCGAGCAGGCCGCCGGCCTCGAATTCGGCGACGACGGCGGCACCCTCCAGGAGCTCGCCGCCCTGCGCGACATGTGCGCCGCCGCCCTCGAAGCCGCGCAGAAGCTCCAGCAGGCCATGGTCGACAAGGCCGCCATCGCCGCCCAGTCCTCCCGCAACATCCACACCCGGCACGGCGGCATCCAGGAAGCCGTCGCCACCACCGGCGGGCGCATGGCCTCCAAGCAGGCCTACACCGCCGACGTCTGACCCCACCCCCACCCCAGCGGCCCCGGCCACCCGCGCCGGGGCCGCCCACCCCCTTCAGACTTTCCAGCCCGCAGGAGTAGCAGCCGCCATGCCGAAGACCATCACCGTCGAGAAGACCGACGGCACCGACGACCGTCCGACGAAGACGCGCAAGGCCGGCTCCTCCCGCAGCAGCAACTCCAAGGCCGCCCGGCGCGCGCTGCGCCTCGCCTACCGCACCCGCCGCGGCATGGCCCCCCTCTACGCCACCGCCGCCCAGGCCATAGCCGGCAGCGCCCTCTCTGTACCCGACGACGGATGGAAGACCGCCCTCGCCGCCACCGTCACCGGCGCCGCCGCCACCGCCGCATGGGGTCGCTGGGAAATGCGCGTCGGCAAGAAGCGGCTGCGCAAGCGGCTCCCCGCCCGCGCCGACTACCTCGCTGCCGCGTCCGCCGTCACCACCGGCGGCAGCCTCATCACCGCCATGGCCGCCACCGGAGGCCTCCAGCCCGGCCACAGCCCCTACCCGGCCCTCGTCGCCGCCTGGGGTATCGGCCACGGCATCTACTGGTGGCGTCGCGGCAAGAAGACCGCCGCCCCCGCGCCCCTCCTCGCCGAGCAGATCCAGCTGTGGCAGGACGAGGTCGCCTGCGCCGACGGGCCGCTGCCCGGCTCCGACCTCAAGAACGTGATCACCACCGACTACGGCTGGACGGGCGTCATCGTCGTCCGCAAGGGCAACTGGCGAAAGGCTCACGCTGCCGCCGCCGACATCGCTGGCGCCCTTGACCTGCCCGAGGAGATGCTGCAGATCGAGAAGGCGACGGGCCAGTCCGCGAAGCGGGCCATCATCGCCGTCTTCGACCGCAACCCGCTGCAGAAGCCCACCGACCACCCCGGCCCGCAGATCCTCAACACCAAGACCGGGCAGGCCGCCGTCGGCCTCTTTTACGACGGGGCGCCCGCCCACTACGCGTTCTGGAAGCCGTCCGGGCCGGTCCACACCGTCGTCTACGGCGCCACCGACGGCGGCAAGTCCCGCTTCCTCGACATGCTGCTCGGCACCGAACGCCACAACGGCATCGTCTCGTGGGTGTGCGACCCGCAGGGCGGGCAGTCCCTGCCACGCTGGCGGGAGGCCGTCGACTGGTACGAGGACACCGCCCAGGGCGGCCTCGCCATGCTGTACGCCGTCCGCAACGTCATGTACGAGCGGTCCGCCCGCTACTCGATGATGGAGTTCGTCGACCACAAGGGCCGCAAGCTGCGCGGCCGGGACCACTTCGTCGTCGGCGACCCCGACCCGCTGATCTCCGTCACCATTGACGAGGCGCACCGCGTCCTGAACCTGCAGGGCGCGCCCGCCCTGGTCCTGGAGATCATCCAGATGGCCCGCAAGTGCGGCATCAAGATCCGGCTGGTGTTCCAGGGCCCCAAGGCCAACATGTTCGGCAACGCCCCGGAGTCCACCGACATCCGTGAGCAGGCCCAGTCCGGCAACACGGTCATGTTCCGCACCGCCAGCAGCCTCACCGACTCCATCGGCCTGCCCGGCTGGGACGTCAACCCCAGCCAGCTGCCCATGTACTGGCCCGACAAGACGTCCACCGCCGGCCTCGGCTACATCAAAGGCCCCGACAACCGGCAGGCCCAGTTCCGCGCCTACTTCGACCGCGACCCCGCCCACTGGGCCACCACCGGCGTCACGCCCACCGTCGAAGCGTCCGCCGCCGCGGTCTGCGGCAAGGCCTACCACGAGCGTCTCGACCGGCTTGAGGCCCGCCTGCGCGGCGAAACCCCAGTGCTGCCCGACGACGCCTTCAGCGACGGCCCCGCCGACCCGGCCCGCGTGGTCCCGTCCAGCGACCCCATCGCGCAGGCCTCCGCGGCGATCGCAGCCGAAGCCCCCGCCGGCACCGACGACAAGGTGCTCGCCTTCCTCGCCGAGCGTGGACGTCCCGTCGGCCGCATCACGATCGCGCAGGAGACCGGGCTGACCATCAGCGCCGTAAAGAACGCCCTCACCCGCCTCAAGACGAAGGGCCTGGCCGTCGCCGTCGACCGCGGCATCTGGGCCCACCCCGACCACGCCGACACCCCCGCCGACCCCACCGAACTCGACGCAGCCGCCTAGGAGAACCCGTGAACGAGCCCCTCATCCCCGCCAGCGAGGAGGTCGCCGCCAAGGAGCACGCCGACCGGCTTCTCGCCACCGCCTTCCGCGACGACAGCCCCCTGCCGCGCCACGGCGCCGCCCCGCCGGTCCCGCAGCCCGGCCGGCCGCCCATGAGCCAGGGCGCCACCGACGCCAGCGCGCTCATGCTGTCCGGCAGCGTCCTCACCGCCACCCTCGGCGGATCCGCCACCGCCATCCTGTGGGCCTCCGGCCACGCCGACCCCGCCGTCGTCGCCACCGTCTTCGGCGCCCCCGCCATCTTCGCCCTCGCCATCGCCCGAGTGCTGAAGCGGGCCAAAGACGCGGCGCCCGACCAGCATCACCACCACTACAGCGGGCCCGTCTACCAGGACCAGCGCACCCAGCAGACCAGCACCCGCGGGCTGATCGCCCGCACCCACAACACGCAGTGAAGGAGAATCCGATGGAGCGCTACCACTCCCTGTACTGGCTCTACACGATCCTCGCCCCGCTCATCCTCGGCGTAATCGCCCTCGCTCTGATCGCCCTGCCCGGAGACCCGAGCACCGGCCGCATGCTGATCGGGCTGGCGGTGTACATCGCGATCGCCGTCGTTGGCGGAGCCGTCGTCACGCGGTGCCTCGACCGCTGAGCCGACGACTCGCCCGCACCACCAGCCACTTGACAGGCTGACCAGGACCGAAGCAAACTCTGTTCAATCTGATACAAGTGTCCCCAGGGTCATCGCGCGCGCGGTGGCCCTTCGGTGTTCCTGGGGGGAGGTGCAACATGCCTCCCGGCTACGTCACCGCCGCCGATGCCGCCTGGTACGCGGGCGTGCCCGTCGGCACCATCTGGCGGTGGGCCTCCGAAGGTCGCATCTCCAAGACCGGCCGCGGCAAGCAAGCCCGGTACTGCGTGTGGGACCTGCCGAAGGCCCGCCGTGACGAGTACACGCGCGAACTGCTCGCGCCCGGCCAGGCTCCGCCGCTGCCCGCCGGCGCCCGCGCCGCCTGATTGTCCCGCCGTCCGAGGAGGAGGCCGCCATGCCGACGAGCATCGCTGAGGGCAAGGACTGGTCCCTCGAACGGTTCAAGCGCCACCAGCCCGACACCGTCTGCGACGTCGGCCCCGGCGAAGGGACCTACGCGAAGCTGTTCCGGCCCGTACACCACGGCGTGTGGTGGACCGCGGTCGAGATCCACAAGCCGTACATCCGTAAGTACGGGCTGAAGAACACCGCGAAGCGCAAGGACATGTACGACGAGGTCCACAACCTCGACGCGCGTGAAGCGCCCGAGCACCTGTACTTCCGGGACCTCGTCATCTTCGGTGACGTGCTGGAGCACATGCCCCGCGAGGACGCAGTCGCCCTGCTGCGCAAAGCGGAGGCGGCCGGCTGCTGGAACATTCTCGTCAGCCTGCCCATCGTCGAAGCCCCGCAGGGCGAGGTCGACGGCAACCCGCACGAGGAGCACGTCCACCACTGGGACGCCGACGACATGGACTCCGTCCTCGCCGAACTCGGCGGCCGCGTCGAGAAGATGCGCGGCGGGACGCTCGGCGTGTGGTGGTGGTCGCGCCGTGGCTGAACTGCGCGGAGCCGACATCGAGATCGTCGAGCAACGCAAGGGACTGACCGGCGGTGCTGACGTGGTGCTGCCGAATACGGTCCGCATCAACGGCACATCCGTCGCCATCCCGGCCGACTCGCTCATCAAGATCGGCGACATCACGGACGGAGAGCTCGTCACCGTCACTCTCACCGTCTTCGCACGCAGCGTCACCATCCGAGCCGAAGACGCCTGACACATGGAAGGCCCGCGCCCATGGCCCGCTACCTGATCACCTACATGGACGGCGAGACCGAAACGATCAACGCCGACAACATCGAACCCTCCGGCGGCCAGTACATCGGCTGGGCCGGAGACGGATCGGCAGTCGCCTACATCCCTGCTGGAAACGTTCGCAGCATCGTCCGCCAGGATGACGGCGAGGAATGAGCGGCGGCTGGCGGGGCTCGGACCGCAAGGCCCGACTGCCGTCCGGCTGGGAGAAGATTCGGGCCCGCATCCTCGCCCGCGACCCCATCTGCGTCCTCTGCAGCGTGCGCGAGTCCAAGTTCTGCGACCACATCGAGGCCAAGACTGACGATCACAGCGAGGCCGCTCTCCAGGGCGTGTGCGGCCCCTGCCACGACCAGAAGTCCAGCAGGGAAGGCAATGCCGCCCAGCGCGCCAACCCGCGGCCCGGACGCAGGCGGCCGCCCGAGCAGCACCCCGGGCTGAGGTGACCATGCCGCGCTACCTCATCGTCCACCCCCGCGACCAGAAGCGGGACGACGTCCTCATCGAAGATCCATCCCTCAGCCTCCGCTTCGAAGCCGGCTGGGCCATCCTCTCCGACGCGGGCGGCGTCTGCCTCGCCATCCCCTCAGGGCAAGGGGCCAGCATCCAGCGGGTAGACGAGGAGCAGGAGCTCGCGCCGCAAGAGGAGTGATCCACTGTGGCAAGCAAGGGACGAAGCAACCGAGGCAACGCAGCCACGCTGCGCAGGTACTGGACCAGCGGACCAGGCGCGGCCAAGATCCGATGGGGTACACCCGGCGACTGGACCAGGTGCACCCGCCAGCTGCACAAGTACATGGGAGCCAGGGCCAAGGGCTACTGCCAGCTCCTGCACCGCAGGGCGACAGGCGTGTACACGGGCAGCAGGGCCAACGTCGGTAGGCGCAGCAGGTAGGCGAGCCGGCTGCGGAGGGAGGCTGACGTGGACGTCTCCCATGTGCGGCAGCGCGTGCAGGCCATAGCCGACGCAGCGCCCGACTTCGAGGTGCAGCACAGCCTGGAGGACGAGCTTCTCGCCGACGTGCTCGCATGCATCGTCCGCAGCTC
This sequence comes from Streptomyces sp. NPDC017936, assembly GCF_044328485.1. Lineage (NCBI taxonomy): Bacteria > Bacillati > Actinomycetota > Actinomycetes > Kitasatosporales > Streptomycetaceae > Streptomyces > Streptomyces sp. NPDC017936. The sequence continues at coordinate 62,136 of NZ_JBIRHK010000018.1, read as the reverse complement.
GACCGACCCGACCGCCAGGGCGCTCGCCGGCGCCGCCCTGGCTGCGCAAGAGATCGACTTCGAGCGGGCCTGCTCATGATCACCTGGGGGGATACCCCATGATCATGATCTTTTCGGATCGGGGCCGTATACACGCTGTCTGTGGCTACGGGTCTGGGGACTTCGGATCATGAAGGGTGGTGGTCCGCATGGCCGGCCGCGGCCCCCAGCCGAAGGACCCCGCCCGCCGGGCGCGCGCCAACAAGGACCCGAACCCTCAGACGCTGCTGCGCTTCGAGCAGGCCGAGGCGCCAGATCTCCCGGTCCTTCAGGTGCGGGACGGCGGCGAGATGATCGATGTGCCCTGGCCGCAGCGCACCCTGGACTGGTGGGAGATGTGGAAGGCGTCGCCGCAGGCGGAGCACTTCTCGTCAACGGACTGGGACTTCCTGCTCGACACGGCCGTGGTCCACGCCCGGCTGTGGTCGGGTGAGATGTCAGCGGCGGCTGAGCTGCGCCTGCGGGTGGCGAAGTTCGGCGCGACGCCGGAGGACCGGGCGAGGCTGCGAATGCAGTTCGCCCAGGCCGACGAGGCGGACAGCAAGCGGCCGGCTGGGAGCTCATCGCGGAAGCGGTACGCGGATCTGAAGGTGCTTCCTGGGGGTGGCGATGCCGTGGAGGGGTCCTAGCTACCAGGGGGAGATGCCCACCCTCGGGTGGCTGGTGCTGGACTGGATGGGCGAGATGCTCGCGGCCCCGGACCGCACAGAGTACGAGCCTCTGACGCTGACCCGCGAGCAGGCCCAGTTCATCCTCAATTTCTACGCGATCGACCCGCGGACGGGGAGGAGGCGGTACCGGCGCGGGGTGTTGTCGCGGCCGAAGGGCTGGGGAAAAGTCCGGTGCTCGCCGCCATCGCCTGCGCTGAGGCGCTGGCCCCTGTCATCCCGGATGGCTGGGATGCGGACGGCGAGCCTGTAGGGAAGCCCTGGGGAGAGGTCCGCACGCCGTGGGTGCAGCTGGCCGCGGTGTCCGAGGACCAGACCCGGAACGCGTGGGCGCCGCTGCTGGAGATGCTGCGCGAGGGGCCGGCGGTGGATGAGTATCCAGGTCTCGAACCGCTGGACACCTTCATCAACTTGCCGAAGGGCCGCATCGAGTTCGTCACCAGCGCGGCGACGAGCCGTGAGGGCAACAGGCCGGTGTTCTGCGTGCTGGACCAGACGGAGGAGTGGCGGCCTTCCAACGGCGGGGTGAAGCTCGCCGCGACGCTGCGCCGCAACCTGGGCAAGACCAACGGCAGCTCGATCGAGTCCCCGAACGCGTACCTGCCCGGTGACGGCAGCGTCGCCGAGGAGTCGGCCGAGTACTACAAGCGGATCTGCGAGGGCCGGGCGAAGGACGACGGCCTGCTGTACGACCACCGCGAGGCGCCGCCCGAGACGGACATGGCGGACCGGGAGTCGCTCTTGGCGGGCCTGGCCTACACCTACGGCGACTCGGCGGATGCGGCCGGCGGCTGGGTGGACTTGGAGCGGATCGCTGCCGAGGTGTGGGATCCGGCGACGCATCCGCAGGACGCTCGCCGGTTCTACCTGAACCAGATCACGCATGCGTCGGACTCGTGGATCTCGCAGCCCGAGTGGGCGAGCGCCCTGGATGCAAGCAAGACGGTGTCCAGCAGAGACGAAGTTGTGCTCGGATTCGACGGTTCCCGTAAGCGGAGCCACAGCGTCACGGATGCGACCGCCCTGGTGGGTTGCCGGATCTCGGACGGTCACCTGTTCCTGCTGGGTTGCTGGGAACAGCCGGACGGTCCGTTCGGGGTGGACTGGCAGGTCCCCACTGTGGAGGTTCTGGCGGCCGTCGAGGAGGCCTTCCGGGACTACAAGGTGGTCGGCATGTACGCGGACCCCGCGCTCTGGGAGTCGCACGTGGCTGGCTGGGAGGCGAAGTACGGACGCCGGCTGAAGGTGAAGGCGTCGGCCAACCATCCGATCGAATGGTGGATGACCGGCGGCCGCGCGGGGCTGATTGTGCGGGCGCTGGAGAAGTTCCGCTCGAGCGTGGTGGACGGCGAGCTGACTCACGATGGGGCGAGTGCGCTTACGCGGCATGTGCTGAACGCGCGCCGCCGGACATCCCGAAGCGGCATCCAGATCATGAAGGAGCACCCGGAGTCCCCGCGAAAGATCGACGCGGCGCTCGCGGCGGTTCTGGCCTGGCAGTGCCGGGTGGACGCGATGGCCAAGGGCCTCGGACGTAAGAAGACAGCGCGAGCAGGCAGGGTGGTGGTGCTGCGGTGACGATGACCATCCCTGAACTGCCGCTGACGTTCCTGTCGGACGACGAGCTGCAGCTGCTGACGGCGCTGCGCACGGACCTCCTGGCGCACCGGTTCGATCTGGAGCTGCTGGACGCCTACTTCAACGGTGAGCAGATCGTCCGCGACCTGGGGATCAGCATCCCGCCGCAGCTCAAGGGCCTGCATACGGTGATCGGCTGGCCGCGGATCGGGGTGGAGGCGCTGGAGCAGCGCCTGGACCTGGAGGCGTTCCGTTGGGCGGACGGTTCCGATTCCTCGGATCTGGAGGAGGTCGCCGAGTCGAACGATCTGTATGACGAGGCGAGCCTCGCGCACCTCGACGCGCTCACTTACGGCCGGGAGTACGTGGCGGTCGGCTCGGGCGAGGGGGACGACCCGCCGCTCATTACCTACGAGTCGCCGCTGGACATGACCATGTTCTGGGACGCGCGGTTGCGGATGGCGACGGCGGCGCTGCGGGAGTCCGTCGAGGACGGCGTCCGCATCGTCACCCTGTACCTGCAGGACCAGACGGTGTACGCCGCTGAGACCACCGACGGCTGGGAGGTCTTCGACCGGGACCTGCACAACTTGGGCATGGTGCCGGTGCTGCGGATGGCGAACCGCCAGCGGACCGCGGACCGGATCGGCCGGTCGGAGATCACCCCCGAGGTCATGTCGATCACCGATGCGGCGTGCCGCCGACTGATGGGCATCGAGGTGGGCGCCGAGTTCTTCCAGGCGCCGCAGCGCTACATCCTGGGGGCCGCCGAGTCGGCCTTCCAGGACGCCGAGGGGAATGCGAGGGGCGCCTGGGAGACGTACATCGGGCGCGTGCTGGCCCTGGAGCGGGATGAGGACGGCAACGCGCCGACGGTGGGTCAGTTCGCGGCGCACGACCCGTCCGGGCAGACGAAGATCATCGACCTGTACGCGCGGATCATGTCGTCGCAGTTGTCGGTGCCGCCTCACATGCTCGGCTACACCAGCGACAACCCGGCATCGGCGGACGCGATCCGCTCGGCCGAGGGCGCGCTGGTGAAGAAGGCCGAGCGCAGGATCCGCCGCTTCTCGGCGACGCACCGGGACGCGATGCGGTTGGCGCTGTGGTTCCGCAATGGCGAGCCGCCGGAGAAGGCCCGGCGCATCGAGTGCGTGTGGCGCAACCCGGCGACGCCGACGATCGCCGCGCAGACGGACGCCGCGGTGAAGCTGGCCCAGGCTGGGATCATCCCTGCGGAGTCGGATGTCCTGCTGGAGATGGCGGGCCTGACGGAGGAGCAGCGTCGGCGGGTCACCGCGGATCGGTCCCGGATGGCCGGAGCGGCTGCCGGCGGGCGGCTGATGGAGCGCCTGGCCGCACTGGGCGACCAGAGTGGCCAGCTGCCCGCGGCGGCGGAGGTGACCGGTGGCGGCGACGGCGGTCTCTGACGGCGGTGAGGACGCTGCCCGCTTCCGGGCCGCGCAGATCGGCCTGACGCGGCTGCTGGTGCGCGACGTCCGGGGGCTTCGGCGGCTGATCCTGCTGTCGCGGCTGCGGGAGTCGGTGCCGGACTGGCTCACCGCCATGAACGCGGTGATCGACCAGTACTCGCGCACCTCCGCGCTGCTGGCCGCCGACTTCTACGAGGCCCAGCGGGCTGCGGCCGCGGCACCGGGGGTATTCACGGTGCCGGTGGCGGATCCGCCTCCGCCGGAGCAGACGGAGGCGTCGCTGCGGTGGGCGGTGAAGGATCTGTGGCCGCGTGACCCTGAGGACCCGAAGACCACGGACGCGCAGCGGCAGCCGGATGAGGTCCGGCTGGCCGCGGCCGAGGTGAAGGCCGAGCAGGTGGCGCAGAAGCTGGTCACCGATACGGGCCGCGGCACTGTCCAGGAGGCGGTGCGGCAGGACCGGCAGGCGACGGCGTGGGCGCGTTCGGCGGCTCGCGGGGCGTGCGCGTTCTGCAAGCTGCTGGCCGCGCGCGGCGCGGTGTACAAGCAGGCCACGGCGGATTTCCGGGCGCACGACGGCTGTCACTGCGGCGTGATCCCGGTGTTCAGGGGGCAGCGGTTCGAGCTGTCCCCGCACGCGCGGGAGTGGGAGCGGATCTACCGCGAGCACGCGGCGCCCTTCTCCGGCGATCAGCTCCGGCGGTTCCGTCTGGCGCTGGCCGAGCACGACAGCAACCCGCTGCCGGGCTCGAACTGACCAACCCCCTGGCTGCCCCGGTGGCGGCCTATTCAGCCCCTGGAGGGCCACTTCACCATGCCCGAGAACGAGGAGACCCCCGAGGTCGTTAAGGAGCCGCAGGACCCCGCTACCGCCCCGGAGGCGGAGCAGTCGAAGGCGGACCCGTGGGCGGACCCTGAGACCGCCCGCAAGGAGATCGAGAAGTTGCGCAAGGAGTCCGCCGGCTACCGGACGAAGGCCAAGGAGCTGGAGCCCCTCGCCCGCAAGGCGAAGGAGCTGGAGGACGCCCAGAAGTCGGAGCAGGAGCGGCTCGCCGAGCAGCTCACGCAGGCCGAGCAGCGCATCCGGATCGTGCAGCAGCGCGCGGTGCGCGCGGAGGTGCGGGCCTTGGCTGCGGCCGAGTTCGCGGATCCGGACGATGCGCACGCCTTCCTCGACCTGGACGGCTTCGTCGGTGACGACGGCGAGATCGACAGCGACAGCATCCGCGACAGTCTCGCGGACCTGCTCAAGCGCAAGCCGCACCTGGCCAAGCCGGCCGACAACTCCCCGCGGCGGCCGGTCCCGGACCGCACGCAGGGCTCCTCGGGCAACGGCGCCCGTTCATCTTCCGACCCCGGCGTGATCTTCGCCGGGCTCATGGACAAGGCCCTGAAGGGCCGCTGAGAGGAAGCCCTCCATGGCTGTAGAACCGATCAAGCTCAGTGACATCAACTCCACCTTCCTGCCGCCCCAGCTGACCGGCCCCATCTTCGAGAAGTCCGTCGAGGGGTCGGCCGTCATGGCGCTGGCGAAGCGGGTCCCGCTGAGCATGAGTGCTCAGACGGCGGTGCCGGTGCCCCTGGACGTTCCGACGGCGGACTGGGTGGACCAGGCCGGACGCAAGCCGCTGAGCTCGGGCGGCATCGGCGTCAAGACGATGTCCGGCAAGAAGATCGCCGTCCTGATCCCGGTGGCGATGGAGGTTGTCGACTCCAATGCGGCGGGCCTGTGGTCGCAGTTGCAGCGTGACCTGCCGACGGCGTTCGCGCGGGCCTTCGACATGGCCGCCATCCACGGGAAGACGATGAAGGGTGCGACGGGCCCCTTCCCGGACTACCTGGCGCAGACCGACAAGACCGTGAGTCTGGGTACCGCTACCCAGGGAACGGGCGGCATCTGGAAGGACTTCGTCGACGGCATGGAGGAGATCGTCGACGACGACTGGGACTACACCGGGACGGTCGCCGACTACCGGCTCCAGCCGAAGCTGATGGGCGCCACGGACACGACCGGTCGGCCCATCTTCGTGGAGACGACGACGCCGGGGACCGGCATGGCGATGGCGGGTTCGCTGATCGGCAACCCGCTGGCGTACTCGAAGTCCGTGTCCGGCAAGCTGCGCCGTCAGTCCACCAGCGTGGACACGGGGCTCCGGGCGATCGGCGGCGACTGGTCGCAGACCGCCTACGGCGTGGGCATGGACATCACGGTCCGCATCTCCCGCGAGGCGACGTACATCGACGACGAGGGCAACGCGGTCTCGGCGTTCCAGAACAACCTGGTGCTCCTCCTCGCGGAGGCGTACTACGGTTTCGTCCTGGGAGACCCGGAGGCGTTCGTGAAGTTCACCGGCACGCCGAGCGGCAGCTGATGGCGGGGGCTGTCCCGGTGACCGCGCCGGGCGGGACGGCCACCGCGCTGACCATCGTGGCCCGGGTCCACCTCATGCCGCCGGAGCACAACGCGGGCGCGGAGCACATGCTCGTGTCGATGCTGCGGCCGCTGGTGGAGCGCGGGCACCACGTGCAGGTGTGGCTGTCCCGGTACGGCAAGGCGGTGGAGCCCTACGAGTACCGGGGCATCCAGGTGGTGCCGCTGGCGGCCCGCCTGGACTTCCCCACGGCGGTTCGCAAGGCCGATGTGCTGATCTCGCACCTGGAGTGCGTGCCGCATGCCTCGGCGCTGGCGCGCGGATACGGCATACCGCTGGTGGTGGTCTGCCACAACACGCACCGGCCCAGCTTCCGCGACATGGCCTCGGGCGGGACGGCGCTCGCGGTCTACAACAGCCGGTGGATGGAGCGGGAGGCGGAGCTGTTCTTCGCCGAGTACCCGAAGTCCGTCCGCCCGGACGCGAGCCTGATCGTGCGTCCGCCGGTCTTCGCCGACGAGTACGCGACGAAGCCCGGCCGGGCGGTCACGCTGGTCAACTGCAATCCGGAGAAGGGCGGCCGGGTCCTTGAGGATCTGGCGCGCCGCATGCCCGAGCAGCAGTTCCTCGCGGTGCGCGGCGCCTACGGCGAACAGATCCTCCCGGACCTGCCGAACGTCGAGGTCGTCGAGCACGTCGACGGCGCCGACATGCGGCAGAAGGTGTACGCCCGCACGCGGGTGCTGCTGATGCCGTCGTCCTACGAGTCGTGGGGGCGCGCCGGTGTCGAGGCGCTCGCCAGCGGCATCCCCGTCATCGCCCACCCGACCCCGGGCCTGTGCGAGTCGCTCGGTGAGGCCGGGATCTTCGTGGACCGCAACGACGTCGACGGCTACGAGGCGGTGCTGCGCAAGCTGCTCACGCCTGCGGAGTACCGGCTCGCGTCGAAGCGGGCGAAGGCCCGCAGCGCTGAACTCGACCCGGCCGCCGATCTGGCCGCCTGGTGCGAAGCGGTGGAGGCCCTGCGATAGGAGGCTGCCATGGCGTTCGTTCCCCCGACGGCCGAGGACCTGGGCCTGTACTTGGATCTGCCGGAGATCCGCGGGGACCGGGCTGATCTGCTGATCGCGCAGGCCGTGGCTCTGTGTGAGACGGTCGTCAAGCCGCTACCCGATCAGGCGACCGCGGTGGTCCTGTCGGTGGCGGGCCGGGCCTACGTCAATCCCCAGCAAGTCAGCTACGAGACGATCGGCCCCATGTCGGTGCAGCGCCCGCAGGGCTCGGGCGGTCTGTACCTGACGAAGTCCGACAAAAGTGCCCTCAAATCGCTGGCCGGCCGTGGCGGCGCCTTCACTGTCGATCCGACGCCGGTCACGGCGGACCCGTCGCCGACTTACCCGGTCGACGACGACTACGGGCCGCCGCTGGAATACGAGCCGGGCTGGGGGTGGGTGTAGGTGCCCGCCCCGTACCCGTTCGGGGAGACGGTGCGGATCCTGCGCACCGGCCCGTCGCCCGGACGGGACGACCGCGGTCAGCCGCTGCCCGGTCCCGATCAGTCGTTCGACGTCCCTGGCTGCGTCGTCACACCCCGCGAGCAGTCCCCGCAGGTCGGCGGATCAGATCAGCAGGCGCGGGACACGGTCGTCGTCGGCTGGACGGTGTACGCCCCGGCGGGCACCGTGCTGCGGACGACGGACCGGGCTCGGGTGCGCGGCGTCGTCTGCGAGATCACCGGCGAGCCCGGCGACTGGGGCCGCAGCCCGTTCACCGGCACTCGCGGGCCGGTGCAGTTCGCTGCCGACCGGGTGACGGGCTAGCTGCGGGCCTGCTCGACAGCGGCAACCAGCTTCTGCGCGGCGTCGTTGTGCTTGCGCCGGATGGACAGGCTGTGCGGGTCCTCGTAGGGCGGCCGGCCGCCCAGGAACAGGCCCCGCCTTTCGGCGGCCGGGGTGCTCCCGGGCAGCACGAACTGCACGTAGCCGTGGAAGAGCCTGTTGCCCGGCTTGAAGCGAGTGCCGGTGATGTCGGTGGCCCGGATCCGCACCGGTGCGGGCCGCTGTCCGGGCGCCGACTTGGTGATGGTGACCCATTCCCCGTCGAAGGTGATGGTGCCGAGTACGCCCTTGACGTCCATGTTCTCCCCTAGGTTGAGGAGTTGAGGGTATGGCAGCGCGGTTCAAGATGTCCCGGAAAGGCGTGGGGCAGCTGCTGCGGTCGGAGATGATCCGCGCGGACATGGTGCGCCGCGCCCACGAGATCGAGGCGCTGGCGGTCACCCTGTCACCCGTGGGCAGGTCGGGGGATCCGCACCCGGGCCAGTACAAGTCCAGCTGGGGTGTGACCAGCACTAAGCGCGGCGGACGCCGCCGGGACCGGGCCACCGCCACGGTCCGCAATGGCGCTTACTACGCCCGCTGGGTGGAGTACGGCACCGAGCGCGTCCCTGCCCACCACATCGCCCTTCGGGCCGCTACGGCAGGGGGCGGCTGATGACCGCCGTCGGCTCGGTCGACGTCGAACTCGAGGTCATGAAGTGGCTGCGGCCCCGCCTCGGGCCGGACGTCGTCGTGCGGGACGAACTCGACAACAACCTCCTCGAGGAGCTGCCGACGGTGCAGGTGCAGCGCGTCCCGGCGGGCGGCGACGACGGCATCCGCCTCGACCGGGCGCTGGTCGACGTCGACGTGTACGCCGCCAGCCGGGCCGACGCGATCGCTCTGTCCGCGACGATCCGCGGTCTGCTCCTCGGCGAGCTGCGCGGCTCCGCGACGGACGCGGCCGTGGTCAGCCGGGTAGGCACGATCAGCCCACCGGCCGCCCGTCCCTACGAGAACACGGCCCTGCGCCGCGTCGGGGCCACCTACGAGATCTACAGCCACCCGGCCTGACCGGGAGGCGGGGCCCGCGCCGGACCCTCACCACCCGCCCGAGCGCGGGCTCTTCCATGTCTGGAGACTTCTCATGGTCAACATCACCCGCGCCGCGGACCTTCTCGAGGTGGGCGCCAACGGCGGCGGCTGGACGGCCCCGAAGGGCACGGCGTCGCCTGGGGATCCGGCGATCCAGCCGGTTGCGCCGTGGTTGCCGCTGGGCGCCATCAGCGACGACGGCCTTGTCCAGGGCTTCGAGGAGGACTCTCAGTCCTTCACCCCGTGGGGCTACACGGCACCGATCCGCACCACCATCACCAGCTCGCTGCGCACGTTCGGGCTGACGGTGTGGGAGACCGGCCGGACCACCGTGCAGTCCCTGCAGTACCGGCTGGACGCGGACGACCTCACCCCGGCCGGCGGCCTGACCACGTTCGCGGAGACCGCGAGCCCCACCCCGGACCGACGCGCCTGGTGGTTCGTGGTCCTGGACGGCGACAACTTCCAGCGCGGCTTCTACGTGCCGGAGGGGGAGATCACCGAGCGCAGCGACGTCACGCACAAGCAGGACGAGATCGCGGGCTACGAGTGGACGATCACCGCCTACCCGGACGCCGCCGGCAACACCGTGTACCACTTCGACCGCCTCCCGGCGACCGCCGAGTACACCGGCTCCTGAACTGGTGGGCGGGCTGCGATAGCCAGCCGGCGCGGGCCCGGCCCGTCCACCACCACCCTGCCCGCGCCACGCAATTGAGGAGGCCCGCGCCATGGCCGCTACCAAGGAACAGATTGAAGCCGCCCGAGGCCAGGAAGCTGAAGTCGACACGGAGGACAGCTACCTCACCGTGCCGCTCGCCGGGTTCGACGGCGTCACCAAGGACGTTCGCGTGCTGCCCGCCAACCAGTGGCGGGCGTCCGCAATCCGCGCGCTGAACGGCGGCAACATCGACGGCTTCATGGAGACCGTGCTCCACGAGGATGACTACGAGATCTACGAGGATCTCGACCCGACAACGGACGGCATCGGCAAGTTCGCCGAGGAAGTTTCTCGCGCTTCCGGTGAGGCCCTGGGGAAATCCAGTGGACCCTCGGGGTCCTCACGCAGCACGCGGAGGCGGTAGAAGCCGATCTGGCCAGGTACTACCCGGGCGTCGACCTACTCGACGCGCACCGTGGCCGCCTGTCATGGAGGCGCCTGCGGGTCCTCATCGAGCACCTGCCGCCCGAGTCGGCGACGTGGACGGCTCTGCGTAACCAGCTCACGCCTGAACAACTGGCTGAGCAGGCGGACAAGGGCGAGCCGGAGAAGGGCCGCTGGTCCCAGCAGGAGCTGCTTCTCGCTTCCGCCGTGGATGCGCTGCGCCGCGTCGAGTGGGTCCTGTGGGTGGTCAACACGGAGAAGTCGAAGCGACCTGATCCGCCTGAGCCGATGCGACGCCCAGGTGCCAAGCCGCCGACGAGGAAGGCGCGCTTGACCGAGAGCAGCGCCGACCGCCTGTTCCAACTGCTGCAAGGAGGCGCCGCGTAGGGCGCTGGGAGGGGGAGCCCAGTGCCTGCCATCTCTGTCGGTTCCGTCGAGGTTGATGTCGTCCCCAACGCGCGGAACATCCGCCAGCGCCTGCAGCAGCAGATCTTGCCTGCCGCAGATTCTGTGGGCGATGAGCTGGGGCGCGTCCTCGGCCGTTATGTCAGCCGGCACCTGGCCTCCGCGGTGGTGCAGGGCGTCACCAACGGCGGCCGGCAGGCGCAGGCCCCCGCCGCACGGCAGGGCCAGGCCACGGGCAGCACGTTCGCCCGCTCGTTCAAGAGCCGGCTTGAGGCCGCGATGGCGAGCTTGCCGGAGATTCGCCTGCGCGCCGACTCCTCGGACGCAGAGCGGGAGCTGTATCAGATCCGTGCACAGATGCAGGCACTGCGGGACGCCCGCATCGGCATCGACATCGACACAGCCACCGCGGCGGCGGCGATGGCGCAGATGCAGGCTCGTCTGGACCGGCTGTCGGCGTCGGACGCCGATGTTGCGGTGCGGGTGGATGCGGCGGCGGCTTCGGCGCAGCTGGCCGCCTTCAACGCGCAGGTGACTCGGCTGGACGGCCGCACTGCGAACGTCGATGTGGATACGCGGTCGGCCGTGTCGGGCATGCAGATGCTGACCACGGCGGCCCTTGCATTCGGGCCGGCCATCATCCCTGTCCTGCCCGTGGTGGCCGCAGGCCTGGGCGCCATCGCGGCGGCGGGAGTTGCCGCGGCCGCCGGCATCGGTGCCGTGGGCCTGGTGGCGATCCCGGCGTTCAAGGGGATCGCGTCGACGCTGCAGGCGCAGAAGGCGGCTCAGGACGCGGCGACGGACGCGACGCTGCGGGGAGGGCAGGCCGCTTCGCAGGCGGCCTCGCGGGCCTTGCAGATGGAGTCCGCTCAGCAGTCGCTGGCGACGGCGCAGCGCAATGGTGCGCGGCAGATCGCGCAGGCGCAGCAGCAGGTGACGCAGGCCCGCCGCGCGGCGGCGGACGCGGCGGTCCAGGCTGCGCAGCGCAACGCTGAGGCGGCTCGTCGAGTGCAGGACGCTGAGCGGTCCCTCGGGGACGCTCAGCGGGAGGCCCGGCGTGCCCAGGAAGATCTGACGGACGCCCGCCGCACGGCGGCGCAGGAGCTCCAGGACCTGAACAGCCGGCTGGCCGCTTCGGTCCTGAGCCAGCGGGACGCCGAGCTGTCGCTGACGGAGGCGACGCGGGAGCGGGACGCGGTCCTGTCGTCGGCGACGTCGACGGAGCTGGACAAGCAGCGCGCGATCCTCGCCTACGACCAGGCCGTCCAGCGGCTCAAGGACCAGACGACCGAGACGAGCCGTCTGAAGGCGGAGACCGCGGCCGCGAACAAGGCGGGCGTCGAAGGCTCGGACACCTACAGGGGCGCGCAGGAGCGGCTGGCCGAGGCGCAGCGCAATGTGGCCGACCGGCAGCAGGCGGTGCGGGATGCGCAGGCGGAGGCGGCGCGCACGCAGGTGGAGATGGCCCGGCAGGTCGCCGACGCGCAGCAGCGTGTCAGCGAGGCGACCGCAAGCGTCGCTGTCGCCCAGCAGAACGCGGCGGACGCGGTGGCGAGCGCGCAGCGGCAAATCCAGTCGGCGTCGGTGTCGGCGGCCGGCGGGGTGGATCAGGCGGCGATCGCGCAGGCCAAGTACCGGCAGGAGCTGGCGAAGCTCAGCCCGGCGGCCCGGGCGACGATGACCGCGTACACAAATCTGAAGACCGCGTTCGGCGAGTGGTCGAAGTCGCTGCAGCCGCAGGTCATGCCGATCTTCACGCGGGCGCTGGACGGAATGAGGCGGGCCCTGCCGGGCCTCACGCCGTTCGTGGTGAACGCGGCCGCAGCCATCAAGGGGCTGCAGGACCGGGCTTCGCGGGGCTTCAAGTCGCCGTGGTGGCAGACGTTCAAGAAGGATCTCGCCGGGTCAGTGAAGCCCGCCATTGAGGGGCTCGGGGTCGCATTCGGGAATGTGTTCAAGGGCATCGTCGGTGTCATTGACGCCTTCCTGCCGCACATGGACTCGATTTCCGGCCGACTGCAGCGGATCACGGGCCGGTTCGCGAATTGGGGGCAGAACCTCAAGGGTTCGCCCGAGTTCGAGAGGTTCTTGTCCTACTCGGCCGAGCAGGGGCCGATCCTCGCGGACACCCTGGAGAAGATCGCTGGTGCGTTCCTGAGTATCGGGACAGCGCTGTCGCCGATCTCCGGGCCCCTCCTCCAGGTGCTGGGCTTTGTGGCCCAGTCGATCCAGGTCATCGCGGACACCACGCCGTGGCTCATCCAGGGCATCTACGGCGTCATCGTCGCGATGAAGATCTGGACCATCGTCCAGTGGGCATGGTCCGCAGCCCTCCAGGCGTCCGGCATTCCGCTGCTCATCATCGGGATTGCCGCGCTGGTGGCCGGGATCATCATCGCCTATAAGAAGGTCGACTGGTTCCGGGCCGCGATCCAGTGGGTGTGGGCCGTCATCAAGACGTCCGTCATGGCGGTCGTCGATTGGTTCAAGGGCCCGTTCGCGAACTTCTTCACCAAGACCATCCCGAGCATTTTCAACGCGGTCTTGTCGTGGGTGAAGCGAAACTGGCCGTGGATCCTCGGCGCGCTGACCGGGCCGATCGGCCTCGCAGTGGTCGCCATCATCAAGCACTGGGATAACATCAAGGCTGGGTTCCAGGCTGCTTGGGACTGGCTGAAGAAGTGGGTCCTCAACCCGATCGGCACCTTCTTCACGAAGACGATCCCCGGCTGGGCGACGACGCTGAAGGATAAAACCGTCGAGGCGTTCAACCTGGCCAAGGACGGGATCAAAACAGCCTGGGATCAGATTCAGGGCATCGCCCGAAAGCCGGTCCAGTTCATCGTCGACACCGTCTACAACAAAGGCATCGTCGGCGTGTGGAACATGGTCGCCGACGCATTCGGGGCTCCGAAGCTGAAGACGTTCAAATTCGCCTCCGGCGGCATCATGCCTGGTTACACGCCGGGCAAGGACGTCCACCGCTTCGTCTCGCCGACGGGCGGCCGCCTGGAACTCAGCGGCGGTGAGGCCATCATGCGGCCCGAGTTCACCCGGGCGGTGGGCTCCGGGTTCGTGAACACCATGAACACGATCGCCAGGTCGCGCGGGGCGCAGGGCATCAAGGCAGCCCTGGCGCCCGCACTCGGCGGGAATCCCGTCACCAGCACGGATCGCTCGCTGCGCTACGCCAGTGGCGGCATGGTGCAGCGGTTCGCTGACGGCGGCATCTTCGGCTGGATCAAGTCCGCTGCGTCGTCGGCCGTCGGCGCCGGCTCCGCGGCCTGGAACAAGATCAAGGATGCGGCAGGCTGGCTCAAGGACACGATCGAGGCGTCCGCCCGGGCTGGCGTCAAGAACGTCGTCGACCCACTCCTGAAGTCGTTCCCTGGCATGGACACCGGCTTCGGCAAGATGCTGCGCAGGATTCCTGACCGGATCATCGACGCGCTGTTCGGCTACTCGAAGACGGCCGACGAGAAGGGGGGCGGCGGCCTCGGGGGCCCGAGGATCCAGGCAGCGCTGCGCTGGGCGAAGACCCAGAACGGATTGCCGTACCAGTGGGCGGGTAACGGCACCCCCAGCTGGGACTGCTCCGGGTTCATGTCGGCGATCGAGTCCGTGATTCGGGGCGAGAAGCCGCACCGTCGCTGGTCGACGCACGCCTTCAACGGCGGCACCCCGCCGGGCTGGGTCAAGAACGGCGACTCCGCCTTCCGCGTCGGTATCACCCACGCTGGTGTCGGCCACACCGCGGGCACCCTCGGCAAGACCAAGGTGGAGTCGAGAGGCGGCGACGGCGTCGTCGTGGGCTCTAGGGCCCGCGGCTACAACGACAAGTTGTTCACCTCCTGGTACGGCTTCAAGCCGGGGTCCTACGACTCGGGCGGCTACCTGCAGCCGGGCCTGAACCTCGCCTACAACGGCACCGGAAGGCCGGAGCCGGTCTTCACCACCAGGCAGGCCAATGCCCTCACGTCGATGGCCGCGCGCTCCCAGTTCGGGTCAGCGAGCTTCGAGGGCGACCTCTACCTCGACTCTGGCGAGTTCCTCGGCAAGGTCCGGGGTGAGGCCGCGCAGGTCGTCGACGCAACGTTGCGGCCGCTGGCTGCTCAGATCGCGGGTAGGAGGTGAGCGATGCCGATTCCGGGCAACATGCTGTCGGCGACGACGGAGTCGGCGGACCCGACCATCAGCGGCTGGACGGCGAAGCTGAACTGTACGGTCTCCCGGAGTACGGGTGGCCGGAACGGGGACGGCACGGTCCGGTTGTTGTCGCTGGCGGCGGGGGAGGCGCAGGCCCGCACGGTCGCCTCGTACCCGGTCACCGCCGGGATCGAGTATGAGGCGTTCGCGGACGCTTCCGGGGCGACGGTCCCGGAGCGGATCGGGATCCAGTGGCTGACCTCTTCGAACACGGAGATCAGCATCACGTGGTCACTGACGACGTTGACGGCGTCGTCGACGTGGCATCGGATCGCGGTGGCCGATCTGGCGCCGGCGGGTGCGGCGTCGGCGCGGGTCATCGTCTCGGCGATGACGCCGGCCGGGGCCGGAGTGATCAGCCACTTCGAGAACGTCTACCTCGGCCTGCCGCTGCGGACGACGGGCAACCTCCTCAGCTTCGACACGGAGTCGCTCGAGCGGGACCTGTCGGGATGGGCGGTCGAGGCCAACTGCAGCATTGCCCGGCAGACGCCGATGGTGCAGTTCGCGGTGGACTACTACCTGGGCGGCGGGCACATGCTGGCCGCGACGGTGACCGCGGCCGGGAACGCCGCGGTGCGGACGGCGGAGAAGCCGCCGGCGACGGCGGGCGTGGAGTACGTCGGCTACGCCTACCTCAGCCCGCCGACGGCCGCTTCGACGTGCTGGGTGGAGCTCCGCTTCTACAGCGCGTCGGACGTGCAGCTGCAGGCGACTCGCGCGAACCTGGCCGCGCCAGGGACGGGCGTGTACCGGCAGAGGGTGTCCGATGTGGCGCCGGCGGGCACGGCCTACGCCGTCCTGGCTGCCGGCATCACCGCGGGCACGGCGGGCCAGGTGTGGCGGGTGGACGGGGCGGTCATCATGCCCGCCCCGAAGCTCCGCGAAGGCACCCTCATCCCCTACGCGGATGCCTCGTTCGAGCGGGACACGGCCGGGTGGACCGTGGTTTCCGGGGTGGCGACGATCGCCCGGCTCACCCCGTGGGGCACCGATTTCCTGGACGGCTCCTACGCGATGACGGTCTCCTCGGCGACCGCGACGACCAGTGTCATCCGGTCGGCGATTTTCCCGATCGGGGACGCAGCGGATTTGGCGTTCACCGCCGAGTACGGGATGAAGATCATGTCGGGCGGCTGGACGCTGACGCGGACGTTCCGCTGGTACGACGCTGCCGGCACCTTCCTGTCCGCGTCGTCGAGTTCGGCCGCGGCGGTGCCGTCGCCGAACTGGTGGTTGCTGACGGCGCAGGGCACGGCTCCGGCGGGTGCGGCCCGGGCGGCGATCGAGTGGACGCTGACGGCCACGGCCGCGTCGTCGGTGCTGCGCGTCGACAAGGTGAGCTTGTGGCAGTCCGTGCCCATCACGCAGGTCACCAAGAGCGACACCGGCGCCTACATCACGCTGACGCTGCGGGAGCTCCCCGTCGACAGCACGATCACGGTGTGGCGTCTCGGCGCGGACGGCTCCCGCACGCTGGTGCGCGGCGTCCACGGGCTCATCGAGGGCGAGGCGGTCCTCACGGACGTCCTCGTCGTCGAGGACCATGAGGCGCCGCTGGGGCAGCCGGTCTCCTACTACGCGGAGGCCCGCAACGCGTCCGGCATCGTCGTCTCCACTCGCGTCAGCAGCACGGTCACCCTGGATGCGGGCGACGTGCAGTACGGCTGGCTGAAGGATCCGGGCAACCCGCAGCGCAACGTCCGCGTGATGATCGCTCAGGCGCCGGACTGGCAGCGGCCCATCACCCAGACCGTGCACCGGGTCCGCGGGGCGACGATGCCGGTCGTCCTCACCGACGTGCGCGGCAGCCTGGAGGGCGACCTCGCCGTCTACACGCAGTCCGACGACGAGCGGGCCGCGCTGCACTGGCTCCTCGACCCGGGCAGCATCCTGCTGTGGCAAGCGGCTCCGGGGCACGGCGTCGACGACATGTATGTGTCGGTCGGGCAGGTCACCGAGGCGCGCGGCGGCGGGGTGGCGTCGGATCCGTGGCGGACGTGGACGCTGCCACTGACGCAGGTCGCGCAGCCGGTGACGGTCGGCGTCGCCTCGTCCGCCGGCCGGACCGGCTACGACGTGCTCGCCGAGAACGCCACTGGCCTCGACGTCCTCACCAGGTATACGACCGGGGAGGATTTCCTGTTCGGCAGGAGGCGCGCCTGATGTACCCGGTCTCCGCGCGGTTCCTCGCCACCCTCGTCGAGTCGCACACGCCCGTCTGCGAGGTGGCCCTGTTCCTCACGGACGGGCGCGTGGAACCCTTGTCCGTGGTCGACGGGTCGGTGTCGGTGGACCGCAGCCAGCAGTGCCGCCGCACCTGCACCGTCACGGTCGCCGACCCCGCGCTGATCCCGCGGACTCCGGCGGACAAGCTGTCCGTGTACGGGGCGCGGCTGCGGATCGCCCGAGGCGTGCAGGCCGGCGAGTACCAGGAGCTCGTCCCGGTCGGCGTGTTCCGTATCGACTCCGTTGAGGGCGACGTCGACGAGGGGCCGGTCACGATCCAGGGCAAGTCCCTGGAGTGCGTGATCGCCGACGACAAGTTCACCGCGCCGTGGCGGTCGGCCGGTACGGCGGTCGGCGCGATCACCGCGCTCATCCAGCGCAGCATCCCCGACGCCGCCGTCACCACCGCGGCCACGGTCGTCGACGCGCCGATCGGCACCCGCACCTTCGACGTCGAGGGCGACCCGTGGGAAGCCGTCCGTGAGCTGGCGGCGGCGATCGGCGCAGAGGTGTACTGCGACGCCGACGGAACCTTCGTCATCTCCGACCTGCCCGACCTGCTCACCACCCCGCCCGCCTGGACCGTCTCCGTCGGCGACGGCGGCGCCTACATCTCCGCAGCCCGCGGCATGAACTCCGACGGCGTCCACAACGGGGTGTTGGCGAGGGGAGAGAACACCGAGTCGAACACGGCCCCGGTGTCGTCGCTGGTCGTCGACGGCGACCCGGGCAGCCCCACCTACTGGGACGGCCCGTTCGGCCGCCGGCCCATGTTCTACTCCTCATCGACGCTCATCACCACCGCCCAGTGCACGGCTGCGGCAACCCTGAAACTCCGGGCGGCGCAGGCCCCGAACGCGACAGCCAGCCTCACGGCCCTGGCTAATCCCGCGCTCGAACCCGGGGACGTACTCCGCGTCGTCTACATGGACGGAAGCGCTGAGCTTCACCAGGTTCACTCCTTCCCCGTCGACCTCGTGGGCGGCGACATGGCGATCCAGACCATCTCGGCGAAGGAGGGCACGTGAACGTCTCCACCCGCCCTATCGGTGAGGCGCTCGCGGCGGCGGTGCGGGAGCAGGCCATGCAGGCGGGCGCGGACACCCCGGCGGTGCGCGGCTCGGACTGGCGGATGGCCGTCGTCGCTACGGTCAACGCGGACGGCACGATCGTCACCACGGACGGCGTCACCGCCCGCCGTGACGAGTCCTACATCTCCCCGGCCCCCGCCGATCTGATCGTCATCTCTCAGTCGTCGAACGGCCAGTGGTGGGCATGGGGGCGCGGCTCGACGGGCGGGGTGGCGATCGGGGAGGTCGTCGCCGTCCGCAAGCCGTCCTCCACATCACGGGCGTCGACGGCAACCGTGTCCGCGGACCCGCACCTGACGATGACCCTCTCCCCGGGCACATACCTGCTGGACGCTCTGCTGATGTACGACGGCGACGCGGCCGCCGACCTCAAGCTCGGGTGGATCGCCCCCGCGGGCACGACCGGCGCCTGGTGGCCGGGCGGCGCGGACAGCAGCGTCGCCGCTCTCGCCTCCACCCCACGCTGGGGCGCCCTGTCGGACATCACCACGTCGACGATCCCCGTGGGCGCGGTCGGCGCGGGCACCATCATGGCCTGCCGTCCCGTCGGAACCGTCATCATCACGACCGCCGGCGCCTTCGCTCTCGCCTGGGCCCAGAACAGCGGCTCCGCCACCCCGACCATTCTGCGCGGCCAGTCCACGCTCCAGATGCGGAGGATCGCCTGATGGCCACCGACTCCTACGGCCAGAGCATCACCCTGTACCAGAACACCGAGGCCCCCAACCTGGAGGCGCTCGTCAAGAACCTGGCGGACGGAGTCATCCCTCGCGGGATCCTGCGCTTCTCCTCTGCGTCCGCCCGGGCCGCCACCCTCACCTCACCGGTCGAGGGCATGGTCACCTGGCTGCAGGACGTCAACCGGCTGTACGTCTACGACGGCTCGGCCTGGCAGGAGCTCCCGTACAACTCCCGCCTGTTCGCCTACAAGCCGTCCAACACCTCCCGGGCGTCCACGACCAGCGCGACCGCGGACCCGCACCTCACGTTCACCGTCGAGGCGAACACGGTCTACACCCTGTCCGGCCTGCTCATCTTCGACGGGCACGACAGCGGCGACCTCAAAATCGGCTTCACCGCCCCGGCCGGGACGACCGGATCGTGGTGGCCGGGCGGACCCGACAGCAGCAGCGCCGCAGCCTTCGCGGCCTACCCCAGGTGGGGCGCCCTCACCGACGTCACCAGCTCCACCATGGCCATCGGCACCATCGGCGCAGGCACGATCCTCGCCGCCGAGCCCAAGGGCCTCGTCGTCACGTCCGGGACGCCCGGCACGTTCTCCCTGGTCTGGGCACAGAACACCTCCAACGCGACGGCCACGGTCCTGCGCACCCACTCGTGGCTGCGGCTCGACCGCATGTAGCCGCCCCAGACCTGACGCCCCGAGCCGCCGGCCGGGGCTTTCCCTATGCCCCGGAGGCTTCATGAACCGCGCCGGATACAAGCTCGTCGCCGACCTGCCCGAGGCGCTGCGCCCCTGGCGCGACCGCCCCACCGCCTGGGCCAACGTGTCTCCGAGCACCGGCAGCTACCACCTCAACTCCGCCGGCGAGTACCTGTACTACCCGGACGGCGGGACCGTCGGCTACGACCACCCCGTCGGCCAGATTCAGTTCGGCCTCGGCTGCATCGCCAGCTACCGCACCGAAACCGACCCCGCCCGCAAGGCGCTCTTCCTCGCGCGCGCGAAGGCGCAGGCAGAGCGGCTCATTGCCAAGCACGTCGAGGCGCGCGGGGCATGGTGGTTCGGCTACGGCTTCGACTTCACCCACGCCGTCCACTCCGGCATCGACTACACGGCCCCCTGGTACTCCGGGATGGCGCAGGGCGAAGCCATCAGCCTGTTCGTGCAGCTCGCCGCGCTGGACGCGGTCAGCGACGAGGATCGGGCCCGGTACATGGAGGCCGCCGACGGGGCGCTTGCCTCGCTGCAGGTCGACGAGTCTGGCTACCCGTGGGTCGTCAACACCGACCGGGCCGGATACGGGTGGATCCAGGAGTACCCGGGCGCAGCACCGGACTCCGGCGACTACACGTACAACGGCATGATCTACGCGATGTTCGGGCTGTGGGACTACTACGCGGCCACCGGCAGCCAGACCGCGGCCGACCTGTACGACGCGTTCGCCACCACCATCGCGACCTTCTTCTCGCTGCTGCGGAACGCGAAGTGGTGCAGCTTCTACTGCCAGACGCACCGCATCGAGGCGTACACCTACCACCAGCACCACATCGAGCTCTTCCGCCAGCTGAACTGGCAGACCGGCTCGCCGGACTTCGCCGACTATGTAGACCGGCTCGTCGACGACTACCCGGCCGCCGGCGTCAGCGGCACGGTCCAGTTTGAATCCGGGAGCCACACCCTGTGCCGGTTCGACACCGCGGCGTCCGGGGCGTGGTCGACGGCCGCGGGCGACGACCTCATCGAGCAGAAGACCGTCACCTTCTCCAGCGACACGGCCGCGCCCGCATCCATGCGGCGGCGCATCAAGGGCCGCGGCATCTACTACCTGATCAGCGCGGGCGCCTACACCGGCTGGTGGGTGGGGGAGTCCTGGTCGAAGGCGTACCTGCGCGGCATCTACCTGCCGACCCTGTACCGGCCGACGCGCACCGTGACCTTCCCCGGCGGCAGCACACCGGTCGACACGTACAAGGTCGCCGCCGACGGCACCGTCACCAGTGTGAAGACCGTCAGCTTCGCGAACCCCTCGAACGCACCCACGGACAGGCGAGCCATCGTCAACGGCCGGCCCATGTTCCAGATCACCGCGGGCGGGCTCACCGGCTACTGGGTCCCCGCCTCCGCCGTCACCATCGACGCCGCACCCGCCACCGCCTGACCACCCGCCCGCGCCGCGCCCTCCGCCGGCGCCCCTTTGCCCCAAGGAGGGCTCATGGCCAAGCAGGGCCCGCAGAAGATCCCGGGCGCCTCACAGAAGTACTTCTACGGAGACGGCTCCTACTCCGGCTCCGACATGGAGGTCAACTGCGGCGTCATCCACACCACCGAAGGCCGCACGCTGCCGTCGTACAACGGCGGCTCCATCGCCCCGACCGTGACCGGCGTCCCCGACATCGCGGCCAAGCGCATCAGGTGGTACCAGCACTACGACGTCGACGAGTCCGCCCGCGCCCTCGCCAACAAGCTCGGCGGCGTCTCCACCAACACGGCGAACGCCTTCCAGATCGAACTCGTCGGGACCTGCGACGACTCCAAGGCGAAGACCTGGGACGGCAAGCGGGCAGGCGTCGACTACCTGCACTGGCCCACCGCCCCCGACTGGGCGCTCGCCGAAGTCGGCTGGCTGGTGCGCTGGCTGTACGACTACCACGGCGTGCCCATGACCTGCGTGCGCGACTGGCTCGCCTACGGCAAGGACTCCCGCCGGCCCGGCATCACCCCCGCCTCCTACGGCGCCTCCCCGGCCCGCATGAGCTTCGCCGAGTGGCAGGCCTTCAAGGGTTGGTGCGGGCATCAGCACGTCCCCGAGAACGACCACGGCGACCCCGGTTCCATGGACTTCGCGCGCGTCATCCAGCACGCCAAGGGCGACAGCGACCAGCCGACCACCCCCGCCCCGACGCCCGCGCAGGAGACCGACATGCCCAGCGCCCTCAACGAGTCCAACCCAATCGACGTCGACCTGGACAGCGACTGGACGGCGCTCGCCTTCAAGGACGAGGGCGCCGTCCTCGCCGGACCCGTCCCCGCCCTGGACATCACCGTCACCCTCTACGTCGACGTGGCGACCAGCCCCGACACGAAGGTGCAGGGCCGCTTCTACCTCACCGGCCTCGACGGCAGCAGCCCCTCCGGCTACCTCGTCATCGACAAGCGGGGCGGCGGCGGCCACCAGTTCGCCCACTCCGTCCCGGTCCCCGCAGGCAAGAAGCTCTGGTTCGAGGTACGCGCCATCTCCCCCGACGGCAAGCCGGTCAAGCTCCTCCACCGCGTCGCCTCCGGCCCCTACTGGACCGCCTGACCGCGGCCCGACAGAGAAGGAAGAACCCCATGAGAATCTTCGGTCGCGAGCCCGCACTGATCATCGCAGTGATCTCCGCAGCTCTGTCCCTGCTGGTCACGTTCCAGTTCGGCCTGTCCGCCGAGCAGGCCGGCGCGATCGTCGCCGTCATCAGCGCCGTGTTCGCCGCGGCCACCGCCGCCGTCACCCGGCCCATCGCGCCCAGCGCGTTCACCGGCCTCGTCGCCGCCGTCGCCGCGCTGCTCGCCGCCTACGGCCTCGAGCTGTCCCCCGAGAAGATCGGTGCCCTCAACGCGGTCGTCCTGGCCGTCCTCGGACTCCTCACCCGCGGCCAGGTCACCCCGGCCGCCCCGTCCACGCCCGCCAGCGCCGAGCCGCCCCGGGCGGTGTAGATGTGGTGCCGTGCGGCCCGGCGGCTGTACAAGGCCCTGGGCCGCCGCGGCGTCTTCCTCCTCATCCTCGGCACCGGAAAGACCTGCTGGGGCATCAGCTTCCTCGTCGACCCGCCCGGCGACCAGGGGCTGGAGTTGCTCACCAGCATGTGCAGCCTCCGCCACTGGTCCTGGCTGTGGATCACCTGCGGACTGATTACCGGCGCCGCCGCCTTCCTCCGGGTCGGCCGCGACTGGGCCGGCTTCACGGCCGCCCTCATTCCCCCCACCGTGTGGGCCATCGCCTACACAGCCGCCGTCATCAACGGCGACTACTCCCGCGGCGGCTTCGTCGCCGTCTGGTATCTCACCTCCCACGTGGGGGTCATCATGTGGGCGGCCACGGTTCCCGAATACTCGGTTCCCCCAGTGCCGCGGTCTGCCCGGAGAGGCAAGGCCGCATGAACGTCGGCGAGTGGGCGGCCGTCATCGGCGCCGCTGGCAGCGTCCTCGGCGGCGGCGGGCTGTTCGTAGCCCGCGCAACGGTGCGGGCGGCTCAGGCGACAGCCAGGGCCAACGAGGCTGCGGCCACGATTCAGGCAGCACCGCAGGTCAAAGCCCAGGAGTTCGCGGTACTGCAGGCCACCGTGCAGCGGGTCGACGAGGAGAACGGTCAGCTGCGGGGGAGTCTGTCCAGGCTGGAGGCGGTCGTGCGGGCGTTCGCGTGGACGACGGACCGGTGGCTCAGGCAGATGCACCGGGCCGGCATCGAGCCGGAGCCGGCGCACCCGCTGGTCGACGAGTACAACCGGACAGGAGTGTGATCCGATGAGCGAGGTGCCGGAGCTTCCGGCGGAGCGGCCCGCGGTACGGCGGATCGACGAGGCCGCCGCCGACATGGGCACGCTCGTCGACATGGGCGTCGTCCCCGAGCAGCCCGAACCCGAGCCCGACCCGCCGGCCGAGGAGGGCTGAGGCATGGCCGACGACGACACCGAACCCGAGCCGCCGCTGTGGCTGTCGCCCTGGCCGTTCCGCGAACCCACCTGGCCGCCACCCCAACCCGACGACGAATGACAGCGCCCCCTCCTCCGGGAGGGGGCGCTTCGCTGTGTCCGAGACCAGAACGGCGCTTCGCCGTTGCCCAGGATCCGCATCTGGAACGGGCCTCTGGGGGAGGATGCCCAGTCCGAGGTGTCCGGCCGGACGAACTTGCCGTCGACCCCGTCGATGTGCAGTGCGCCCTCGCGGACGTTCACCAGCACGGGGAAGTGCTCGTCGCCGTCGAAGCTCAACGTCCCGCTCCAGCTGCCAGATGTGTCCTTAGTGAGGTCTGCCGCTGCGGCGAACGTGCGGCCGTCAATGAGCTGGAGGGTGGCTGGGCCCTTGTACGTGGTCATGCCCCGAAGGTAGCGACGCCGTCAAGCTGCTCCACTGACTCTGCCCCACTACCAGGCCATCTCTCCCTGGGGGGCTGTTCATCAATCGGTCAGGACGTGAACCTGAACCGCGAGAGGTCTCAATTCGCTGCATAGCTTGCCGAGTTGTTCATCAATCAGTTCACCTACATGCTAGCGTTCAGGAACGTCGCGGTGGCGTTTGATGATCAATGGGAGGGTGGATGGCCCTAATCGGCCTCGTTCGAGTCAGCACCGACAAGCAGAACACCGAGCGGCAGCACGATGCGCTCGATCAGATCTGCCTCAAGGTCTTCGAAGAGAAGGTGTCCGGCAAGCTCGCCGTCGAAGAGCGCCCCGGCCTCAGCGCCGCCCTCGACTACCTCCGCGACGGCGACATGCTCTGTGTCCAGGAAGTCGACCGCCTCGGGCGCAACCTCCTGGATGGACTGATCGTCCTCAACGACCTCTTCGAGCGCGGGATTGCCGTCAAGGTGCTGGAGGGCATCGCGGCTGGCGAGCATCGGGAACGCTCTCTGATCCTCGACCTCGCTCTGGCCCTCGCCGAAGACCGGCGCCGCGACATCGTGCGGAAGACGAAGGACGGCCTCGCCGCGGCTCGTGCTCGCGGACGCGTCGGCGGCCGACGCCCGGTGATGACAGAACCCCTGGTGATTCAGGCCGTGGCGCTTCGAGAGAAGGGCTTCACTCTCCGACAGATCCAGCCGCACCTCCGAATCACCGAGGGCAAGAACAAGGGGAAGAACCCGAGCATCGGCGCGATCTCCCAAGCGCTCCGGGCCCACGACGACAGACAGGGGGCGACGGCATGACCGCGAACCCGCTGTGCTGGTACTGGCCCACCGAACTGCCCGACCGAGGCGACACCAGGCGGCGATTCCTTGAGCAGGCGGAACGGTTGGGGTGTACTCCGGAGCAGGCGCAGGTGCTCTGGGACATGGAGTGCGCGGCAGACGCAGTCGTCAACGATGGGGCCGCTCTGCTTGCCCGTTGGCAGGACGGGCGGTGCGCAATCTGCGGGAAGGTCCGAGACCTGGTTTGCGACCACGATCACGAGACTGGGCTTGTGCGTGGCTGGCTCTGTCACTCATGCAACACCGCCGAGGGAACCCATTGGGAGCCGGACACGATCTTCGCGCGCTACAGGGAGCGACCGCCGGCCACCATCCTCGGCGTCACCGCCCGCTACCTGAACCCGGTGACCGGCGCCTACGCCGAAGCCCGACATCCGCAAGCGGTCGACTGGGCCGACAAGTGGACCGACGCCGCATCCGAGGACATCGGTCTCTGACCGCCCACCCCCGTGCCACACTGCCTGTGGGCCCGTCGCGCACCCCCGTCGCGACGGGCCTTCTGTCATCCTGGGGTGGGCGGCATGCTCCCGGGGAGATGCCCCGGACACCTGGCGGTGACGGCCGCCGCCCCGCTGACGCGCCACGCCGGTGCTCAGTGGTCGTGGTCTCGGTGCTGCCACCGTGGCGCGACGGCCCACCCCGGGCGCCCGCTACTGCAGAGCGGGCGCCCGCATGCTGCCGGAACTATTTCCGGCCGCGATCTATCGCTGTGGCTGGTTCGTGATGCATCGTGGGGCGCGAGGGGTCGCCACTCCCCAGGTGGGGACCTCCCATGGGCCCTGCCGGGAGCTGCGAACCGGTAGGGCCCGCCGCACCTCCCGGCTCCCCACGGGAGGCCACGCGGCTGTCCGCGCGTAGCCTGGCCGTATGCACCCCGGCCGCTACCACCTGCTCCTCGCCTCCGCCGGCCGCCCCGTACAGCACGGCTGGTGGGCGTCCGTGGCGACCGCCCGGGCGAAGTTCGTGAGCTGGATCGGCGAGCACGGCAGCCTGCCCGACGCCCGCGTCACCCTCACCGACGAGGCGACCGGCACGACGTTGACGGCCTGGCCGGGCGAGGCGTGACCGTCTGGGATGCTGGCGCGATGACCGACGACACCCCGCCCGAGCCGGACGACTTCGACGATGTGACCGGCGACCCCGACGACTACCCCGTCGACGACCACCAGCTGACGACGCGCCCCGGCACTGTCAGTGGCGAGGCGTAGCCTGATACGACCATCCCAGCGAGCAAGTCGGGATTGCTGCTGAGCCCGGCCCCGGCGTGATGCACCGGGGCCGGCTGCTTCACGCCGCCGCGACGACCTCCGCCTGCACGGCCGCCACCCACTCATCCCGCAGTCGCTCGTACCGGTCCCGGGTCGGCCCCCACAGCCAGCCGCCCGTCTCCGCCATCAGCGCACGGATCTCCTCCTGCACGGCCTCAGCAGACCGCGGCACCGCCGGCGGGGGAGTGGTGGACATGCCGAGATCGTAGCCGCGGGCTATGACAACGGGCTACGAGACCGGAGGGTCGTCGGCGACGAAGGTGCCGATGCCGACCTCACCGCGGGCCAGGCCCTCCGCCTGCAGGTGCTTGTACACCTTCTGCACCGTGGACGAGGCGATCGAAAACTCGGCCGAGAGTTCCACCACCGAGGGAAGCTTCGAGCGGGCCGGGTAGGTGCCGTCGGCGATCCGCGCGGCCACGATCGCCGCTACCTGCCGCCAGACGGACCGAGTCCGGTCAAGATCCACGCTCACACGGTCGACCGTAGGTAACCGAGGTCTACCCTGCGACCGCAGTACAGTGCAGTCCACCGCGGTATACCGTGAAATTGCACGAGCTCCCGAGGCCGCGGCGCATGCAGCCCCGGGAGCAGCCGACGAAGGAGCCGTCGACATGGACGAGCGTAGAGACCCACCGCCCGCGCCCCAACCCGGTCGGCCGATACTGGCCGCCGCGACCCGCCTCAGCCCCCTGCAGCAGGCCTACGCCGCCTACACCGACCACGCCGTCTCCTGCGACGCCTGCCGGGACGTCGACCGCACCTGCGCCGAGGCGGAGGCGCTGTGGCGGGCGTACCGGGCGATCGGGGACGACGCCTGCGAGCGGCTTGCCTCCGAGGCATGACAGCGGCCCGCCGCTTGCCTGTCAGGAAAAGTGCAGGCCAGAACCTCAACGGTGGGTTACAGATTCACACGGGGTGTACAGGATCCGCGTGAATAAATGCAGGGTCCACACTTCCCTTACGGACGGTTTACCGCTTGACTATCGGTCAGGACCACAGGCGCATATGCCCCTGTAGGTGCTTACTGGCGTGCAGGCGAAAGCCGAATCAGCCAGCGGTCCATAGGCAGGATCAGGTCAGCAGTCTCCAGGGGGCGGCCTTGACGGTCGAAGCGAGTGCGCACCACACGGAACGCCTGCATGTCCACCAGCAGGCCCACCGCGTGCGCCTGGCGCTCGGTGAGCGACACCACTCCCAGCTCCGCCGCATAGGAAGCATGCGGACGACGCTGGCCCCGCCACCACGACGACACCAGCATCGCCGACCGGCCCCCCGGATCCAGGCACTCCACCATCTCGTGCTGCAGGACCACCCCCGCGGGAACGCCGAGCCGGTCGGCAAGCTCCACCGTGGCCGGCTGCGGGCGAGTGTCGATGGTCTCCCTGGAGTGGGGCCAGTCAGCGTCCGCATCGGTAAGAGTGCGCATAGCAGGAGGATGCGCTACATACACGGCTCTGCGCTCCTCGCCCTCCAGGACGCCGGCTTGGCGTAGGAGGACATAGGCGAGGCGCACGGTCTGAGGATGGACGCCGAGTTCGGCAGCTAGCTCGGCACGCGAGGGGAGAGGCTCGCCCACCCGCCATTCACCGGCGGCGATGCGGCGGCGGATGTCAGCGGCGATGCGCCGGTGGCGTGCTTCTGACATCCAGACCCCTGGCGTCGATCATGACGTGAGGTCTGAAGGTAGGGCTGCGGGGTGCTACTGGATATATCCAGCCCCCGGATGGGCTCTTGGTAACTGAACAGAGGGAAGGTTTCGGTATCGCGGGGTTCAGGTTCCCGGGATGCCGAAGGGCTGCCGCCTCCCGCGTACCCCCGTGACGGTGAGTGGGCAGTCCGCTCGGGTGCCCGACAGCTTCGGTCAGGTATCCACCCGAACGAGTGATCCATTCTGCGTGCTTCGGAGGCGGATCGCTCGTTGGGCAGGCGGCCGGAGCCGGAGTCGATCCACAACCCCCAAGGTGTGCAAGACGACTCCGGCTCCGGTCTTTCCATTACGCACCGCTCGGCTGCAGGACTCACCAAAGCTGGGAAATGGGAAACGTCTGGGAGACGATCTTCGGGATCAGCCGCAAGTTCCCGCTAACTTCCGCAAGGATTAGCTAGGTCGACATCGCCTCTGTGTAGGTCAAAACACCAGGTCGCAGGTCACAGCGCTGAATGTCACATCGTCAACAGCATCGCCAGCATCCCGATCCCCATCGACAACCGGCACACCCGCGCCAGTTCGGGCCGGTCGCTCCAGGCGACCGTGCCCCCTCCCGCGCCGGCGACCGGCAGCAGCCGGACGCCGGAGACGAGCACGTACGCCGCGAAGTACAGCAGCAGCACCCCGGTCAGCAGCGGGACGCCGGAGCCGCCGTGGCCGTGTCCGGCGCCCGGCGACGAGGCCGTCACCACCGCCATGTAGACCATGGCCGAGGCGCCCACCAGGTGGTGCAGGTGATGGGCGCTCGTCCGGGTGGCCCACAGGGCCCGCAGCGCGGCCGCGCCGAAGACCGCCGCGTACGCCGGCCAGGCCCACTGCGGCGCGGTGAACGCCGTCGCGGGCACGGCCATCACCGCCATCCCGAAGCCCATGAGCGCCTCGCCGCCCGCGGCCCGGCGCTGCTGCTCGTCCGCGCTGCGCATCCGCAGCAGGCAGTAGGCGCCGGTCGCCGCACACAGCGCGACCAGCAGCCAGCCGGGCGAAGCCGGTCCGTGCACGCGCACCTCCCCGCTCGACGGTCGGTCGAGGGATGCGATGCCCGGGACACGCGGAGCGCACCCCAGCGCAAGGAGGTACACAGGGCGCGCTCGGCGGAGCACGGCAGGTGACGCGTGCTCGCGGGGAGGGGCGCGCGACGCGTCGGCGCCGGGGTGATCCCGGCCACCCGAACTATTTCACGAGTAAAACACATGCTAAATTGACCGGTATGAGTAGTGCGACCCGTCTTCCGCTCGCCGGCGTGCTGCGCCTCGGCCGCCCCTCCGACATCTGGTTCAAGCCGGCCCTGAGCGTGGTCGCCGCCGTCGCCCCGCCGAACCTCACCCTGCTGGCGCTGGGCCGGCTCGACCTGGCGATGTACACGATGGCCGGCTCCCTGTGCGCCCTGTACGCCCACAGCCGCCCCTACGCCGCCCGCGCCCGGGTGCTGGCCTGGGTGGTGCTCGGCATGACGGGCGGCCTGGCCGTCGCCCTGCTCGCGGCCTCCCTCACCACGAACGCCGCCGTCCTCGTCACCGTCGGCGCCCTCCTCGCCGCCGCGCAGAAGGTGCTCTGCGACGCCACCCGCGTCGGACCGCCCGGCCCCGTCATCCTCACCTTCATCAGCTCCGCCGCGCTGTTCGCGCCCCAGACCCCGGCCCAGGTCCCCGGCCACCTGGCGCTGGCCCTCGCCGCGGGCGCCTGGTCCTGGCTCGTCGGCATGGCGCCGGGACTGCTGCGCCCGCACGGCCCCGAACGCCGGGCCACCGCCCGGGCCCTGGACGCGACCGCCGCGTGCGCCGCCACCCGCGGCGCCGGCGACGGTCACGCCCGCACCCGCGCGGCCGCGGCCGCCGCCGTGCACGCCGCCTGGCAGACGCTGATGTCGGCCCGCGGCGGCGACACCACCCGCGCCCTGGAACGGCTCGTCATCCGCGCGGAGGTCGCCCTCGCCGCCCCCGCCGACACGGACCCGGCGCACCTGCGCACCCTGGCCCGCGCCCTGCGCGGCACGGGTCGGGTGCCCCGCCCCGACGGCCTCGCGGACGACGACGAACTGCTCGGCGCCGAGGCCGAGCGCGCCGCCGGCGGACCGTCGCTGTGGCGCCGGCTCGGGCCGCTCACCCCGATCGCCGTGCGCACCGCCCTCGGCTGCGCCCTCGCCGGATACGCCTCCCTCGCGCTCGGCGTCGGCCGCCCCTACTGGGCCCTGGTCACCGCGGCCTCCCTCTACCAGGCGAACGTCACCCTCACCTGGAGCCGCGGCGTCCAGCGGGTCGTCGGCAACCTCGTCGGCGTCCTCGCGTTCGCCGCGATCGTCCCGCTCGCCCACCTCCACCAGGCCGCCCTGGTGCTCGTCTGCCTCGCCCTCAACTTCGGCGCGGAGGCGCTGATCGGCCGCAACTACTGGCTCGGCAGCGTGTGCGTGACGCCGATGGCCCTGCTCATCACCGAGTTCGCCCACTACCAGGACGCGGGCGAGCTGATCACCGATCGCGTGGTGGACACCCTGGTCGGCGCCCTGGTCGGCTTCGCCGCCGCGGTCGCCGTCACCAACCGCCGGGCCGGCGACCGCCTCGGACAGTCCCTGACGGCCGTCGAGCGCGCCCGCGAGCACGCCGCGCGCCTGCTGGCCGAGCCGTCCCCCGCGCCCGGCGCCCTGGAGGCCGCCCGGCGCGGCCTCGCCGCCGCCCTGGTCGAACTGCGCGCCACCGCCGACGCCGCGTCCGGCGAGTGGTGGCAGCGGGCGCTGCCCGAGGAGCGGGTCGTCGCGGCCGAGCAGTCCGGACACCGTACGCTCGCCGCGACGGTACGGCGCCAGGGACTTCTCCCGGCCCGGGACACGAGCGCGAGGACGGAGGGCGTACGGCCATGACGGGGACGCAGGGACGGCCGGTCGGCGGGGGCGGCGGGAACGGGGCGGCTCGGGGGCGGTCCGAAGCGCCGGCGGAGGCGGCCGGGGGCGACACCGTCGCCGCGGTCGTGCGGCAGTGGCGGACCGTCCACCCCGACCTCGACACCGCCCCCATGGAGATCATCGGCCGCGTCAACCGCTGTGCCGCCCTCCTCCAGCAGGCCGAGGACGCCCCCCTGCGCCGGGCGGGCCTGAGCCGGCCGGAGTTCGACCTGCTCGGCGCGCTGCGCCGCACCGGCCACGAGCTGACCCCGGGCGAGCTGGCCCGCGAGACCTTCTCCTCGGGCGCCGCCGTCACCAAGCGCCTCAAGCAGCTGACGGAACGCGGCCTCGTCGAACGCCGGGGCGACACCCGCGACCGCCGCGTCGTGCACCTCCGCCTCACCGACGCGGGCCGTGACCTGGTCGACGGGATCCTGCCCGAACAGCTCTCCTACGAGGGCGCCGTGCTCTCCGCCCTCGACACCGAACGGCGGACGGAACTCGCGGACCTGCTCGGCGAGCTGCTGAGCCGCCTGGAGGGCCACATGCGGACGGTGCGGGCCTGACTCCGGGGCGCGGACCGGTCCCGGCGCACTCGGCCACGCGGTCCGGCCGGGTCGCCGGGCGCCGCGGCCGGGCCCGCCGGGGCTCAGGCCGCGTCGGCCGCGCGGTACACGCCGAACACCGCGTGCTGCGGGTCCCGGAGCACCGCGATCCGCGGGCCGTCCGGCAGCGAGGTCGGTTCCATCAGGACGGCGCCGTCCGCCTGCCGCGCCGTCGCCGCGGTGGCGTCGACGTCGGCCACCGCGAAGTACGGCAGCCAGTGCGGCGGCACCTCGGGCGGGAACTTGTCGTCCATGGTGACCATGCCGCCGAAGTCCAGGCCGCCGACACCCCACCGCGTGTAGTGCTCGGAGGTGCCCACCGTCCAGCCGAACACCGTCGTGTAGAAGGCCTCCGCCCGCGCGGGATCGCGGGACATGAGCTCCACCCAGCCCAGCGAACCGGGCGCGTCGAACAGCCCGGCGCCCGGGAAGGACCGCGCCTGCCACAGCTGGAAGGCGGCGCCGCCCGGGTCGAGGGCGACCACGAAACGGCCGGCGTCGAACACGTCCATCGGGCCGACCAGCACCTTGCCCCCGGCCTCGTCGATCATCCGTGCCGTGACGTCGGCGTCGGACACCGCGAACGACACGTTCCAGGCGACGGGCTGCGCCTCCTGGTACAGGGGGCCGAGCGCGGCGACCGGCGCGTCGCCGAGGTGCGCCACGGTGTAACCGCCCGCCTCCTGCCGCGGGTCGGTCTCGCACCGCCAGCCGAAGAGTTCCGTGTAGAACCGCTGGGCCGCCGCCGGGTCACCGGTCCCCAGCTCGACCCAGCAGGGTCCGCCGGGGACGAGCGCGTCGAGCTTCATGGCGTTCCTTCCGCCGGAGCACCCCCTCCAGCACGCTAAGCCCGCCCCCGCGCCCCGGCATCCCCTGGGCTCAGATCCCCGGCCGGTACCGCAGCGGATGGTCCGCCGGCACCTCCACCAGCACGATCGGGGTCCCGTCCGGGTCCGCGATCCACATCTCGATCAGCCCCCACGGCTCCCGCACGGGCGGCCGGACGATCCCGACGCCCCGGGCGCGCAGCTCGTCGTGGGCCGCCGCGACGTCCGGGACCTGCATCCACAGCCGCACGGCGGGGTCCGGCGGCGTCGGGGAGCGTCCCGAGACCTCCAGGAAACCCCCGCCGAGGAAGTAGACGGTGCCCCGCTCCGTCCCCGTGCCGAACTCGCGGTACACGGCGAGCCCCAGCTGCTCGCCGTAGAAGACGCGGGAACGCTCGGGGTCGGTGGGGCGCAGAAGGATCCGGCCGCTGAGTACATGCACCATGCAACCGGAGCGTAGGGGAGGGTTAGGCTCAGCGGTGCCCCAGCCGCGCCGGAGACCGGAGATCCCCGCATGGACGCCACCACGACCGACCTCACCTTCCGCGACGCCACCGAGGAGGACGTGGACGCGCTCGTCGCCCTCGTCGAGTCGGCCTACCGGGGGGAGTCCAGCCGGGCCGGATGGACCACGGAGGCGGACATCCTGGAGGGGCAGCGGACCGACCCCGAAGGCGTCCTCGACGTCATCAAGTCGCCCCACGGGCGGCTGCTCACCGCCGAGCGGGACGGCCGGATCATCGCCTGCTGCCAGCTCGAACACCGCGGCGACCACGCCTACTTCGGCATGTTCGCGGTCACCCCGACCGCGCAGGGCGGCGGCCTGGGCAAGGCGGTGCTGGCGCAGGCCGAGCGCGAGGCCCGCGAGGACTGGGGCGTCGGCGAGATGCACATGACGGTGATCTCGGTGCGCGACGACCTCATCGCCTGGTACGAGCGCCGCGGCTACCGCCGTACGGGACGGATGACCCCCTTCCCGTACGGCGACGAGCGCTTCGGCGTCCCGCAGCGGGACGACCTCCGGTTCGAGCTGCTGGTCAAGCCCCTGGACTAGACGCCGGCCGAGTCCCCGGACCGGTCCCGGCCCCGCACGGACCGGGTCCGGGGCGGCTCACGCGGTGAGGCGGCCGGTGCGTTTGATCCCGGGGTGGTCGGTGGTCACGCCGTCCAGCTCCAGGGCGCGCACCAGCCGCAGGTGGTCCGGCGTGTTGACCACCCATCCGATGATCCGCAGGCCGCGCTCGCGGGCGTGCTCGACGGTCTC
The DNA here is from genome assembly GCF_044328485.1 of Streptomyces sp. NPDC017936. Lineage (NCBI taxonomy): Bacteria > Bacillati > Actinomycetota > Actinomycetes > Kitasatosporales > Streptomycetaceae > Streptomyces > Streptomyces sp. NPDC017936. Next base: position 28,919 of record NZ_JBIRHK010000018.1, on the reverse strand, counting down.
CAGCGTGAGCCGCCGGATGTTCAGGCACACGGTCGCGGCGCCGACGGCCACCGCCCGCTCCACGACGTCGAGGCCGACGGGGGTCCCCTCGCCCGAGCTCGTCCGGGAGGGGCGGAGGCTGCTGATGAGCGCCGTGCGCACCCCGGGCACCAGCCGGGCGATCTCGGCGACGGCCTCGTCGTGGAACGAGGACACCTCCACCCGCTCCACCAGGTCCCGCTCGCGCAGCACCCCGGCGAGCGCCCGTGCCGCCTGCACGTCCTTGATCTCGGCCTGCAGCGGCAGCGACACGGTCTCCAGCACCTCCTCGAAGACCGGCACCCGCTCCCCGCGCCCCGCGTCCAGGGCGCGCAGCTCCGCGAGCGTGTGGTCCGCGACGGGCCCGCTCCCGTCGGTCGTGCGGTCCACGTCCGCGTCGTGCATGACCACGAGCGCGCCGTCCTTGCTCAGATGCAGGTCCAGTTCGACGACGTCGAGACCGGCGTGCTCGGCGGCGACGAACGACCGGAGGGTGTTCTCGGGCTCGACGCCCATGACTCCGCGGTGACCGATGGTGAGGAGGTTCAAGGCTCGAGTCCCTTCCGTCGACGGCGGCGCAGGAGGAGCCCGCAGCCTAGTGGCCCCGGGCCGACATGGACACGTGTGTGCACCGCCGGTTCCCCTACCCCGGACCGCTTCGCGAAAGCCGCCGCCTGCCGCATGGTCGACAGGAAAAAGCGCGGTGACCATGGGGATGCGCAGGATAATTTCCTGATGATCCTCTTGCTGGAGCAAACCCCGTATGCATACGGTGTCCTGACGCGAGGTTCTTCAGCGGAGGATGGGACATGACGGAAATTCTTGTGCAGGTGGGTTCGGAGGAGCAGGTTCCTCCCGTGGCCAGGGTGGTGGAGCACCCGGCGTGGCCCGTGCTCAAGGATGCCGTGGAGCGGATCCGCCCCTGGCAGTCGAAGGACGGGTCGATCGACTTCACGGCCGAGGGCGCTCCCGAGCGCGCCGAAGCCGAGCGGACCGTCCAGCGGGTGACCGGGGCCGTCGAGGAGCTCTCCCCGCTGCTCCCGCACGACGCCGACTACCACCGCGCCCTGGTCGAGGACCTGCGCCGCTGGGCCGAGGGCGGCTTCGAGGTGCCGGACTTCCTCGACTCGCTGCTGGCCTTCCAGCCCGCCGCGAACCGCGCGGACGGCCTCCAGCACCTGGTCGTCTTCCCGATGTACACGCAGAACGGCAACCCGGACCGCAACCTCGAGGCGGTCGTGCTGCGCATGGTCTGGCCCGACTGGCTGGCCGAGCTGGAGCGCACGCGCTACGACAACCCGCTGTTCTGCGGCATCACCTTCGAGGACTTCACGGCCGGGTACGACACCAACTCCGCCGTCCTCTTCCCGGAGACCATCGCCGTCCGCGAGGCGCCGGAGCGCTTCTCCTGGGGCGGCATCTTCTGCGACCGCGAGGCCGCGCGCTTCCGCCGCGTCACCGAGGCCGCCGTCGACATCCTGGGCCTGGAACTGCCCGAGGACATCGCCGCCATGGTCCACGACCAGAAGCGCTGCGAGGAGGCCTTCGTGCTGTGGGACATGGTCCACGACCGCACCCACAGCCACGGCGACCTGCCCTTCGACCCGTTCATGATCAAGCAGCGCCAGCCGTTCTGGATGTACGGCCTCGAGGAGCTGCGCTGCGACCTCACCGCCTTCAAGGAGGCCGTGAAGCTGGAGGCGGACGGCGTCCCGCAGGCCCGCGACGTGCAGTACGCGGTCCTCTTCGACCGCATGTTCCGCTTCCCGGTCACCGGCGAGCGGGTGCGCAACTACGACGGCCTCGGCGGCCAGCTCCTCTTCGCCTACCTGCACCGGCACGACGTCGTCCGCTGGACCGACAACAAGCTCTTCATCGACTGGCAGCGCGCCCCGCAGGTCACGAACGAGCTGTGCGCCGAGATCGAGAAGCTGTACCGCGACGGCATCGACCGCCCCAAGCTCGTCCACTGGTTCGCCGGCTACGAGCTCGTCTCCACCTACCTCGCCCCGCACCCGGGCTCCAAGTGGGCCAAGGGCCCCGACGCCCTGGACCTGACCCAGCCGCCGCGCAGGCTCGTCGATGACGTGCTTCCGGACGAGTTTCCGCTGAGCATGTTCTATGAGGCGCTGTCCAGGAAGCTGAAGAACGTGATCGCCTCCACCCGGGGCATCACGGCGGACGGCGCCGAGCGGATCGCCGCGTGAGCGACCTGCGTACCGAGAACACTGCTCAGGAGGCGAAGAACATGGGGAACGGGGCTCTCAGCGGTGCGGTGATCGCGGTGGCCGGCGCGGGCGGACCCGCCGGCCGGGCGACGCTGCTCAGGCTCGCCGAGGCGGGCGCGACCGTCGTCGGCGCGGACAACGACCCCGAGCGCCTGGCCGAGGCCGTCGACGCGGCCCGCTACGCGGCCGGCGGCGCTCCCGTCATCGGCGAACCGGTCGACCTGCTCGACCTGCAGTCCACCCAGGAGTGGGCCATGCGCACCGAGAAGGAGTTCGGCCGGATCGACGGCCTGGTCCACCTCGTCGGCGGCTGGCGGGGCAGCGAGACCTTCACCAAGACCAGCCTCGACGACTGGGACTTCCTGGAACTGCTGCTCATCCGCACGGTCCAGCACACCTCCCTCGCCTTCCACGAGGCGCTCCAGCGCAGCGACCGCGGCCGCTACGTCCTGATCAGCGCCGCGGCCGCCGGCAAGCCCAGCGCGGGCAACGCCGCCTACGCCGCCGCCAAGGCCGCCGCCGAGGCGTGGACGCTGGCCCTGGCCGACTACTTCCGCAAGGCCGGGGGGACCGGCGGCCCCAGCTCCGCGGCTGCGATCCTGGTGGTGAAGGCGCTGGTGCACGAGGCGATGCGCGCCGACCGGCCCAACGCGAAGTTCGCGGGCTTCACCGACGTCGGGGACCTGGCCGAGGCCATCGCCGACGTCTGGTCCAAGCCCGCCGCAGAAGTGAACGGACACCGTCTGTGGCTCACCGAGAAGCCGTGAACCCACCGAAGACCGACGCTCGTCGCCACCACGACCCGCGGGTGCGGGGCTTCGCCAGCGACAACTACGCCGGGGCCCACCCGGAGGTGATGGCCGCCCTGGCCCTGGCCAACGGCGGCCATCAGGTCGCGTACGGCGAGGACGCCTACACCGAGAACCTCCAGAAGATCGTCCGCAGCCACTTCGGGGCCACGGCGGAGGCCTTCCCGGTCTTCAACGGAACCGGCGCCAACGTCGTCGCGCTCCAGGCGGTCACCGACCGGTGGGGCGCGGTGATCTGCGCCGAGAGCGCCCACATCAACGTCGACGAGGGCGGCGCGCCCGAGCGCATGGGCGGTCTGAAGCTGCTCACCGTCCCCGCTCCCGACGGCAAGCTCACCCCCGAGCTGATCGACCGGCAGGCCTGGGGCTGGGAGGACGAGCACCGCGCGATGCCGCAGGTCGTCTCGATCACCCAGAGCACGGAGCTGGGCACGCTCTACACGCCCGACGAGATCCGGGCGATCTGCGAGCACGCCCATGCCCACGGCATGAAGGTCCACCTCGACGGCTCCCGGATAGCGAACGCGGCGGCCTCGCTGGACGTGCCGATGCGGGCGTTCACCAACGCGGTCGGCGTCGACATCCTCTCCCTGGGCGGCACGAAGAACGGCGCGCTGTTCGGCGAGGCGGTCGTCGTCATCAACCAGGACGCCGTCCGCCGCATGAAGCACCTGCGCAAACTGTCCATGCAGCTCGCGTCCAAGATGCGCTTCGTCTCGGTGCAGTTGGAGGCCCTGCTCGCCAAGGACCTGTGGCTGCGCAACGCCCGCCACGCCAACGAGATGGCGCAGCGCCTGGCCGAGGGCGTCCGGGCGGTGCACGGCGTGGAGATCCTCCACCCGGTGCAGGCCAACGGCGTCTTCGCCAGACTGCCGCACGACGTGGGCGAGCGGCTGCAGAAGCGGTTCCGGTTCTACTTCTGGGACGAGGCGGCCGGCGTGGTGCGCTGGATGTGCGCCTTCGACACGACCGAGGACGACGTGGACGCCTTCGTGGCGGCGCTCAAGGAGGAGATGGCGCGCTGACGGACGGTGCGCTGACGGACGGCATCGCGGGCGACGGAATCGATGCATAGATATGCGGTCACCTGAAAAGTCATTGACTCTCGGGTGATCGCGTTCCTATGCTCTCCAGGCATGCAGCTGATCCAGGAGAACCCCGACCTTTCCGCCTACTTGGCCGCCGACGAGGTCATCGACCATGACCACCCGCTGGTGCGGGAGACCGCCGCGCGTCTCGCCGAGAACGCGGAGGACTCGTATTCCTATGCGCGCCTGGCCTTCGAGTTCGTACGCGACACCATTCCCCACTCGCAGGACTCCGGGGACCTGCGCGTCACCTGGCGGGCCTCCGACGTCCTGGAGACGAGGACGGGCATCTGCTACGCCAAGGCCCACGCGCTGGCCGCGCTGCTGCGGGCGGAGGACATCCCGACGGCGCTGTGCTATCAGAAGCTCGACGTGGTGCACGGACTGGTCGCCGTCCGCTTCCACGGCGCCTGGCACCGCCAGGACCCCCGGGGCAACAAACCGGGCGTGGACGCCCGGTTCTCCCTGGACGGCGAACGGCTGGCCTTCACCCCCGACACCGGGGCCGGCGAATCCGACCACCCCGTCCTGTACGCCGCGCCGCACCCGGCGGTCCTCGGCGCGCTGAAGGCCGCCCCCGACCGGCCGTACCTCTGGAAGACGCTGCCCACCGCTCTGTGAGCGCCCCGGCGCGGAGCCGGCCGCCGGCGGTCGTCGGGCTCCCGGCGCGCGCGACGGGGGAGGGGACCACGGGGCCGACGCGGACGTGGGCGAGGGCCTGCCGCGGGGCCGTCGGCCGGGCGGGCGGCCGCGGCAACCGGTCCCAGGGGGAACCCGGCGCCGCGGCCGGCCTGAGGGAACGTCAGCGGGCCTCGGCCCGGCGCACCTGCTCGGGCGTCGGCGCGGTGCCGCCCAGGTGGGCCGGCATCCACCAGGTGTCGTTCGCGTCCTTGGGGCGCACCGGGTAGGCGCGCTGGGCGGCCTCCAGGAGCTCCTGCACCCGCTCGCGCAACTGCCGTGTGAGGGCGCCCGCGTACTTGTCGCGGGAGGCCTCGATCGCCTCGCCGACCCGGATGGTGATGGGGGTGTGGCTGCGCTTGAAGTTGCGCGGGTGCCCCTTGGTCCACAGCCGCTGCGTGCCCCACACGGCCATCGGGACGAGCGGCACGCCCGCCTCCTGGGCCAGCCGCGCGGCGCCCGACTTGAAGCTCTTCAGGGTGAACGACTCGGAGATCGTGGCCTCCGGGAAGACCCCGACGACCTCGCCCGAGCGCAGCGAGTCCAGGGCGTGCGCGTACGCCGCCTCGCCCTGCTTGCGGTCCACGGGAATGTGCTTCATCCCGCGCATCAGCGGACCGGAGATGCGGTGCCGGAAGACCGACTCCTTCGCCATGAAGCGCACGAGACGTTTCTGCGGGAGCGCCGCCAGGCCGTTGAAGATGAAGTCGAGGTAGCTGATGTGGTTGCTCACCAGCACGGCTCCGCCCGAGCGCGGGATGTTCTCCGACCCCTTGCAGTCGATCTTGAGGTCCCAGACCTTGAACAACGTCTGGGCGAGGCCGACGACGGGGCGGTAGACAAGCTCTGCCATGGGCGGGGCGAACCCTTCCTACTCTCTGCCCGGGAACGGACTCCCCGACGGCAAAGTTACGCAGCCGTAGGTTTACGGCTTGTCGCAGATCGTGCCCGAAGAACGGCCGGGTAGCCAGTCCTCGTGCCCGCGATCCGCGAGATCCTCGTCACGTCACCCCCGCGGTCCACCTCGTCCTGCGAGATCACCTTTGCTCCGTACGCACCGTCACCCGCCGTACGAGCCGGTACATCCCGCGTCCCGGGCGGTGTCCGGAGGCGGCGCCGAGGAGGGCGGCCGCGGTCGCCGCGCGTCCCGGCCGTCCGCGCGCGCCGCGCGTCGGCCCTCCCGTGGCGGAACGGCTCCGGAGCGGCGGGAATCTTCGCCGTCCCCTGAACGCTTGAGCAGACGAGGACCGGACTTCTGGTGTGCGGGCGCCCGCGACGGCGGGCGTCCGCCGAGTGCCGTACCGGCGGCGGAGCGGGAGGGCGCGCGTGCGCGGGCGTGACGAAGGACAGCGGCTCGAGGCGGGCCGGCTGGGCGGCGAACTCGGCGAACGCGCCACGCTCGTGCAGTTCTCCAGCGCCTTCTGCGCCCCCTGCCGGGCGACCCGCCGGATCCTCGGCGAGGTGGCCGGCATGGTCCCCGGCGTCGTCCACCTGGAGATCGACGCCGAGGCCCGGCTGGACCTCGTCCGCGAGCTCGGCGTCCTCAGGACCCCGACGGTGCTGGTCCTCGACGCCGGCGGTCGCGTCGTGCGCCGCGCCGCCGGCCTGCCGCGCAAGGCCGACGTCGTCGCGGCCCTCGGGGAGGCGGTGTGAACGCAGGTCACCGGAGGGTGAGGCGGCTCCCGGATGCCGGGACGCACTTGACGGCGCACGCCCTATATCGTCAGCCTGACAGCATGCCTGAGGAACTCCTTCTCCACGGGCGGGTCCCCGTCGACCTGGTCCGTACCGCGAGCGCGCGCTGTCCTGGCTGCTGAGCAGCCACCGACCGCCACGCCCCCCTCCGCAGAAGGACGACTCATGACGGCCACACCCGGCCTCGGCACCCCTCGGCTCGCCTCCCCCGAACTGCTGCGCTCCGTCTTCCGCCGGCACGCGGCGGGCGTGGCCGTGATCACAGCGCCCGGCGAGCCGGGCCCGGTGGGCTTCACCGCCACCTCCCTCACCTCGGTCTCCGCCGAGCCCCCGATGCTGTCGTTCGGCATCGGCACGGGCGCCTCGAGCTGGCCGGCGGTCTCCCGGGCCGGCCACGTCGGCGTGCACATACTCGGCGAGCACCAGCGGGAGCTGGCCGCCACCTTCGCGCGCAGCGGAGCCGACCGGTTCGGCCCCCCGACGGTGTGGCGGGAGGGGCCCGAGGGCGTGCCCGTCCTCGACGGCGTACTGGCCTGGCTGGCGTGCCGGGTCGTCGCGCGGGTGCCCGCGGGGGACCACCGCCTCGTGCTGGCCGAGGTCGTCGCCGGGGACCCCGCCGGTGCGGGCCGTCCGCTGCTCTACCACCAGGGCCGGTTCACCGCTCTGCGTGATTGATCACGGCCCCCACCCCTGCGGGACGGCCGGATTCCGATTACGCTGCGTTGCGGAGGTCACAGTTCAAAGCGCTTGCTCAGCGGGCAGGAACTGGATGTACTGACGAGTAATATTTCGGTCGGAGCGCAGGCCGCCCCGACCGGGATCGGCCGCTTGGGGCGCCTATGCTGCCTGCAAGAGGCAGCCGAGAACTGACGATGCAGTAGGAGAGCCGGCGTGAGCTTGAGGATCGTTGTCACTGTGAAGTACGTGCCCGACGCCACTGGCGACCGGCACTTCGCCGATGACCTGACCGTCGACCGGGACGACGTGGACGGTCTGCTCTCCGAACTCGACGAGTACGCCGTCGAGCAGGCGCTGCAGATCTCCGAGAACTCCGACGACGACGTGGAGATCACCGTCCTGACGGTGGGCCCCGAGGACGCCAAGGACGCCCTGCGCAAGGCCCTGTCCATGGGCGCCGACAAGGCGATCCACGTCGAGGACGACGACCTGCACGGCACCGACGCCATCGGCACCTCCCTGGTGCTGGCCAAGGCGATCGAGAAGGCCGGCTACGACCTGGTCATCTCCGGCATGGCCTCCACCGACGGCACCATGGGCGTCGTCCCGGCCCTGGTCGCGGAGCGCCTGGGCGTGCCGCAGGTCACCCTGCTGTCCGAGGTCTCCGTCGAGGACGGCACGGTCAAGGGCCGCCGCGACGGCGACACCGCCTCGGAGCAGCTGGAGGCCTCCCTGCCGGCGGTCGTGTCGGTGACCGACCAGTCCGGCGAGGCGCGCTACCCGTCCTTCAAGGGCATCATGGCCGCCAAGAAGAAGCCGGTGGAGTCCTGGGACCTGGAGGACCTCGAGATCGAGGCCGAGGAGGTCGGTCTCGACGGCGCGTGGACCAAGGTCGAGTCCGCGGCCGAGCGTCCGGCGCGCACCGCCGGCACGATCGTCAAGGACGAGGGCGAGGGCGGCAAGCAGCTCGCTGAGTTCCTCGCGAGCCAGAAGTTCATCTAAGGCTCGACACGCCGACCGCCCCTCAACTTCGTTTCGCAGGAGAGCATTCCCATGGCTGAAGTCCTCGTCTACGTCGACCACGTGGACGGTGCCGTCCGCAAGCCCACCCTCGAGCTGCTCACGCTCGCCCGCCGCATCGGCGAGCCGGTCGCCGTCGCCCTCGGCGCCGGCGCCGGCGACACCGCCGCCACGCTCGCCGAGCACGGCGCGGTGAAGGTCCTCACCCACGACGCGTCCGAGTACGCCGACTACCTGGTCGTACCGAAGGTGGACGCGCTCCAGGCCGCCGTCGGGGCCGTCTCCCCGGCCGCCGTGCTGGTGTCGTCCTCCGCGGAGGGCAAGGAGATCGCCGCCCGTCTGGCGCTGCGCATCGGTTCCGGCATCATCACCGACGCCGTCGACCTGGAGGCCGGCGACGAGGGCCCGGTGGCCACCCAGTCGGTGTTCGCCGCGTCCTTCACCACCAAGTCGCGCGTGATCAAGGGCACCCCGGTCATCACCGTCAAGCCGAACTCGGCCGCGGTGGAGGCCGCTCCGGCCGCCGGTGCGGTCGAGGCCCTGTCGGTGACCTTCGGCGAGCTGGCGACGGGCACCAAGGTCACCGGCCGTACGCCGCGTGAGTCGACGGGCCGCCCCGAGCTGACCGAGGCCGCGATCGTGGTCTCCGGCGGCCGTGGCGTCAACGGCGCGGAGAACTTCGCGATCATCGAGGCCCTCGCCGACTCCCTCGGCGCGGCCGTCGGCGCCTCGCGTGCCGCCGTCGACGCCGGCTGGTACCCGCACACCAACCAGGTCGGCCAGACCGGCAAGTCGGTCTCGCCGCAGCTGTACATCGCCAACGGCATCTCCGGTGCGATCCAGCACCGCGCCGGCATGCAGACCTCGAAGACGATCGTGGCCGTCAACAAGGACGCCGAGGCCCCGATCTTCGACCTGGTCGACTACGGCGTCGTCGGCGACCTGTTCGACGTCGTCCCGCAGCTCACCGAGGAGATCAAGACCCGCAAGGGCTGATCGTCCGGCCGGCGGAACGCCGCGAGACCGTACGAGGCCCCCGTGACCGCCGAGGTCACGGGGGCCTCGGCTCATCCCGGGCTCACGGAGGCCAGCACCGGCAGGTGGTCGCTCGGGTACCGGCCGTTCCGCGAGAAGGTGTCGACCCGGGTCCGGTGGACCGTGACGCCCGGCGTCGCGAGGATCCAGTCGATGCGGGCGCCGCCCGGGACGAGCGCCTTGTACCCGTGGTACGTCCCGTACCCCGTGCCGCGCCGCCGTGCCGTGTCCCAGGTGTCGACGAGACCGGCGGCCAGGAGCGTGTCGTAGACCGGATCGCGGTGGGCCACGGCGTTGAAGTCGCCGGTCACCAGCAGCGGCAGGGCGGGGTCGAACGTCGCGAGCCGCTCGGTGATCAGCGAGGCGGCGCGCACGCGCGCGTAGCCGCTCTCGTTGTCGAGGTGGGTGTTGAAGAGGCAGAACTCCCGCCCCCCGGCCCGTACGTCGCGGAAGCGGACCCAGGTGACCATGCGGGGGTAGCCCGCGCCCCAGGTGTTGGAACCGGGCACCTCCGGCGTGTCGGAGAGCCAGAAGTGGGCGTGCTCGACCGGCGTCAGCCGGCGGGTGTCGTAGAAGACGGCCATCGACTCGTCGTCGCCGCCTCCGCGGCCCCTGCCGATCCAGTCGTAGTGCGGTCCGAGGTCGGCCTCGACGTCCCGCAGCTGCGGCGGCTGGCCCTCCTGGGTGCCGATGACATGGGGTGCCGCCGCCCGTAACAGGTCGCGCATCACCGGGCGGCGGGACGCCCAGCTGTGGGGCTCCTTCGTGCTCGGGAAGCGCAGGTTGAACGTCATGACCTCCAGGGGCGGCACGGGGGCCGGCCGCGCCGGGGCCGCGCGCTCCTCGCCGCGGCGGCGGCCGTCGTGGGCCCCGGAGGACCGGACCGTCGCGAGCAGCGGAACGGCGAGGGCGGCCGCCACCACGGTCCTCAGTCCGGCGCGCCGCGCCATCTCCGCGTCGTCGGTCATCCGTCCCTCCCCTCGTGATCCAGGATGAAGGCGCGCACCGGCGGACGGAAGGGTTTCCGGGAGGCGGACGGGGGACCACGGCACGGACGGGGTGTTGACCGGCCGGAAGATCCACGGATAGCTTCGTTGTGCGGATTGCTGATTCCGTACAGCGGAAAGCCGGAGGGTGCGGGATGGGGCAGGGCCGACAGGAGACCGTGGCGACGAGTCTGGCGGGCGCCGTCACCGAGGAGATCAGCGCCTCCCTCGCCCCGGTCGACGCCGAACTCGAGCGCCGCTACCCCGGCGACCCCGGCACCCGCCAGCCCGTCCACACCGTCTACGTCCCCGGCGACGCCTTCACCGCCGGCACGATCCGCTCCTGGGGCGGGCAGGCCCTGGCCGCCCTCGACGAGCACGCGCCGGACCCCGCGTCCTTCGCCGCCGTCCTCGGCCTCCCCGACGAACTGGCCGAGCCGGTGTACACGCGCGTGCGCGCCAAGCTGGAGCGCGAGCCGGTGGAGGACCTGCGGGTCGACTTCGAGGACGGCTACGGCTCCCGCCCCGACGCCGAGGAGGACGCGACGGCGGCACGGGCCGCCCGGCTGATCGCCGAGGCGTACGCGAAGGGAACGGCGGCCCCGTACACGGGCATCCGCACGAAGTGCATGGAGGCCGCCGTCCGCGACCGGGGCATCCGCACCCTGGACGTCTTCCTCACCGGCCTGATGGAAGCCGGAGGTCTGCCGGACGGCCTGGTCCTGACCCTGCCGAAGGTGACCTACCCCGAGCAGGTCGGCGCGATGGTCCGGCTCCTGGAGGCCTTCGAGGAGGCGCGCGGACTGGCGCCCGGCCGGCTCGGCTTCGAGATCCAGATCGAGACCAGCCAGGCCGTCCTCGCCACCGACGGCACCGCCACCGTCGCCCGCATGATCCAGGCGGCCGGGGGCCGCGCCACGGGCCTGCACTACGGCACCTTCGACTACAGCGCCTGCCTCGGCGTCTCCGCCGCCCACCAGGCCGCCGACCACCCGGCCGCCGACCACGCCAAGGCGGTCATGCAGGTCGCGGCGGCCGGCACCGGAGTCCGGCTCTCGGACGGCTCCACGAACGTCCTGCCCGTCGGCCCCACCGAGCAGGTGCACGACGCCTGGCGCCTGCACTACGGCCTCGTCCGCCGCGCCCTCGCCCGTGCCTACTACCAGGGCTGGGACATGCACCCCGGCCACCTCCCCACCCGGTACGCCGCCGTCTTCGCCTTCTACCGCGAGGGGTTCGCGCAGGCCGCCGAGCGCCTGGCGCGGTACGCCCGCCGGGCCGGCGGCGACGTGATGGACGAGCCGGCCACCGCCAAGGCCCTCGGCGGCCATCTGCTGCGCGGTCTGGACTGCGGTGCGCTGGACCTCGCCGAGGTGACCGCGGCCACCGGTCTGTCCCGGGCGGACCTGGAGGGCTTCGCGGCACCCCGCCGCGGCGGTCCGACGGCCTCCGCGCGGTAGCCGCGACCGGCACGCGGCCCCCTGCGGCGCACGAGTGCGGCAGGGGGGCCGCGGTGGCGGCGTCACGACCGGGGCGGACGGCAACGGACGTGCTCAGGACCGGCGTTGGACGGCCGACGGCCGGGACGGCGACGCCCCGGCCGTCGGCCGGTCCGCGCGGCCGGCTGCCGCCCGCTACTGCTCGGAGAAGCCGTACGGGCGCGTGATGATCTCCATCCCGTGCCCCGCCGGATCCATGAAGTACAGCCCACGGCCGCCGTGGTGGTGATTGATCTCACCGGGGTGCTTGCCGTGCGGGTCGGCGTAGTACGTGATCCCGGCCCGTTCGATCCGGTCGAAGGCCGCGTCGAACTCCTCGTCGGAGACGAGGAACGCGTAGTGCTGCATGGCGATCGACTCCGCCGGGACGGTGGCGAAGTCCAGGGTGACTCCGTTGCTGACGTCGACGGGGACGAACGGCCCCCACTCCGCCCCGACTTCGAGACCCAGGACGTGGGCGAGGAACGCGGCGGACTCCCGGTTGTCGCGGGAGTGGACGATGGTGTGATTCAGCTCGACTGACATGTGCGGAATGCCTCCGTAAGGCACTCACGGGCACCTCCATGCCTCACCCGGCCGGTGACCGACACGCGATGCCGTCCGATGATCCTAACGGGCGCGGAGGCGCGCCGGACCGGAATGCGTCACCGGTGCCCGCCGGGGGAACGGTCGGGTGCCGCGCTCGCGCAGCCCCCTCGACTGCGCGGGATCTCGGGGGAGTTCGGTGAGCGGGGCGGCGTGCGCTCAGGCGGGCCGGCCGGATCCCGGCTCGTTCTCGGCCCTCGGCACCCGTACCGGTATCCGCATCGGCGGGATGACGCCGCACGCGCGCGTCCCGGGGCGCGGTCGTCCGCCGCGTTCCCCGCGGGCGGCTCAGCCCGCCGGAGGCAGCTCGCCCGAGCCGCGGGTGATGAGCCGGGTGGGCAGCTGGACGCGTTCGGGGGCGATCAGGGTGCCGTCCAGCTGCCGGAACAGGCGCTCGGCGGCGGTGCGCCCGAGGGCCGCCGCGTCCTGGGCGACCACGGTGACGCCCGGCTGGAGGAGGTCGGCGAGCTCCAGGTCGTCGAAGGCGACGAGGGCGACCGGCCGGGCCAGCTCGGCGAGCACCCGGATGACGGTGACGGTCACCCGGTTGTTGCCCGAGAAGACCGCCGTGACCGGGGCGGGTCCGGACAGCATCTCCTCGGCCGCCCGGCGCACCCGCCCGGGGTCGGTGGCGCCCAGGGACATCCAGGCGTCCTCCACCGGTATGCCGGCGTCCTCCATCGCCGCCCGGTAGCCGCGCAGGCGCTCCGCCGCGGTGTGGATGCGCGGCATGTCGCCGATGAAGCCGATCCGGCGGTGCCCGTGCGCGACGAGGTGGGCGACGCCCTCGCGGGCGCCCCCGAAGTTGTCCGACAGGACGCAGTCGGCGTCGATCCGCCCGGCCGGCCGGTCCACGAACACCGTGGCCACCCCCGCCCTGATCTCGGGCTCCAGGTACCGGTGGTCGTCCCCGGCCGGGATCACCACCAGGCCGTCCACCCGCCGCGCGCACAGCGCCAGCGCCAACTCCTGCTCACGGTCCGGGTCCTCGGCGCTGGAACCGTTGATGAGCAGCGCGCCGTGGGCCCGGGCCACCTCCTCCACCGCCCGGCTGAGCGGACCGTAGAACGGGTCGGCGAGGTCCTCCAGGACCAGGCCGATGCTCGCGGTGCGGCCCTTGCGCAGGACGCGCGCGCTGTCGTTGCGGCGGAAGCCGAGCGCGTCGATGGCCTCCTGGACCCGCCGTTCCGTCTCCGGGGTGACCCCCGACTCGCCGTTCACCACCCGTGAGACGGTCTTCAGGCCGACGCCCGCCCGTGCCGCGACGTCCTTCATCGTGGGACGGTTGCCGTAGCGGGTTCCGGAGAGGCCGACTGGCCGGCGGGGCGTCTCGGGCACGATGCGGTGTCCTGTCCTGTCGTCCGCGGGGATGCGTGCGTCCCCGGGGGTGTATGAGGATGTGGCGTCGAGCATAGGCCCTGGACAACGTTGTCAGATGCAGGGGAGACTGACGACCGCAATCTCCGGCCCACGTCCCCCACCGCTGGACCGGCCAGCCCTTTTCACCGGTTGACGGGGAGAACCGAGACTGTGACGCACACCGACCTCGTGGCCGCGCTGGACATCGGCGGCACCAAGATAGCCGGAGCGCTGGTGGACGGCGACGGCACGATCCTGGCCCGCGCCCAGCGGCCCACACCCGCGCAGGAGGACGGCGACACCGTGATGCGGGCCGTCGACGAGGTACTGGGAGACCTGGCGGAGTCACCGCTGTGGGGGCGCGCCCACGCCGTCGGCATCGGCAGCGCGGGACCGGTCGACGCCTCCGCCGGCACGGTGAGCCCGGTGAACGTGCCCGGCTGGCGCGACTATCCGCTCGTCGAACGGGTGCGCGCCGCGACCGGGGGCCTGCCCGTCGAGCTGATCGGCGACGGCGTGGCGATCACGGCCGCCGAGCACTGGCAGGGCGCCGCCCGCGGCCATGACAACGCCCTGTGCATGGTGGTCTCCACCGGAGTGGGCGGCGGGCTGGTCCTCGGCGGGCGGGTGCACCCCGGTCCCACCGGCAACGCCGGTCACATCGGCCACATCAGCGTGGACCTCGACGGCGACCCGTGCCCGTGCGGGGCACGCGGGTGCGTGGAGCGGATCGCCAGCGGCCCGAACATCGCCCGCCGCGCCCTGGAGAACGGCTGGCGGCCCGGTCCGGACGGGGACGCGTCCGCGGCCGCGGTGGCCGCCGCGGCCCGCGCGGGCGACCCGGTCGCCGTCGCCTCCTTCGCTCGCGCCGCCCAGGCCCTGGCCGCCGGCATCGCCGCCACCGCGACCCTCGTGGAGATCGACGTCGCGGTGATCGGCGGAGGCGTCGGCAAGGCGGGCGACGTCCTCCTCACGCCCCTGCGGCGCTCCCTCGCCGACTACGCGACCCTGTCGTTCGTCCGCCGCCTGACCGTGGTGCCCGCGCAGACGGGCACGGACGCGGGGCTGGTCGGCGCGGCCGCGGCGGCGCTGGCGCGCCGGCCCGGGGTGACGGCGGCGGGCGTCTGACCGTCCGCTGAAGGAACGTTCAGGCGGTCGTGGTCGTGGTCGCGGACTCGGCCACGGGCGTGCGCCGGTCTGCGCGGGCGCCCTCGGCCCAGGGTGCGCACCCGGCCGAGGGCGCGCACCCGGCCGTGCACCTGGCTCCGGGCACGCGCCCGACTCCGGCCCCGCACGCGCCCGCGTACAGGCGCCCGCCCCTGGCCGTGCCCGTCTCCGGCCGTGCTCGTCCCGGCCGTGCCCGCCTCCGGCCGCGCTCGCCTCCGGCACGCGTCCGCGTCCGCGTCCGCGGGCCGGCCCGGGCCCCGGTGCCGGCCGGTCCGGGGCCCGTCCCCGGCCGGTCCGGGCTCCGGCGACGTCCCGCAGCGGCCCGCCCGTGTCCGTCCCCGGCTCCCGCGGCTCCCGCGGCTCCCGCGGGGACCCGCCGGCCGACCGCGAACGGTAGGGTGCCGCGTCATGACGCGTGCCTCATCACCCGACGCGCCACGGGTCTTCATCTCCTACGCGCACGAGGACGACGGCGGCGTCCATGCCGACCGGGTGCGGGAGCTGTACCACCTGTTACGGGCCCACCACGTGGACGCGCAGCTCGATCGCGTGGCCGTCGAGCACCGTCCGAACTGGGCCCGGTGGATGTCGGGCGAGAGCCGTGCGGCGCACCACGTCCTCGTGATCGCGTCGCCCGCCTACCGGCGGCGGGCCGAGGGAACCGAGAGGCCCGGGGCCGGTCTGGGCGTCGCCTGGGAGACCGGGCACCTGCAGGACTACGTCTACGCCCATCCGTGGGACTGGCACGAGCGGATCCTCACGGTCCTGCTGCCCGGCGGTTCGCGGGACGACCTGCCCGGCTACCTCCTGAGCACCGCCGTACCGCCCTTCAGGGTCGACCCGATCACCCGCGAAGGCGCCGAGAAGCTTCTGCGCTACCTGCTGGAGCAGCCGTACGAACGTGAGCCCGCGCTCGGCCCCCGGCCGGTGTTCCCCCCGCGGGACACCGCGTCCGGCCCCCGCCCGGTGCCGCCTCCGCCGGACACCGCGCCCGCCGGCCGGGCGGAGGGCGACCCCGCCGAACTGACGGAGCTGTGGCGGAGTTCGCAGGCCTCCGCCGCCGAGGCGGAGATCGTCGGTCTGCATCCGCTGGGCCGTCGACTGCTGCTGTCGGAGGGGCTGTACGTCCGGCGCACCGTCGAGCAGGACATCGTCTCGGCCCTCGGGTCCCCGGGGTGCACGGCCGTGGTGGGCGAGGCCGGGTACGGCAAGACCAGTCTCGTCTGGGCCGTCCACACGCGGTTCGCCGAGCAGGGCCGACGGCCCCTGTTCATCCGTGCGAGCAGTCTGCTGTCCGGCCTGTACGAGGCGACGCCCGCCCCCTCGGCCCGCCGGACGGGCTC
This sequence comes from Streptomyces sp. NPDC017936, assembly GCF_044328485.1. Taxonomy (NCBI): domain Bacteria; kingdom Bacillati; phylum Actinomycetota; class Actinomycetes; order Kitasatosporales; family Streptomycetaceae; genus Streptomyces; species Streptomyces sp. NPDC017936. Next base: position 12,731 of record NZ_JBIRHK010000018.1, on the reverse strand, counting down.
GCTCACTCCCGAAGTGGTCCTCCGCGGCGTCGAACAGGCGGCGCGGCGGGACCCGTCGACCGTGCTGCTGATCGACACCGTCGACCTCCTCATGCACAGCGACGACGCCTGCGCCCTCGTCGTGGACGTGGTGCGCGCGGCGGACCGCCTGCGCCTGCCCACGCTCCTGACCTGCCGCCCGGTGGAGGCCCAGCGCCTCACGCACTCCGCCGAGCGGGCCGGCGTCGGCGTCCGGACGAAGAACCTGGCCTCCTACGACGCCGACGAGTGGCCCGAGGCCGTCCGCAGCTACGCCCGCGGCTTCTACGAGGGACTGCGGGAGGCGCCGTCCCCGGACGCGGTCGTCGAACGCGTCATGAACGCCGCCTCGCGCGGCCGGGCCCTGCGCGAGGTGTGCGTCAACCCCTTCGCGCTGCGGCTCCTGTTCGAGCTGTACGCCCCCGCCGAACCCGACGAGGACGTGGACACGCCCCATCTGTACGACCGGTTCTGGCAGCGGCGCGTGGTGAGCGACCAGCGGGCCTGGCGGGCGTCCACGACGCCGGCCGCGCCCGACCTGTCCCCGCACGCGCGCGCCGCCGCACGGCTGATCCTCGCCTCCAGCCGGCTGGACGCGCGGCGGGCCGACCTCGAGGACCGCATCGCGTACCAGCTGGCCCGGACGCCCGGGCACACCGCGGGCAGCGGCACGGCGGAGGTCACGGAGGCCGTGGAGGCGCTGCGGTCACGGGGCGTGCTGTCCGTCCGTGAACAGACCGGGTACCTCTGGTTCTTCCACCAGACCTTCTTCGAGCACGCCGCGGCACGGGGCGTGCTCGCCTGCGGGCCCGAGGCCGTCGACGACCTGATGCGGCGGGTGGCCCGCGATCCCGGGGACCTCTACTTCGGCGAGGTCGCCAGCGAGGTGCTGCTGATGGCCGGCCGGCTGCCCGAGGCGGACGGCGAGACCTTCTCGACGGACCGGGCGGACGCGGCACTGGCGCGGTGGCTGGCCTCCGACGACCCCGCACTGCTGGGCATGGGCCTGCGCGTCTACGCCAAGCTCAAACGGCCCGGCCCCCTGGTGCGCGAGAGCGCCCCGCACGCCCTGCTGCGGGCCGACACCCCGATGATCGACCGGTTCCTGCGGCTCGTGCCGTCCGTGACCCACGACGACCTGCGCCGCCCGCTGGACGACCTGGCCCTGCTGTGGGCGTCGGCGCGGGACGCCAAACGGGTCAGGAAGGGCGTGCTCGAGGCGCTCGTACGGCTCGCCACCCAGGACCGCGCGGCCGTCGAGGCGTTCACCCGTGAGCAGGCCTGCTTCGACTGGCTCACGTCGCTGCCCGCGAACGAACTGCACCACAACGAAAGGCTGCCCTTCCGTCTCCTGGACGCCGTGGCCGGAGCCGACCCCGAGCGCGCCGTGGACCTCGCCACCGGCTTCTGGGGGACGGCCGTCCGCACGGGGCGCCTGACGCTCCTGACCGACCTGCTGGTGCGGATGGCGGACTGGGACCTCCCGCCCCGTCTCGTCCGCCGGGCGGTCACGGAGTTCCTGCGGGAGTTCGCGGGCATCCGCCCGGACAAACAGGACACCGTCCCCTTCGAGCGGGCGTTCGGCCGGTTCGCCCTCGGCGGCGCGCCGCGGCCCGAAGACGTCCGGCGGGAGCTGCGCACCTGGCTGGGCGGCGAGGACACGGCGGCCACCACGGGCAAGGGGGGCGCCTCGAGCGTGCCGGCCCTGCGGACGAGGCTGCGCATGCACACGGCCGCCGTCCTGAACGGGCTGGCCCTGGACCCGGCCGAGTTCCTGGACACGGTCCTGTCCACCCGGCATCCGGCACGGCAGCTCGCCGTCTGCTACGGCGTCCTCTCGGAGGCGCTCATCGGCCGGGCCGCACGGCTGCGCCACGACCCGCGCGGCGACGCGGGCGACCGGGAAGCGCCTCCCGCGACGGAGAACGCCCTCACCGTCGAGGCCCGGCGCCGCTGCGCCCTGGCGCTGCGGTCCCTGCCGTGCGAGGAGAACGCGCCGTCCGGCGGCAAGGACGAGCGATGGCTGTGGCGCAACGCCCTCCAGGAGGCCAGGCTTCCCGCGGAGGTCCTCCTGACGCTGCTGCCCGACGCGCCGGCCGAGTCGCTCTGGCTGAGCAACGCGGGCCTCAGCTCGTTCCTGATCCCCGCCTCCATCGCCGGCCACCCCCGGGCGCGGCGGGTCCTGGACAGGCTCGTCGACGACCGGGACGTCCAGGAGCGGCTGCGCCGCACCAAGGCGGGACGTGCCGCGCTGGAGAACATGATCGGCCAGTTGCAGTACGCCGTGCCCGGCCACCCGGAGCTGCTCGACCGTCTCCTCGCGTACGCCCGCACCGCGGCGGACCCGCAGGTGCTCCACCAGACGCTGGGCGACCTGGCCAAGGCCGTGCGGTCGCAGGAGAAGGGCGCCCGCCCGGCCCCGGACCCGGTTCCGCCGACGCACCGGCGCACGCTCGTGGCGTACCGGCGGGAACTCGTCGGCGACCGCCGGCCGGACATCCGCCGCCACGGCTTCATCCTGTGGAAGGTCCTGCTCCGGCTCGGCTGCGACGACTGGCCGACGGTCGACGAGATCGTCCGGGCCTGGCGGGACGCAGCCGCCCAGGACCTGCGCAACGCCCTGCTGGAGCTGGCGGGCGCGACGGTGCCCGGCCGGGTGTGGGACGCCGCCGCCCCGGCGGCGCTGCTGCGCCTCCTGCGGCCGCTGCTCACGGCCGGCCGGGAGGCCCGGGCCGAGCCGCCGAGGCGGGCCACCGAGCAGGTGATCAGCCACGAGTCCAACGCCCGCATCCTGCTGGCGCAGGCCCACGCCCACCTCGGCGAGCTCGACCGCGCCGACCGCAGCGTGGCGTTCGTGGTGTGCCTGGCCGAACGCGCCGGTTACGACGTGCGGACCGAGCTGGGCAGCGGCACGGTCAGCGAGATCTTCCGCTCGCTGGGTTTCCTCCTGGAGCGGCTGCTGCCCGAGGACCCCGGCGAGGCGGCCCGGCTCACCGCGACCGTGGTGGAGGCCCTGCACCGGGTCCAGCCGAGGGACGTCAAGTGGAAACGGGACATCGCCCGGCTCTGGGCGGTCTTCCTGGGCGACCTGTGCGCCCGGCTGACCCCCGCCGCACAGGAGCGCTGGGTGCGCCGGATGCTGTGCGAACCGGCCTTCTGCGCTCCCGTGGTGTCGGCGGCGGCCCAGCTGAAGCCCAAGCCGGCGTGGCTGGACGTCCTCTTCCGCGAGGAGGGCACGCCGGCCTCCCTGCGGGAGAGCATGCGGGGCAGCAACTATCTGCACGGGCGGGCCGAGGGCGGCGCCGGCGGCTGGCGGGAACTGCTGGACCACCGGCCGCTGTACTGAGGGGGCGTGACCCGTGGCCGCCCCGTCGCGTTGAACCGGCCATGAAGAAGCGCAGCATGCTCGCCATCGCCTCCCTCGCCACCGGCTTCGTCGTCGCGGCGATCACCCCCTCGCACGGCCTCGGCGGCCAGGACCACGACGGGCTGAACGTGGGCGACACCCTCAGCCGGGTCGACCCGGCCCTCGTCGGCGACAGCCTGGCCGGCCTCGAGGAGGGCGCCCCGGGCGGCGAGGAGGACTGACGGATTCCGCACGAGAGCGTGGCGCCGGTCCCCACCGTCAGGGGGCCGGCGCCACGGCGTCGGGCGCCCTCTACGGGAGGTGGTTTCCGTGGCAGGGTGGAGCGGGCAAGCCACAGGGGGCCAACAGAAGAGGGGGACACGTGACCGTCGTTTGGATCAACGGCGCGTTCGGTGCGGGGAAGACGACCACCGCACGGGAACTGATCGACCTGATTCCGAACAGCACGCTCTTCGACCCCGAGGTCGTCGGCGCGGCGCTCCCGCACCTGCTGCCGCCCAAGCGCCTCGCCGAGGTCGGCGACTTCCAGGACCTGCCGATCTGGCGCCGGCTGGTGATCGACACCGCGGCCGCGCTGCTCGGCGAGCTCGGCGGCACGCTCGTCGTCCCCATGACCCTGCTGCGCCAGGAGTACCGCGACGAGATCTTCGGCGGCCTCGCGGCCCGGCGCATCCCCGTCCGGCATGTGCTCCTCGCCCCGGCGGAAACGATCCTGCGCGAGCGGATAGCCGGGCGGGAGGTCCCGCCCGACCTCCCCGACGGCGAGATGCGCGTACGGCAGTGGTCGTACGACCACATCGAGCCGTACCGCGCCGCCCTCGCCGCCTGGCTCACCGCCGACGCCCACCCGGTCGACACCAGTGACCTCACCCCGTACGAGACGGCCGTGCGCATCGCCGACGCCGTGGCCACGGACGCCGTGACCGCCTGTGACATCGTGCAGACCCCCGAGCCCACCGCCGAGACGCTGGCCGCCGGGGTGCTGCTCTTCGACGAGCGGGACCGGGTCCTGCTCGTCGATCCGACCTACAAGCCCGGCTGGGAGTTCCCCGGCGGTGTCGTGGAGCCCGGCGAGGCACCCGCGCGCGCGGGCATCCGCGAGGTCGAGGAGGAGACCGGCATCCGGCTGGACGACGTCCCCCGGCTGCTCGTCGTCGACTGGGAACGGCCGGCGCCTCCCCGGTACGGCGGTCTGCGCCTCCTCTTCGACGGCGGCCGGCTCGCCCCCGCGGCGGCCGAGGGGCTGCTGCTGCCCGGACCCGAACTGCGCGGCTGGCGCTTCGTCACCGAGGAGGAGGCGGCCGACCTGCTGCCGCCGGTCCGCTACGAGCGGCTGCGCTGGGCGCTGCGGGCGCGCGAGCGGGGCGCGGCGCTGTACCTGGAGGCGGGCGTCCCGGTCGGCTGAGTCAGGCGGCCGAGGCGGCGCGGCGCCCTTGTCGGCTCCGCCGCGTGGTCGCCGGAGCCGACCGTGGAGAGGGCCCCGCCCGGTGGGCGAGGCACTCCGCCGGCGACGGAGCCGACGGCTCAGCTCGCCGCGTAGGTGCGCAGGAACAGGGCCTCCGCCACCGACAGACGCTCCAGCTCCTGCGGGGACACGCTCTCGTTCACCGCGTGGATCTGCGCCTCCGGCTCGCTCAGGCCGATGAGGAGGATCTCCGCACGCGGGTAGAGGGCGGCGAGGGTGTTGCACAGCGGGATGGAGCCGCCCTGGCCGGCGTAACTCATCTCCTGGCCGGGGTAGGCCACCGCCATCGCCTCGGCCATCGCCGCGTACGCCGGGCTCGTGGTGTCGGCGCTGAACGGCTGGCCCTGCCCGATCTGCTCGGTCCGCACCCGCGCGCCCCACGGCGTGTGCGCCTCCAGGTGGGCCTGGAGCAGCTTCGCCGCCTCGGCCGCGTCCACGCCCGGCGGCACCCGCAGGCTGATCAGCGCGCGGGCGCTCGCCTGCACGGACGGGGTGGCGCCGACCACCGGCGGGCAGTCGATGCCGAGGACGGTGACCGCCGGGCGCGCCCAGATGCGGTCGGCGACGGTGCCGGAGCCGATCAGCTCGACGCCGTCGAGGACCTTGGCGTCGCTGCGGAACTGCTCCTCGTCGTACTGGAGGCCCTCCCAGGGGGAGCCGTCGGTCAGTCCGTCGACGGTCGTCGAGCCGTCCTCGGCGCGCAGCGAGTCCAGGACGCGGATCAGCGCGCCCAGCGCGTCCGGGGCGGCGCCGCCGAACTGGCCGGAGTGCAGGTTGCCCGCCAGCGTGTCGATCGTCACCCGGACCATGGTCATGCCGCGCAGGGTGGAGGTGACGGTGGGCAGGCCGACGCGGAAGTTGCCCGCGTCGCCGATCACGATGGTGTCGGCGGCGAGCAGCTCGGGGTGCTGCTCGGCGTAGCGCTCCAGGCCACCCGTGCCCTGTTCCTCGGAGCCCTCGACGATCACCTTGACGTGGACCGGGACCCCGCCGTTCGCCTTGAGGGCGCGCAGGGCCAGCAGGTGCATGATGAAGCCGCCCTTGCAGTCGGCGGTGCCGCGCCCGTACCAGCGGCCGTCGCGCTCGGTCAGCTCGAAGGGCGGGGTGAGCCAGCCGGCCTCGTCCAGCGGCGGCTGCACGTCGTAGTGGGCGTAGAGCAGGACGGTCCTGGCGCCCGCGGGACCGGGCAGGCAGCCGTAGACGGACTGGGTCCCGTCCGGGGTGTCGAGCAGGGCCACGTCCTGGAATCCCTCGGCGCGCAGGGCGGCCGTGATCCAGTTCGCCGCGGCCTCGCTCTCGCTCCGGGGGAACTGGTCGAAGTCCGCCACCGACTTGAAGGCCACCAGTTCGGTGAGCTCCGCCTTCGCCCGGGGCATGAGCGAGGCGACGGTCTCGGCGACCGGATTCGACGACATGGGCACGCTCCTTGTGGGTGCGACGTTGTACGGATGAGTGCCGTCGATCCTCCCACAGCGGGCTGTGGCGATCTCGGTCGTAGGATGCGTAGGACAGGAGCGGCAGGCGGCTTGATCGGGAGCAGTAGACCATCGTGAGCAGCGAGAACTCTTCGGCGGACGACGTGCGGCAGGTGTGGGACGTCGTCGTGGTGGGCGCGGGACCCGCGGGGGCTTCGGCCGCCTATGCGGCGGCGGTCGCGGGGCGGCGCGTGCTGTTGCTGGAGAAGGCGGAGCTGCCCCGCTACAAGACGTGCGGCGGCGGCATCATCGGACCCTCGCGCGACGCGCTGCCCCCCGGTTTCGAGCTGCCCTTCCAGGACCGGGTGCACGCGGTCACCTTCTCGCACAACGGCCGCTTCGCCCGCACCCGCCGCTCCCGGCAGATGCTGTTCGGCCTGATCAACCGGCCCGAGTTCGACCAGCAGCTCGTCGAGCACGCGCAGAAGGCCGGCGCCGAGCTGCGGACGGGCGTCACCGTGCAGCGCGTCGAGCAGCACGGCTCGGCGGTGCCGGACCGGCGCACGGTCGCGGTGGTCCTCCAGGGCGGTGAGACCCTGCTCGCGCGGGCGGTCGTGGGCGCCGACGGCAGCGCCAGCCGCATAGGGGCGCACGTCGGGGTGAAGCTCGACCAGGTGGACCTCGGCCTGGAGGCGGAGATCCCCGTGCCGGAGACCGTCGCCGAGGACTGGAAGGGGCGGGTGCTCATCGACTGGGGCCCCATGCCGGGCAGTTACGGCTGGGTGTTCCCCAAGGGCGACACGCTCACGGTCGGGGTGATCTCGGCGCGCGGGGAAGGCGCCGCCACCAAGCGGTACCTGGAGGACTTCGTCGGGCGGCTCGGCCTCGCCGGCTTCGAGCCGAGCATCTCCTCCGGCCACCTGACCCGCTGCCGCGCCGACGACTCCCCGCTCTCGCGCGGGCGGGTCCTCGTCTGCGGCGACGCGGCGGGGCTCCTGGAACCGTGGACCCGGGAGGGCATCTCGTTCGCGCTGCGCTCCGGCCGGCTCGCGGGCGAGTGGGCGGTCCGCATCGCGGAGGCGCACGACGCGGTGGACGCCCGCCGTCAGGCGCTGAACTACGCGTTCGCGATCAAGGCCGGACTCGGTGTGGAGATGAGCGTCGGCAAGCGGATGCTGGCCCTCTTCGAACGGCGGCCGGGCCTGTTCCACGCGGCCCTCACCGGTCTGCGGCCGGCCTGGCGGGCGTTCACGGACATCACCCGCGGCCGGACCTCGCTCGGCGAGCTCGTCCGCACGCACCCGCTCGCCCAGCGCGCGCTGACCGCCATGGACCGGCGGCGGACGGGCGAGGGCGCCGGTCCCGCCTCCTGAGCGGACGCACGGACCGGATCACCGCCGGCCGGTGAGGGTGACCCGGAAGACCGGGTGGTCGGGAGCGATGCGGCGCAGGTCGGCGTCGGCCGAGTCGGGGCCGACGCCCTTGAAGAAGACGCCGACCTCGGCCTTCCAGCGCTTGAGGTAGGCGCGCAGCAGCGGCACCTTCTCGTCGTCGCCGACCTCGACCGCGGTGAACTCGTCCACCTTCCTGCCCAGGTGGAGTTCGCCGCCGCCGGCCGCGCGCATGTTGTGCGTCCACTGGACGTGCCCGCGCGGGGCGACGAGGTACTGCTGCCCGTCCACGGTGAGCAGGTTCACCGGCGTCGTCCGCCACTGCCCGCTCTTGCGGCCGCGGACCGCCAGCACCCGGGAACCCCACACGCTCAGGCCGCGGCGGGTCAGCCAGGCCACGGCACGGTTGAGGACGTTGACGGTGAACCAGCCGGGCTTGAGGACGTGCGTGGACATGGCTGCTGCCTCCTGAAGTGTGAGCACTGCTCTCGCTTGCCGTGCCGGAAGTCTGCACCGGATCGGTGGTCCCTTGCAAGAGCGGTGCTCTCTTTTTGTTCCCCTGCTCTCGATTGTGGGCACTGCTCTGTTCCCGTGCGACACTGACGTCATGAGCAGCACCGCCCGAGGGGCCCGCGCCCGCGCCCGGACCGAGATCACCGCCGCCATCAAGGACGAGGCGCGCAGACAGCTCGCGGCCGAGGGCGCCGCCAAGCTCTCCCTGCGGGCCGTGGCGCGCGAGCTGGGCATGGTCTCCTCGGCGCTCTACCGGTACTTCCCGAGCCGCGACGACCTCCTCACCGCGCTCATCATCGACGCCTACGACTCCCTGGGCGAGAGCGCCGAGGCCGCCCACGCCGCCGTCGCGGACGCCGACCCGGTCCGGCGCTGGGTGGCGGTCTGCGAGGGGGTGCGCGGCTGGGCGCTGTCCCACCCGCACGAGTACGCCCTGATCTACGGCTCGCCGGTGCCCGGCTACAGCGCGCCCCCGACGACGGTTCCGGCGGCCGCCCGCGTCGGCGTCCTCCTCATCGGCATCGCCCGCGACGCGCAGCGGGGCCCGGCCCGGCCGGTGCCGCCGCCGCTCCCCGCCGACCTGCGCGCCGAGGCCGAGCGGATGGCGGCCGACCTCGCGCCCGACCTGCCCGCGGAGGTGGTCGCGGTGCTGGTGGCCGCCTGGTCCCAGCTGTACGGGCTGGTGGGCTTCGAGGTGTTCGGGCAGTTCCACCGGGTGGTGGAGGAGCGCGAGCCGTTCTTCCGGCACGCGGTGACCCGGCTCGCCCACGGCGTGGGGCTGGTGCAGGGCGCCGCGTCCGCGGAGTGATCCACCCGGACCGGGCCCGAGCGGACCGGGCCTGAGCGGACCGGGCCTGAGCGGACCGGGCCTGAGCGGACCGGGACGGCCGGACGGCGGCGAGCTCGGGTGTGCGCCGCCCGGGGTGCCGGGCCGGGCGGTCGGGGTGCCGGACCGGGCGGGGGACGCCGGATCGACCGGGTCGGCCGGCCGTGCGGGTCCGGACGGGCGGAACCGCTCGATCGGGTGCGGCCGGCTCGCGGGTGGCGGCCGGGCGGGGTCTCGTGGTCACGGATGCGTGCCGGCGGCCGCTGTCCGGCGGCGCCGGGCGCCCGGCCGTGAAAGGACGTCGCATGCCCATGACTGGTCCGATACCCGGCCGCCGGAAGAGCTGCGCCGCGGTCGCCGCCGCGGTACTGGCCTGCTCGACGGCGCTGACCGGATCCCCCCTCGCCGCGGCGGGCGGAGGTCCCGCCCCCACGGCGCCCGCCCCCGAGCTCGGCTGGAAACCCTGCGCCCAGGACAGGCGGTACGACTGCGCGACGGCGACGGTGCCGCTCGACCACGCGCGCCCCGGCGGGCGCACCCTCCGGCTGGCCGTGGTGAGGCGGAAGGCGACCGGCCCCGGGCGGCGCGCCGGCACCCTGTTCTTCAACCCGGGCGGCCCCGGCGGGCCCGGGACCGTCCAGATGCCGCAGCTGTACGAGTCGTTCCCGCGCGCGGTGCGGGAACGCTTCGACATCGTCAGCTGGGACCCGCGGGGAACCGGCAACAGCACGGCGGTGAACTGCTCCGAGAACACGGAGAAGGCCGGGGCCCCGAGCGCGAGCCGTCCGGCCGGGTTCCCGGTCGGCGCACGGGAGCGCGAGAACTGGATCGCCTCCTACCGGGAGCTGGGCCGGGCCTGCGAGCGGAGCGACCCGCAGCTCCTGCGCCACATCTCGACGGCCGACACCGCGCGCGACCTCGATCTGCTCCGCCGGTCGGTGGGCGAGCCGCGCCTGACCTACCTCGGGATCTCCTACGGCACGATCCTCGGCGCCACCTACGCCAACCTCTACCCGGACACGATCCGTGCCATGGTGCTCGACAGCAACGTCGACCCGGCCGCGTGGACGAACGGCGGATCGCAGCGGGCACGGCTCACCACCTTCCTGCGCATGGGGTCGGACCGCTCGGCGGCCGCGACCCTGGAGCGGTTCCTGTCCCTGTGCGGGGCCGCCACCGTCGAGCGCTGCGCCTTCTCGGCCGGCAGCCCGCAGGCCACCCGCGACAAGTTCGACAGGCTGACCCGGCGCCTGAGGGAACGTCCGGTGGCGTCGTGGACCTATGCCGCGACCGTGGCCGACGTGGTGAGCAGCCTGTACGTCGTCCACCCGGGATGGACGGAACTGGCCGGCCGGCTCCAGGAGCTGTGGCAGGGGCGCGCCCCGACGGCGCCCGCCACGCCCGCCACGACGCCCCCGGTCCCGGTCCCGTACCTGGGCGAGGAGCAGGGCGCCGGCGTGCTCTGCGGCGACAGCCCCAATCCGCGGGACCCCGGCGCCTACCACGTGCTCGAGGAGGCCGCCGCCGCCCGCTCCGGTGACGCGGGGCGCTACTGGACGTGGGCCACGGAGCCGTGCTCGACCTGGCCGGCGCGGCACGCCGACCGGTACGCCGGACCGTGGAACAGGCCGACGGCGCACCCGGTGCTGCTGGTCGGCACCACCTACGACCCGTCCACCCCGTACGAGGGCGCGAAGGCGATGTCCAGGGCGCTCGCCGACGCCCGGCTCCTCACCCACCACGGCTACGGGCACACCACGCTGGCCAACCCCAGCAGCTGCGTCAGCGACCACGTGGGCCGCTACGTCCTCGACGGCGTCCTCCCGCCACCGGGGACGTCGTGCGAACCGGACACCGCGCCCTTCGCGGCGCGCGCACCGCGCGGCGGCGTCGCCACCGGCGGAGGCGGGACGGCGCCGGCGCGGTGAGCGAGGGCGGGAGCTGCCGGCACCGCGTCGCACGCGGTGCCGGCTCCCCGGCCGTGCCGGCCTACGAGTCGGGGCCGGTGCGGCCGGGCCGGGGCCCTTCGGCGCGGAAACGCAGCAGCACGCTCACCACCCGGACCGCGAACACCACGGACGCGAGGACGCCGCCCGCGCGCAGCAGCGACGTCCCGACGGTCTCCGGGAGCGCGAACAGCAGCGCCGGCCCGGCGACCGCCCCGAAGAGCACCGCCGCGACGAAGGCCGCGCTGGCGAGCGCGTAACCGATCTCGACGGTGATCGCGTCCCGTTGTGCCTGCGTGCGCCGTCCCCCGTGACCGCTCATGCCCCGAGTCTCACAGGCGGGCGCCCGGCAGGGCAACAACCCCCCGCCGGGCGCCCGCACTTCGAGGACGTCCGCATGCGTCTCTCTGCTACGGTGCGGCCATGGCGGCGAAGAAGGCCGAACAGGCCCTCGTGGAGGAGTGGCGGGGCATCCTGGCGCTGCACGCGCGGACCCAGTGCGAACTGGACCGCGCGCTGCACCGGCACGGCTTGTGCGGCAGCGACTTCGAGGTGCTCGACGTCCTCGCCGGCCACCCGTTCGCGGACGGCTCGTGCGGCTTCCGCGTGCAGGAGATCGCCGAGCGGGTCCATCTGAGCCAGAGCGCCCTGTCACGCCTGATCGCCCGGCTGGAGAAGGACGGTCTCGTCGAGCGCGGGATGTGCGCCGAGGACCGCCGGGGCGTCCGCGTGGCGCTCACGGGAAAGGGGCGCACGCTGCACGGCGCGGTCCTGCCGGTGCAGCGCGCGGTCCTGACGAGGATGCTCACGGACTGACGCGGATGCTCGCGTCCTGACGCGGGGGGCGGAGCGGGTGGTGCGGTCCGCGGGTCAGGGTCAGATCACGGCGGACTTCTCGCGCCACAAGCCGGCGAGCGCGGCGTCCCCCGTGACGGCGGGGAAGGGCAGCCGGTTCCACACCGCCAGATAGAGCTGCGACGCCGTCCCCGTCACCTCGCAGTCGGCGTCCCCCGCGTCGTCCCGCCGCGCCACGGGGGGCTCGGACGACAGGCGTACGGTCCACACGGCGCCGTCCGCGTCGGTCGCCCGGATCCGCAGCACCCGGGGCGTGTCGGTGCGCACCCGGCTCTTGTCGCGGGCGTGGAAGGCGCGCAGCAACTCGTCGATGCCGTCCACCGCGAAGTTGTGGGAGAAGGAGGCGGCGCTCTCCTGCGGTGTCGCGCCGCGCGCCGACTCCGCGTCCACACGGTGCACGGCCGTCTCGTGCGCCTGCCGCCTGGCCCAGAAGGCGAGCGGCGAGGGGGCGGGCAGGAAGTGCCAGCACTCCAGGTCGGCCGGGGCGGCGGCCAGGGTGTCGACGAGCCGGCGGTGCCCGTCGCGGAACCAGTCCAGCAGCGCGGCGCCGTCGAGGTCCGGCAGCCCGTCCCCGGGACGGGGCGAGGTGCGCCGCTCGGCGATGAACGACGTGGCCCAGCGGTGCACCATCCCGGTGTGCCGCAGCAGGTCCCGGACCTGCCACTCCGGACAGGTCGGGACCTTGGCGTCCGGACCGGCCGCCGTCGCCGCGGCGGCGAGCGACCGGCCCTCACGGTCGAGAACACTGATGAACTCGGCAGTCTCCATGCGGTGATTGTGCCGGATGAAGTGCGCTCCAGGAGGCCGTCAGGCGGTCGCGAAGGCCGTGCGCAGCACGCTGACGGCCTGGTGGATGGCGGCCTCGGCGGCGTGCGTCTCGCGCAGGGCGTCGAGCATGACGAAGTCGTGGATGACGCCCTGGTAGCGCACGGCGG